>NZ_JAGRQM010000001.1:0-559281 GCF_018132775.1 Gordonia sp. SCSIO 19800 | reverse complement strand
GGGTGGGGACTTTTATCTGGCCACCAGCGGGGACCTCGACCTGGCCACCAATGGGGACTTTCTCACGGCCATGGACAGCCGAGCTGTGTTGGCGTAACCGATTGTCGAGGTTTCGCGTGCTTCCGACGTAGTACTTCCCGTCCGCGCACTCGAGGATGTATACCCATGCCATCGCAGTATCGTCGAAGATTCTGGCAGCCCGAGGAACGTATGTACCCCTGCCTGTGGAGAGTTCGCGGCAGCTCGCGTCGCCTGTTTACTCCGACTTGCGGTGCCCTTCGTGGCTCGTCGCTTGCGCTCCTCGCACCTCAGGGAGCATGGGAAAGCGTCGCGCCTCAGGGAGCATGGGGAAGCGTCGCACCTCAGGGAGCCATCGGGTAGCTCCGCATCTTCGGTCTGCGGCCAGGTGCCGACCGGGGCTCGCCCTTCAGTACACGTCCCGCACATAGCGTTTGTCAGCTGCGAGTGCCTTGACGTACGACTCGGCGCTCGCGGGGGAGCGGCGACCGTACTGCGCGACAATGCCTTTCAGTGTTGCGTCGACGTCCTTGGCCATCCGAGTCGCGTCGCCGCAGACGTAGACGTGAGCGCCGTCGTGCAGCCACTGGTAGAGCTCTTCACCGTGTTCGCGCATCCGGTCCTGGACGTAGATCTTGCGATCCTGATCGCGCGAGAACGCGACGTCGAGGCGGGTGAGCAGTCCGTCGCCGAGCATGGTCGTCAACTCGTCGCGATAGTAGAAGTCGGTCGCCGAGTACTGCTCGCCGAAGAACAGCCAGTTCTTCCCGGTGTGCCCCAGGGCCTCGCGTTCGCGGAGGAAACCGCGGAACGGGGCGATGCCGGTGCCGGGGCCGATCATGATCATCGGGGTGTCGGGATCGGCCGGCGGCCGGAAGTGGCTCGTGGAGGTGACGAACACGCCGATCTCCTCGTCGGCGCGGTCGGCCAGGAAGGTCGAGCAGACTCCACCGCGCGGCGTGCCGAACAGGTTGTAGCGCACGGCCGACACCGTCAGTTGGATCTCGTCAGGACTCTCCAGGGGGCTCGATGAGATCGAATACGACCGGGGGGCGATCGATTTGAGGACCTGCATCCACTCCGCGGCGTCAGCGCTGACGGGATGATCGGCCAGGACATCGACCGACTGTCGCCCCCATGCCCAGTCGTTGAACTGCTGTTTGTTCCCGGGTGCGATGAGCGTCTTGAGGTCGGCGGAACCGGTACGGTCGGCGACGAAACGGACGAGATCCGGTGTCACGCGCGCGAATTCGATGCGGTCGCGCAGGGCGGTGTGCAACGCGACCTCATCGCCGCCCACGGTCACCGACGCGTCGGCGTCGAGGCCGGTACGGTCGAGGAACTCCTCGACGAGCGTTGGGTCGTTGCGCGGCCAGACCCCCAGCGCGTCCCCGGCCTGGTACGACATCGTGCCGGCGGGCAGGTGGAACCCGAAGTTGCGCACGTCCTTACCGGACCCCTCGGAGTTGAGCTTGACGTTCCGCACGAGCGAGGTGAGCAGCGGCTTCTTCCGCGAATAGGCCGGCGCGGAACGTACCGAGGGTGCCGCCGCGGAGTCGGCCGGTTCACTGACCACGGTCACCCGGTCGCCGGTCACCCCCGAGGTGGGTGCCCGGTTCGACATGCTGATCGCCCGGATGACCTCGGTCAGCCAGCCGCCCGCCGTCTCCTCGAAGTCGGGTTCGCAGTCGACGCGCTCGAGTAGGCGACGGCCACCCAGTTCGCCGATGCGGGTGTCGAGTTTGCGTCCGTGGCCGCAGAAGTCGTCGTAGTTGGAGTCGCCGAGCGCCAGCACCGCGTAGTCGACGCCGGACAGGTCGGGTGCGTCGTCGGAGTTCAGCGCATCCCAGAACGATGTACCGTTGTCCGGCGGATCGCCGTCCCCGGTGGTCGAGGTGACGAACAGGGCCGTGCCCTTCAGTTCGCCGACCTCGACATCGTCCATCGACCGGGCGTCGACCCGGAGGCCGCTGGCCTTGACGCGCTCGGCTGCTTCTGCGGCGAGCTCCTCGGCGTTGCCCATCTGCGAGGCCCAGAGCACCGTCACCGTGTCGGTGTCCGGTTCCGACGACGATGAGTCCGACCGGGGGACAGCGGGATCGGGTGCGGCGGCCGCGCGGGAGTACAGGCCGGCGAGAACACCCGACACCCAGATGCGGAGCTCGGCCCCCAGCGGCGCATCGGCCGGGACGACCGGACTGCCCACGGGCGAATCGCCCACGCCGGCCACGAGACCGGCCAGGTAGAGGCGCTCGGCGGGGGTCATCGCAGGCGCCTCGACACCCGAGACCCCCAGTGCGACGCCGAGGTCCGTCGAACCCGCGGCGACGACCGGCGCATCGTCGACGTCACCGCGCGAGCCGGGCACCCGGATCAGGGTCACCGCACAGACTTTCAGCTCCGGTTGCTGCGACAACGGATCCACCGCGTCGGAGGTGACGGCGTTGATCGCCAGGTGTTCGCCGAAGACGTCGTTCCAGTGAAACGGTACGAAGCAGTTGCCGGGTCGCACGCGGTCGGAGATCCGCGCGGGCAACACCGCCCGGCCGCGACGGGACGCCACCTCGACCTTGTCCGCGGCGGTGATGCCCAACCGGTCGGCATCGTCGGGATGTATCTCGACGAAGGGCTCCGGGTTGAGTTTGTTGAGCTTGGCCACCCGGCCGGTCTTGGTCATGGTGTGCCACTGATGGGGCAACCGGCCCGTGTTCAGCAAGAAGGGGTAGTCGTCGTCGGGCATCTCGGCCGGGTCGAGGTGGGGACGGGCGAAGAACTGGGCGCGGCGGCTGGGGGTGGCGAACGCGAGGCGCGGTGTCGACCCGTCGTCGAGGCGGTGGAGCGTCTGACTGCGACCGTCGTTGAGATATCGGATCGGGTTGCGGGCACCGGTGTCCACCGGATCGGGCTCGCTGTCGTCGGCCGGCGGGCACGGCCATTGCATCGGAGTGCGGCGGAGCCGGTCGTAGGTAACCCCGCGCAGGTCGTAACCGGTGTTCGGGTTCGCGAACCGTTTGATCTCCTCGAACACCTCCTCGGCGCTCGCATAGTCGAAGGCGTCGGCGTACCCCATCTCGGCGGCGATGCGCGCGATGAGCTGCCAGTCCGGGATCGCCTGTCCGGGGGCGTCGAGCGCGGGTTCGAACAGGGTGAGGTTGCGTTCGGAGTTGACCATCACACCGGTCGACTCCGACCACAGCGTCGCGGGCAGCACCACGTCGGCGTACTGGTTGGTCTCGGTGTCGACGAAGGTGTCCTGGGTGATCACGAGCTCGGCGCGCTCGAGTCCCTCGATGACGGTCTTGCGATTCGCCACCGAGGCAACGGGATTGGTGCAGATGATCCAGCACGCCTTGATCTCGCCGTCGGCCATCCGACGGAACATGTCGATGGTGCCGCCGCCCACGTCGGTGCGCAGGGTCCCGGCCGGAACACCCCAGACACCTTCCACGAACTCACGGTCCGCCGCGGACACGACAGCGCGCTGGCCGGGCAGTCCCGGGCCCATGTAACCCATCTCGCGCCCGCCCATGGCGTTCGGCTGTCCGGTCAGTGAGAACGGTCCGCTGCCGAGCCGGCAGATCGCGCCGGTGGCGAGGTGGAGGTTGATGAGCGCGTTGGTGTTCCAGGTCCCGTGGGTGGACTGGTTGAGGCCCATCGTCCAGCAACTCATCCAGTTGGCTGCGTCGCCGATGAGCTCGGCCGCGGCCCGCAGGTCCGACGCCGCGATCCCGGTGATCGATTCGACGACATCCGGCGGGTACTGGGCGGCGAAGTCGGGGATCTGGTCGAAGCCGTCGGTGAACGACTCGATGAACTCGGTGTCGGTGTGGCCGTTCTCGATGAGCAGGTGCAGCAGGCCGTTGAGGAAGGCGAGGTCGGTCCCGGACCGGATCTGCAGGAACAGGTCGGCCTTGTCGGCCGTCGCCGTGCGTCGAGGATCGACGACGATCAGCTTCGCCCCGGCCTTGACCCGGTCCATCATGCGCAGGAACAGGATCGGGTGACAGTCGGCCATGTTGGCACCGATGACCAGGAAGACGTCGGCGTGGTCGAAGTCCTGGTACGACCCGGGCGGCCCGTCGGATCCGAGCGACAGTTTGTATCCGGTCCCGGCGCTCGCCATGCACAGCCGCGAGTTCGACTCGATCTGATTGGTGCGCAGGAATCCCTTGGCCAGCTTGTTCGCCAGGTACTGCGCCTCCAGCGACATCTGGCCCGACACATACAGGGCCACCGCGTCGGGCCCGTGCTCGTCGACGATGTCGCGCAGGCGTCGCGCGGTGTCGGTGACGACGGCGTCGAGTGCGGCGGGCCGGAGCTGGCCGCCCCGATCGTCTCGGACCAGCGCGGTGGACAGGCGCCCGCCGGCGGCGAGCATGTCCGCGGTGGTGGACCCCTTGGTGCACAGTCGCCCGAAGTTCGTCGGATGATCGGGCCGGCCGATCGTCCTGGTGACGCGGTCGGAATCGTCGTCGAGCTTCATCTCCATGCCGCAACCGACACCGCAATAGGCGCACAGCGACATCACCGATCGGGACACGACAGATCGAGTCGGGGCAGACAGGGTCACGGGTTTCAGCGTCGGAGGTCGATGTTTCGCGACCCGAAGCCCGGCGTTACGCATCCATCAATTTGACCTCACAGAACTCGGTCCCCGATGTGAAAGGCCGCCGGAACCGCAGGTGAACGCCGACTCCGGCACTTGAACGGGTGGGTTTCGGCGTTGCTCAGCCGGATCTCAGCCGGGGTGGATAAGACTGTAGCCATGCGCATCCTCGTGGTCGATGACGATCGGGCCGTCCGGGAGTCGTTGCGACGGTCGCTCACCTTCAACGGCTACAGCGTCGAGACCGCGGGCGACGGCATCGAGGCACTCGAGAAGATCCTGGCCGACCGGCCGGACGTGGCGATCCTCGACGTGATGATGCCCAGGCTCGACGGCCTCGAGGTGTGCCGCCGACTCCGCTCCGCCGGTGACGACCTCCCCATCCTGGTGCTGACCGCACGCGACTCAGTGTCCGAGCGGGTGTCCGGGCTCGACGCCGGAGCCGACGACTACCTGCCCAAGCCGTTCGCCCTCGAGGAACTCCTCGCCCGGTTGCGGGCGCTGTTGCGCCGTGCCTCGCCGGACGAGGACGCGGATTCGGAGACCCTGACGTTCGCGGATCTGTCGCTCGATCCCGTCACCCGCGATGTCACCCGCGGCGAGCGCTCGATCAGTCTGACGCGCACCGAGTTCGCCCTGCTCGAGATGCTCATGGCCAATCCGCGCCGGGTGTTGTCGCGCAGCCGCATCCTCGAAGAGGTCTGGGGCTACGACTTCCCGACGTCGGGTAATGCGCTCGAGGTGTACGTCGGCTATCTCCGGCGTAAGACCGAGGCCGACGGCGAACCGCGACTGATCCACACCGTGCGCGGGGTCGGGTACGTCCTGCGGGAGACGCCGCCCTAGTGATCGGCAAGTCGTCGAACTCGACGTCGCGACACCCGAAGACCCGGGATCTCCTCCGCGACCGCCTCACCCGGGCGATCACGGGGCACACCACCGGTGTCGGGTCGGACGAGAAGGAGATGCGGGCGCCGATGCCGCTGATGCGCGCGGTGTCGCTGCGTACCCGCGTGACGATCCTGTCGGCGACCGTCGTGCTGGTCTCGGTGAGTCTGATGGCCGCGGCCGCGTATTTCGTCGTGTATCGCGCGATGTACAACGATGTCGACCAGCAGCTCGAGAGTCGCGCCGACGGGATGGCCGCGCTCGCCCGCGCGGGGGTCCTGCGTACGCAACCCGAGCAGCTGGTGGCCGGAACGGTGTTCTCCACCAACATCTCCATCGCGCTGGTGACCCCCAGCGGCGAGACGTATCTCATCGGTCAGGTGCCGTTCGACGACGTCGAGCGCGGCATCGTCCGGTCGCCGTCCGTGCCCGGTTCCACGCAGCAGAGCCTGCGCACCACGCGCAATCAGCGTGTCCTGACCCGCAAACTCGACGACGGCAACACCCTCGTGCTCGCACAGAGCCTCATCCAGACCGACCGGGTGCTCAAGCGTCTGGCCTGGGTGCTCTTCGTGGTCGGTTGCGGCGGGGTCGCCCTCGCCGCCCTGGCCGGGACGACGGTGGCGCGCGCCGGGTTGCGGCCGGTCTCGCGTCTCAACCGCGCCGTGGAGCGGGTCGCGCGGACCAACGACCTGACGCCCATCCCGGTGACCGGCAACGACGAACTCGCCAAGCTCACGGTCAGTTTCAACGCGATGCTGCGCGCCCTCGACGAGTCCCGGGATCGGCAGGCACGTCTGGTCGCCGACGCCGGACACGAGCTGCGGACCCCGTTGACCTCGTTGCGGACCAATCTGGAGTTGCTGATCGCCGCGAGTCGTCCCGGGGCGCGGGCGGTGCCGGAGGAGGACATGGTCGATCTCCGTGCCGATGTGATGGCGCAGATCGAGGAATTGTCCACGCTCGTGGGCGATCTCGTCGACCTCGCCCGCGAGGACGCGCCGGAAGTGGTCTACGAGGAGGTCGATCTCGCCGAGATCGTGGAGCAGGCCCTCGAACGAGTTCGACGCCGCCGCAACGACGTCGAGTTCGAGGTCGACCTCGCCCCGTGGTTCGTGTTCGGCGAGGCACATGGACTGTCGCGCGCGGTGCTGAACGTGCTCGACAACGCGGCGAAGTGGAGTCCTCCCGGCCGCACGGTGCGCGTCGGCCTGACCCAGATCGGGATGTCGACCGCGGAGCTCAACGTCGCCGATGCCGGTCCCGGAATCCCCGAGGAGGACCGAGGTCTCGTCTTCGAGCGGTTCTATCGGTCGACGCAGTCGCGGTCGATGCCGGGATCGGGTCTGGGACTGGCAATCGTGCGTCAGGTGGTCGAACGACACGGCGGCACCGTGGTCGCCGACACGTCGCCGCTCGGGGGAGCGCTGATCCGGATGACCCTGCCGGGCCGGGCAACTGCGGCGGAACCATCCCCGCAGGTGATTCGTCAGTAGAGGAGAAGCGGGTGGCGCCGGGCCGACGACTCGGTTGTCGACGACTGCGAACAGCCTTGAACTCGCCCGGTGTGACCTGGTCTCGGATCACCTAGGGTTGACCGAAGGCGCAGTTCGGGTACGACGATGCCGAGGTGTTGCGGTCCCGGCCCGGCCACTGACAACAAGCACCGGCGCATGGCCGGGCCGACGAGGAAGAGACGAAGATGACGACTGGCGGTTCGCACGGTGACAGCTCCTACGGGGGCGGTCAGCACGGCGGTGGTCAACACGGCGGTGGTCAGCACGGTGGGGGCCAACCGGGCGGGGGTCACCGCGCGGCGTCGGGCAACGAGGCGTCGGGACAGGGCGGTCCGTTCGGTCCGCCGTCGGGCTCCTTCCCCGCACCGGGCGGCCAGGGCTACCCGGGTACCAACGCGTCGACATCGTCGTACGGCAGGCCCGGGACGAGTCCGTTCCCGCCACAGGGCAACTACGGTCCGGGTCCCGCGTACGGACAGTCGGGCCAGCCGCCGTTCGGCTCCCAGCCCGGCTTCGGGAACCAGGGCCCGGACGGCCCCTCGGCCGCACCCGCCAAGAAGAAGAGTGGCGGACGCCTCGTGGCGCTGGGGGTGGCCGGACTCGTCCTGGCGTTGGTCGCGGGCGGTGTGGGTGGCGTGGCCGGATACAACCTCGCCGAGTCCGACGCTGGTTCCAGCTCCAGCAACGGTCCGCTGGGCGGCGATCCCGGCAACGACAACACGACGCCGGTCGCCGCGCCGGCCGGTTCCGTGCAGGAGGTCGCGGCCCGGGTCACCCCGTCGGTGGTCTCCATCGAGGTCGCGTCCGGCGGGGCGATGGGTTCCGGCTCGGGCGTCGTCCTCAGCGAGGACGGCGTCATCATGACGAACAACCACGTCGTCAGTGCCGGCGGCAACGGCCCGGCGTCGAGGGTCGCGGTCAACTTCGCCGACGGTTCGCGGGCCGAGGCCCGTGTCCTGGGGGCCGACCCGATCTCCGACATCGCGGTCATCAAGGTCGACCGCGACGACGTCACACCGATCACCGTGGGCAACTCGAACAACCTGGCCGTCGGGCAGGACGTGATCGCAATCGGTTCACCGCTGGGACTCGCGGGCACCGTCACCACCGGCATCATCAGTGCGCTCAACCGTCCCGTGCTGACCTCGCGTGACCCCGGGACCAACACCACCTCGGTCATCGACGCCATCCAGACGGACGCGGCGATCAACCCGGGCAACTCCGGCGGTGCCCTGGTGAACGCCCGGGGCGCGCTGATCGGGATCAACACCGCGATCGCCACCCTCGGTGGGGGTGAGCAACAGGCCGGTGGCAGCATCGGACTCGGGTTCGCGATCCCGATCGATCAGGCCATCCGGGTGGCCAGGGAACTCGAGTCCACCGGCAAGGCCAGCCACGCCAACATCGGTGTGTCGGTACGGCCGAGCGGCGCGTCCGACGCACCCGGGGCCGTCGTCACCGCGGTGACGCCCGGCGGTCCGGCTGCGAACGCGGGCATCCCCGAGGACGCGGTCATCACGAAGGTCGACGACCGCGTCATCTCCTCGGGGGACGCCCTCGTCGCCGCGGTCCGGTCGCACGCACCGGGCGACACGGTCACCGTGACCTATGTGGACAACGGCGCCACCAAGACCGCCCAGGTGAAGCTCGGCACGCTCGCGGCCGGCTGACCGACCACCACAACTGCATCGAGGAGGCTGTTCCGGCGCCCACCGCGGGCGCCGGCACAGCGCAGCACGAACGACCGTTTCGACGGTCCCACCTATCAAGAAAGGGCCTGTCATGTCCGACGCTGCTCCGCGCAACCCGGGTACCACCGCCGTCTCGGCCGAGACCGATCTCGACGAGAACTCATTGGACGTCCGCCTCGCGGGCGGGCCGGGTCCGGTCGACCCCGCCGACGTGGTCGCGGCCGACGCCGCGGCACGGGAGTTCGTCGCGCGCCACGAACAGGCCGCTCACCGCCCGCAGGGCGAAGAGATCGGTCGTGCGCTGGTCGTCGTCGTCGACGACGAGGCGGCCCACGGTGAGGACCAGCGTCTGCTCGGGCCGCTCGTGAGCGAACTGCTGGCCGAGGCGGGGTTCCACGTCGACGCCGCCGTGGTCGTCTCCGGGGACGAGGTGGAGATCCGCAATGCGCTCAACACCGCGGTGATCGGCGGAGTGGACCTCGTGGTCTCGGTGGGCGGCGTCGGCGTCGGCGCCCGGGATGTGACGCCCGAGGCCACCGAACCCCTTCTGGATCGGCGTCTGCGGGGTATAGAAGAGGCCGTCCGCAGCTCCGGTCTGGCGGCGGGAGCCACCGACGGCGGACTTTCGCGCGGGCTGGCTGGAATCTCCGGACAGACACTCGTGGTGAACCTGGCCAACTCGCGGGCTGCGGTGCGCGACGGCATGGCAACTGCCGCACCCCTCGCCAAGTACGTGATCGAGTCGATCAGCGAGTTCTGACCCGGTCGCTCCGCGAGGCCTCCGAGCGGCCCGGAAATCTGTTCAGCAATACAAAGAAAACTCCTGGTTAACAGGGTGACGGGCCACTTTCGATGGGATATCCGACCGGTGGGAACAGAGTCTTCAGAACCCCGGAAATTGCCGATGAGCAGCGATGATGACGCCGCGCAGCACCGAGCTGCGCGGCGTCGTCGTCTCGACGCGGTGTTCGGAAACACCCTTCCTGAACTGACTTCAGACGAGAGTGACGAACATCACACAGGGCGCTCTAAGGATTGGTACGAGGCGCAGCGGCCGCCGCATCACGGGTGATTTCGCTCTTTACGTACGTAGTCACATCAGCGTGTTTTCCTGTCGTTAACTTTCGCCGTTCTATCGTTGGCGAATCTGAGATTCACGCTGGTGCGTGCCCTCTTCGTGACACGGCCGAGTCCTCCTGTTGCCCGAGTTGAGACCGCTCCGATAACGTTCGGCTCGACGACGCGCGGTCCCCAGAGTCGGGGACCGGGGGAGTCCTGCGATCTGTCGCGAGTGACAACGCAGCAGTGACCACGAATTCGATGGATTCTTTACGACAGCTAAGGCATGCATAAGAGCTGGCTTGGTGGTAACTGTGTGGAAGCCCATCGAACGTCGTGGGTCATGACTTGCGGGTGTGAGTGCATTCCGCGGGGTAACAGCCGAATCCTGTGAGAGGGAACGAATGAGCAAGTTCAGCAAGCTTGGGCTGCGCCGCGCCGCGGGCGCGGTCGCGATCGCCTCGGCCGCGGTCGTGGGCCTGGCCGGCATGGGCGTCGGCGAAGCGGCAGGTGCGCCGCTGCCGAACGGTTACAAGAACGCCACCGGCATCGACGGCGAGTCCATCCAGACCTGGCGGACCGGTGAGAACGCCTACCCGATCCCCACCGTCGCGAACAACCCCGCGTCGCGTGGTTTCGTGCTTTCGGGTACTTACTCGGCCAAGGCATCTGCTGGCGTCGGCGGCAAGCTTGCCGTGAAGTACATCGTGGGCTGCCAGGTCGACGTCAGCGGCATCACGCTCGATCTGGGCGGCGTGATCAGCCTGTCTGCTGCCACGTTGTCCGGCTCGTTGAGTCTTCCCCTCGCTCCGGGGCAGGTCGCCGTTGTCGACCTCACCGACAAGGACTTCTCCGACTCAGGTGTTGCCGCCATCCAGCTGTCGCAGCTGTCGTTCAACCTCAATCAGTGCGGTGGCTTCGCCTCGGCGCGATCGGTGGCCAAGACCATCGGGGCCAAGGGCTACAGCACCGACGACGGGAAGCTCAGCGGCGAGGGCACCCTCATCCAGTCCACCCTGTACGGCAAGCCCTTCACCATCGGTTGATCCGGGCGCAGATAACAAGCTTTACCTGACTTATCTGCCCTGAGCAGATCGATATTCCACGAAGGGGAATCATGAAGAAGAACATCACGCGTCGCGTGGTTGCGGCGGCCGGTCTCGCCGGTGCCGTCGCGATGGGCCTCACCAGCCTCGGCGCCGGTGGCGCCACCGCCGGCCCGCTGCCGGGTGGCACCATCACCAAGACCCTGGTCGACGGCACGCCCGTCACCGTCCAGCTGTTCGACGAGTTCGTTAGCGTCCAGCGTCCGATCAGCAACGTCCCCACCACTCGCGAGGGCTGGTTGTCGGGCAAGGTTCGCGTGACCGTCGGCGGCAAGGCCGAGGGTGGCTCCATCAAGGTCGGCTACGACGTCGGCTGCCAGGTCCACTTCGGCGGTGGCGAGGCCCAGGTGCCTGGCGCAGAGGCCGGCATTGACTACTCGAATCCGGGTAACGTTACTGCGGGTGCAGGCCTCACGCCGATCGACGATGACGACAACCTCTTCGGCGGCGGCGTGTCGCTCGGCCCGGGCGAGGTCAAGCGTCAGTGGCTCATCAGCGAGACCTCCGGCTCGGACACGGCCTACTCGGACTACAACTTGAGTGCGTACACCTTCCAGGGGCAGAAGGGTGGCGTCGTCTACAGCCAGGAGCAGTTCAAGGTCGAGAGCTGCGCCGGCTATGCTTCGGCTCGCGCCTTCATCCAGGTGACCGTCAGCACCGACGCCGTCAAGGGTGTCGTGGCGCTCAACGGTAAGCCGTTCAGCCTCGGCTGATCGACTCCTCCACCACGCCGCGGGGCGGGAATCCGAACGGATTCCCGCCCCGCGGTCGTCATTGTGGGGCCGGTTCGGGGTCGCTGTGAGTCTCCTGTAACCGGCTGTCTGGCAGTGAAACTCATCGGTCCTCGGTCGTAGTCTCGGTGCCGGCGGTGCTCATCCCGCCGGTGAGGAGCCATCACATGTCCACCGCGACCGAGCCGCGACCGGTTGACGATCCGAGCGCGGGCGACGTGGGGCCACGCGTCCCGACGTCAGAGGTCCTACCGCCCACTCTCTCGGTGCCGGCGACCATCCGCCGTTTCGCGCCTTTGGTCGCCGGTCTGAGGTGGCGTCTCGCGCTCGCCGTGATCTGCCATCTCGTGCAGGTCGGCAACACGGTGGTCACCGTCGCGCTGTTCGCGCACATCGTCGACGACGTGCTGGTGACCGGCGATCTGAGCGCGCTGTCCACCCCGATGATGATCTGGGTGGGTGTCTCCATTCTCGGCGCCGTGTCGTCGTATGCGGGCGGGATCCTGACCGCAGGAGTGACCGAGACGGTACTGCTGCGTCTCCGGGGTCAGCTGTACGCGCACATCCAGCGACTCGCGCCGCACACGCGGGACCGGTTCGGTGACGGAGACCTGGTGTCGCGCACCACCGCCGACGTCGAGGCGGTCGACAGTCTCGTGTCGTCGGGTGTGGTCTCCGGCGTCGTCGCCACCGTGAGTCTCCTCGTCTACGGTGCCGCCGCCTTCGCGACCAACTGGCAGTTGGCCCTTGTCGCCGCCGTTCTCGCTCCGCTGCTCTGGGTGACGGCCCGCCGATTCGGCGCCGTGGTCAAACGTGCGTCGCGTCGCGAGCGGCAGGCTGCCGGCCGGATCAGTTCACTGGTCGCCGAGGGGATCGGCAACATGGTGGCGTTGCAGGCCGACAACCAGACCTCGCACCACCGAGCCCGGGTCCTGGAGCAGAACCGCCGATGGCGGGAGTCCCGGATGTCGGAGTCCCGGGCGGGGGCGGCCTTCGCCGAGGCGGTCACGGTCGTCGAAGTGCTCTGCATGGTCGTCGTCATCGCGTTCGGGGCGTGGCTCATCGCCGGCGGTGATGCGCAACTGGGCACGCTCATCGCCCTGACCGGATATCTCGGGTACCTCTATCCGCAGATCCAGGTACTCGGCGGTCTGCTCGTCGAGGTCACGTCCGCGACCGCGAGCGCCGAACGGGTGGCCGAGGTCCTCGACGCGCCGGCGGGTGTCGCCGAACCGATTGCGCCCGAATCGCTTGCGCCCGAACCAGGTGTCACTGACCCGATTCCGGCCCGTCGTCCGGTCGCGCCCGCCTCGGTTCGTCTGTCGTTGACCGGGGTGTCCTTCGCATACCCGGACAACGGGTCCCGAGTCTTCGAGGACGCCCACCTGGAGATCCGTGCGGGTGAGACAGTGGCGGTCACGGGTCCCAGTGGTGTCGGCAAGAGCACCCTGACCCGTCTGCTGCTGCGTCTGTACGACCCTGACGCGGGGTCGATCCGGCTGAACGGCACCGACATTCGCCATCTCGACGTGAGCGATCTGAGAGAGCATCTGTCGGTGCTGCATCAGCGGCCGGCGTTGATGCGCGGCACGATCGCGGACAACATCCGTTTCGGCTGCACCACGGCGACCAGAGCGGACATCGCAGCTGCCGCGCGGGCCGCAGGGGCCGCCGAATTCATCTCGCGGTTGAACGGCGGCCTCGACGCCGAGGTCGTCGAACGTGGGGAGAACCTGTCCGGTGGTCAGCAGCAGCGAATTGCGCTGGCGCGCACGATCCTTCGAAACCGCCCGGTACTGGTCCTCGACGAACCGACCACAGGTCTCGACGACGAGACCGTCAGCGGGATCCTCGAACCACTCGCCAGGGTCGCGTCACTGCGGACCACGATCCTCATCACCCATGATCCGCGTGTGCTCGAGCTCGCCGACCGGACACTCGAATTGCGCGACGGACGGTTCGCCGATGTGGCTCCGGTGGCGCCGTGGTCAGGCGAGGGCGCGCTCGTAGAACGACCACGAACGGTGCAGCTGGTCCTGCCAGTACAGCCATGAATGGGTTCCCGCGGGCGGGAGGTCCACCGTCGCCGGGATGTTCAACTGCCCGAGACGATTCAGGAGCTGGACGGTGCAGCCCAGGGTGGCGCCCTCGATGACTCCGCCCACGACGATCTGGTCGGCCAGGGTGTCCAGGTCCTTCACGTAGCGAGGATTGTCGTACTGCCCGGGCAGACCGCCGGCGTTCGAGATGTAGAGCTTCTGGCCACGCAGCTTGGCGGCGTTCACCACGGGATCGTGGGCGCGCCAGCCGGAGCCGCCGTACGGACCCCACATATTGGTGGCGTCGCCGTCCCCGCGGATCTCTACGACGAGTCTGATGTATTCCTGACCGAACGGGTCGGACGTCGTCGGACATCCGCTGTAGGAGCCGACGGCCTGGTAGAGATCGGGATGCTCGATGGCGAGGTTCAGCACCGACGTCGCCGACGAGGAGATCCCGCCGATGGCGTTGCGCCCGGAGGTGTTGTAGGTGGCATCGACGACCGCGGGGAGTTCCTTGCCCAGGAAGGTCGACCACTTGTGCACGCCGAGAACCGGATCGGGCTTCTGCCAGTCGGTGTAGTAGCTGTACTGGCCGGCGTTCGGGATGACCACGTACAGGTTCTTGTTGCGCGTGAACTCGACGATGTCGGTCTTCTCCAGCCAGTTGGCGCGATCCTCGCCGCCGCCGGCACCGTTGAGGAGGTAGAGCACCCCGCGCGGCTTGGACTCGTCGGCCGGCTTGATCACGGTCAGCGGTACATCACGGTTCATGGCGTCGGAATGCACGACGATGTCGGTCACGCGCCCGGGCGATCCGGCGTCGACGAGTCGTGGTGCGGCGCTCGCCCCGCCGGTCATTGGAGCGACGAGGGAGACACTGAGGGCGACCGCCGCTGCCATCCCGAGTTTGCGCAAACCTCTGTACACGTTTCCTCCTGATCGGGAGACGGCGGGCCGGTGGTCCGACTCGCGCTGGCTCCTGCCTTCTGTCACGGGTCCGACCTCGCGTCCGGACCGCTGGGACTGCTGCCGCTCACACTCGCGTCGTCGCCGGCCGTGGCGTCCGCCGGCGCGAGTCCGCACCGTCGGGCGTAGATCCCGCCCGCGGCGAGCAACTCCTGGTGGGTCCCTGCTTCGGCAATCACCCTATCGTCGAGGACGACGATCTCGTCGGCCAACGCCGCGGTCGCCATGCGGTGGGTGATGAGCAGGGTGGTGGTCCCCGCGCGTAGTCGGTGCAGGGCACGTTGAACGAGCAACTCGGTGCGGGGGTCGGCGGCGCTGGTCGCCTCGTCGAGAATGAGGATCTTGGGCGACGCGGCAATCGCGCGCGCGACGGTGACCAGCTGTTTCTCGCCGGCGCTGAGGTTTTCGGATTCCTGGCCGATCACGGTGTCGATGCCCTCGGGGAGTGCTGCGACGATCTGCGCGACGTGGCTGTCCGTAAGAGCCGCATCGACCGCACGGCCGTCCTCGATGCCGAAGGCGATGTTCTCGCGGACTGTCCCGGTGAACAGCCACGGTTCCTGGGTGACGACGGCCATGTCCGCCCGTACCCGGTGCGGTCCGAGTTCGACGAGATCGACGCCGTCGATGGTGATCGAGCCCCGACTGGGTGCGTAGAACGCCTGCAGGAGATTGGTCAGCGTGGTCTTGCCCGACCCGGTGGTCCCCACCACGGCGGTGGTCGTGCCGGGCGCCATCCGGAAGCTCACCGAGTCGAGAACGGGGTTGTCTTCCTCGTAGGCGAAGCCCACGTCGTCGAAGACGATCTCGGGCGGGAGCTGGTGCCGGCCGGACGAGACCGGCACCGGCTGGCCGGTGTCGGCGCCGCCGTCCTCGGGTGCTTCGAGCACCTCTCGGACCTTGCTCGCCGACACCGTTCCGGACTGGACCTTGGTGACGAAGCCGGCGAGTTCGCGAACCGCGCTCGTCAGCTGCTGTGCGAACACCACCACCACCTGAGCCGCCCCGAGACTGAGGTGCCCGTCGACCACCATGATCCCGCCGACGACCGCCAGGATCAGGAACACCAGGGCGTTGACCGCGGTGAGGACCGAGGGCAGGGAACCGCCGATCCACTGGGCAGAGCGCACCGACGCGAAGAGTTTGTCGTTGAGGTCGTCGAAGCGGCGCGCGGCGGTCGGTTCGGCGTTGTACGCCTGCAACATCCGGCGCGCGCTGAGTTCCTCTTCGATGTGCCCCGTGAGGGCGGCCGTGGTCGTCCAGCGGGACTCGAGGTGCGGTCGTGCCCGGCGGGCGAGCAGGACCGCGGCCAGCGCCGACACGGGTGCTGCGACCAAGGCGACACAAGCCAGCACCGGGGAGATGACGAACAGCACGGCGGTGACGACGACAAGCGTCAAGGCATTCGTCGGAACGGTCACCAGCACCGGTGCGATCACCGTCGCGGCGTTGTCGGTGTGGGCGGTCAGCTTGCTCACCCACACGCCGCGTGTGGTGTTCTCGAAGTAGCGCAACGGAAGACGGTGGATCTTGTCCTCAATGCGTGCGCGCAACCCGGCCACCGACCGCTGCACGGCGACGGTCAGCAACCGGCCCTGGGCGAGGCTGCAGACCGCGGCCGCCACGAACACCCCGACCTGGATCGCCAGCAGCGTCCAGAGCAGTCCCCAGTTCATCGTCGCGTCGCCGACCGTGCCGTCGACGATCACGTTGGTGACCGCACCGAACAGGATCGGCGCGACGACGCCGCCGACCGCGGCGAGGATCGCGAAGAGGGAGATGGCCGTCCCGCGTCCTCTGCTCAGGTCGAGTTGCCAGACGATCCAGCGCAGCGATCCATCGCGCCGTCGAGCCGTCGGTCGGTCTGCCGACGCCTGCTTCCCCCTCGGCCCGACCGCCGGCGCCTGCGATCTCTGGTCAAGCATTGGTCACCGCCTGCGCGTAGGCGATCTCCCGATAGATGTCGCTGCGGGACCGCAATTCCGAATCTGTTCCGAGGCCGACGATCCGTCCCGCGTCGAGCACCGCGATGACGTCCGCGTGCTGGACCGACGACACACGCTGCGCGGCGATCAGGACCGTCGCATCCGGATCGGTCCGGCGCAACCGTCCGATGATCTGGGCCTCGGTGTCGACGTCGAGAGCGCTGAACGGGTCGTCGAGGACGTACAGCGCGGGCCGGCGGAGAACGGCACGCGCGAGTGCGAGCCGTTGGCGCTGACCACCGGAGAAGTTGCGTCCCTCCTGCGCCACCGTGGCGTCGAGAGCGCCGGGGCGAGCCGAGACGAAGTCGGCCGCGGCGGCGACCTCCAGGGCGTCCCACAGCTCGTCGTCGGTGGCGGTCGGTCGGGCGATCCGGAGGTTGTCGGCGACCGTCCCGGTGATGAGCTCCGCACCCTGACCCACGAAGGCGCTGCGTGCGCGAACCCAGGCGGGCGCCAGGGCGGTCACGTCGGCGGCATCCCATCGGAGCACGCCCGACGTGGGGTCGGCGAACCGCAGGGGTAGGGACAGCAGCGTCGACTTGCCGCTTCCGGTTCCGCCGAGGACGCCGGTCACCGTGCCGGGTGCGCAGAACAGGGAGACCTGGTCGACGGTGGGGGACTCGGCGCCCGGATAGGCGACCGACACCGCGTCGAAGACGATCGCGGGCGGTGAGGGCGCCCGGCCGTCGCCGGGGTCGCCGGGGTCGAGCGGCTCGGTGTCGAGCACCTCGGTAATTCGTCCGGCGCTGGTCACCGCACGCGGGATGACCCCGGCGATCATGGTCAGCAGCGACACCGCCAGCAGGATCTGGGCGAGATAGCCGACCGTCGCGGTGATCTGGCCGATCTGCATCTCCCCGCGGTCGACGAAGATCGCACCCAGTGCGGTCACCGCGACCACGGCGAGGTTCGAGACCACGGTGACCAACGGCAGCATCAGGACCTGCAGTCGGCCGAGGCGTAGGGCCACGTGGGTGAGTTCGTCGTTCTCCACCGCGAACCGGGCGCGCTCCCGGTCCTCTCGCCGAAAGGTGCGGATGATCGCGATCCCACGCAACTGCTCGCGCAGCACCCGGTTCACGACGTCGAGACGACGCTGCAACTGCGCAGCCCACGGCACCAGACGCCGGACGAGGACGGCGACGAGGACGACCAGCACCGCTCCGGCGACCACCAGTACGGGCGCCATCCGCCAGCCCTGCGCCAGCGACAACACCAGCGCGCCGAACAGCATCAACGGCGCGGTCACCACGACGGTCAGGCTGATGAAGAGGAAGCCCTGGATCTGGCCCACATCTCCGGTGGAGCGCGTCAGCAGGCTCGAGAGGCCGATGGAATGCACCTGCGGATCGCTGAAGGCGCTGATCCGACCGTGCACGCGCGTGCGGAGGTCGCGCGCCGCCGTCGCCGAGATATGGGAGGCCAGGAATGTGGCACCGATCGACACCACCAGGTTGACCACGGCCACCACGACCATGAGCACCCCGACGCGCTTGATGGTCGCCACGTCACCGCGCAGGATTCCGTCGTCGATGATCGCGGCGTTGAGAGCGGGCTGGGCGAGCGTGGTGAACACCGACGCGAGCTGGAAGACGACGAAACCGGCGCAGGCCCAACGGGTTGTCCGGAGCGCGTCGAACAGGAGCGCGAGCAACGCGCGTACCTCATCTTTGCTCATCGAGCGGGTGACGGGCATCTGGTGAGGCTACTCCGGGTCGTCGTGACGCTGGCCTACCGTGGGTGCGGAACTCCCCACCGATATCGGTTTCGTGTGCGTGCCGTGAAGTGTTCCGAAGTCTACATGCGGCGGTTTCGTGCGGGGTGAGCCCGGATATGTGGGCCGCTGCTCTAGTCGCTTCATCGCTAAATGCGGATGAACAATACTTCGGGAGTTGCTGTCGGAACCATAACCGGAACAGACGAAACCGCCCCGGACGCGTGTCCGGGGCGGTCGAGTCTCGATTCGAGATCTACACGGGTGCTTCTTCCGAACCCGATTCGATTGAACCCGTGACCAGTTCGACGATCGCGTCGGTGATAGCGCCCTGAATGATTTCCGCCATGAGATCTCCTTCGTCAGTGATGAGATGCTGGACGGGTATCGCGTGCACGTGATCCACGCCCCCGTCGCAGACCTATGGATCATAAATGCTGAATTCGCCACAGCGCTCGACCGATTGATGAACGAATTTCAAATCTTTCGTTCATGATGTCGCTGCGTCGGCTAATCAGCGCGCAATGCCGACCCGGCCCCGGAGTGCAGCTGCGGAGCCACTTGGCATCGGGCAACTGTCAGGCAGGCGGAGGCGTCGGCTCTTCTTCCAGTGAACCGCTGAAAACGTCCTTGAACAGCTCGTTGAGGTTGATCTCGATGCCAGTGGCCATGTCGGTCTCCTTGAGTCGGTTTGCTCGTTGTGCGGGATCGGGTCGACGTCTCAGTCGACCTCGACCTCTTCTCCGTAGTTGTCATCCGAGCCGCTGAACAGCGCCTTCAGTGCGTCTTCGATGGAACCGCCGTAGATTTCGCCCATGATGTTCTCCTAGGTGTTGATCGCTTTCCGGAAATTTCTGACCGGAGTAGATGCTTGCGCCGTCACGATCGGAAACGATCGAAAACGGCGAGAGTCGCTGTGCTCGTCTTACTCCGCAGCGTACGATCCGAAGCCGTCGTCGCCATCGGAATCGGTGGCGATTTCCTCCAGGTAGAGGCGGATCCAGGAAATGCTGATCGCGTCGGACATGCGATTCTCCTAATGGGTGTCGACGATGTCGTTGTCTAGCACGGTCGTTCCGCCGCGAGGACGGCAACACGGCTGACAATACCCCACGTTTCTGCGCCTGTCCTGACCAGAGAAGGTTGAATTCTCGGTGAACTCATTCGGTTCTGACCCACGGAACGGTCCTGCCGGTCGCGAGTTGATGACTGGCCGTCGGCGATGTGAATGTGCTGGTATGAAACGGTGACGCAGCGCGTGGAGGTGGGAGGCACGACGTCCCGGCGATTGGTCGAATCGGACATGGAGACCGCGCTCGACTTGCTCGAACTAGGTCTACGCGAGGTCCCGGTCTACCGCTGGCTCATCGGCGCTGACGCGGCCGCCGAGGCGTACCGCTGGTACGGCGAGATCCTGTTCATCGAGTACCTACCTGGTCTGCGGGGTGCATTCGACGAGAGGGGAGAGCTGATCGCTCTGATCGCGGTCTCGGCCCCCACCGACGAGGCCGGGCGAATTGACGATGACCTCAAGGAGCGGACCAAGCAGATCGTGCAGGAGCTAGACGGCTTCATCCACCGCTTCACAGAGTTGCAGCGGAAGTCGGAGGAAGCGCAGGTCGCGGAGAATCCGATCAAGGTGATCTTTGCGCTCGTCCACCCCGAACATCGGCGAGGCGGGACCCTCGCCGGGCTGGTCGACCCGGTCATCGAGCGCGGCCGTCGCGAAGGCCTGCCGGTCACATGCAGCACGAGTGACGAACAGCTGTCGGCCCTCTACGCGCGCCGGTGGGACGCGCAGGTCCGGGCTCAGTTCGCCCTGACCGACGGGCCGACCGTCTGGGTGCAGCGCGTCGATCCGCCGGCGTGAACTGGCACTGCCCCTGAGGTGCCCTCCCCATGCTCCCTGAGGTGTGAGCGAAGCGCCCTCCCCATGCTCCCTGAGGTGTGAGCGAAGCGAGCCACGAAGGGCTGACGAGGTAAGTCGCCAAACCCTTCGTGGCTCGTCGCTTGCGCTCCTCGCACCTCAGGGAGCAAAGGGATCTGCTGGACTTCCCTGATGAGAAGCGGGTTTACCGAGTGTGGTCAGCTACCGAAGAACCACGGGAACGTCCTGGGGCGGGCCTGCGCACGCGGTTGGGTGCGCTGCTGCGGCCGCGCCGGACGCCGGTTCTGGTTCTGCGACTGACGGTTCGGTGCGGGCTTGTTCGGCATTCGTTCATCCTGTTCTCGTTCGGTCGCACCGGTCTTTCAGGTCCGGTGCGGTCGCACGTTCCGGCGACGAATCCCAAAGTAGGGGGCCGACCTTCGGGTTTGGATGGCTCCGGCTGTCAGCTTCCTGGGAGACGGGGCCCGCGTGTCAGCGGGAGTGACGCCCCGGCGCGTCCGGGTCCTCGCCCGGGAAGTCGCCCGGGTATTGCTCACCGGGATAACCGCTTCCGGGGCCGGGAGGCGGGTAGTTGCCCGGGCCGGGGTAGTTCCCGGGCGGCGGGTAGCTACCGGGTGCCGGCTGCGGCGTCGGATACGGCTGGCCTGACGGGCTTCCCGGTGGGCCCTGCGGCGGACGATTCTGCGGGACGGACTGGGACGGGACGTTCTGCGGCGGAACCGATTGCGGGGGAGTGGGGTGCGACGGCGGGCCCTGCGGTGCCGGCGGAGTCGAGATGCGTTGCGTCGTACCGGCTCCGGCGGGCGCTTCGTACGGGGCGAAGGATCCCGACGGTGTGCCGTAGGAGTCGCCGGCCGGTCCGGCCGGGTCGCTGAGATGCGGGGGCAGATCGCTCTCGGCCTCCGCCTTGGCCTTCGAGGTTCCGTCGGGGTCCAGCAGATCGCGGATCTCGGACAGCAGGGCGATCTCGGTGACCTCTGCCTTCTTGCCGAAACCGCCGAGCTCGGCGAGTTTGTTGTACGGCATGATGATGATGAAGTAGACGACCGCGGCGATGATCAGGAAGTTGATCACGGCGGTGATGACGCTGCCGAGGTCGACGAATGTCGATGGGTTGTCGGTGATCTGGAAACCGAGTCCCTGTGCGGCGTCGGAGCCGATAGGGATCGAGTTGATGATCGGCTGGACGATGCCGTCGGTGAACGCGGTGACGATCGCGGTGAACGCAGCGCCGACGATGACCGCTGTCGCCAACTCGACGACATTGCCCTTGAGTATGAAGTCCCTGAATCCCTTGAGCACGGTGTACGGCCTCTTTTCGGTGATGTCCTGCTCTTGTCCGGTGATTCTGCGCATGATCGGAGCAAATCCGACATGCGGTGCGCGAGCTCCTACTACCCTATCCACGATCGTGAACGAACCGATCCATTTGACTTGATTCGTCCGCCTGTGTCGTGATGCCGTGACCCGGCCGTTGTTCAGTGCAGGACCACTGCGAGCGCCGTATCGAGCCCTGCCGCCGCGACCCGATGGGCGGATGCGGCGTCCATCGCGAGCAGCACCGGGGCGGCCGCGGTCCCGCCGGGAGCGATACCACCCGACTGTGATTCGGCGGCGTGGAGTGCGACAACGGCGCGGCGGGCCAGCACTTCCGCCTCTTCGGTCAACACGTCGACAACGTCGCCGGGTCGCAGCAGCGCGGTCACGGCGTCGTCCGACAGTCGTATCGGTACGAGCCGGGCATCGTCGTCCCCGGTCAGGTCGGCGGGTAGACGTGACGACAGCAGGCGGGCATCGGTGAGGATTTCTCCTCCGCGGACACGCCCGGTCACGGTTCGCCCGAGTGCGGGTGCCGCCTCGGTGAGGACACCGTCGGGAACCGTGGCTTCCGCGACGCTCCGCGGCGCCAGATCGTCTATCTCGACCACCTGTCCCGGCAGCAGGTCATGCGCGGCAACCATGACCTCGACGTCGCCGTCGGCGCGTGTTCCGGCAACCCCCACCACCACGGCCGCGACGACCAGTCCGGTCGCGGCGACACGTCGGATCAGGACGCTGCGCGTCCACCCCGGTCGCAGCGCCGAACTCACCCGGTCACGAATTCGAGGCCCGAGTGAGGCTTTCGACGGAAGCTTCGACGGGGGAGACATGTGACGAAGGCTAGGTCCGTCTGCCCGGGTGATCGGCCCGTGGAACTCGTCTGTGGACAACATCAATCGGGCCGTCGACCGGTGTGGACAGCGGTCCGGCCGTGGGCCCGGAATGGCCCGCGGCATTGCGGTGGGGGAGAATCGATGTTCTGTGCCGGGAAGTCTGGTCGGCCGCTCGTCGCGCGGGCGGCGTCCGGCGCACCGCGTGCGATCGAGCAGAGGAGAGCCTATGGCCGATGAGCAACCGACAGCAGACAGCGCACGCAAGGCCGATCGCATCCGGCGCTGGGCGGCGCTAGACACGACCAGTGGGGGGCTGCTTCTGGTGGCCGCCGCTGTTGCAGTGTTCTGGGCGAACTCGCCGTGGCGGGAGGCCTACGATTCTCTGCTCCATGTCGAGGTGGGGCCTGAGGCGCTGCACCTACATCTGTCGCTGGCGCACTGGGCGTCCGACGGGCTGTTGGCGATCTTCTTCTTCGTCGTCGGAGTCGAACTGAAACACGAGTTCGTGGCCGGGAGCCTCCGGGATCTCAAACTCGCCGGTGTTCCCATTGCGGCCGCGGTGGGTGGCATGGTCACGCCCGCGCTCTGTTACGTCGTCGTGGTGGCGATCGGCGACCCGGACGGGCTGCACGGCTGGGCGATCCCCACCGCCACCGACATCGCCTTCGCTCTCGCAGTTCTCGCGATCTTCGGCCGCGGTCTCCCGCTCGCCCTGCGGACGTTCCTGCTGACGCTCGCAGTGGTCGACGACCTGCTCGGGATCATCGTCATCGCGACGTTCTACACCGAGAAGATCGACTTCGTCATGCTGGCGGCCGCCCTTGCCGCGGTGGCGCTCTTCGCCGTGCTGGTGCGGCAGGCGTGGCGGTGGTGGCCGGTCCTCATCCCGGTCGCCGTCGTCGCGTGGGGTCTGATGCACGCGTCCGGGGTGCACGCGACCGTTGCGGGCGTACTCCTCGGGTTCGTGGTGCCGGCCGTTGCGATCCGTGGTGAGGAGGAGCCGCGCACCGAGCGACTCGACGACGCGGTCCGCCCGTACTCCTCGGCGCTCGCCCTGCCGGTGTTCGCCTTCGCGGCCGCGGGCGTCACCGTCGTGGGTGGTGATGGTTCGATCGTCCAACCGGTGTCGATCGGAATCGTCGTCGGTCTCGTCGTCGGCAAGGTCGTGGGTGTGATGGGTTCGACGTGGCTGATGACCCGGTTCACGCCGTTGCGCCTACCAGACGCGATCGGCATCCGCGATCTGCTGCCCGTCGGATTCCTCACCGGAGTCGGTTTCACCGTCGCGTTGCTGATCGCCGAGTTGAGCTTCGAGGGCGGCTCCGACGACCACGCCGCCGCGGCCAAGGCGGCCATCCTCGTCGGATCTGTCGTCTCGGCAGTGCTCGCCGCGTTCCTGCTGCGGTGGGACGCTCGACAGGCCCGCGATTCGGACATGAACCGCGACAACATCCCCGACATCGACAAGGACGTCATCGGGGGATGAACCCGCGAGCCTCGGTCCGAGGCCCGCGGGTCGCGTGTCGACGGTCCTACTTCGCGACCGTGACCTCGTCGGTGCGTTCGTCGGCCCGGCCGTAGGACTCCCAGAACGTCGCTCCGACGATTCCGAGAGCGATCGGGTCGAAGATCGGGTCCTTGCCCTCTTTCTTCTGCTTCTCGTAGTCGCGCAGCGCTTTGAACGCGGGTTGCTGCAGGATGATGATGCCGACGATGTTCAGCCACGCCATCAGCCCGACTCCGATGTCGCCGAGGGTCCACGCCTCGCTGGCGGTCGAGACGCATCCGATGGCCACCGATACGAGGATCAGTGCCTGCAGGAGCATCGTGAGGTTCGAGCCCAGCGTGCTGCGCAGCGGACCGATGTAGAGGGTCGCCGCCTTCCCCATCAGGAACCGCAGGTTGGTCTCGGCCATGTAGTAGTAGGCGATGATCGTGGTCAGGCAGAAGAACATCAGTGACACCGCGACGAAGGTCGAACCGGCGCCGCTCCACATGCTGTCGAAGCCGATCTGGACGAAGGTGGGTCCGACGTCGGTGGCCGTCGGCAGCAGTCCGCCGTCGGCGATCACCGCGCCGTCGGCACTCTCGCCCTCGAACACCCGGTACGCACCGGTCGAGATGATGAGGAAGCCGGTGGCCGAGCACACGAAGAGGGTGTCGATGTAGACGGCGAACGCCTGCACGAAGCCCTGCTTCGCCGGATGCGAGACCTCGGCGGCCGCGGCTGCGTGCGGTCCGGTGCCCTGGCCGGCTTCATTCGAGTAGATGCCGCGCTTGACGCCCCACATGACCGCAGCGCCGACCACCGAACCGAAGACGGAGTCGATCCCGAAGGCGCTGGCGAAGATCATCCGGAGGACTTCGGGAATCTCGGACGCGTTGAGGAATACCACCACCAGCGCGAAGAGGATGTAGAGGACCGCCATGAACGGCACGACAACGGTGGCGAAGGTAGCGATGCGCTTGACCCCGCCGATGATGACGAAGGCGAGCACGATGACGACGCCGATCGCGACGGCCCAGTCCGCGATACCCCACGCCTGGTTCATCGCCAGGGCCATGGAGTTGGACTGCACGCTCGGGAGCAGCAGCCCGCAGGCGAGGACGGTCACGGCGGCGAAGATGAGCCCGTAGACCTTGAAGAACGGGGCCGCCTTGGTGTGGGCCAGCGCCTTGCTGAAGTAGTAGGCCGGGCCGCCGCGATACTCGTTCGTCAGCGGATCGCGGGTCTTGTAGATCTGGCCGAGCGTGCACTCGACGAACGAGGTCGAGGCCCCGAGGAACGCCATCGCCCACATCCAGAACAGTGCACCCGGACCGCCGAAGGCGATCGCCGTCGCCACACCGGCGATGTTCCCGGTGCCGACGCGACCGGCCAGCGAGATCATCAACGCCTGGAAGGACGAGACGCCATCGGGCGAACTCTGACCGTGGCGCATCACCCGGATCATCTCCGGTATGTGCCGGATCTGCAGGAACCGCGAGCGGATGGAGAAGTACACCCCCACTCCGAGGCATAGGTACACCAACGGATTGCTCCAGATGATGCTGTTCAGGTCGTTGAGGAAGTCGGTCATGGCGGCTCCAGCGATGGTGGGATCGGCCGCTCGTGGCGGTCCGACCCGGTGATCGAGCGGTGAACTGGTTGCTTCAGCTAGGGGAACACTTTGCACGACTGCACTCGGCGGTGCGCGCCAAGGTGCGAAATCCGTTGACGGGAAGCCGGCCTGAACCCGCGCTTAGCACTCGGAATGAGGGAGTGCCAAAGTCGGTTACACTGGTCATCGTTTACTGACATTCGGAGGTTTCGCGGTGCCCACCTACTCGTATGCCTGCACGGAGTGCGACAACAAGTTCGACATCGTCCAGTCCTTCTCCGACGACTCGCTGACCGAGTGCCCGCAGTGCGCAGGCCGCCTGCGCAAGCTGTTCAACTCGGTCGGCATCGTGTTCAAGGGCAGCGGTTTCTACCGCACGGACTCGCGTCCCGGCTCGTCCTCGGACACCTCGACGCCCTCGTCGGACAGCTCGTCGTCGTCGGGCTCCTCGTCGTCGGACAGCTCGTCGAGCAGCTCCAAGTCGGACTCCGCGAGTTCGGCGTCGTCGACCAAGAGCGAGACCAAGGCCGCGACTCCCGCCTGACCGGCGTCCCGCCACGACAACGTCATAGGCCGAACCCGGGCCGGTGTCACCCGACACCGCCCGGGTTCCGCTGTACCCCGGGTCAACCGAGTCGGCGGAACCCGTCTCCGGGAGTGAGAGTCCAACCGACCGGGACATCGTGGTCACCGGACGGCAGTGAGTCGACGACCTCGTCGTCATAGACCACGCCGACGAGGTCGGCCGACAAACCGTGCAGGGTCCGGTCGTAGTATCCGGCGCCGCGTCCGAGCCGCACACCGCTCTTGTCGATCGCGAGCGCCGGGACCAGGATCACCGACGCCGCGCGGATCGCGGTCACACCGACGCGGTCGGTGGTCGGTTCGAGAAGTCCCCAGCGTCCGGGAGCCAGCGAGTCCGGCCCCGTGTACGGCGCCCAGTCCATCGGTGCGGGATCGCCGTCGGGGACCACCGGGACCAGAACCGACACGCCTCGGTCGACGAGCGCGTCGAGCATCGAATCCGAGCCGGGTTCGTTGCCGACGGGGACATGCGCGGCGACCGTGACGTCGTATTCGAGCCGGAAGGGGCAGGAATACATCCATTCGGCGAGGGCGGCGGCGGCCCGGTCCCGCTCGTCGGCGGACCGACGCGATCGTCGATCCTCGATCTCTTGTCGCAGTTGCTGTTTCAGCGTTGTCAAGACCCGACCGTCCTTCGCGTCGTCTCGAGACCGGTGGCATGTGCGCCCCGGCCGGGACAGCCGGGACGCCCGCACTGTATCCGACCGTCGGAACGAGCGTGGTGAGGTCCCGGTCACCGCCGTCTGTCCGGCCGGGAACCGGCACCTGTCCTAGGGTGGATTCATGAGTGCGACGGATAAAGCTGGTTTCAGTGAGTACGAAGGTGTACCCAACACTCCGCCGATCCCGCGTACCGCGGTCGTCCCGGCAGCCGGGTTGGGCACGAGGTTCCTGCCGGCGACCAAGACGGTGCCCAAGGAGTTGCTGCCGGTGGTCGACACCCCCGGCATCGAACTCGTCGCCGAAGAGGCCAAGGCGGCCGGCGCCGATCGTCTCCTGATCGTCACCTCTCCGGGCAAGGACGGCGTGGTCGCCCACTTCGTCGAGGATCTCGTGCTCGAGAACACCCTCGCCACGCGTGGCAAGGAGTCGATGCTGGCCAAGGTGCGCAAGGCGCCAAACCTGCTCGAGGTCGCGTCGGTCGTGCAGGAGAAGCCGCTCGGCCTGGGGCACGCGGTCGGTTGCGTCGAGAGCTACCTCGACGACGACGAGGACGCCGTGGCAGTTCTGCTGCCCGACGATCTGGTGCTGCCCGGCGGTGTCCTGGAGGTCATGGCGCGCACCCGTCAGCGCCGGGGCGGCTCGGTGCTGTGTGCCATCGAGGTCCCCGAGGAGCGCATCAGCGCCTACGGCGTCTTCGACGTCGAGCCGCTTCCCGATGCCAACAACCCGAATGTCATGCGCCTCAAGGGCATGGTCGAGAAGCCCGAACCGCAGGATGCGCCGTCGAATCTGGCCGCCGCGGGTCGCTACATCCTCGACCGCAAGATCTTCGACGCGCTGCGCCGCATCGAACCCGGCGCCGGTGGCGAACTGCAGCTCACCGACGCCATCGCGCTTCTCATCGAGGAGGGCGAGCCGGTCCACGTCGTCGTCCACCACGGCACCCGACACGATCTCGGCAACCCCGGCGGCTATCTCAAGGCCGCCGTCGACTTCGCGCTCGACCGCGACGACTACGGTCCCGATCTGCGCGAATGGCTCGAGAAGCGTCTCGCCGACGGCTGATTTCCGCACGGGCGATCACCGGTCGCATCCGCGCGCCTCGCACGCTGCCGCGGGCGCGCTCGATAACGTTCTCCTGTGTTGTATCGAGTGCACGACGTGCCGAGCGCTGTCGGCCGCACGTCCCGGTGCACTGACCGGTTGAGACGGGAAGAGCGGTGAGATGCGGTCTGTCGAAGATCATCTGACGCTGGTGACCGCGGCGGCAGTGGCGCCGCGTCCGGTGCGCGTCGCGATCTCCGAGGCGCAGGGCCTGATGTGCGCCGAGGAGGTCGTCACCGAGCACCCGATGCCCGGCTTCGACCAGGCGGCCATCGACGGCTACGCGGTGCGTGCGGTCGACGTCGGTCTGGCCGGGGTGCTCGCACCCGAAGACCTGGAGGACTTCGACGCCAACGGCGCCGAGCTCGTCGACCTCGAACCGGGCGAACCGATGATCGTGTCCCTGCCGGTGGTCGGCGAGGTCGGGCCGGGCTCGCGGACACCGACGCGGCTGCAACCGCGTCAGGCGGTGCGCGTCGAGACCGGGGCCCCGATGCCGACGCTCGCCGACGCCGTGGTCCCGTTGCGCTGGACCGACGGTGGCGACCAGAAGGTCAAGATCGGACACGGCGTCGAGAGCGGCAACTACGTCCGGCGGGTCGGCGACGACGTGCAGCCGGGCGATGTCGCGGTCCGCGCGGGCTCGATCATCGGCCCGGCCCAGGTCGGGCTGCTCGCCGCGGTCGGTCAGGCACGCGTGATGGTGCACCCGCGCCCGCGCCTGTCGGTCATCTCGGTGGGCAGTGAGCTCGTCGACATCGACCGCACACCCGGTCCCGGTCAGATCTACGACGTCAACAGCTACGCGCTGGCCGCTGCCGCCCGCGACGCCGGCGCCGACGTGAACCGCGTCGGCATCGCCGAGCGCGAGGCGTCGCGGATGCGGGAGGTCGTCGAGGCGCAGCTCATCCGCTCCGAGATCGTGGTGATCTGCGGTGCGGTGGGGGGAAGTGCGTCGACCGCTGTTGCCGACGCCCTCGCCGACCTCGGCGACCTGGAGATCGTGCGGGTGGCGATGCACCCGGGGTCGGTCCAGGGCTTCGGGCGCCTCGGACGCGACGAGGTGCCGACGTTCCTGCTCCCCGCCAACCCGGTGAGCGCTCTGGTGACCTTCGAGGTGATGGTCCGGCCGCTCATCCGGATCGCGCTGGGCAAACGGCAACCGATGCGGCGGATCATCAAGGCGCGCACCATCGGACCGATCGCGTCGGTGCGCGGCCGCAAGGGTTACCTGCGTGGGCAGCTGATGCGGGACGAACGGTCGGGGGACTACCTGGTGCAGGTGCTCGGCGCCTCACCGACCGGGTCGTCGCACCTGCTCGCCGAACTCGCCGAGGCGAACTGCCTGATCATGGTCGACCCCGATGTCGAGGAGATGGGCACGGGCGACGAGGTCGAAGTGGCGTTCCTCGCGCAGCGCGGGTGACCCCTGCTGAGCAAGCAACGAACGAGCGCGTCGAGGTCGAGGCGCCTCCACCCCCGCTGGTTGAGCCGGCACCGAGCGGAGCGAGGCGCCGAGTCGAAACCACCACCCCGACGCGAGATCCAGGTCTCACGCCGTGGGCGCTGTGACAGCGCATAAACTTCTTCTCGTGTTCAGGTGGTTGAGCGGCAGTCAGGGAAGTCCGGGATGGCCGGCCACCCTCGGGCCGCTGCGCACCCGGACCGGCACGGTCACCCTGCGGCCCGTGAAGGTGCGGGATGCCAAGACGTGGAGCGAGTTGCGGATCCGCAACCAGAACGCCCTGTTGCCCTGGGAACCGACGGGTGTCGGAAGCTGGGCTGAACGCCATCAGCCCGGGTCGTGGCCGCCGCTGTTCGCGGTGCTGAAGTCGGAGGCCAAACGAGGTGCGCTGCTCCCGTTCGTGATCGAACTCGACGGCCGCTACGTCGGGCAGCTGACGGTGGGCAACATCCAGCGCGGTGCCGTCCGGACGGCGTGGATCGGCTACTGGGTGGACGCGGCGTACGCCGGGAACGGCATCGCGACCGCCGCGGTGGCGCTCGGGGTGGACCACTGCTTCGGTCCGGTGGGCCTGCACCGGCTCGACGCGACGGTGCAGCCGACCAACGAGGCATCGCGGAAGGTGTTGACCAACATCGGGTTTCGGCAAGAGGGTCTCCTGCTGCGCTATATGGACGTGAACAAGCGCTGGCGCGACCACATGCTGTTCGCGCTCACGGCCGAGGAAGTGGTCGGCAGCGCCGCCGAGGCACTGGTCCGGGCGGGCCGGGCGTCGTTCCAGTGAGTCGGGGCGTCGAGGTCACCGCGTGATCACCACGACCGGCTCGCGCCGTCTCACGCTGACCGTGGCGGCCGCGTTCTTCGCCACGGGGTGCGCGATCCACGAGACCGGACGCGCCGTGAACGGCGTGCCGGTCTCCGAGCAGGTCGCGACCGGCAGCGACACGGACCCCTGCGACGTGCCTCGAAATGTTCTGGAAGAACTCGGTGTACAGGACATGCCTTTGCAGCGGGCCGCGGTGTCCCGACCGACGTGCGCCTGGGAGATCGGTGCCTACCGGGACCCGAGTATGTACTACTGGGTGTCGGGTCCCACCGAACCCGACCACCTCAACGACACCGTGGTTCTCGCCGGCACACGGGCCGAGATCTTCTATGAGTCAGAGGGACTGGCGCGCTACATCGTGCGCCTGGACCGCCACACGTTCGATGTGGCGTATTCGGCCGACACCTCGCCGGACACCCCGACCGGGCCCGAAGGGGCGGGGCTCGTGGTCACGGCATTGCTCGACAAGTACGGCTACCGCTAGCCCGAATCGCCATGCGGTCGCCGGCTTCTTCAGCGCCTACGTCAGCGCCCGGTCTCGATGGGGAAGTCCCGCGCGCGCATCTCGGATTCGATCGCGGCTCGGGTGCGGAGATAGGAACTCGTCCGGATGGAGTCGTCGGCCGTGTACAGCGAGGGCAGGAACGTCGAACCGCGCTGATCCCGGTGCGCGCCATCGGCGCCCGCGCGCAACAGGACGAGGCAGTGGTCGATGTTGAGCACGTCTGCCGAGGTGAACAGCGGCGTTCGGCCGGCGAGCGGTTGCACCGAGTTGAGGTCGGCGCCGCGGTCGATCAGCAGGCGCAAGGCGTCCCCGCGACGATGGCGGACAGCGGTGTGCACGACGTTGCCGCTGATCCGGTCCGACGCCCCGACCAGCCCTTCGTCGAACTCGATGATGGTGCGGAAGGCGTCGAAACGGTCGAGCAGCACGCTGTAGGCGACGGCGTTGTAGCTGCCGGCGCCTGGCAGATGCGGGTCGGCGCCCGCGCGGAGCAGGGCACCCACGGCCGCCGGCGGCCCGAATTCCACCGCCCACTGCAGTGGCGTGATGTCCACGCGCCGCGGGTCGGTCTCCGGATCGCCGCCGAGTTCGTCGAGGTCGGCGCCCGCGGCGACCAGGGATTCGATCGCGGTCTGATCGTCTCGTCGGGCTGCGTCGAGCACTCGGACGGTGGGGGCGGTGAAGTAGTCGGCCGCGTCGACGCGCGTCGAGACGACGTCCGCGATCCACCCGCACCCGGCGACCACGCACGCGGACAGTGCTGTCGCAACCACCGCCACGAGTCTCTTCATCCGCACCATGCCGTCCCTCCGTGCCTCATGTCCGATTTTTACGATAACCCGCCTCAGTCGACGCATAGGCTCTCGGAATGACCGAACACAGTGACGAACTGGAGATCGTGGTCCGCGGCCAGGCACGCGGTCGGTATCGGCCCGAGCGCGGAATCATCCACCTCGTGGTGCGCGTGGAGGGTGCGGACAAACCGGCGGTCTACACGCGCGCGGTCGAGGTGCACACCGATCTGACCCGTGCGCTGACGGGACTCGAGTCGGCGGGGGCAGTGACCCGATGGACGGCCGACTCGGTGCGGGTCTATTCCTATCGTCCGTATTCGGAGACAGGCGAGCGTCGAGAACTGGTGTACAACACCCGCATTCGCATCGAAGCCGAGTTCGTCGACTTCGAGGGGTTGTCAGAGTTCATCGACCTCTGGGCGTCGGTCGATGCCGTCGAGGTCGGTGACATCGACTGGGATCTCCACGAGCAGACGCGGCGCGAACGCGAGCGGGAGTTGCGTCGGGACGCTGTCGAGGACGCGATTCTCAAGGCCCAGGCCTATTCCGATGCGGTGGGTCGGGGACCGGTGACGCCGGTGCTCCTGTCCGATCCGGACCTGGCCTCGAATGTGCCGACGGCGAGGCGACGGGCCATGCCGATGGCGGTCGCCGCCGGTCCGCCGGCCTCGCCGTCGCTGGAACTGCGCACCGACGACATCGAGATCGCCGTCGCGGTGGACGCCCGGTTTCGGGCGCAGTGAACCCTCACGGCAACGGTGATGCTGAGAGGCGCGTGTGAAACCCGCGCCGATTCGCCTGTGACACGGCGCGTCTACCCGGGGCCGACCTGTCGTCGTCCTAGATTGTGGAGTGGCTTCGTGTGACCAGAGTGAATGAAGGGAGAGTCGCATGCCCAACTCCGTACTGTGGGTCTGTCTCGTCGCGGTCTGGCTCTTCGTGCTGGTCCCGATGGTCATCAAGGGACGTCCGCAGATCCTGAAGTCGACCGACGCCGCGCGCAAGACGCGACTGCTGCACCGCGGTGGGTCGCGCACCGCGACGGCCTCGGGAAGTCGACGCCGGTCGTCGGCCCGTCATCCGCACGATCCGTCGTGGAAGTCCTCGCGTCGCAGCGCCACCGCGACGCTCGAGGCCGACAGCGACGTCGACACCGAGGACGACGCCGACGTCGCGAAGAGTGAGTCCTCGACCCGAGTGCGTCGTTCCGGCAGTGCGAAGGTCGAGAAGCCGACGGCAGAATCCGTGGACGACGACGATGATTCGGTCGACACCGCACTCGGGGACACCGATGACGAGTCCGTGGACAGCCACAGCGAGAGTGACAACGACGCCGTCGCGGAAACCGATGACGACATCGAGGTCGACGTCGAACGCGACGAGACCGCAGACGACGAGTCGGACACCACGTCCGAGGAAGCCGAATACGACGACGACTTCGAGGACGTCGACAGCGAATACGAGGACGGCGAGTACGACGACGACCTCGAGGACGAGGACGCCGAATACGAGGACGCCGAATACGAGGACGCCACAGACGAACTCGACGAGGACGAGTACGACGACTACGCCCGCGCGTCGCGGCGCAGTGATCGAGCCGAGTCGGTCGACGAGGACGAGGCGGACGACGCCGAGGCCTATGTAACCGATCCCGACGAGGTCGAGGACAGCCGCCCGGCGGCGCATTCGTCGAGCAGTCGACGGTCCGGACGCAGTGTCTATTCCTCCGAGAAGGAACGCGAGCTCAAGTACCGGGAGCGTCAGCGCGTCACGCTGGGGTTGTTCGTGCTGGTCTTGCTGGCGATCGCGGCCGGCTTCGTCGTCGGGACGCCCGGTTGGGTGGCCACCGGCGTGCTCGGTCTGCTCCTGGTGGGCTACCTCGCGTACCTGCGTCGTGCGGTGAAGACCGAGCAGCAGATCCGGGCACAGCGCCTTGCGCGCGCCAAGCGGTCGGCGCGTGCCGAGGAGGAGCGTCGTCGACGCGCCGCCGCGGTCCCGGAGTTCGCCGCCGCACCCCCGCCGCCGCGACTTCGGCGGCCCGGTGGCGCAACGGTTCTCGAGATCGACGACGAGGACCCGGTGTTCGACCACCTTCCGCCGTTCCAGCGTCGCCGCATGGACCGCGAAGACCTGCAGTACCGCCGCGTCGGCTGATCTCCACACCCGTTCAGCAGTAGGTGTCGCTCAGCGAGACCTACTGCTGAACTGTTTCCCGGCTACTTCGTCACAGCCGGCTTGCCGTGCGAATCCAGCCACGCCTGACCGGCTTTCGCCGCCTTCGACAGCGCGATGCGCTCGCCGAGATAGGTCGCGGGCGCCCCGACGACGGGGACATACGCGAGCATGCGGAACGGCGCCATCGGCTGCGGTCGTTTGTCGAACTCGTCGTCGACGGCACGGAGCAGCTTCGCCGCATCCCAGATGGCGGCGAACAGCGACCTCTCCCGCTCCTCGGGTTCGGACGGCAGCGACGTCCCGGACTCGGCGGTGACATCCGGGTTCGTGAGATCACGTTTACAGAGCACCGACGCGAGCAGCTGCACCTGTCGTTTGCGATCGGTGACCTCGTACTCGCGGGCGATCGCGACCAGCACCATGGCCTGGTTGGCGAACCCGAGGTACGGGGTGATCGGCAACCGCTTCGCCCACACGCCGAAGACCCCCGGGAACGCCACGGCGCCCGTGTTCAAGGTGCCGATGCGGGTCACCCACCAGCTGGCGCGCTTGTGCATGGACCGCTCGGACCAGCCCTTGGTACCTGGCCATTCGGCGGCGTCGAGCAGCTTCGACGCGGCGTGCTGGGCCTGCCGCAGGCGCGAGTCGGGGTGGTCGTCGTCGTGGAAGGTGTGGCCCTTCAGGCCGAGCGGGTCCCGCTCGGCGAGTGCGTCGAGGACGGGGTTGATCACCCCGACCACGTTGTCGAGAACGCCGGCCAACTGTTGATCTGACATCCGAGGCACCCGCCCAGCCTAGTGGTGGGCCGGCCGTTTGGGAGTCGACGACCCCGGGCTGATAAAGTAGCTCGCGGATGGTCGCAAGACCTCCAGGGGCTATGGCGCAGTTGGTAGCGCGACTCGTTCGCATCGAGTAGGTCTGGGGTTCGATTCCCCATAGCTCCACCGAAAACGGCAGCTCAGACGGCTCCGCCCGGAACCCGGGCGGGGCCGTTCCGCATCTAGCAGACCGGCCTCGTTCCGAGATCAGGAAGCGCAGGGAGTGAAGTGGGAGGCGGCGTGATCGCCGCACAGCGGCACCGACATCTCGGGAGATATCCCGGCAGGCGTCACCATCTCCCAGTGGGTGGCCCGGCGATGGCAGTCGACGACGTAACAGGCGGGGGCGAACGAGTTTTCCACGCCTGAGCAACGTGTCAGTACGCTCGGCAATTCCCGGGACGGGGGGTGCCACCACCGGGTCCACAGCGTCGACAATCAGTGGAGGGTGACCGAGGGTCCCGACACCGACGTGCTCGTCGCGTGTCCGCAGTAGTTCCTCCGCGATTGTCGCTCGGCGAGGGTGCAGACAGATCCGCGCCCGGGGCGGTACCCCGGACGCGGATCTCTGACCGTCGCAGTCGACCTGCTACGTTGCCGTATCGTCCGATCCTGATTCAATCGCGCCCGTGACGAGTTCGACGATCGCGTCGGTGATTGCGCCTTGAATGATGCTTGCCATCTGTGACCCCGATTTCTTGATGGATGAGTGCCTTGCCGTCAATACATTACGGTAGAAACATGGGCCTCGCGAACTGAGTAGGCCATGATGAAAGTAAATTCTTGGTTGATGGAGTGTTATTCGCCTGACAACCGACGAACCCGAAGTGTTTTGTCGAACCCACGGTGTGGCAGATCGATATTGCATGGTGGCCGACAGATTGCCTTGCCATGATCAGGACGTTGCAATGAACAGCTCGAAATCTAGTATCGATGAACGAATCAGTGATAGCGAACTGGCATCTCCTTGATGCCGTTGAGCCAGCCGGACCTGACTCGAATCGGCTCGCCGGTTTTGGTGAGGTCGGGGATGATGTCCGCGACGGCGTTCATCATGATGTCGATTTCCATCTTGGCGAGGTTGGCGCCGATGCAGTAGTGCGCCCCACTGCCTCCGAACCCGAGATGCGGGTTGGGGTTTCGTGTGATGTCGAAGGTGAATGGATCTCGGAAGACAGTGTTGTCGTAGTTGGCTGACCCATAGAAGAGGCCTACGCGTTGGCCCTCGCTGATGCGCGTGCCGTTGAGTTCGGTATCCTGCGTAGCTGTTCGCTGAAAACAATTGACCGGGGTTGCCCAGCGAACGATCTCGTCGGCAGCCGTGGACGGACGTTCGCGGCGAAATATATCCCACTGCTCGTGGTCGACGAAGAACGCGCCGGTGAGGGCGACCGCGACGAGAAGGACGACGGTGGCCCGATCCATCAGCTTCTCGGCCGCGGCGGACACCGAGATACGTTTCCGCAGAACAGGTCCGGCAGCGCGCATTGCGTAGGTGCCGACTGCGAGGAGTGTGATCCCGATGGCCAGGGAGACGCCGGCGCTCATCGCGATGTCCGAACGGTGTCGTGCTCGAGCGTGTCATTCGGCTCGGCGTTCCGGGCGTCGGCGCCGGTCCTCGTGCGGGGCAGATCCGGTGCCTCCGCGGATGCCGACCGAAGGCGGCGGACCACCTCGAGGGCGGCGAAACCGCCGAGTGCACCCATGATCGGCAACCCGGCCGGTAGGAACGGCGTCGAGGAGACGGCCACCGCCGCGCCGACGGTCACCGCCGCCCAGGTGGCGCCGTCGCGAAGGGCGGGGATGGCCAGCGCGGCGAGAAGGGCGGGGAAGGCGGCGTCGAGGCCGAGGCTCGCGGGGTCGGCGACCACGCCCCCGAGGGCGGCACCCAGGGCGGCGCCGACGGGCCAGGAGATGAGAACTCCCAGCCCGCACAACAGGAACGCGGCGCGTGCGCGCCGGGGATCGGTCTCGGCCGTCGCCAGGGCTGCCGTCTCGTCGTTGATGAGGTGGGAGCCGAGCAGGATCTCGGGCGTGCCGCGCAGGTGCTTTCCGACGGCGAGGCCGTATCCGAAGTTCCGGGTGTTGACCAGCAGGCCGGCCAGCGCGGCCAGGATCGGCACCCCGCCCGCGGCGAGAATCCCGACGAAGACGAACTCCGACGATCCGGCGAGCACGATAGTGGCGATCAGGACGATCTGCCAGAGAGTGAGGCCCGCGCCGTGCGCGGCGACCCCGTACGACGTCCCGATCACGAGCACCGACAGCGACATCACCACGACAGCGCGCAGGGTTGCCGAGTCGAGTGTTCTCCAAGCCGAACGCATGACTATCATAGTGAACAGTGGAGGAGTGTTCGTCAAGATGGACGATCGGACGGTTTGATGAACGAAGCGCGCTCGGTGAATCCGAAAGAGCTCGTCGCCGCGTCATTGAAGCGAGAACGCGCACGAGCCGGTCTGTCGCTGACCGAACTCGCCCGGCGCGCCGGTATCGGCAAGTCGACGCTGTCCCAGCTCGAATCGGGGGAGGGGAACCCCAGTGTGGAGACGCTGTGGGCCCTGTCCACGGCTCTGGGGGTGCAGTTCTCGGCGCTTCTGGATTCGCCTACGCCCACGGTCGAGGTCATCCGGTTCGGTGAGGGACCGGTGATCCCGGCCGCGGACGCCGATTACTCGGCCACGCTGCTGTCCACCGCGTCGCCGGGTTCCCGGCGCGACATGTACGTGATCCGGGCCGAGCCGGGTAAGCCCAGGGTCTCCGCCCCGCATGCGCGCGGGATCGTCGAGCATGTCGTGATCAGTTGCGGCCGAGCGCGTCTCGGGCCCACCGATGCCACCGAGGTGCTGTCGGCCGGTGACTACATCTCGTATCCCGGTGATGTCGAGCACGTCTTCGACGCGCTCGAGCCGGGCACCGTCGCGGTGATGCTCAGCGAGGCGTTCTGAGGTTGCGGGACAAAACCTTTCAAGTCCGGACAGGCCTGGGAAGCGCCGGTGAAAACCGCCCTCGAGAGGCGCGGCGTCGACCGCATGCCGTCGTGAGCACTGTCCTGGGCGGTCTTCGGTCGGATTTCCGACGACCCTGCCGGTGTGGGCGAAACGCGACGTGCATCACAGCGATTCGCGGTATCGATCACCGACGCGTACTGTTGCCAGAAGTGATGCGCCCGTACAGGCCGCGTCTAGCGTCGTAGAACGCCTCTCTCGCAGGTCCGGACATTCCGACACCGGTCGGCCACCTGCCATTGACTTCATACGGCGAACGAGCTCGCGCACCCGCGTGTTCGCCACCGGCACCGCCCTTGCACGTCAGTCGTGCTGTTCGCGTGCCAAGCACAGGAAGAAGCCTGCACACCACATGACTGCTGTCCTCGAAAACCCGGCCACCTCCACCGATGCTGCTGCGTCGGCGCCCGGTGTGTCGTTCGAATCCCTCGGTGTCCCAACCGAACTCGTCAAGGTTCTCGTCTCTCAGGGCAAGACCGACGCCTTCCCGATCCAGAAGGACACCCTCCCTGACACCCTCGACGGCAAGGACGTCCTGGGCCGCGGCAAGACCGGCTCGGGCAAGACCCTCGCCTTCTCCATCCCGCTCGTCGCCGGCCTGGCCGAGATGCAGGTCAAGCGCTACGTGGGCGCACCCACGGGACTGATCCTGGCGCCGACCCGCGAACTCGCGACCCAGATCGCCGCGGTCGTCGAGCCGCTCGCCGCCTCCGTGGGACTCACCGTCACCACCGTGTTCGGCGGCGTCAAACAGACCCGCCAGGAGCAGGCGTTCCGGCGCGGAGTCGACATCGTCGTCGCGTGCCCCGGACGTCTCGAGGACCTGATGCGTCAGGGCATCGTCCGGCTCGACGAAGTCGAGATCACCGTGATCGACGAGGCCGACCACATGGCCGACCTCGGCTTCCTGCCCGTCGTGACCAAGATCCTCGCCGCGACCCCCGCCGACGGTCAGCGGATGCTGTTCTCGGCCACGCTGGACAACGGCGTCGACAAGCTCGCCAAGCGCTTCCTCGACAATCCGGTGCAACATTCGGTGGATTCGGCGGAGTCGCCGGTCGCCGCGATGACCCATCATGTCTTCGAGGTCTCCTCGGCGGGCAAGCAGGACCTCGTGGCCGAGTTGGCCTCCGGCACCGGTCGTCGAATCCTGTTCATGCGCACCAAGCACCAGGCCAAGAAGCTCGCCAAGAAGCTGACCGAGGCCGGGATCCCCGCTGTCGACCTCCACGGCAATCTCAGTCAGGCTCAGCGCGACCGCAACCTGGCCGCCTTCGGTGAGGGTGAGGTCCGTGTCCTCGTCGCCACCGACGTCGCCGCCCGTGGCGTGCACGTCGACGGCATCGAACTCGTCGTGCATGTCGATCCGCCGGCCGAGCACAAGGCGTATCTGCACCGCTCGGGCCGCACCGCCCGCGCCGGGTCGGCCGGCGACGTCGTGACCGTCTGCCTGCACGAGCAGCGTCGTGAGGTCGCACAACTACTGCGCAAGGCCAAGATCAAGGTGACACCCATCGCTGTCGACGCATCGTCGGCAGCCGTCGACGAGCTCGTCGGCGAGCGCGCCCCCCGCGTGTCCGCGGCGGCACGCGCAGCCGCCGAGGCCGCTCGTGGTGGCGGTGCACAGGGCGGCCGGTCCCAGGGCGGTCGTTCGCAGGGCGGTCGTTCGCAGGGGAGTCGACGCGGCGGTCGTGGCCGAGGCCAGGGCGGCAACGGCGGCGCTCGTGGCGAGAGCCGGAGCGCCGGAACCGGCGGCGGCCGGAACGCCACCGGCGGTGACTCGCGCGGTACTCGCGGCGAGGGCCGCGGCCGTCCGGCTCGGAGCGACTCGCGCGCGGGCGGTTCGCGCTCGTCGGACGCACGAACCGGAGGCCAGGGACGCGGCGCCGGGCAGTCGCGCAGCGGCGACCAGCAGCGGGCGGGCGCCCGCGGGCAGGGACGCCGGGCGAGCCGTCCCGCTGGCTCGCCGACCGGTCGCTGAGCCGAGCACGGCGCGGGTGTCACCGCCCGCACACCATTGACGTCGCATGCGACATCAATCCGGCGGCGCGACCTCGATCGAGGTCGCGTCAACGGAATGATGTCGCATGCGAGTTTTTCCTGGAGCGCGGCGTGCTGTCGTCACCCGCGCCCCTGCGCCGCGGCGCCCGCTCAGGCGGGCAGGAATTTGTGCTGGAGGCGAGGAGCGAGCCACGGCCGGGCACCCCAGGCGATGCCCTTCCCGGTGAGGCCGACCCACCCCGGGGACAGGCGACCGTAACCGGCGAGGAGAGCGGTCGCGGGGTCCACGCTGATGTGGACGTCGGGCCGGCGTGGCTCCGGCGGATCGATGTGCAGCTCGCCGTCGGTGAATTCGTAGACGTGCCGTTCGCCGCACCCGCGGAGCCGGATGTCGTAGGTGCCGGAGTGCCCGGCGGCGTGCAGCGGATCGACCCAACTGGGCAGGATGTGTTGGCGTGCCCGGATGATCATCAGCACCACGTCCGGTTCGACCCACCAGCGGGCCCCGACAGCGCGTGCGATGTCGCGGGCGTGCACCACGAACTCGCCGATCAGCAGGCCGAGAGCGGCGTCGGCCCGGATGACGCGGTCGCCGTCGAAGTGCATCTTCGGGACCTGCGCGTGGAAATGCGACACCTCGTCGACGAGTTCGCGGAGGTCGTCGGTCAATCGTCGGCAGAGCACTGTCACGTCGCGCGTCGGCAAGTTGGCGATCTGTTTGGCATTGAAGTCGGGTACGTCGACCGCCGAACAGCACCACTCACCTTCGCCGCGCGCGAGTTCGAGAAAGCGCGACGGCGCCATCGCGACATGGCCGACACAATCGGTCAACATCCAGGCGGGGGTGTCGGGGAGCCGGGTGTCGGGGTCGCCGACACCGAGCACGAGATCGGTGAACCGATCCGCAGTCGTGAGCGCGGCGTCGATGTAGTCAAACCTCGAGAACATCCCCGTCGCGCGTGGTTCCTCCCCCCACATGGCGTACGAGATTACCCCGGCCCGTTGCGACGTGCGACACATTCCGTGCCAACACGTCGAACCTGTGGACAGATGTGCAAGGTGCGCAACATTATTCACAAACGCGCACGATGATTCTCAGTCACGTGACACCGCCGGGGCGGCTTCGCCGAGCCGTACGCAGACGACGCCGAGCACGATGAGCAGGCCGCCGGCGAGTTGAATCGGTGCCGGCAGTTCGTCGAGCACGAGCCAGGCGAAGACCACCGCGAACAGCACCTCGGACAACGCCACGAAGGACATCACCCGGGCCCCGAGCAGCCGGCCGCCTGCGATGCCGAAGCCGTAGGCCATGGCGGCCGAGACCACACCCAGCAGCACGAGCGGGATCCACCAGGCCACCTCGAGCGCACCGACCTCGACCGGGTCCGTGGTCATGGTCATCGGCAGGATCCCGGTCAGCCCCGCGACGACGAGGGCCAGTGCGCCGATGAGCAGGCCACCCGCGGCCAGGCTCAGGGGCGGCCAGCCCGTGCGGTCGTCGGCGGAGATCACGAAGTAGGCGGCGGCCCCGACCATCGCGGCGAGCGCCCACAGCACCCCGATCGCGCTGATCGGGACGTCGCCGGTGAGGTCGAGGACGAGCGCGAGTCCCCCGATCGCGAGTGCCGCGCCGAGCACGGTGACGCGACCCGGACGCTGACCGTGGCGCAGCCACATCCACACCAGCACGGCGACCGGGGCGGTGTATTCGATGAGCAGCGCGACGCCGACCTGCAGGTAGGTCACGGCATAGAAGTAGGCCAGCTGACAGCCGGCCACCGCGAGGAGTCCGTAGGCGACGAGCACCGTCCAGGACCGTCGGCCCGGCTGCTCGGGCAGCGGCTGCCGACGGTCGCGAAAGGCGAGGAAGCCGGGAATGGCCAGGACCAGACCGCCTAGTGCGATGCGGACGGTGACGGTCGCACCGGCCGTCCATCCCGACTCGATCATGGCCCGGGCGAGCACCCCCGAGATGCCGAAACAGGCCGACGAGATCAGCGCGAGTGTGAGACCCAGCGCGGGTCGCGAGAGCGGCGCAGTGTGGTCCGCGGTCCTCACGGATTCTTGGCGGCGACGATGGCCGAGCGAACGGCCTCCCGGCATTCCGTGCCCGTCGGCTCACCCGTTCCGAGGTAGAAGCTGCCCGGACGTCCTTCATGACCGGCAAAGCCGGTCACCGAGAATCCGTCGGATTCCGGAACATACGGGGTCGACGACATCGACGCGGCGGCGAGCGGACACGACAGCGCCGACACCCCACGTTCGGCCCCGGACACCACGACGATCAGGTGGGTCGGATGCAGCACGATGAGCGTCTGGTGCTCGGAATCGGGGTCGACGGGGTTGCTGCGTCGTCCGAAGAGCTTGCCGAAGAACGTGGTCGACGGTGGGTTGATGCTCCGGGTGATCCACGCCGGCAGGTCGTCGGTGACGGTGAGCTGTGTCGAGTCGGCATGGTCGCGCAGCGTGGCGGCGACGTCGGCGGGTAGATCGGACAGATCGGCGCGCACGGTGGTGCGCTGGTACGCGGGGAGCCCCATGGCTGAAATCTAGCGCAGCAGTCCGTCAATCGAGGCCGGCGACGGACGACGCGACGCCGAGGCGTCGGCCGAGCAACCGACGGCGACGCGGTGCCGAGGCCTCGGTCGCGTTCGACTCGAGGTCGTCGAGCAATGAGGCGACGGTCTGCGCCGAGTCGGTCTTGTTGGTGCCGATGAAGCCCGACGGACCGCGCTTGATCCAACCGGTCACATACATCCCGGGTACGGGCTCGGTCCCGTCGAGCACGCGGCCGTCGAGGTGCGGGATGATCCCGGCCGCGTCGTCGAACGGGAGACCCGGGACCGCGACACCGCGGTAACCGACCGAGGTGAGGACGAGCCCGGTGTCGAGCCCCACCGTCTCGCCGGTGGGTTCGATGCCGACCGCGGCTCCGGAGTCGTCGACGACCGGACGGTTGCGGCCGGCGGTCAACGTGCGCGCGCGGCCGTCCGCACCGGCGGTCACCTCCATCGGAGAGGCGAAGAACGCCAATCGGATTCGACGGCCCTCGGGTTCGGGGCGGGCGGCGCACTCGGCCAGGAGATCGAGCTTGGCACGAGTCGTGGTGTCCAGGTCGGCGGGTGCGGGCAGCGCTTCGAGGTCGGCGGCGTCGACGGTGACCGGGACCCCCGAATCGACCAGTCCGATGAGTTCGGGCAGGGTGAAGGCCGCGTGCGCGGGTCCGCGGCGGCCCATCACCACCACCTCGCGGACCGATGAGGACCGCAGCTTCGCCAGTGCCGGACGGGAGATGTCGGTGGCGGCGAGGGTGCCCGGGTCGGCGACGAGGATGCGTGCGACGTCGAGGGCGACGTTGCCGTTGCCCACGACCACGACGCGCTCGGTGTCGAGATCGACGTCGAGGTCGGCGAAGTCGGGATGGCCGTTGTACCAACCCACGAAGGATGTCGCGCTGGACACTCCGGGGAGATCGAAACCCGGCAGCGCGAGTTGCCGGTCGGTGGGTGCCCCGCCCGCCCAGATCACGCCCTGGTGACGGGCGCGCAGGTCGGCCAGGGTGAGGTCCCGCCCGACCTCGGTGTTCAGCAGGATCTCCAGTCGGGGGTTGCGCGCGATGTCGTCGAACAGCTCCATCACCTTGCGGGTGTGCAGATGATCGGGCGCGACGCCGAACCGTGCCAGCCCGAACGGCCGGTCGAGACGTTCGTACATGGTGACCGAGACCTGTGGCTGCCGCAGCAGCTCGTCGGCCGCGTACATCGCCGACGGGCCCGAACCCACGATGCCGATCGAGATCGAGGTGTCGACGGCCAGCTGCCGCGGACGATCGATGGGCGCGAGGGGTAGCCGACGGGCCGGGTCGACGGGGAAGCGCGCGGCTCCGTCGGCCGGATCGTGGTACTGGGTCGCGTTGACCTCGACGAACCGTTCCTGCCCAGCCGGCAGGCGATGTCCCGGGACGATGGCGCCGACCGGGCACGCACTGACACATGCGCCGCAGTCGACGCAGGTCGCGGGATCGATGTACAGCATCTCGGCGATGCCGAAATCGGGCTCTTCAGGCGTGGGGTGGATGCAGTTGACGGGACATGCGTACACGCACGACGCGTCGCCGCAGCACGCCTGGGTGACGACGTGGGGCATGGTCTCGGGTTCTACCTGCGTTCGGGGTTCGGGTTCAGGCCGCGGTGTAGGTGGGCTCGCTGCGGAACCGCGACGGGCGGCCGCTGATGCCGAGCGCGCGCCACAGCAGGCGCGAGACCGGGTTCATCAGTCCGCTCTGCTCGCCGAGCATGCGGACGTCACCGAAGACGTTGCGCAGGAACCGCTTCGACTCCGGCGACCGCCAGAAGATGTCCTTCATGACCGCGTCGGGCACGTCGAACCGCTTGGCGAAGCTCCGCGGGGGCACCACGATGGCGCCGCAGAGGATGCGCATGGTCAGCGGGAGAATCAGCGACAACAGGAAACGCTGGACGCGTCCGCGCTGCGGCACCTGCTCGCGGATCAGGTGGTGGGCGAAGGAGATGTGGCGTGCCTCCTCGGCGACGTGCAGCTGCATCACCGCGGCCATCGTCGGGTGCAGGCTCGCGCGGGTGCGCAGGAAGTCCTTCTGGATGTGGTCGATCGGCTCCTCGCCGCCGAGCACACCGAAGAAGAAGACGGTGGGGAAGACCGTCGAGACCAGCGGAACGAGAGGAGAGATGAGGCGATAGCCCAGCTTGGCCCCGGGAACGTCCATGCCGGTTCGGTTGACGAACTCCTGGAACATCAGGGTGTGGTTGCACTCCTCCTTGGATTCGTGCGTGGTGTAGCGGAATTCGCGGGCACCGTTGGGGAGTTTGAAGCTGTACTGCATCAGGCCGCGGATCAGGAGCGACTCGAACTGCAGGCCGACCTTGGCGACATTGGCCTGGCGCCACATGCCGATCTCGATCTGCTTCTCCTGCGGCAACTGCTGGTACCACGGGTGGCGGCCGATCGGGTCGACCTCGTAGGACAGAATCCACCGCGGATCGTTCTTGACGATCGCCATGTCCGGCGCGTCCCAGTCGATGTCGACGTACGGGTCGAAGTTGCGATGGACCGATGCCGCGGACAGGTCGTCGAGGACCTGGTCGTAATCGTGGTCGCTGCCGGACTTGTCGTGCTGCGGCACGTAGCGGGCGGGGGCCTCGTGCTCCCGGTCGGTCGGGGTCAGTGCTTTCGTCATCGTCGCATCCCTTCGGGGTGGGCGGCTCGGCCGGTGAAACAGACCACAGCGGATGACTCGAACGTATTTCGACGGGCCGCTATTGTCAACACTCGATGTCACGTTCGATACCGGCACAATGCACCGGTGCGTTCACCGGCAAGCCTGCCCGACTCCGCGCAGTTCAGGGGCTGACCTGGTGCGACGGGTGTAATTCGTTCGGGTTATATAACCCCGTCGCGAGCATCGCCGCGGGTTAGAGTTACCGCACCATCCGTGCCCGCGTCTGCTCACCTGGAGGAGCGATGTCCCGTCGTGTTCCGCACGCGTCCCGGCATTCTCGGGGCGCGACGCATGCCGCCCGCGTCGGTCGACGCGGCCTGCCGGCGGTACCACGCACCCGGGTCCGGTCGTGACCCAGCCGCCGCACGGTCCGACGCGTGTCGTCCCCGACCCCGGAGGGCCCCTGCCGGGCGCACCGGGTCCGCGGCCACCGGGGCCCGCCCCGCGTCGCCCGGGACCCCCACCGCCCGTTCCGCCTCGTCCCGGACCGATGCCCGGCCAGGCGCCCCCCGCGCCGCGGCCGGGCCCTGGGCCTGTTCCGGCGCCCGGACGAGGCGCTCCCGGGCCCGCGGGCGCCGTCGGCGATCTGACACCGGGGCTGGTCGACACCGACATCTGGACCGATGCGATGGTCGAGGCCGCGGGCATCCCGATCGTCGACGTCCCGTTCGTCACGGTCGGCTCGGGCATCGGGTCATTCGTGACCGTCGACTATCTGCGCATCTGCGGGGTGCCGCTCGACCGGATCGCGGTGCTCGGCCCCCAGGACGTGCCCTGGCACAGCTACGAGTACCTGACCCGGGTGTCGCAGATCCCGCGCACGGAGCGCCTGCGTTCGGATTCGGCGTCGACCCCGGACAACATCTGGGGTTTCCCGTCGTACGCGGTGCGGGAGGCCTGGGCGGACAAGAAGCTCAAGCCACTGTGGAATGTGCTGGTGGAGCCCGTTTTCGCGAACTTCTACACGCCGAGGGCCGGGCAGGCGTTCGAGTCGATGCAGAAGGAATGCGAGCGGATCGGCTATCTGAAGTGCCTGCACCGTGGTCAGGTCCGGATGATCCGACGCCGCGCCGCCGGTGGCTACTTCACGATTCTCACACCGCCGCAGGGGACTTCGCCCACCAAGCGGGTGGCCTTCCGCAGCCAGTGGGTCCATGTCGCGATCGGATACCCGGGGATCAAGCTCCTGCCCGATCTCCAGGCGTTCCGCGAGACCTACCGCGACGCCAGCAAGGTCGTCAACGCCTACGAGTCGCACGAGCACATCTATCAGTCGCTGCAACGCAAACCCGGCACCGTGGTGATCCGCGGTGCGGGGATCGTCGCGTCGCGGGTCCTGCAGCGGCTCATCGACGATCGCGACGCGTACGGGCTCCAGACGCAGATCGTGCACCTCTTCCGCACGTATTACGACAAACCCCACGGCCCACACATCTTCATGCGGCGCAAGGGCAAAGACGGTTGGGCCTACCAGGGCTTCAACTATCCGAAGTCGGTCTGGGGCGGGCAGCTCAAGGCCCGCATGCGCAAGCTCGAAGGACACGAGCGCGCGGAGGCGTACAAGCAGATGGGCGGGACGAACACCCCTGTCCGCGACGACTGGCAGGAGCAGTTGGCCCGTGGGCGGCGCGAGGGCTGGTACCGCGTCGCCGTCGGCAAGGCGGAGAGTCTGCTGCCGGCTGCGGGCGGGCAGGGGGTGGTGACCACCGTGCGGGTCGACCCGCATGCACCGATCCGGCAGGACCACCGGCCCGACGGCACCTTCGAGATCTACGCCGACTACGTGATCGACTGCACCGGACTCGAAGCCGACGTCCGCGAGCACCGCCTGCTGCGTGATCTGCTGGACCACACCGGCGCCGGCATCAACCCGGTCGGCCGCATGGACGTCGAACGCGACTTCGAGCTGAAGGGGACACGCAGCGGAAACGGCAAGCTGTACGCCTCGGGCAGCGCGACGCTCGGCGGTTACTTTCCCGGCGTCGACACCTTCCTCGGTCTGCAGATCGCCGCCCTCGAGATCGTCGACGACCTTGCCCGCCAGGGGTTCTGTCGACGACTGACGCCCTGGCGATCGACCGCCCAGTGGTGGCGCTGGATGAACAACAAGGGAGTCGACTGACATGTTGCCCACCCTGTGGGGGCGAATCCAGACCCGCGTGCTGGTGCTCGGCATCCTCGGCGGCCTGTGGACCATCGTGCTCGTCCCGTTCCTGTGGCTCATCTCCTCGGGGGACCCGTCGATCCTCGACGTCTACCGGGTCGCCTTCACCGTGCTCGTCACCGTCATCGTCCTCGGGGTGCTCTGGGAATTCCTGTACCACTTCCTGCAGCAGTTCCGCTGGGAGAAGGACTGGCCGACGCTCTTCGGGCTCCTCACGGCGATCAACGAGGGCATCCTGGTGTGGATCGTGATCGATGGCACCGGACTGATCCCGGAGTCGCTGCAACCGTCGCCCGTCGTGTTCACCGTCCAGTTCGTCACCACCTGGTTGCTGGTGTGGGTGGCGGTCAACGGTCCACTACGCGCCGTCTTCCCCCACTGGCGATTTCAGGGAGGACGGTTCCTGTGACCGGTCCGGGCGACATCCCGAGCGTCACGCCGACGGTGACGCTGATCCCCGGTGCGGGGATCGTGATCCGTACCCCGGCGTTCCTGTGCCTGACGAACGACGCGGTGCCCGTGTCCTTCCTCACCGATCTGCTCGACATCGAATCTGCGGTGGTCGTGCCGGATTCGGCACCGCGGCGGGGCCGGCACCTGGTACGGGCGCTGGCTCAGCTGGTGGCCACCGCCGACGACCCGGTCGACATCGCCTTCGCGGCTCCCGACAATGCCGGCATCGCGATCTTCCTCTCGGGCCGGGTGTACGGGGAGACTGACGGCAAGCGGATCGAGCCGCCCGCGGGCGATTCCTATGACCGCGCCGTGCCGTGGCCGTTCGAGGGTCTCGGGCTCTACCTCGCCGGCACGAAGCCCGCGGAGGTCGGTGACGAGCGCTTCGACCTGGTCCAGGGCACGGTGCCTGCCGCGGGCGCGCTGCTGCACACCCCGCTGGGGTTGCGCGGCACCGAATTCCACTCCCTGGCGGAGCGACCGGCGCAACCGCGGCCGGAACCGGCGGCGGCGCGGCCGGAACCGGCCGTCGAACCGTCCCGACCCGACCCGGACGCGGGTCCACCGACCGAGGCCCTGGACGATCTCGACAAGCCGGCACCCGGGGCGTCGGAACCCCCGGCGCCCGAGCCCATCCGGAAACGGTCGCCCTTCGACGACTTGCCGCCGGAGCCGGACCCGATGGGCACGACCGAGCGGATGGCGCCCGGCGCCGATGGTGGTGCCGACCTGCCGGCACCCGATCCGTTGCCGTTCACCTCGACTCCGCTGGGCGGTCCGTTCGGGTCGGAACCGTTGTCCCCGAACGTTTCCCACCCACCTGAGCGGCCGCCGCGGGACGCCAACCCGCCGAGCGGCCGGCCTCGCGTCGAGCCGGCTCCCGCGCCGAATCCGTTCGCCGAACCGCTCGAACCGCGCGCGCCGCTGCCCAAGGAGGAGCATCAGAAACCCGCGACCGAGGTCGTCAAGATCGAGGCGTCGCGGGCCATGGTGCACGGCATCCGTTGTTCGCGAGGCCATCTGAACCATCCGCAGTCGTGGCTGTGCGGGGTCTGCGGAATCCGGATGGACCAGTTGACGACGTTCCTCGTCGAGGGGGAGCGGCCGCCGCTGGGCTGGTTGCTGCTCGACAACGGGTTCACCTTCCTCCTCGACGAGGACCTGGTGATCGGCCGGGAACCGGGCTCGGCCGGCGGTGGACCGGCGGGTTCGCCCAAACCGATTCGCGTGCAGGACGAGACAGGTCAGCTCTCGCGTCGCCACGTGGAGATCCGGCTGGTGGAGTGGACGGTGCAGCTCGTCGACCTCGGGTCGGCGAACGGCACCTTCGTCACCGATCCGAGCAGCGGCAACCGGGAGACCCGGCTGCTCCCGCATCGTGCCCACGTGCTGGTGCCGGGGTCGCATGTCCGGATCGGCGGGCGCCACTTCATCTTCGAGTCACACCACGCCCGTATCTGAGAACGGATCCGAGGTCATGGACAAACACACGGTCGCCTTCCTGCTGCTCGACGTCGCGATCGTCATCGCCGCCGCCCGGGTGGGTGGGATGATCGCGCGTGCCTGCCGTCAGCCGGCCGTGGTGGGCGAGATCGCCGCCGGGATCGCGTTGGGTCCCAGCCTGCTCGGGCTCCTGCCCGGCAATCCCGACCAGTGGCTCTTCCCCGACGACGTCCGGCCGCTGCTGGGAGCACTGGCCCAGATCGGCCTCGTGCTGTTCATGTTCATCGTCGGCCTCGAACTGGACATGCGGCTGACCAAAGGGCGTGAACGCGCGGCGGCCAGCATCTCGGCATTCTCGATCGCGCTGCCGTTCGCCCTCGGCGCAGCCCTCGGCCTGCTGCTCTATCCCTCGCACGACATGGTCGGGGGAATGGAGATCGAGCGGCTGGGGATGGTGCTGTTCATGGGTGTCGCGATGTCCATCACCGCCTTCCCGGTGCTGGCGCGGATCCTCACCGACCGCGGGATGATGAGAACGATTCCCGGGGTGTTCAGCCTGGCCGCGGCCGCCATCGACGACATCCTCGCCTGGACGCTGCTGGCGTTCATCATCGCCATCATCCAGGGCGGCAGTCCGCTCGAGGTCGCCAAGATCGTCGGACTCACGCTCGTCTACGCCGCGGTGATGTTCGGTGTCGTCCGTCCACTGCTGGCGAAGCTGATCGCCTGGCGCGACAGCGCCGGCCGGCTCACGCCGGACATCCTGGCGGTCATCCTGATCGGACTCTTCCTCTCGGCGACGGCCACCGACGTCATCGGCATCCATCAGATCTTCGGCGCCTTCGTGTTCGGCGCGGTGATGCCGAAGGTGGGAGCCGAACAGCTGCACCGGGAGATCCTCGAACGGCTCGAGCAGGCGAGCGTGCTGCTCCTGCTGCCGATGTTCTTCGTCGTCACCGGCCTCAACGTCGACCTCACCCAGATCGGCGTCGCGGGCATGGGGCAGCTGCTGCTGGTCCTGCTCGTCGCGATCGCGGGCAAGTTCCTCGGCGCCTATGCGGGCGCGCGGGCGAGCGCCATCCCCACCAGACAGAGCGCGGCCATCGCGGTGCTCATGAACACGCGGGGACTCACCGAGCTGGTGATCCTGGCCGCGGGGCGCGAACTCGGTGTGCTGAGTGACGAACTGTTCGCGATGCTCGTGGTGATGGCGCTCGTGACCACGATCCTGACCGAACCCCTGCTTCGCGTGGTGTATCCGGACAAGGTGGTGGCCAATGACATCGCCGCCGCCGAACGTCGCGCCCTGGCCACCGCCACTGCCCCGCGGGTTCTGGTGCTGTTGCGTGATCCCGTCGGCACGACCGCCGACCTGCGGGCGCGGCATCGGCGAATGCTGGACTGCACCACGGGATTCGACGTAGTCCTGGCCGGGTTGCTCACCGCCCCGGACCGGTCCGTGCGTCCGCTCGAGGTCGGGATTCCGGTCGTACCGGACTTCGCGGCGATCGCATCGGCCGTCGAGCGCCTCAACGAGCTGGGCTCGTCGCTGACCGGCGCCGGTGCGGTGTCGGTGCTGTGCCGGTTCAGCGCCGATCCCGCAGCCGACCTCGAGGCCATGTCGGAGAACGCCAATGCCGACCTCGTCCTCGTGGACAGTGGCGACCGGCTCTTGGGGGAGTCGCTGCGATCGGCTCCGGTGGCCGTCGTCGACGAGACCGCCGATGACACCGTGGCACCGAGTCGTAGCACCATCACGTGTATCGCCGCGGACGATCGCAGCGGGCGGACCGCTGCGCTGATGGCCGCGGGTCTGGCGCTCTTCGGGTCGCGGTCGCTGACCGTCGTCGCATCCGGCTCTCGGCGTCGGTGGCTGGCCGACCTCAACGCTGTTGCCGAACAGGGGGTTTCGGTGTCGGTGCAGGATCCCCGCCGACACCGCGACAATGCCGTGTCGTTCACCGTCGCCGGATCGGACGAAGGCGATCCGGCCGTACCCGTTCCGGTCACCGTCGTCGACAACACCGAGACGAGCGAGGAATCGCTGGGCGACCGCGTCGCGATGCTCTACCCGTCTCCGGCCGCACCATCCGCACCCACGAGGGCGGCCGACGACCCGTCCAGTCCGAACATCGGTTCATCATCGGAGAGGCACTGACATGCCAGAAGTCGAGATCCCGCAGCAGCTGGCGGATTTCACGGTGCTCGAGAAGCTCGGCATGGGGGGCAACGGCACGTTCTATCTCGCCGTACCCCCCGCGCGACTGGGCCTGGCCACCGACCGCGTCGTGGTGAAGGTCTTCGGCGGCGTCTGCAGCGACGACGCCTACCGCCGCGGGGTACGCGAATTGCGGGCGTTCGCCGCCGTCGTGTCGCCCTACCTCGCCGGGCTCTACGACGCCGTGCTGCAGGGCCAGTTCATGTATGCGATGGAGTATTTCCCGCTCGGCTCGCTGGGTAGTCCGGCGCGCGAGCTCAGTCGAGACGAGAAGCTGGCGGCGATCGCGGACGCGGCGCGCGGCGTGGACGCATTGCACGAAGCCGGTATCGCGCACGCCAACGTCACGCCGTCGAGCATCATGGTCACCGAGACCGGCGGCAAGATCTCCGATCTCGGTCTGGCCCGGGTGCTGGCGGCCGACGAGCCCATCACGAGCTTCGCCCAGCCCGGGGCGGTGCAGTACATGGACCCCGCATTGTTGGCCGGCGATGTGCCGTCGCGGGCGACCGACATCTGGTCGCTCGGGGCGTGTCTGCACCGTGCCCTCACCGGCGACGGGGTGTACGGGGAGGTGCCGGACACCCAGCCGCTGCTGGCGATCCGGGCGGCGCTGTCGACGCCGCCGGCACTCTCGGAGAACCTGGACCGCGACGAGCGCACCCTCATCGCCAACTGTCTCGCCCTCGCCGGCTCCCGTCCCTCGACCGCGATGGAGGTCGCCGTCCGGATCGACGGGCTGCGCGGGCGCTGACGACAGACGTCATCGGGCGGTTCGCGCCCCCTGCTCCCTGCGTCACGAAGGGTCGACCTTCGTCTCGGTTACGGTCGTCAGCCGAGGGGCGCCGTGCGCCACCAGTCGTCGAGGATGTCGCGGCCGGTGTGTCCGGGCCACGTCGTCACCAGCGTGTACTGCGCATGCGCTGGCCCGCTGAAGTTGGTGACGACCCAACCGTCGACGACGCTGTCCCGGCTCGCCGACGCCGGACCGTCGCGCCAGCTGATCTCATTCCCGGGGTAGCCCTTGAGGCCGGTGGTGACGGCAGCGCGTGATGGTGATGTCGGCGTGTGCCACACCACGAATCCGACGTTCGCGACGTCGGTGCACGAGATCCCGTCGATGCCGTCGCGGACGACGGGCTCACAGTCGGCATCTCCCCACCCCGGCGCCTCGGGCGTCTCCGGCAGGAGTTGCGGGAAGGCGGCGGCGATAGGGGCGACGCCCGCCGGCCACGGCGGCGGTGTGGTGCGCGCGCCGAGCAGCATCACCGTTCCGACGACGACCGCGACGATCGCCGTGGCGACGAAGAACGGCGCGATCAGCCGTCGTCGACGCATCGACGGGGAGGCCGTCGGCGGGGGCGCCAACGGTGGGGGTGTCGGCGGCCGGTTCACCGGCCCGGCCCCCCGCGGCCGGTCGGTGACGACCTCGGTCGGCCGATCCGGATGACCGGCGGGCTGGAACACGCGCGGGACGCCGGCGGCCGCCCCCGCGTCCACGACCTCCGTCGTGTCGGAATCGGTTGCGGCGGACTCATACTCGGATTCAGGGTGGCTGGCGGGGATGATCTCGGTCGGCGGTTCGCCGTCGGAGTGGGTGAGGTGCAGGGCGAGCTCGGCCGCTCGGACGAATTCCGCGCAGGTGCGGTATCGGTGTTCTGAATCGGCGTCGAGCGCCCGTGCCAGCACGGCGTAGAACGCCGGCGACACTGCACCCGACACCCGGTGCCGAGCGACCGAGCTTGTGCCGGTCACATTCGGCCCGCTCGCTTCGCTCCCGGCGCCGGTGAGCATTTCGACGAGGGTACGTCCCAACGAGGCGACATCGGCTGCCGGGTGCGGCATCTCGTCGCCCGCTATCGGTGCGGTGAGGCCGAAACCGGTGAGCGTGACGGCACCGGGCACCGACGCCCCGGCGACGGTCGGGTCTGCGGAGCCGTTGAGCAGGATGTCGGCGGGGGAGACGTTGCCGTGGACCAGGCGCCGGCGATGGGCCGCGTCGAGCGCCTCGCCGACGACGGTGACAACGCGCACCGCCAGAGCGATGTCGATGCCGTCGGGGTGGCGCCGGATCAGCAGGGCGGCGTCGGAGGCGGGCACGGGAGCCACCGCAACCCAGGCGCGTCCGTCGACGATGCCGTGTCCGGTGATGCGCGCGATCCCGGGATGCGCCATCGCGGAAGCCTTTTCGATCGCATCCCGGAACCAGTTGCCGTACGCGGGAGTAATCGAGGCGGCCCGGTCCACGACGGTGAGCAGCACGCGCTCGGCGGGCGCCCCCGGATATGGGGCCGTCGCCAGGTAGTCGGCGCCGGCGACGCGTCTGCGCAGGAGGCGCTCGATGCGGTGACGCCCGACGAGAGCGCCCGGAGGAAGTGGTTCGTCGTGGGTCGGACCGACGGACACGGCGCCTCCCTCACCTCACGTGAAAGGACCGACTCTACCGGTCAGAGGGCGTCCACCGGCGCGAACAGGCGCCGGGCGACCCCGCCCGGGTCATTCGAAGAGGACCGGCGCGGAGTTGAACAGCATGACGATGAAGAAGAACAACAGGAACCACGCCGCCCCCTGCCACACCTGCCAGCGACCGTTGCGTTTCCAGACCCGGTACGTGCGGTACAGCATGGTGCTCGCGCCCAGGAGAACCACGACGGGAGAGGCGACGACCAACACGGTCTGGAGGGGATCCGACGACGCATGCGCGAAGAACAGCAGGCCGAGTCCGAGTGCGACGGTGATCCCGATGTGGATCATGATTGCGCGAAAGTCGTTGGTGCCGTTCTGCGGAAGGGGTGACGTCATGGTGTCCGCCAGGTTACACGGCGCCCGAATCGTGGAGAAAGCGACGGTGGTCGGGACCTCGTACTCATTGCCGCGGCAACGGCGCCGGGGCAGGATGGGGGCCGGGGCCGACACCGGGCCGTCCGGGGCGAGCCCGGGCCGACCCGCGGCCGAACCGAAGACCCCGCCAGGGGCCGTCGCGATCAGAGGAGATGAGCCACAACATGAATGCGATACTCGTCGGCGTGGACGGGTCGGACGCGGCCACGGGCGCGGTGCGCTGGGCGGCGCGGGCGGCCGCTGCCGAAGGTCTCGACCTCAAGGTCGTCGGTGCGTACGACGCCAGCACGAGTGACTACGCCCCCGGCCTGATCATCCCGCAGGACGTCGTCGACGCCATCCGCCAGGACGCCTCCGACGCGGTCCATGCGGCCGCCGACGCCGCCAAAGAAGCGGCACCCGGCGTGACGGTCGCCACCTCGATCGTCGACGGCGACGCCGCGCGCGTGCTGCTCGAGCTGGGCAAGGACGCCGCGATGATCGTCGTCGGCACGCGCCGTCTCGGCAGCGTCAAGGGCCTCTTCCTGGGTTCGGTGAGCACCAGTGTCGCCGCTCACGCACACGGCCGGGTCACGGTCGTCGCCGCCGAGGGCAACCCCGACGGACCGGTGGTCGTGGGGGTCGACGGTTCACCGGTCAGCGATGCCGCGGTCGCCGAGGCGTTCCGGCAGGCCTCGCTGCGCAACGTGCCGCTCCGCGCGGTACACACCTGGACCCCGCTCGACGCGGACGCGCTCCACGGGTACGGCATCGGCGCCGACGAGGTGGCACGGATGACCCAGGACGCGGTCGAGGTACTCGCCGAGCGCCTCGCCGGATACGCCCAGGACTACCCGGACGTGACGATCGAACGATCAGTCCTGCCCGAGGAGCCGGCGAAGGCGCTGCTCGACGAGGCGGGCGCGGACGCATCGCTGCTCGTGGTCGGCAGTCGCGGCCGCGGTGGCTTCCGCGGACTCCTGCTGGGCTCGACCAGCCAGAAGGTGATGCACCACGCCGACTGCCCGGTGATGGTCGTCCGCACCTGACCCCACGGTGAGCGCTGCCCGTCGTCCCCGGTCGCGCACCGGGGACGACGCCGTCGGTGGCGCATACCATCGACCCATGACGCTGAAGAAGCCGGAGCTCTCGGTCGGCGAGCTGGCCCAGCGAGCTGGGATCGCCCCGTCGGCGGTCCGCTTCTACGAGGACCAGGGCCTGATCTTCAGCCGGCGCACCTCCGGGAACCAGCGCCGGTATCACCGGGCGATGCTGCGGCGCGTCGCATTCATCCGCGCGTCGCAGGTCGCCGGGATTCCGCTGTCGGTCATCGGCGAGGTGCTCGCCGAACTGGGCGACCACGAGTCGCCCCCGAAGTCGATGTGGGAAGCGGCGTCCAAACGCTGGATGGACGACATCAACCAACGCATCGCACTGCTCGAGAACATGCGGGACATGATCGGGTCCTGCGTGGGTTGCGGTTGCCTGTCGCTCGGGGAGTGCCATCTCCTCAACCCCGGCGACGAACTGAACAAACTCGGCCCGGGGCCGCGGCGACTCCTCACCGAGCAGTAGCCGTCTCCGCCAGTTGCGATGTCGGGGAGCAGAACAGGCGGCGGTACTGTTGGCCCATGGCTCGACCGTCGCGCGTGGCGCTGGCTCTGGGAAGTGGCGGCGCCCGCGGTTACGCGCACATCGGGGTGATCGCCGAACTCGAGGCGCGGGGGTTCGAGATCGTCACCGTCGCCGGCTCGTCGATGGGTGCTCTCGTCGGCGGGTTGTATTGCGCGGGGAAACTCGACGACTACGTGGACTGGATCTCGGGTCTGTCCCAGCTCGACGTCGTCCGGTTGCTCGACGTCTCGCTGACCAAGCCGGGCGTCATCGGGGCCGAGCGGATCCTGCTGCGGGTGCGGGAGATCCTCGGAGACACCGCGATCGAGGACCTGCCCGTCCCGTTCACCGCGGTCGCCACCGATCTGAACGCCGGCCGCGCGGTCTGGTTCCAGCGCGGTGTCCTCGCCGACGCCCTGCGTGCGTCGATCGCGATCCCGGGCGTCATCAGCCCGCACGAGCACGGTGGGCGGCTGCTGGCCGACGGCGGGATCCTCGACCCGCTGCCGGTGGCGCCCACCTCGACGGTGCCGAGCGATGTGACCATCGGCGTCATCATCGGTTCCGACGGTGGCCCGGAAGCGGGCGCCACGCGCGAACAGAAGGCCAGGGGACTGCTGCGGCGCAACGTGGCGCCGATCCTCGACAACGAGTTCATCCGCGCGGTCCGCGACCGGCTCGGCCACGAGATGCCCTCGGAGGAGGCAGCGGCGTCCGATGCGGCGGTGGCCGCCACCGGTGGCGGCGCCGTCGCGGTCGATGCCGCGGCCGAGTCCGGCTCCGTCCCGTCCGCCGAACAGGTGGCGCCCGCGTTCGGCGTCGACGAACCGGCCCGGATGGGACGCGTGGAGGTGCTGAGCCGGTCGCTCGACATCATGCAGGAGGCCCTGACCCGCTACCAGGTCGCCGGCTATCCGCCCGACGTGCTGATCCGGGTACCCCGCCGGACGGTCCGCACGCTCGACTTCCACAAGGCCTCGGAGATGATCGAGCTCGGCCGGACCCTCACCGCGCGGGCCCTCGACGACCTCCCCGAGCTGCCATGAGGCAGATCCCCCGCGGCATCTGGGTGCTGCTGTCGGCGAACGTCGTCATCGCACTCGGATACGGGTTCATCGCGCCCGCGCTGCCGACCTTCGCCCGCACCTTCAACGTCTCGTTCACCGCCGCGACCGCGGTCATCTCGGCGTTCGCGGTGATGCGCCTGGCGTTCGCGCCCGCAACGGGACGGTTGGTCACCGTCTTCGGCGAGCGGCGCATCTACCTGACCGGTCTGCTGATCGTCGCGGCCAGCACTCTGGCGTGCGCGTTCGCCCAGTCCTACTGGCAGCTGCTGATCTTCCGCGGTCTCGGCGGCATCGGGTCGACGATGTTCAGCATCTCGGCGATGGCCTTGCTGATCCGTATGGCGCCGAGCGACATTCGCGGTCGCGTGTCGGGCTTCTTCTCGGCGGGGTTCCTCATCGGCAGCATCACCGGTCCGCTCATCGGGGCGGCGCTGGTCGGTTTCGGACTCCGGGTCCCGTTCGTGGTGTACGCGGTCGCGCTGCTCGTCGCGTCGACGGTGGTGGCCACCCAGTTGCGGGAAGTGATCGCACCGGATCAGGCCGACGTCCCGACGGGCGGGCTGATCGGTTTCCGGACCGCCTTGCGCGACAGCGCCTACCGGGCGATCCTCGCGTCCAACTTCACCCAGGGCTGGGCGTCGATGGGGGTCCGGGTCGCGGTGGTGCCGCTGTTCATCACCGAGAGTCTCGGTGCCGGAGCGGGAATGGCGGGAATCGTGCTGGCGATCTACGCCGCGGGCAACGTGCTGGCGATCCTGATCGCGGGCCGTCTGTCGGACCGGTTCGGACGGCGGCCCATCATGCTGCCCGGACTCGTCATCACCGTCGTCGCCACCATCGCGCTCGGGTTCTCGCCGAACGTGGGCGTCGCACTGGCGTTGTCGGTGGTCGCCGGGGTGGGCTCGGGACTGTTCGCACCCACCCATCAAGCCGCTCTCGCCGATGTCCTCGGCAACCGTCAGCAAGGCGGTTCGGCGCTGGCCGCCTACGGCATGTCGTCGGACCTCGGTGCCGTCACCGGTCCGGTCATCGTCGGATTCGTCGCCGATCGGGTCGGCTTCGGGCCGGCGTTCGTGCTGACCGGGGTGGTGGCCGCGGTGGCGCTGGTCCTGTGGATCTTCGCGCGCGAGACCGCGCCGGTGATCGTGGGCGACGGTCCGACGATGACGCCGACCGACACGAAGGCCCGCGCAGACGATGAGTGATGTGCGCGCGCGGACGACGAATTACGGTTGAGCGATGACCGCGCTCGCCTACGACTACGCCCTCGGCGCCGACTCGGAGGTCGGCACCCTGCGAGCGGTCATGCTGCACCGCCCGGGCGACGAGTTGCGCCGGCTCACCCCGCGTAACAGCGACCAGCTCCTGTTCGACGGGCTGCCGTGGGTCGGGCGTGCGCAGGAGGAGCACGACGCCTTCGCAGAGGTGCTGCGCGAGCGGGGAATCGACGTCTATCTCCTCGGTGACCTGCTCGCCGAGACCATCGCGCACAGCGGTGCGGCCCGCATCCAGGGCATCGCCGCGGCGGTGAGCGCGCGGCGGCTGGGCACACACCTCGCGGAAGATCTCGCGACCCATCTGCGAGGGTTGTCGCCGACCGACCTCGCGTACGTGCTGACGGCCGGCATGACGTTCGACGAGCTGCCGATCACACCCTCTGCCGAGCGGTCCTCGCTCGTGCGGCGGATGCACCACGGACCCGAGTTCGCGATCGAACCGCTGCCGAATCTGCTGTTCACCCGCGACAGTTCGTTCTGGATCGGCGGCCGGTTCGCGATCACCTCGCTCGCGCTTCCCGCCCGCGCGCGGGAGACGTCACTGACCGATCTCATCTACGCCCACCACCCGCGATTCACCGGGGCGCGGCGGGCCTACGAATCGCAGGTCGCGCCCATCGAAGGCGGTGACGTGCTGTTGCTCGCCGCCGGTGTGGTGGCCGTCGGGGTCGGCGAACGGACGACGCCCGCCGGGGCGGAAGCGCTGGCGCGCAGTCTGTTCGACGACCACCTGGCGCACACAGTGCTGGCGGTGCCGATCGAGCAGTCGCGCGCCTTCATGCACCTCGACACCGTCTGCACGATGGTCGACACCGACGCCGTGGTGATGTATCCCAACATCCGCGACACCATGTCCGCATTCACCCTCGTGCACGACGCCGCGACCGACGCGGTCCGGATCACCGGGGAGCGGCCCTTCGTCGACGCCGCCGCCGAGGCGATGGGCATCACCAAGCTGCGTGTCATCGACACCGGGCTCGATCCGGTGACGGCCGAGCGGGAGCAGTGGGACGACGGCAACAACACCCTCGCCCTCGCGCCCGGGGTGGTGGTGTCCTACAACCGGAACGTGGAGACCAACCGGCGACTCCGGGACTCGGGCATCGAGGTCATCGAGATCGAGGGTCGGGAACTGGGATCGGGCCGCGGTGGGCCGCGGTGCATGTCGTGTCCGTTGGCCCGTGATCCCCGGTGAGGAGGGATATCCGGTGACCCCCGACACCCCGGTGGCGCTCGACGCACTGCAGATCGACCCGGCCTCCGACCGGCCGCCCTTCGAGCAAGTACGAGTCGGCATCATCGAGCTCATCGAGTCCGGCGAACTGCTCAGCGGCGAGCGTCTGCCGACGGTCCGGGCGCTCGCCTCGCGGCTCGGCGTGGCCGCCAACACGGTCGCGCGGAGCTATCGGGAACTCGAGGCGGCCGGCGTCATCGAGACCCGCGGGCGGCAGGGCTCGTTCATCAAGGCGGGTCGCCACGATGCGCTCGACGCGGGTTTCGCGGCTGCCAAGCAGTACGTCGAAACCGCTCGCGAGCTGGGCCTGGACGATCTCGTGATCGTTGAGATACTCAACCGTGCGCTCGGGCGAACTTGAATACCTGAACCGAGATTGATTGGCTTGACGAATGACAAGTGAACAGGATGTGATCACCGGGCGTCCGAAGCAGACACTGGACCCGGTGGTCTTCACGGTCACCGCGGTACTGGTCATCGCGTTCGTGATCTGGGGGATCGGGGACAAGGAGAGTCTCAACACGACGACCACCGAGGTGCTGGGTTGGATCACCAAGAACCTCGGCTGGCTGTTCATCCTCTCCGCCACCGGCTTCGTGATCTTCGCGGTGTTCCTCGCCGTGTCCAAGTACGGCCGGATTCCGCTCGGCCGCACCGGGGAGAAGCCGCAGTTCCGCACCGTGAGCTGGATCGCCATGATGTTCAGTGCCGGCATGGGCATCGGCCTCATGTTCTTCGGTGCCTACGAGCCGCTCTACCACTTCGCCAGTCCGCCACCGGAGATCGGCTCCGACGACATCCGCGCGGCCATGGCGACGACGATGTTCCACTGGGGCTTCCACCCGTGGGCCATGTACGCGGTCGTCGGGCTGGCGCTGGCCTACAGCACGTACCGGCTGGGCCGGACCCAGTTGATGAGCGCGGTGTTCACCCGGCTCCTCGGACCGCGGGTGGCCAACGGCCCGGGCGGGAAGATCATCGACATCCTCGCGATCTTCGCGACGCTGTTCGGGACGGTGGCATCACTCGGCCTCGGCGCGCTGCAGATCGGATCGGGACTCGACACCCTCGGTTGGGTCAACGAGCCGACGAAGATGCTGCTGGTCGCGATCATCGCCATCCTCACCGCCGCGTTCGTCGCGTCGGCCGTGTCGGGGATCGCGCGCGGCATCCAGTGGCTGTCCAACATCAACATGGTGCTCGCCATCGTGCTGGCACTGTTCGTGTTCGTCGTCGGACCGACGATCTTCATCCTGAACCTGCTGCCGACGACCCTCGGCGCCTACTTCACCGATCTGACGAGCTTCGCAGCCCGCTCGGACGCCACGATCATGACCGAGGAGGGTCATCAGTGGCTGGCGGACTGGACGATCTTCTACTGGGCATGGTGGGTGTCCTGGACCCCGTTCGTGGGTCTGTTCCTCGCGAAGATCAGCCGCGGCCGCACCATCCGCGAGTTCGTGATCGGTGTGATGGTGGTACCCACGACGGTCTCGCTGGTCTGGTTCTGCGTCTTCGGCGGTACCGCGATCCATCAGGACATCGAGGGCACCCTGGCGTTCGATCCGGCCACCGCGGCCAGTGAGAGCACGCTGTTCGATGTGCTCGCCCACCTGCCGTGGACCGGGGTGGCCTCGGCGCTGGTGATGATCCTGGTCGGCATCTTCTTCGTCTCCGGCGCCGACTCCGCGTCCCTCGTGATGGGCACTCTCTCGCAGCGCGGCGTCGAACACCCGTCGCGTCCCCTCACCGTGTTCTGGGGTGTGCTGACCGGTGTCGTGGCTGCGCTGCTGCTGGCCATCAGCGGCGACGACGCCCTCGACGGCATCAAGACGATGGCGATCATCGCCGCGTTGCCGTTCGTCGTGGTGATGATCGGCATGTGTCTGTCGCTCTATCTCGACCTCCGACACGATCCGCTGATCGTCTCCCGCCACGTGCTGACCGCTCAGGTCGACGAGCATGTCCGGGACCAGGCCAACGCCATCGCGACCGGGGAGCTCGAGGCGATCGATGCCGACGCGATACGACACCTCGAGAAGATCGACCCCGACTACGTCGACCAGGCAAACGGATCGGCGCCCGCCGAGCCGACGGTCGACCCGGGGCCGGACGACGAGCCTCGGGACAAGGGCACTCACGGCACCGACCGGTTGACCGGACCGACGGTGTGACAACCCCCACCGGGGTCGGCAACCGATCCCGGTGGGTGAGTCGTCGTCGGGTCGGTGGGTCCTCAGCCCTGTCCGACCGCCCCGGCGAGCGCTGTGCCGAAGGTCTTCGCGGTCGCCCGGTCGAGCCGGGAGGTGGTGACGCGCAGACCATTTCGCTGCTCGGCCCCGTCGACGGCGAATACCGTCCCGGGTTGCACGGCCCACCCCAGGCGCGCCAGTTCGACGCCGACCCGCTCCGCGGGCACCTCGGGCGGAAGATCGACCCACACGTTGATCCCGTCGGGCGGTCCCATGGTCGACGCCACCCCCCGGGCATCGAGCACGTCGGTGAGAAGTCGTGTGCGACGGGCGTATTCGAGGCGTGCGGTGGCGATGAGCTCGGTCGTCGCCGGATCGGTGAGCAGGTGCGCCGCGGTGGTCTGCAGCAGGTGGCTGACCCAGGGGCGGCCGGAACGCAGCCGGGCGTCGAGCGCGGCGGCCGTGGTCGGGTCGGCATCGACGAGCGCGACCCGCAGATCCGGACCCAGGAATTTCGCGACGGACCGGACGACCGCCCAGTGTCGGCTGTTGTCCGGGATCACCCGCTGATAGTCGCGAACCGACAGGAGTGAGAAGTGGTCGTCTTCGATGACGAGCACCTCGGGGTATCGCTCGAGAACCGTGCGTAGTTCATCGGCACGAGCCGCGGAGAGGGCGATCCCGCCGGGGTTGTGACCGCGGCAGGTGACGATGACCGCTCGGGCGCCCGCACCGAGCGCCCGCGCCAGATGATCGGGGCGCATGCCGTGCTCGTCGAGCTCCATGGGGAGCGCGCGGTACCCGTTGACGCGGATCGTGCCGACGCTGGCGAGGAAGCACGGATTCTCCACTGCGACGCAGTCGCCGCGGACGAGGTGGGTGTTCAGCAGCCGCTCCATCGCGTCGACGGCTCCGTGGGTCGCGATGAGTTCCCCCCGTTGCGGGTGCTCCCCGAACAGCACCGACGCCGCCTCCCGCAGTGCCGGCGCCACCGCGGCGGTTCCGTACATCGTCGGTCGGTAGGGGGCCGCGGCGATCGCGGCGCGCAGGTCGGGCAGGAGATCGGGATCGGGATTGCCATCGGCGAGATCGATGGTGTCCGCGGGAGCGGCGAGTTCACTGCCGGGGTGGAGCCGGTCGGCGACCACCGTTCCGCCCCGGCCGCGGGTGTCCGCGGCGCCCACCGAGACGAGCTGCCGGTACGCAGCGGCCACGGTGTTGCGGTTGACTCCCAACTCGGCTGCGAGTTCACGGATCGGCGGCAATGAGTCGCCCGGTCGCAGACGGCCGGAGACGATGGCGTCTCGCACGCTCTGGACGATGGCCTGCACCGTCTGCCCGGTGATCACGACGCTCACCACGACCTCCCTGCTGATCAAGATCACGTTCTTTTGTCCTAGGACAAATGCTACGGTGGTCGCACGGCACCGAGATCAGGAGTTGTGCGCCATGAACCGAAGTCCCGAATCCGCCCGTCCGACCTGGGGTCGCCAGGTTGCCTACTGGTACGGCGGGCGACTGCCCGCCTCGATGACGGAATGGGTCGGCAACGACCTCGCCGGTCCCGGTGCGTCCGTGCGGATGGTCGCCCGGTGGTCGATACCGTGCATCCTGCTCCTGCTGCCGATGTTGTTCGTCCCCGCCCCGTGGGGAGTGCGGATCACCATGACGATGCCGATCCTGCTGTCGTACCTGTTCTTCTCCATCGCCCTGAACCGGGTCTACCGTCGCTACCGACTGGTCCAGCACGGACTGGACCCCGAGCTCGTCAACGCCGTCGATCGTGTGAAGAACGCCGACCTGTACGCCGAGTACCACCGGAAATACCGCGGCGAGAACGGCCGGCCGGTGTCCGTCTCCCGGTAGGGGACCAGGCCGCGTCACGGTTGCTCAGCCCCAGCTCGGCAGCCAGATCTGCTGCCGCCAGAGGCCGGGCGAGATCGGGGAAGCGGTGAGGATCGGCCACAACCACACGAAGTTGGTGACGACCAGACCCACGTAGATCGCCACCACCATGATCGCGAGGGCCCGACGCTCGGGCCGGGCGCGGGCGGTCGCCGCGGCCGAACGCAGCAGGTCGCCGCAGCACAGCGCGAGGCCCATCACCAGGAACGGCGCCAGCACGGTCGCATAGAAGAAGTACATCTGCCGGTCCAGGGCGAGGAACCACGGCAGGATCCCGGCTAGGTAGCCGACCAGGACCGCCGCGTACCGCCAGTCACGCCGCACGATCCACGACCACAGTCCCCACAGCAGCATCGGCAAGGCCAGCCACCAGAGAGCCGGCGACCCGATCAGCATCTGCGCGCGCACGCACTCGCCCGCGCCGCACTGGTCGGGACCGTTCTCGAGCGCGTAGAGCATGGGGCGCAGGCTCATCGGCCACGTCCACGGCTTGGACTCCCACGGATGCTGGTTGCCCGCCGAATTGGTCAGCCCCGAATGGAATTCGAGGATTCCCGACTCGTAGTACCACAGCGATCGCCAGGCGCCCGGGACCCAGGCGAACGGTCCGTCGGGGCCGATCGTGTTGCCCACCTGATAGCGGTAGACGGCCGTCTCGCTGTTGAACCAGGGCAGGTAGGTCAGGAAGTAGATGACGACCGGCATCACCGCGAGGCTCGCGCCGCTCGGCACGACGTCGCGCACCAGGGTGCCCACCCAGGGGCGTTGCACGTGGTACGCCCGGCGGGCGGCCACATCGAGGCCGATCGCCAGTGCGGTGAAGAAGATGACGTAGTAGATGCCCGACCACTTGGTGCCGCAGTTGAGCCCCAGCATCACGCCGGCGACGAACCGGTACCACCGGAAGCCGAGGCGCGGCCCGAAGGGACTGTCGGCGATCCGGCCCTCGCGGTACACGCGGTCCATACGCTCCCGCACCTGGTCGCGGTCGGCGACGAGCGCGGCGAAGGTGGCCACGATGAACAGCGTCTGGAAGATGTCGAGCATGCCCATCCGGGACTGCACGAACAGCACGCCGTCGCAGATCGCGAACACACCCGCGATCGCTCCGACGAGCGTCGAACGCGTGAGCCGCCGAACCGCACAGTAGATCAACACGACGATGAGGACGCCCGAGATGGCCGGTGCGACGCGCCATCCGAGCGGTCCGTAACCGAAGACCGCTTCCGAGGCGGCCAGCATCCACTTGCCGACCGGCGGATGCACGACGAGGCCGTACGCCGGGTTGTCCTCGATCCAGTTGCCGCCGGTCAGCACCTGCCAGCCCTGCGGGACGTAGTGCTTCTCGTCGAAGACTGGCGTGCCCTTGTCGGTGGGGTGGGTCAGGGCCCAGAAGCGGGTGATGGTGGCCAGCAATGCGATGACCACGCCGACGAGGAGTCCACGCCCGCGGTCGGGGGCACCGAAGAGCGGTGCGGGCACGTCCGGGCCCAGGCGAGGTGGCACCCGATCGATCCTAGTGGTCCCTCGTAAGCTGGCTGTCGATGAACGCCGCCCAGTCCGACTCGCCCCAGCTCGACGACGATACGACCGTGTCTCGTGACGCCACCGGGGACGCCGATCCCGGTCCCGGTCACTCGTCGGACGCGCGCGGCCGGCTGGTGTTGGCGGCCACCCCGATGGGACAGGTCGACGACGCCTCGCCGCGTCTGCGTGCGGCGCTGCGGACCGCGGACATCGTCGCCGCCGAGGACACCCGTCGCGCCCGTGCGCTGGCCGCGGCGCTCGATGTCGAGATCGGCGGGCGGTTGGTCAGCTATTACGACCAGGTCGAGGCCGCCCGTACGCCGGGTCTCGTCAGCGCGATCGCCGAGGGGCAGACCGTACTGCTCATCACCGACGCCGGGATGCCGTCGGTCAGCGATCCCGGATACCGCGTCGTCGTGGCATGCGCGGACGCCGGACTACCAGTCACGGCACTGCCCGGACCGTCGGCGGTGACGACGGCCCTCGCGGTGTCGGCACTGCCCTCCGAGCGGTTCTGTTTCGAGGGGTTCGCTCCCCGCAAGCCCGGCGCCCGGGCCGCGTGGCTGCGCGAACTGGTGTCCCAGCCCCGGACCGCGGTCTTCTTCGAATCGCCGCACCGGCTCGCCGACACGCTGGCGGCCGCGGCCGAGATCCTCGGTCCGGACCGTCGCGCGGCGGTGTGCCGTGAGATGACCAAGACCTACGAGGAGGTCCGGCGCGGCGGACTCGCCGAACTCGCGGAATGGGCGAGTGGGGGCGTCCGCGGCGAGATCACCGTCGTGATCGCGGGTGCGGTCGCGGCCGAACCCGACATCGACGACCTCGCCGATCGAGCCGAGGAACTCGTGGCCGGCGGCATGCGCCTCAAAGACGCCTGCGCCGCGGTCACGCAGGGTTCCGCTGCCTCTCGACGCGACGTCTACCAGCAGGTGCTCGAAAGACGTCGAGCTGATCCGGGCTGACGCGCAACTCCACCCGCGGCGCGAGGCGGTAGGGGCGGCTCGAGACGAGCGCGCCGACCACCCGGCGCAGCCGCGACAGTTCGGCGCGCACGCTCACCGTGTGGCCGTCGTCGCCGAAGAGCAGCTGGCTCAACCGCTGTGAGGTGAGGCCCTGCTCGCCGGCGTCGGCGAGCAACAGCAGGATCTGGGCGTGGCGACGGGTCAGGACGGTGCGCCACGGTTCACCGTCGCCGGTCACCGTGACCGTCGGCTCACCGTCGAGGGAGAGCTCGGCCAGGACCGGGCCGGACGGACCCGCCGGACGCACCAGCCATCCGCGGCCGAGACGTTCGACCACACAGATCCCCAGTCCCGGCACGAACTGACGCATGTCGTCCGTCGGGACCGCGACGCGCACGGGCGGGGTGCAGCCGCGGCCTTCGGCCACCCACCCGTCGTCGTCGATGAGCAGTCCCGGTCCGTGCAGGCCGGCCAACTGCGCCTGGCCGGAAAACCGGAGTTCGGCGAGCTCTCGCTGGTGGGCGAGGGTGATCTCGTGTTCGCCGAGTGCGGCCAGCGCCGAGGTGAACGCCGATGCCGCCGGCTGCATCTCCATGGCCGGGCCCGCCAGGCCGGCGATGGCGATCATGTCGCCGGTGCGGTGGTCGTGCACCGGCACCGCGGTGCAGAAGAGTCCGTGCAGCGAACTGTAGTAGTGCTCGGCGCCGAACAACCGGGTCGGGCGCTGGAGATGAACCGCGAGGCCCACGGCCGTGGTCGCGGTGGAGTTCTCGTCCCAGCGGCTGCCCTCGACGAGGTCGAGTCGATCGGCCTCCGGGAGAACCGACGCCGAACCTCCCCGCCACAGCAGCACGCCGTCCGCGTCGAACACGCCCAGGGTCATCGATGCGTCGTCCGCCGACTGGGCGAACAGACGCTGCAGCGGCTGCACCGCGTCCCGTAGCGGGTGCGCGGCCCGGCGTGTCTCGAGTTCGTCGTCGGAGATGTGGCCCGGATCGTGCGTGTCGACGGTGGACCGGTGTCGACCCGACCGGACACGACCCCATGATTCGACGACATCCCCCGGGACCTCGGCACGCGGGGTGCCGCCCGACATGAAGGCATCGTGGTCACGGCGCAGATCACGATCGAGCACCGCGAGATCGGTGGACGACCGGATGGGCACAGTCATGGCGGAATCGTACCCAAAGCGGCACTCGATCATGCCGATCCGCGCGACCCCACGATGCTCGCGGCCTTGTCGAGGCACTCCTGCCATTCCCGGGCCGGGTCGGAATCGATGGTGATCCCACCGCCGACACCGAGGGCGAGGGCCCCGTCGGGTGCGATCTCCACGGTCCGGATGGCGACGTTGAGATCGAGGGCGCGGTCGGGTCCGGCCATGCCGATGGCCCCGCAGTACACACCGCGAGCATCGGCCTCCCAGTCGTCGAGGAGTTCCATCGCCCGCAGCTTCGGGGTGCCGGTGACCGACGCCGGCGGGAACGTCGCCGCGAGAACGGCGTCGTTGCCCGTGCCCGGTGCCACGATGGCCTCCACCCGCGAGACGAGGTGCCAGACGCCCGGGGCGGGCACGACCGACAGGAGCTCGGGTACCCGCACGCTGCCGGTCACCGCGATGCGTCCCAGATCGTTGCGGACCAGGTCGACGATCATGATGTTCTCGGCGATGTCCTTGGCCGACGCCGCCAACGCGTCGGGGTCGGCGTGCGCGGGCAGGGTGCCCTTGATCGGCGACGACGTGATGATGTTGCCGGTCCGGCGCAGGAACGTCTCCGGCGACAGGCTCGCCACTGTACCCCAGTCACCTTGTAGGAAAGCGGCTTTCGCCGGTGCGGTGGCGCCCGCGAGTTCGGTGAAGAAGTCGACGGGGTCGCCGCTGAGCGTTCCGGTGAAGCGGGTGCACACACAGGCCTGGTAGACCTCGCCGTCCCGGATCGCGTCGAGGCATCTCGCGATGGCGGCGAGGTGCGGAACCCGCTCGGGGGCATGCCATTCCGTCGCCGACAGTGGGGTGGTGGCGCTCGGCCGGGCCGAGGAACGGTCGCCGGCGGCACGGATGGTCGCCGTCACCCAGTCGGGGATGCCGGTGCCGACGGACTCCCATCGGCCGTCGCGGAGCACGAGCACGCCGTCGGTGTGCCCGCCGACGTTCGCCGGCAACGGCGCCTCGTCCGGCCGCACCGGGAACCCGAGGTAGCCGAACCAGAACCGGTCGGGATCGTCGGGCGGGAGGCAGCCGGGCGTCAGCGCGACCGACGGTGCGATGACCGCGTCGGCGTCGTACCAGTCACCGATCAGCGCGGCGGGCGGCGGCAGGCGACGGGCGGCGGTCTCGGCGTGCAGGGCGCGGAGCACGTCGAGCGCCGGCGCTGCCGCAACCGGGCCGGGCAACGCAGATCCCACCCCGTTCGACGCGACCATTCCGGATGCGCGAGTTCAGTTCTCGTATCGCGGGAACACCGGAGTCGGCTTCGGCAGCACGGTTCCCGGTTCCAGCCGGGTGGCGACCGCGGTGAACTGACGATCGACGTCGGCGACGAGCAGATCGAGGATCTTGTTGGACGACTCCGGCATGACCGGCTGGCTCAGGAGTGCGACGATGCGCACGACCTCGGCGCAGACATAGAGAACCGTGCCGGTGCGCTTGAGGTCGGTTTTGGCCAGCTTCCACGGTTCCTGCGCCGAGATGTACCGGTTGGTCTCGGCCAGCGTCGCCCACAGGGTCTCCAGCGCCAGGTGGATGGCCTGGTTGTCGATGTGGGCCCGCACGGCGTCGAGCAGGGAGTCGGCACGCGCGAGGAGCGCGGTGTCGACGTCGGTCAGTTCGCCCGGTGCCGGCAGGGTGCCGTCGAAATACTTGCCGATCATCGACAAGGTGCGCTGGGTCAGGTTGCCGAACTCGTTGGCCAGGTCGGCGTTGATACGCGACACGATCGCCTCGGCGGAGTACGAACCGTCCTGTCCGTAGGACACCTCACGGAGGAAGAAGAACCGCACCGGGTCGAGCCCGAACTCGTCGATGAGGTTCTCCGGGTCGACGACGTTGCCGACCGATTTGCTCATCTTCTCGCCCTTGTTGAACAGGAACCCGTGCGCGAACACCCGCTTCGGCAGTTCGACGCCCGCACTCATCAGGAACGCGGGCCAGTAGACACAGTGGAACCGGATGATGTCCTTGCCGATGATGTGCAGGTCGGCCGGCCAGAACCGCGCGAAGGCTTCCGGGTCGTCGACGAATCCGACGCCCGTGAGGTAGTTGGTCAGGGCGTCGACCCACACGTACATGACGTGTTCGGGATGGCCGGGCACCGGGACGCCCCAATCGAAGGTCGTGCGCGACACCGACAGATCGGTGAGACCGCCCTTGACGAAACTGATGACCTCGTTGCGCCGGACGTCGGGGCCGACGAAGTCCGGCTGGGACTCGTAGAGCTCCAGGAGTTTGTCCTGGTATGCCGAGAGGCGGAAGAAGTAGGTCTCCTCCTCGGTCCAGGTGAGCACGTGCCCGGTGTCGGTCGCGACGCGGTCGCCGGACTCGTCGACCCGGGTGTCCGCCTCGGCGTAGAAGGTCTCGTCGCGGACGTCGTACCAGCCCGAGTACTTGTCCAGGTAGATGTCGCCGCGGTCGCTCATCCGCTTCCACAGTTCCTCCGACGCCCGCTTGTGGTCCTCGTCGGAGGTGCGGATGAAGCGTTCGAAGCTGGACCCGAGGCGTTCCTGCAGGGCCTGGAATCGGTCGGAGTTCCGCTTGGCCAGTTCCGCGGTGGGGATGCCCTCCGCGGCGGCGGTCTGCTGCATCTTCTGCCCGTGGACGTCGGTGCCGGTCAGGAACCGGACGTCGAACCCGTCGAGCCGCTTGAACCGCGCGAGTGCGTCGGCGGAGATGTACTCGTAGGCGTGCCCGATGTGCGGAGCGCCGTTGGGGTAGGCGATCGCGGTGGTGATGTAGTACGGGCGTCCGCCGCCGTGGGACGCGCCGGACGGATCAGGGCTGGTCAGATCGGGTGCCATAGTGCCCAACAGACTACCGACCGCGCGCGACCGGACCCAATTCCGGTCCGGCCGATTCGGTCGGTTCACACCCACCCCTTTTCGGTGAACCCACGGCCCGGTGTGGACGTGGGTTCACCGAAATGGGGTGGGTGTGCGGCTCATGAAACCTGGCGCTCAGTCCACCGGCCGCTGGTCCAGAATCACGACCGCTGTCCTGGCGACCATGTCGTCGGCATCATGGATGTACACCTGTAGCGCCGAAGTCGATGCGGTACCGGGGATTTCGGCGAGCGCCTGCACCAGCCTCGATCGGACGGCCGCGTCCGGGTCGGCGCCCAGGCGGTCGACGAGCAGGTCGACGATCCGCTCTCGATGTGCCTCGTGGCCGGCGAGGATCTCGGCGGCCTCGACGTCCCGGTCGCCGGCTGCGATGAGCTCGACCAGTGCATCGACCGCAGCGGCGAAGCCGCGACGCCCGAGGGTCAGGGCGGCGATGCGTCGGACCACGGTGTCGGGGTCGTCGAGCAGTCCGCGCAACACCGAGGCGACCTCCGGGGTCTCGTCGACGGCGGCGAGGGCGGTGACCGCTCGGCGTCGGATCGACGGGTCGGGGTCCGACGCGCCGGTGGCGAGACGCTCGACGCCGCCCGGCCGCTGCGCGAGGGCCCAGCGCAGCGCGCCGGCGACGTTGGGATCGGTCTCGGCCAGCAGCGCGTCGGCCAGCGAATCCCCGGACACGCCCACCTCCCCGGCGAGCAGTGCGGCCTGCTGACGAAGCGCCGCATGCTCGGACTGGACCGCACGGAGGAGGCCGATCACACCCAGCACCGACGACCAGTCCGAGGGGCCCGTCGCCCGGACATGTTGCAGGCGCTCGAGGAGTTGCGCGTCGGCGGCCATCCTCGCCTTCGTGTCGTCGACGAGCCGGTCCATGAGCGAGTCCGGCGCGAACTCCGGGTCGTCGAGCGCGAGTCCCACCTCCCGCAGCGACAGTCCGAGCGAGCGGAGACTCTCGACGTGCATCAGCCGTTCGAGGTCGGCGTCGGAGTATTCGCGATAACCGCCCGACGTCCGGCCCGTGGCCCGGACGAGGCCGAGCGAGTCATAGTGGCGCAGCATCCGGTTGCTCAGACCGGTATGCCGCGCCACCTCGCCGATCAGCACCGCTACGTACCGTCCTCTGGCCCGATCGCCGACGAATCCTCAGCCGCGGCATCGCTGTTCACCAACCGTGTCGCGTACTCCAACGCAGCGGCGAAGTCGCTGTCCGGGTCGTCGATCAACCGCTCGGTGGCGGCCACGTGTGCCCGTACCGTCAGATCGCCGCGCCTCTTCGCGGCGGTCAATGGTCCGGCGGCGAAGCCTCCGAGCCCGGCCAGGGCACGGCTGAGACTCCGCTGCACGTCCGTGCTCCCACGACCGAGTTCGCCGGCCAGTTCGTTCGCGAGCCAGGTCTCCCGCCCGGACGGGACCAGGCCGACGGCGGTCCGCCACGCGGCGCGCGCCACCTCGTCGTCCGTGTCGTGCAGGAGCGCGAGGGTGATCGACGTCCACGCCGATCGATCCCCGATCTTCGACAGGGTGTGCAGGGCCTGGGCCCGCGCCTGCGGCGACGCCGACTCCAGCTCGGTCACGAGTCCGGGAACCGTGAGATCGACGGGCAACCGCGTGAGGGCCCAGGTCAGCATGTCCCGCACGAAGAAATCCGGCTCGACGCCGCAGCGTCGGATCAGCTCCTCGGCGTAGCCGGGATGGGGGTTGCTGCCCGCCGCCATCGCGGCACGCAGCCTCGTCGAGGCGTCGTCGGCGGCGAGCGCCGCCAGCAGGGCAGGGTCGGGCGCGTGGGTTGTCTGGTCGGTCATCGTCGACCACCTCCTTCGCCACCCATCTGAGCGCTTGACACAGTGAGAAGGTCAAGCACCGAGAGCTAGATCTCCCGGCGATACGGTTCGCACCCCGGCGGGGCCTTCGGCGGTTCGCGGTATTCCAGCTCCGGAATGTGCATGGTCATCGGCGCGGATTCGAGCGTGAACTTCTCGCCGTGGTGCGCCAGGTCGATCGGCGGACCCGACAGCAGCCGGTATGTCGCGTTCTCCTTGTCGACGGCCACCACGATCTTCGAGTCCCGGATGATCATGCGAAAGGACATGTAGGTCAGTCGTTTCGGGAGCCGCGGTGCGAACGTGATGTTCCCGCCGAAGTCGCGCATACCGCCGAAACCCGCCACGCAGTCGGTCCAGGCACCGGCGAGAGCCGCGATGTGCAGGCCACTGCTGACGTTGTTGTGCAGGTCGTGCAGGTCGGTGAACACGGACTCGGCGAGCAGGTCGTAGGCGAGATCGGGGTAACCGACCTCGGCGGCGGTGACCGCCTCGCAGCAGGCCGACAGCGACGAGTCACGAACGGTCAGCGGGTAGTAGTAGTCGAAGTTGCGCAGCTTCTGCTCGGGCGTGAAGGCGTCCCCGAACAGGTAGGTCGCGAAGACCAGGTCGGCCTGCTTGACCACCTGCTTGCGGTAGAGGTCGTAGTACGGGTAGTTCAACAGCAGCGGATAGCGTCCCACCGACGACTCGAAGTCCCAGGCGCCCAACAACGTGAACGACTCACACTGCTGGTGCACGCCGAGCGCGTCGTCGAAGGGGATCGTCATGTCGTCGGCGCACGCTTCCCAGTGCGCCGCCTCGGCGGTCGTGACCCCGAACTGCTCGGCGAGATCCGGACGGCGATGCACCGCCGCCACGGCGTCGCGCAGATTCTGTTGCGCCGCCAGGTTGGTGAAGGTGTTGTTGTTCACGACGGCGGTGTACTCGTCGGGACCGGTGACCCCGTCGATGCGGAACTTACCGTTCACATCGTGGTGCCCGAGCCCGGCGAACAGTCGGGCGGTCTCGACGAGAAGTTCGACGCCGCATTCGGTTTCGAACTGTTCGTCGTTGGTGGCCCGCAGGTAGCGCGCGGTGGCGTTGGCGATGTCGGCGGAGACGTGGACGCCCGCGGTGCCCGCGGGCCAGTACCCCGAACACTCGTCGCCGTTGATCGAGCGCCACGGGAACATGGCCCCGCGTTGCCCCAGTTCGGCGGCCCGGGACTTCGCCTTGTCCATGGTGGAGTGGCGCCATCGCAATTCCTCGCCGGCGGCGGCGGGCACGGTGTAGGTGAGCATCGGGAGGATGAAACTCTCGGTGTCCCAGAAGGTGTGACCGTCGTAGCCGGGGCCGGTGAGACCCTTGGCCGGGATCGCGCGGGACTGACCGCGCGCGCCGGCCTGCAGGACATGGAACAACGCGAAGCGAACCGCCTGCTGCAGTTCGGGATCGCCGTCGAGTTCGACGTCGGCGTCGCGCCAGAAGTCCTCGAGGTACCGGACCTGGTCGGCCTTGAGCGAATCCCAACCGGTCTCCATCGCCATCGCGAGGGCCGCGTCGACCTGGGCGCGCAGCGCCGGCACCGAGCGTCGGGCCGACCAGCCGTACCCCATGTACTTGGTGAGGGTGAGACTCTTGCCCTTCGGCACGTTGGCCGCGATGGTGAGCCGGGCCAGGTCGCCGTCGGCGCGGATGAAGGTGTCGGCCTTGTCGGGGAAGTAGATCTCGTGGTCCATGCCGGCCGCCATGTGCAGGCCGGACTTCTTGGTGTGGTGGACCAGCATGCCCCAGTAGTTGCGACAGGTGGCGAGGTCGGAGACAAGCGGGGCGTCGAGTGCCGCCGCCAGGCGCGGGTCGTTGCCCGGTGCCGGAACCGGCTCGTTGGCCAGGAGATCGGACTGCAGAACGAGTTTCATGTCCTCGTCGACCGGCTCGACCTCGTATCGGATCGCGGCGATCGTGCGTTTGGTGAAGGACACGAGGCGCTCGGACTTGATGCGGACCTTCCGGCCGGTGGGTGAGGTCCACACCGTGTGACGACGCAGGGTGCCGGTCCGGAAGTCCAGCGTCCGTTCGTGCTCCTCGGTACGCCCGTACCGAAGGTCCATCGGCTCGTCCTCGACCAGCAGCCGAATGATCTTGCCGTCGGTCACGTTGACGACGGTCTGTCCGGATTCGGGATATCCGTAGCCGCTCTCGGCATAGGGCAGGCCGCGCAGCTCGTAGAAGCCGTTGAGGTACGTGCCGGGATGATCGACCGGCTCACCCTCTTCGAAGGACCCGCGTAAACCGATGTGCCCGTTGGACAGTGCGAACAGCGTCTCGGTTCGGCCCAGCATGTCCAGATCGACGCCGCCGCGCCACTTCAGCTGCCACGGATGGATCTCGAAGCCGAAATCGTGGCCGTGCTCGGCGGTCATGCGGGGAGCAATTCGACGAGGTCCTTCACGACGATGTCGGCGCCGGCGGCACGCATCGCCTCGGCCTGGCCGCCGCCGACCCGGTCGATGCCGACGACGTAGCCGAAGGCTCCCGCGCTCCCGGCCGCGATGCCGGAGATGGCGTCTTCGAAGACGACCGCCGCGGCGGGCTCGACGCCCATCAGTTCGGCGCCAAGGAGGAACGAGTCGGGTGCGGGTTTGCCCTTCAGGCCTTTCGACACGATGTCGAGTCCGTCCACCCGGACCTCGACGAATTTCGACAGGTCTGCCGCATCCAGCACTGCTGCTCCGTTCTTCGAGGAGGTCACCACGGCGATCCGGAGACCGGCGTCGCGCGCCGCCTCGAGATATCGCACGGACCCCGGATAGGCCTGCCCGCCGTCCTCGGCCAGGCTGACCAGGAACATGTCGTTCTTCCCGTCTCCGATCGCGGTCACGGTCTGCGCGTCGACATCGTCGATTCCGCGAGAGGCGAGGAAGGCCCGGACGCCGTCCTCACGGGGACGTCCGTCGACGTAGTCCAGATAGTCCTGGTCGGTGAACTCGACGAAATCGGCGTGGTCTGCGCCGCCCGCACGGGCGGCGAGAAAGGCGTCGAACGCCTTCTTCCACGCCTTGCGGTGTAGCACCGCGGTCTCGGTGAGAACCCCGTCGAGGTCGAACAGTGCGACGGTGATCGAATCTGGCAATCCCAACACGCTTCGCCACGCTACCCGTCCCGGGCGACTCCGGCGCGATTTGCGTGGCCACCCCGGGTGTTTTCTGCCGGCCGCGGGCGCGCGATCGCACGCGTCGTCCCGGACAGCGGTTCCTCCGGCGACGCCTGCGCGCCCGAAAAGGCTTTGACCGGGCGACAACTGGAGGTGAGACGATGGTCCGATGACTCGACGATTCGCTCAGATCGATGTGTTCTCCGCTACCGGGACCGGTGGTAACCCGGTTGCCGTGGTGCTCGATGCCACCGACATCCCCGACGACCGGATGGCCGCGTTCGCGTGCTGGACGAACCTGTCGGAGACGACCTTCGTGCTACCGCCGACCGACCCTGCCGCCGATTACCGTCTGCGCATCTTCACCCCGGACGGCGAGTTGCCGTTCGCCGGGCATCCCACCCTCGGCTCGGCACATGCCTGGCTGACGACGGGCGGCCGGCCTGCGGGGGAGGACATCGTGCAGGAGTGCGGCGTCGGCCTGGTGCGACTGCGGCGCACTGGTGCACGGCTGGCCTTCGCGGCGCCGCCGTTACGGCGGTCCGGACCCGTCGACGCCGCCGTCGTCACCGAGGTCGCCGCGGCGCTACGGGTCGACACGGCCGAGGTCCGCGCGGCCGAGTGGGTCGACAACGGGCCGGAATGGATGGTGTTGCAACTCGAATCGGGCGAGCGGGTGCTCGAGGTGACCCCGGACATCCCTGCCCTCGGCGATCACAAGGTCGGGTTGTTCGGGCGGTACGGCTCGGGGGACGGAGAGGTCTTCGGCGAGGTGCGCGCGTTCGTGCCGGGCATCGGGGTCCCCGAGGACCCGGTGACGGGCAGTCTCAACGCCGGCATCGCCATGTGGTTGCGGGCCACCGGGCAGGCGCCGGCGTCCTACGTCGCCGCGCAAGGTGCGGCGCTCGGTCGGGCCGGCCGCATCCACGTCCACGACGACGGCGAGCACATCTGGATCGGCGGCGACACGACAACGGTGATCGAGGGGACGGTGACGCTCTAGTGGTGTCGCGACCGCACCGGATGGTGTCGGCGCGCTGTGCCAAGGTGGGTGCCATGACCTACGCCCCGGAGAACTCGGCGCCGGGTGATGCCGAGAGCGGTGGCGGCGAGACCCTGAGCAACAAAGCCGCCAAGAAGCGACGTCGACGCGAACCGCCACCGGACCCGGCGCCGCTGCCCGGCCTCGTCGACGCGCACACCCACCTCGCTGCATGCGGCGGACGCGACGCCGAGACGGTCCGCGCGATCTGCGACCACGCGCAGGGCGTCGGCGTCGGCCATGTGGTCACCGTCGCCGACGACATGGTCGATGCACGGTGGGCGGTCGCCGCCGCGGAGTGGGACGATCGCGTCTACGCGGCGGTGGCCCTGCACCCGATGCATGCCGGCGATCTGAACGACGAGACCGCCGCCGAGCTCGAGCGGATGGTGCGTCACCCGCGAGTCGTCGCGGTGGGCGAGACCGGGCTCGACTACTACTGGCCCGGGAAGTCCGACGACTGTGCGTCGCCCGAGGTGCAGCACGAGACGTTCCGCTGGCACATCGACCTCGCGAAGCGGGTCGGCAAGCCGCTGATGATCCACAACCGCGAGGCCGACCGGGATCTACTCGACGTCCTGGCCGCCGAGGGCGCCCCGGAATCCGTGATCATGCACTGCTTCTCCGGTGACCGAAATGTTGCACGCGAATGTGTCCAGCGTGGGTTCATGCTCAGTTTCGCCGGCACTGTGAGCTTCGCCAACGCCGACGAGCTCCGGGTCGCGGCCGAGCTGGTCCCCGACGACCAGATCCTCGTCGAGACCGACGCGCCGTTCCTGACCCCGCATCCCTACCGTGGCCAGCCCAATCAGTCCTATTGTCTGCCGTACACAGCCCGGGCCCTCGCGGCCGTGCGTGGCGTGGCGGACGAGGAGATGGCTCGCATCCTCGGGGCGAACGCGCGGCGCGTCTACGGCATCCCTTTGCCATAATCTGGCCGGTTCGTTATCGTACTGTGATCCAGCTGGCCGACGTGCTGATCCACTCGGCCGGCGTGGTGCCAGTGTTGCCTATCAGGATGTCGTGCCCTTGTCTTCTCTGCCCAACCCAGAGCTGCAAAACCCCGAACTGTCGAACCCGGAGCCGTCCGCTCCGACATCGTCGGGTTCGGTGTTCGCCAAGATCAACGGCTCGAAGTCGTTGCGTGTCCGTGTCGCCGTCGGCGCCGTGTGCGCCACCGTCGCGGCCGGCGGGGTCATGGGCGTCAGCATGCACAAGAACGTCGCGATCGACGTGGACGGCGACATCCGGCACGTGTCCACCATGGCGATGTCCGTCGAGAGTCTCCTCGAGTCGGAGGGGCTGGCGCCCGCCGACGGTGACAAGGTGAGTCCGGCACCCGACTCGGGCTTCGGCGACGGCCAGACCATCAAGGTCAACAAGCTCAAGGAACTCACCCTCGACATCGAGGGCAAGCGCGAGACCATCGTCACCAACGCCTCGACCGTGGACCAGTTGATGGCCGAACGCGGACTGACCCACGCCGCCGAGGAGACCGCCTTCGGCGAGGAACTGCCGGTCGACGGCGGTCAGATCGAGGTCGCGCTGCCCAAGCCGGTGAACCTCGTCGACGGACCGGCCCGCAAGCGCCCGACCGTCGCCGCGCACACCGTCAAGGATCTGCTCGAGTCGCTCGGCACCCCGCTGGGCGCCGAAGACAAGGTCACCCCGGCCGCCGACACCAAGATCACCCCGAACCTCAAGATCGTCGTCACCCGGATCAAGACCGAGGACGTCACGCTCACCGAACCGGTCGCCCCGCCGGAGGTCAAGAAAGAGGACCCGACCCTCGTCCGCGACCGCAAGGTCGTCGAGAAGAAGGGCACGCCCGGCGAGGCGCGTGTCACCTACAAGGTGACCACCGTGAACGGTCGGGTCGTCAAGCGCGACAAGCTGACCAGCGAGGTGCTCAGCGAGCCCGTCGCGGCCACCGTTCGCATCGGCACCAAGCCGGGTGCGCCGTTCGTGCCGCCGGGGTCGGTGTGGGACGCGCTCGCCGCGTGCGAGGCGACCGGCAACTGGGCGATCAACACCGGCAACGGCTTCTACGGCGGCGTCCAGTTCGACCAGAACACCTGGGAACGCTGGGGCGGACTCGAGTACGCGCCGCGCGCCGACCTCGCGACCCGCGAAGAACAGATCGCCATCGCGAAGAAGACCCAGGCGGTCCAGGGCTGGGGCGCATGGCCGTCCTGCTCGTCCAAGCTGGGCCTGCGCTGATCAGCGACTCGACAGCGGGTTCACCCGACGGCGCGCCCGACGAGGCTCCGCGTCTCCTCGGGCCGGCACAGATCAGGGAGCTCGCGGCGGAGGTCGGCGTCCGGCCGACCAAGACTCTCGGACAGAACTTCGTCCACGACGCGAACACCGTGCGAAGGATCGTCGCGGCATCGGGGGTCGGGCCTGACGACACCGTCCTCGAGGTCGGGCCCGGGCTGGGCTCGCTCACCCTCGCCCTCCTCGGGACGGCGGGCAGGGTCGTCGCCATCGAGATCGATCCGGTGCTCGCGGAACGTCTTCCGGCGACGATCGCGGAGTATGCCCCTAGTCGGCAGGGCAACTTCGAGGTCATCCTCGCCGACGCGCTACAGGTGACGCGCGACGACCTGCCGGTGGTCCCCACCGCGCTGGTCGCGAACCTGCCGTACAACGTGTCGGTGCCGGTCCTGTTGCACCTGCTCGGACTCTTCCCGGAGATCACCACCGCCCTCGTGATGGTGCAGGCCGAGGTCGCCGACCGCCTCGCCGCCGGCCCGGGCAGCCGCACCTACGGGGTGCCGAGCGTCAAGGCGCGCTACCACGGTCGCGTGAGCCGGGCCGGTGCGGTGGGGCGCAACGTCTTCTGGCCCGAACCGAAGGTGGAGTCGGGTCTCGTCCGCATCGAACGAACCGACGACCACTCGACCGATCCCGTTGTGCGGCAACAGGTGTTCGCCGCGATCGACGCCGCATTCGCCCAGCGACGCAAGACGATGCGATCAGCGCTGGCCGGCTGGGCCGGTTCGGCGGCCGAGGCCGAACGCCGACTCCGTGAGGCCGGTATCGATCCGGGTGTGCGGGGCGAGAAGCTCGACGTCGACGACTTCGTCCGCCTCGCTCGCACGACCTGATCTCGACGCCGGGTCGCTGATCGCGGGAGACCGCGGCTCGTCGTGGGGGCGGGCGCAAAACCGCTCGCCGTCGGCGGGGAGAAGCTCGTACCGTGTTGTGCATCCGCAGCATCGACGACGAGGTCCGACATGGTTCCACCACAGACTCTGACGACGCCGAGGCTGCGGCTGCGCCCACCCGCCGACCGTGACATCGAACCGACCTTCCGCGCCTGCCAGGATCCGGACATCCAGCGCTTCACACTGGTCCCGGTCCCGTATACGCGTGCGCACGCCGAACGTTTCGTCCGCGACATCGCCCCGGCCGCCGGGTCGTCGGTGTGGGCGATCGAGATCCCCGGCGGTGAACTCGTCGGCACCATCGGACTGCGAACCGTCGAGAAAGGCGTTGCGTCACTGGGCTATTGGTGCGCGCCGTCGCATCGGGGCCATCGCTACCTCACCGAGGCGCTCGCCGCGGTCCTCGACCACGCCTTCGCCGACCCCGCCGACGGCGGAGCCGGGTTCGATCGCGTGATCCGGCGGGCGCTGGTCGACAACGTGGCCTCGGCGCGGCTGGCGGCGTCGGCCGGCTTCCGCTACACCGGCCGACGCCCGGAGGACGAGATTGATCAGCTCCCGTCGGGTCGCCACGTCGGCGATGTGCACACCGCCGTGCTGCGGGTGGGCGAGGACCGCACCCCGCAGTCCTGGAACCTCGAGCAATCGGACTCAGTTCGACGCGGCGCGCAGTTTCTCCAGTAGCTCGGGAGCGGCGTCGCGCAGGAACGCGTCCTGGGTGTCGCCCCCGATCTGCACCAGCGCGATGTCGGTGAACCCCGCCTCCCAGAAGGGTTTCACCGCCTCGACGATCTGGTCGAGGTCCGGGCCGCAGGGGATGTTGCCCGCGACGTCGTCCGGCGTGACGAACTGCGTCGCCGCGGCGAAGCCCGCGGTGGTGCGCAGGTCGGCGTTGACATCCCACCCGCCGGCGAACCACCGGAACTGATCGTGGGCGCGCTCGATCGCCTTGTCGCGGTCGGGATCCCAGCTGATGGGGATCTGCCCGATCGCGCGGGACCGCTGTCCGTCGACGGTCGGGGTCGACGAATGTTCGTTCCACGCCTTGATGAAGTCGGCGTCGGGTTCGACGGCGATCAGGTGGTCGGCCAGTGGCCCGAACGTCTCGATACCCGCATTGCCCGCCACTGCGACGCCGATCGGGACGGGCTGGTCGGGCAGATCCCAGATCCGGGCGGCGTCGACCTGGAAGAACTCGCCGCGGAAGTCGACGAGCTCACCGGTGTGCAGTTTGCGGATGATCTCGATCGCCTCGGCGAGCATGTCCTGGCGGTCGGCGACCGAGGGCCAGCCCTCGCCAACCACGTGCTCGTTCAGGTTCTCGCCCGAGCCGAGGCCGAGAGTGAAGCGACCGTCGGCGAGGATCTGCAGCGTCGCAGCCTTCTGCGCGATGATCGCCGGGTGGTAGCGGATCGTCGGGCACGTCACGTAGGTCATCAGGTCGACCCGCTCGGTCGCGTGGGCCACGGCTCCGAGGACCGTCCACGCGTACGGTGCGTGTCCCTGGGCCGAGAGCCACGGGAAGTAGTGGTCGCTCGACACCTCGAAGTCGAAGCCGGCGTCTTCGGCGCCGACGGCGTACCGCACCAGCTCTTTCGGGCCCGCCTGCTCGGTCATCAGGGTGTAGCCGAAACGTGTTGCCATGGAGGTCTCCTCTGCGAGATGGGTCGCTTCGGTGTAGCCATGAGTCATGGGTCCGAAACCCGGGACGCTCGAGACAGTGGTGCCCGGACGACGGACGTTCGACGACGGGGCGCGGTTCTCGACCCCGGAAACGAGGCGCAGATGCCAGACCAGAAAGCGGACGGGTCGGTCGACACCGTGCTGCTCGATGTCGACGGTACGCTCGTCGACTCCACCTACCTCCACGCATTGGCGTGGATGCGGGCCTTCGCTGCTCACGACCTGATCCCGCAGTGGTGGCAGGTGCACCGGGCGATCGGCATGGGCGGCGACCGTCTCGTCGGCGAGCTGCTCGGCGACGACGTGGAGGAATCGCTCGGCGACACCTTGCGCGACGAGTGGGAGGACGCCTATCGCGACCTGCTGCCCGACGTGCGGCCCCTGCCCGGCGCGGCCGATCTGGTGCGGGGACTGCTGGACGCCGGCTACCGGGTGGCGCTCGCGTCGTCGGGCAAGTCGGAGTTCACCGACGCCGCCCTCGAGTCGATGGGATTGTCGCGGAACGACTTCGCCGCGGTGACCACCTCGGACGACGCCGATTCGTCCAAACCGGCGCCCGACATCCTGTCGGTCGCCCTGGACGAGGCCGGCGGCGGTAAGGCCGTCGTCGTCGGCGACACCGTGTGGGACGTGGCGTCGGCGCATCGCCTGCCGGCGGAGTGCGTGGCGGTACGGTCCGGTGGTTTCGCGGAGGGTGAGTTGCGCGACGCGGGCGCGGTGCTGGTCGTCGAGCACGTCGGACAACTCGTCGACCGCGGCTGGCGCCCCTGATCGACGGCGGCTGGAGCGCCGGACCGACCGCATCGGTGGGCGCGGGGCCGACGCCGGGGCGCTAGGCTGGATCATTGTGTCGCGAACGTCGCTGTCGGTGGTGTCGGACTCCGTCACCGCGCGGGCTCCGTCGAAGGTCAATCTGCACCTCGGGGTCGGTCCGCGCCGCGAGGACGGCTACCACGACCTCGTGACCGTCTTCCAGGCGCTGTCCCTGCACGACGACATCAGGGTCGCCCGGGCCAACGAGATGAGCATCACGGTTCGTGGCGAAGGCGCCGGGTCGGTCCCGACGGACGAGTCCAATCTGGCGGTCCGGGCCGCGCTGGCACTGGCCGAGTGGGCGGACCGTCCCGGCAAGGTCGCGATCGACATCGACAAGACGATCCCGGTGGCCGGGGGCATGGCCGGTGGCAGCGCGGATGCCGCCGGGGCGCTGGTCGCACTCGCCGCCCTGTGGAAGCTCGACATCGGCCGCGACGACCTCGCCGCGATCGCGGCGGACCTGGGCAGCGACGTCCCGTTCGCGTTGCACGGCAACACCGCCCTGGGTACCGGACGCGGCGAGCGGCTGATGCAGGTCCTCTCCCGCGGTGACTTCCACTGGGTGCTCGCGCTCGCACGCGACGGACTGTCCACGCCCGCGGTGTACCGCGAACTGGATCGGCTGCGCGACAGCCGTTCCGGAGAATGCGCCACCGACGACGAGCGGGACCTCCTCCGCCGCCCGGACGAACTCATGCAGGCCCTGGCGTCCGGTGACCCGCATGCGGTGGCGCCCCTGCTGCACAACGACCTACAACCGGCGGCGCTCTCGCTGCAACCCACCCTCCGCCGGACCCTGCGTGCCGGAATCGACGCCGGAGCACTGGGCGGCATCGTGTCCGGCTCCGGTCCGACATGCGCCTTCCTGTGCGCCGACGAGACCGGCGCGGTGAACGTCGCCGCCGAACTGTCCGGCGCCGGCGTCGCCCGGTCGGTCCGCACCGCCAGCGGTCCCGCCGCCGGTACGCGCGTCCTCGGAGCCGACGTCCGCCACTGATCGCCTACGGTTGCCTGATGTCCCGCAGACCCGCCGCAGTCGTCGCCCCGCTGCGCGCGGTCAGCGCCGTCGTCGCTCTACTGCTCGCGCTCTGCATCGTCACGGCCGGCCCGTCGACGGCCGCCGCACCCGCCGACGGTTTCGTCTTCACCACCTCCGACGTCCCCGACGGCGAACTCCCGTCGGCGGCCGGCTCGGGCACCCGCCTGACCTATGCGACGCGCGATCAGAACGGCCGCCCGGCGATGTCGAGCGGCGTGTACTGGGTGCCGAAGGGTACGCCGCCCGCCGGTGGCTGGCCCGTCGTGTCCTGGGCACACGGGACGGTCGGCCTGGCCGACGAGTGCGCGCCGACCCTGCACCGGCTTGGCGACGGTGTCGAGGCCCCGGTGCGCGCGGCGCTCGACGCCGGGTTCGCGGTCACGGCAACCGATTACGCGGGTCTCGGGTCGGCGGGGGAGACCGAATACCTCGGCGGTCGCGCGGCGGCTCACTCGGTGATCGACATGATCCGCGCGGCGCGGTCGGTCGACGCCTCGCTCGGATCACGCTGGGTGTCGACCGGGCACTCGCAGGGCGGCCACGCTGCGCTGCACGCGGGCCGTCTCGCCGCGGAATTCGCACCGGATCTGCCGGTCGCCGGCATCGTCGCGATCGCCCCGGTCTCGTCGTTGGAGAACCTGTTCGGTCTGTTCGGTCCCCGCGTGCCCGGCCTCGGCGCGCTCAATGTGCTGAGTGCGCCGTTCCTGTTCACCCTCGCCGGTCTCGACCACGCGAACCCGGAACTCCGCGTCGCCGATTCCCTGACGTCGGACGGCAAGCGTTTCCTCGACCGCGCGCGTGCCCGGTGCAACGGGGATCTCGTGGACGCGTTGCGGTCGGTGCCGCCGGGCTCACTCGTGGCGTCGTCGTTCACCGCGGAGCAGGACTTCCGGGACGCCCTGCGGGAGTACGCCGAGGTGCCCGTCTCCGGCTACCCGGTGAAAGTCACGCTCGCACATGGTCTTCTCGATCCCGTGCTGCCGTACCCGCTGAGTCGTTCACTGCGGTCCGAGATGCGCGACGCCGGCACGGATGTGGACCTCAAGACCTACGCGCGGGCCGATCACAGCGGCGTCGTCGACGAGTCGCTGCCGGACGTGCTGGCCGCGATCCGGGAGTCGTTCGGCCGTTGAAATCGGGCCGACCGGTTCTCGCGGAGTCGATCACTCGACGCTCTCGCCGAGTTCCATCCAGCGTTCCTCGAGTTCCTCGAGTTCGGATTCCATGCTGCGGATGCTCTCCGTCTCCGCGGCAAGGCCTTGGTAGTCGGACTGATCATGGTCGGCCAGCGCGGTCCGGGCAGCATCGATCTTGCTGTGCAGCTTGTCGATCCGACGCTCGAGCGAGGCGAGCTCCTTGTTGGCCGCGCGCAGCTCGGCGCCGCTGAGGGACGAGCCCGACGCGCCGCCGTTCCCCGAAGCTGTGGCGCTCGTACCGGATCCGCCCGATGTCGATCCGGAACCCGACGTCTTCGCCTGTGCCGAGCGGAGTCTCAAGAACTCGTCGACGCCGCCGGGGAGGTGGCGGAGCCCGCCGTCGAGGACGGCGAACTGCTGATCGGTGACCCGCTCGAGGAAGTACCGGTCGTGCGAGACGACGATCAGCGTGCCGGGCCACGAGTCCAGCAGGTCCTCGAGCGCGGCGAGCATGTCGGTGTCGAGGTCGTTGGTCGGCTCGTCGAGGATCAGCACGTTCGGCGCGTCGAGCAGGATGAGCAGCAACTGCAGCCGCCGCTTCTGCCCGCCCGAGAGGTCGCGGACCGGGGTCGAGAGTTGCGCGCCGTCGAAGCCGAGCCGTTCGAGCAGCTGTGACGGCGACAGCTCCTGTGCCTTCGATCCGGAACCGAAGGTGTACGTGGTCTGCAACTGCGCGATGACCACCCGCACCGGGTCGTCGAGGTACCGGTCGAGGTCGTCGAGGCGTTGGGTCAGGGTGGCGACCTTGACCGTCTTGCCGCGTTTGACCCGGCCGCCGGTCGGTTCCACGGTTCCGGCGATGAGGCCGAGCAGCGTCGACTTGCCCGCGCCGTTGACCCCGAGGATGCCGGTGCGCTCACCGGGCGCCAGCCGCCACTCGACGCCGTCGAGGACGTTGCGGTCACCGTAGGAGACCGACACGTCGAGCAGGTCGACGACGTCCTTGCCCAGACGAGCGGTGGCCAGTGACTGCAGGGCGACCGTGTCGCGGACCGGTGGGACGTCGGCGATGAGGGCATTGGCCGCGTCGATGCGGAACTTCGGCTTCGACGTCCGGGCCGGCGCGCCGCGGCGGAGCCAGGCCAGTTCCTTGCGGGCGAGATTCTGTCGTCGTGCCTCGATCGCGGCGGCCTGCCGGTCCCGTTCCACCCGCTGCAGGATGTATGCCGCGTAACCACCCTCGAAGGGTTCGACGATGCGGTCGTGGACCTCCCAGGTGACCGTGCACACCTCGTCGAGGAACCACCGGTCGTGGGTGACCACCAGTAGTCCGCCGGCGTTGGCCGGCCAGCGTCGCTTCAGGTGGTCGGCGAGCCAGGTGATGGCCTCGACGTCGAGGTGGTTGGTCGGCTCGTCGAGCGCGAGGACGTCATGCTCGCCCGCGAGGAGTCGTGCCAGCGACACGCGGCGGCGCTGACCACCCGACAACGAACTGGTGGGCGCCGTCCACTCGACGTCGCCGAGCAACCCGCCGATGACGTCGCGGACCTTCGCGTCACCCGCCCATTCGTGTTCGGGACGGTCGCCGACGACGGCGTGCCCGACGGTCTCGTCGTCGTCGAAGACGTCGACCTGGTCCAGCACGCCGATGCGGACGCCGCCGCGGACGGTGACGCGACCGGAATCGGGTTGCATCCGTCCGGCGAGCATCGCCAGCAGGCTCGACTTACCGTCGCCGTTTCGGCCCACGATGCCGATCCGGTCGCCCTCGTTGACCCCGAGGGACACCGACTCGAAGACCTTGGTGGTCGGGTATTCGAGGCCTAGGGTTTCCGCGCCGAGTAGATGAGCCACCCGACAAACGCTAGTGGGTGACCGGTCTCGGCCTAACGGCGGATGGCCCCGTTGATCATGGCCGCGAACGCGACGGCGCCGGCCTGGTTGACGTGGAAGGGCAGCGCGATCCGATTCGACAGCGCGCTCTCGTACCAGGGGTTGATGAGGTTGCAGGCATCGTGTCCCGCCGATCCTCGGTTCGCGTCGATGAAGGTGCCGCCGACCTTGGTCGACGCCCGCCAGAGCGCGCCGTTGGCGCGGTTGAAGACCTTGCGCATCCACCGGACGTCGGGGTCACTCAGCGGGACCAGCGGCCAGCACCCGGTGAACCCGATGAAGCCGCCCAGGCCGACGACGATGATCTGGGCGTGCGGCGCCTTGTTCCGGATCGCGCGCAGAGCGGGGGTGACGCGGTTCTCCATGAGTTCGATCCGCCACCGGACCTCGTTCTCGAGGGCACGGTTGTGGCGGCAGCGCCGGTCGGTGAACGCCGGGGTACGGCACTGGCCGAAGATCGCGCCCCACCGCATGTCGTTGCCGCCGATGCTCACGGTGATCAGCTGGGCGTCGCGCGGAACCAGGTGCAGCTGAATGGGTTTCGTGCCACCGCTGGTGTGCTGCGGGGCCCGGTGCAGGTGTGCCGACTGCGCGCCCGCACACGAGGCGTCGATGAAGCGTCGCGGCAGGGTCGCGGCGGCGACGAGGGTGGGGTAGTTGAACGCCGACCGCTTGCATCCGCCGAAGTAGGCGGGCGTCGGGGTGTAGAAGCTGCCGGACGCACGCGAATCACCGAGAGCGACGTAGGTACCGCCGGTGTAGCGCGTCGGGGCCGCCTGCGCGGGCGCGGCCACCGCCGCCATCATCGACACCACGAACGCGGTGACCAGCACCGTCGCCAAGATCTGGACCCCGCCCCGAAACCTGCCTACCACCGAACACCGCTTCCACTGCCCACCGAGTTTGCTCAGGGAATCTTAAGGCACGACCTCGGGTCCGACGACAGAGTGCGGGATCCGTATTGGAAACCGGCACGAATCCCGCACTCTGCGGGAAGTGGAACCGGCGCGATCCCGGGTGCGTCTACAACCACATGGCTACTGCACCTGCGTTGCGGACCTTCATCCTCACGCGCGACGGCGTGATCACCGCGGCGCAGGCCCGCGAGCACGGTCTCAGTCGTGCCTCGGTGGCCCGGCGGGTGAAGTCCGGTGAGTGGGTTCGTGCGAGTTCCGGCGTCTATCGCCTGGCCGATCATCCGGTGACCGCACGGACCCGGACCCGACTGGCGACCCTGCAGGTCTCCGCGGACGCCGTTCTCAGCGGACTCGCGGCGGCGTGGTGGCACGGCCTCGTGACCAAGCGGCCGACGACGATCACCGTCACCGCTCCCCGAAGCTGGCACGGTTCGCCGGAGAAGGGGACGGTGGTCATCCGGAGATCCCTCGACGCGGCCGACGTCGTGGTCGAGAAGGGACTCACGGTGACCGCGGTGCCGTTGTCCGTCCTCGAAGGCGCCCTTGAAGGAAAGATGGACGTACTCGACCGGGCACTTCAGAACAAGAAGGTCACGGTTGACGCTCTCCTCGAGACCTACCAGCGGCGGCGCCGCTGCCGTGGTGCAACCGAGATGGCGAAGATGCTCGTGCTCGTCGGTTCTGGTGCCCGTTCGGCTGCCGAACGGCTGACCGTGAAACTGTTCGCCGAGCACGACATAGCGGGTTGGGTCGCCAACCACCCGGTGTCCGGTTACGAAATCGACTTCGCCTTCGTCGGGAGGAAGGTGGCGGTCGAGATCGACGGTATGGCTCATCACCGGGACGCCGAAGCGTTCCAGCACGACCGCACCCGCCGCAACACCCTCATCGCCCTGGGCTGGACGGTGTTGAACTTCACCTGGGCGGATCTCGTGGAACGCCCGGGATACGTCGCGTCGCAGGTGCGACGAGCGACCGTCTGATCACCCTCCGCAAAGTGCGGGATTCGTACTGGAAACCGTTACGAATCCCGCACTTTGGAAGAGCTCTGGACCACCTACAGGCCGAGATCCTTGGCGATGATCGTCTTCATGACCTCGCTGGTGCCGCCGTAGATCCGCGTGACGCGGGTGTCGGCGTAGAGCCGGGCGATGGGGTACTCCAGGACATAGCCGTACCCGCCGTGCAACTGCAGGCACTTGTCGATGACCTTGCCGGCGGTCTCGGTGGCGAACAGTTTCGCGCGAGCAGCATCGGGGACGGTGAGCTCACCCTCGTTGTGGAGTTCGAGTGCGCGGTCGACGAACTGCCGGATGGCCTCGACCTCGGCGGAGCACTCGGCGAGGACGAACTTGGTGTTCTGGAACGCCGCAACGGGTTTGCCGAAGACGTCGCGCTCCTTGGTGTAGGCGATCGCGTGCTGGACGGCCGCGGCGGCGGTGGCCGACGCCCCGATGGCGATGGTGAGTCGTTCCTGCGCGAGATTGTGCGCCAGGTACGAGAAGCCGGCACCCTCCTCGCCGAGCCGGTCCTCGACCGGCACCTTGACCGAGCTGAACGAGAGCTCGGCGGTGTCGGAGGCCTTGAGGCCGATCTTCTCGATCCTGCGTCCGACGGCGAAACCCTCCGACGAGGTGTCGACCACCAGGATCGACAGGCCCGCACGACGATTCGACTCGTCGAACGGTGCGGTCCGGGCGACGACCAGGATGCGGTCGGCCAAGGCGCCGCCGGTGATGAACGTTTTCGCGCCGTCGAGCACGTAGTGCGACCCGTCCTCGGACAGCTTGGCGGTGGTCGAGATGTTGGCGAGGTCCGACCCGGTGCCGGGTTCGGTCATGGCGATCGCGAACATGAGTTCGCCGGAACAGAATCCGGGCAACCACCGCTGCTTCTGCTCGTCGGTGGCGTACTCGACGAGGTAGGGGAGGATCAGGTTCGAGTGCACCGAGTAACTGCCGAAGGTGACACCGGCCGCCGATGTCTCCTCCGCGATCACCATCGAATAGGTGAAGTCCGAGACGCCACCGCCCCCGAACTCCTCGGGTGCCTCGATGCCCAGGACGCCGAGTTCGCCCAGCCTGTTGTAGAACTCACGCGGCGGATGGCCCTGCTTCTCCCAATCGTGGTACACCGGCGCGACCTCTTTGGCGATGAAGTCACGGATGGTCTTGCGGAAGGACTCATGGTCCTCGGTGAAGATGCGACGCTGCATTGGTCCCTCGAAACTGTTGTGGGCGGACGGGTCTGACGACATTCACCTCAAGTGGTCATCGCTCCTGATATTCGCGTAGGAGCCCCTTGGAGATGATCTGTTTCTGGATCTCGCTGGTGCCCTCGCCGATCAGCAGGAAGGGCGCGTCGCGCATGAGGCGCTCGATCTCGAATTCCTTCGAGTAGCCGTAACCGCCGTGGATGCGGAAGCTGGCCTGGGTGACCTCGGCGCAGTACTCACTGCACAAGTACTTGGCCATCCCGGCGGCGACGTCGTTGCGCTCGCCGGAGTCTTTCAGTCGTGCCGCATTGACCATCATCAGGTGTGCCGCCTCGACCTTCGTCGCCATCTCGGCCAGCGAGAACGCAACGGCCTGGTGCTCGGCGATGGGTTTGCCGAAGGTGGACCGCTGCTGCGCGTACTTCACCGCGAGTTCGAAGGCGCGCTGGGCGATTCCGCAGGCGCGGGCCGACACGTTGACGCGCCCGACCTCGACGCCGTCCATCATGTGCGCGAAACCGCGGCCCGGTTCGCCGCCGAGGATGTCGGTGGCGGGCGCGCGGTAACCGTCGAAGATCAGTTCGGTGGTGTCGATGCCCTTGTAGCCCATCTTGTCCAGCTTGCGCGGGATGGTCAGGCCTGGGAGTACCTCGCCGAAGCCGGCCGGCTTCTCCACCAGGAACGTCGTGAGGTTCTTGTGCGGCTTCTCGTTGCCCTCCTCGGTACGGACAAGAGCGGCAACGAGAGTCGACGACCCGCCGTTGGTCAGCCACATCTTCTGGCCGTTGATGACGTATCCGTCGTCTCCGTCCCGCTTCGCGCTGGTCTTGATCGCCGCGACGTCGGACCCCAGTTCCGGTTCGGACATCGAGAACGCGCCGCGCACCTCGCCCGTCGCCATGCGGGGGAGGAAGCGCTGTTTCTGCTCGTCGGTCCCGTGCTGGCGGATCATGTACGCCACGATGAAGTGGGTGTTGATCACCCCCGAGACGCTCATCCATCCACGTGCGAGCTCTTCGACGCACAGCGCGTAGGTCAGCAGCGACTCGCCGAGTCCGCCGTACTCCTCGGGGATCATCAGGCCGAAGAGGCCCATCTCGGCCATGCCGTCGACGATGGCTTGCGGATACTCGTCGGCGTGCTCGAGTTCCTGAGCGGTGGGGATGATCTGCTTGTCGACGAACGAGCGGACGTTGGCCAGGATCTCCGTCTGGATCTCGGTGAGGCCCAGGGTCTGCGCGAGGCGGGTCATGGTGGCTGTTCTCCGAAGTCGGTCGGGGTGCGCTCGCACCGTCGGGCGGACGTGGTGCGCGACTCGCCACGCGTCCGTCTCACAGCATGCCCGGCGGCGGCCCGGCGAAGTAGTCGCGGTGAACTAAGGGAGCGATAGCGCGAGCCAATGGCTCTCGGGTGCGCCACCGGCGCCTATCGATCCGATAGCCATCGCCGATGACCCCTCTCGCATCGCCGTGTCCTCAACACATAGGCAGCGACAGTCAGGTCGTTCGCCGAGCGAACGTTGTCAGAGGGGTTCGACCCTGGTTTGAATCGGAACGGATGTGAGCCATAACACTGACGGAGCGCATCGCAACCCAGATCACTCGGCTGGAAGAGGTAATGCCATGACGGTCTCCACCGCCTCCGGATCAGGAGCCGGCGACAAGCCCGGGTCAGCGGCGCGCACGGGACCCGATGGTCCCGCCCACACCGTCGACTTCGAAGCGGCCCAGACGCCGCGTGGTCTCGGCCCGCGCGGCGAATCACGCGCCGGCGCCTGGGGTCTCACGGCTCTGCTGGTCAGCCTCTACGTGATCAACTACGCCGACAAGGCGGTGCTGGGCATCATCGCGCAACCCTCGCGAGGAGCTGGGTCTGAGCTCCTCGCAGATCGGTCTCGTCGGCAGCCTGTTCTTCCTCACGTTCACGATCGGCGGCTTCTTCGCGGGACTGCTCAACCGCTGGATGACCCTGCGCTGGTCGCTGGTCGCTGGTCCTCCTGGCCCTGTGCTGGGCCGCGGCCATGCTCCCCATGGTGGTCGTGGCGTCGTTCGCGGTCCTCGTCCTCAGTCGGCTGTTCCTCGGTCTCGCCGAAGGTCCGAGCTCGGCGCTCCTGCACACCGCGGCCTACTCCTGGCATCCGCCGGCCCGGCGCGCCTTGCCCGGTGCCCTCCTCGCCGGTGCCGCGTCAATCTCGAAGATCGCGATCGCTCCGCTGCTCGCCGTGATCACAGTGAGCTTCGGGTGGCGCTGGGCACTGATCGCCCTCGCCGCCGGTGGTCTTATCTGGTGTGTCATCTGGCTCTCGACGTGGCGCAACGGCCCGTACATCGCTAGTGGGAAGACCACCGCGAGCGCCGACGCCGAACCCGCGACGCCGTGGATCTCGATCTTCCGCTCACGCACCTTCGTCACCGGCGCGCTCGTCGTGATGAGCGTATATGCGCTGGTCAGTGTCGTGCTCACGTGGTTGCCGTCGTACTTCGAAGAGGGGCTGGGCTACAGCCGCCTGCAGTCCGGGTCGATGTTCGCGTTCCCCTCGATCGTCGGCCTGCTCCTGATGGTGCTGAGTTCGATCACGAGTGACCGGATGATCTCGAAAGGGGCGACCTCGCGGATGCTGCGCATCGTCGTGCCGTCGGTCGGGGTTCTCGTCTCCGGCGTCCTGCTGTTCCTGCTGCCCTCGGTCGGCACACCGATCGTCGCGGTCGCGATCCTGTCGATCGGTTATGGATTCGCGGCCACGGTGTTCCCGCTGTTCAACGCGGCCGTCGCCGAGATCTGCCCGCCCCGGCAGACCGCCGGAACGCTGGGTGTCTTCCTGGCGATCATGGCGATCGGCGGTCTCGTCGCGCCGTACGCGACGGGTGTCATCGTCGACGCGGCCGCCACGCCGGCCGAGGGTTACGCCACCGCGTTCCAGGTGCTCGGAATCGTCGCCGCGGTGTGCGCGGTGCTCGCGCTGGTCTTCGCCGATCCCGAGCGCGATCGTGCTCGGTTGCGTCCGCACGCGCCGACCGTCGAGGCGCCACCTCGTGACTTGCGCGTCCCATAGGTAGGGCCTCATCGACTGTGAGTGTGAATCGACTTGTCTGCCAAGCGCCCCGGTGGTCGGCTCGTCTCAACGGGCGATCGGCGTCCGCCGGCGTGGTGCACGTCGGTCACAACTTCATCCCTTGCCCTGACATCGAGGAGTCCCCATGCGTGATGCAGTGATCGTCGACGCGGTCCGCGCGCCCATCGGCCGCCGCCGCGGCGCCCTGTCCGGTATCCATCCCGCCGACCTGTCCGCCCACGTACTGGAGGCGCTCGTCGAGCGGACCGGCATCGATCCGGCCGTCGTCGACGACGTCGTCTGGGGATGTGTCAGCCAAGCCGCCGAGCAGGCGGGCAATGTCGCCCGGACGGCCGTGCTCGCCGCCGGCTGGCCCGAGAGCGTCCCCGGAACCACCGTGACGCGCGCCTGCGGGTCCAGCCAGCAGGCGGTCAGCATGGCGGCCGCGGCGGTGGTGTCCGGCCAGCAGGATGTCGTGATCGCCGGCGGGGTCGAGTCGATGAGCCGGGTCCCGATGGGCAGCGCCGCACCGAATGGCGAGCATCAGCCGCCCACGGTCCTCGACCGTTACGGCGTCGACAAGTTCAGCCAGGGGATCGGCGCCGAGATGGTCGCCGCGAAATGGGGATTGGACCGCACCCGCCTCGACGAGTACTCGCTGCGCTCGCACGAACTCGCTGCGCAGGCGGCCGACCGCGGTGCGTTCGACGCCCAATTGGCGCCGATCCCGGGGGTACTCGAGGGGGACGAGGGCATCCGCCGCGGTGGGACGCTCGAATCGCTCGCCAAGCTCAAGCCGGCCTTCAGCGAGGACGGCGTGATCCACGCCGGCAACTCCTCGCAGATCTCCGACGGGTCGGGTGCCCTGCTGATCATGTCCGGCGAGACCGCGAAGTCGCACGGTCTCACGCCGATCGTCCGCATCCACACCGCGGTCGTCGCCGCCGATGACCCGGTGATCATGCTGACCGGGCCGATCCCGGCCACGGCCAAGGCGCTCAAGCGCTCGGGATTGTCGATCGACGACATCGGGGCCTTCGAGATCAACGAGGCGTTCGCCCCGGTTCCGCTTGCGTGGCAGGCAGAGACGGGTGCCGACATCGAGCGTCTCAACCCGCTCGGCGGTGCGATCGCCGTCGGTCACCCGCTCGGCGGCTCGGGCGCCATCCTCATGACGCGGCTCGTACACCACATGCGCGACAACGGCATCCGGTACGGACTGCAGTCGATGTGCGAGGCCGGTGGCATGGCCAACACCACCATCCTTGAACTGCTCTGATCCGAAAAAAGCGCAGCACCGCTGGCCCTCCTGCTCCCTGCCCTAATCCGAAAGAAGCGACCCCATCCCATTGCTCCCTGAGGTGTGAGGAGCGATAGCGACGAGCCACGAAGGGCCTGGTGAGACACGTTGCGGAGCCCTTCGTGGCTCGCTTCGCTCGCACCTCAGGGAGCAACGGGGGCTCGCTTCGCTCGCACCTCAGGGAGCAACGGGGGCTCGCTTCGCTCGCACCTCAGGGAGCCGGGGCCGGGCTCGCAAGCTCGCCCCTCAGGGGGCACGGAACAATTTCATCGAAAGGTACTGAATAACAATGAAACTCAATGGACTGTCGGTCGCGATCACCGGCGGCGCATCCGGTCTCGGGCTCGCAACTGCTCAGCGCGTCGTCGACGCCGGTGGCCTGGTCACCCTGATCGATCTGCCGACCTCGGACGGTCAGGCCGTGGCCGACGGACTCGGCGCCGCAGCGTCGTTCGCGGCCGCCGACATCACCGATCGTGAACAGTTCGCCGCCGCACTCGATGCCGCCGACGACCGAGGTGGCCTGCGCGGACTCGTGCACTGTGCCGGCGCGGGCCGGCGCATGCGCATCCTGGACAAGGAGGGCAAGGCGGGTTCGGTGGAGGACTTCGAGTTCGTCATCAAGCTCAACCTCGTCGGGTCGTTCCATGCGCTCTCGCTCGGCGCGGAACGTATCGCTCGACAGGAGCCCGTCGACGGGGAGCGGGGCGCCATCATCATGACCGCGTCGGTCGCGGCGTACGAGGGACAGATCGGGCAGATCAACTACTCGGCGTCGAAGGCGGGCATCGTCGGGATGACGCTGGTCGCCGCACGGGACCTGGCCAGCAAGCTCATCCGCGTCAACACCATCGCGCCGGGCACGATGGACACGCCGCTGCTCGCCCGGCTGCGCGACGACGTGCGCGATGCGCTCGCCGCGAGCATTCCCAATCCGGCGCGGCTCGGTAGGCCGGACGAGTTCGGTCAGCTCGCCGCGTCGATCCTGGAGAACACCTATCTCAACGGCGAAACCATTCGCCTCGACGGGGCGATCCGGATGGCGCCGCGGTAACCCGAACCCCGACACGTCCGTTCTGCTTCCCCCACAACGCCTTTCGAGAGGAATCATCGCGATGTCTGTCACGGCGCCCACCACTCTGAGCTATCCCGACGCCACGATGGCGGTGCTGCCGGCGAGTATGGCCGCCCTCTACGGCGAGCGCGCGGCCGTTGTCGACGGCGCGACGACGCTCACGTTCACCGAGCTCGACGTGCGCTCGGCCGCCGTGGCGTCGGCCCTGCGTGCGGTCGGAGTGAGCGATCGCGATGTGGTCCTGCTGTACCTGACCAACAGCGTCGAGTTCGTCGTCGCCTACTACGGATCACTCCGGGCCGGTGCGGCGGTGACCCCGGTCAATCCGTTGCAGCCCGTACCGGGTCTGCGACGTCAGATCGCGGAAACCGCTGCGGTGGTGGGTTTCACGCAGGTCGAGCAGTCCGCGCGTCTCCTGTCCGCCGCCGTCGGGACGGCGCTGACGACGGTGGTGACGGTGGACGGGGCCGCGGATGCGCCGGAGGGCATCGACTCCGTCTCCCTGGCGGAGTTCGTCGTCGGGCAGGAGACGGCCCCGCCGGTCTCGACCACGAGCGACGATGTCGCGCACCTCGCCTTCACCGGCGGCACCACGGGTGTTTCGAAGGGCGTTCGGGTCCTGCACCGCAACGTGCTCGGCAACGTCACGCAGATGATCGCCTGGCGGGCAGGTCATTCCGTGGAGGCGGGAACCGACGGTTTCCTGACCCTCACTCCCCGGTCGTCGGAGAACCCGGGGGTGGTCCCCGGGCATGCGGCGACGGTCGTCGTGTCCCCGCTGTTCCACGCGCACGCCCTCATCAACATGTCGTTCCTCCTGCTGTGCGGCGCCACGCACGTGTTCGCCGGTCGGTTCGAGCCCGGGCGGATGCTGGCCCTCATCGAGGCGCATCGGGCGTCGTACGTGACCGGGAGTCCCGCGATGTGGCATGCGCTCGCCGTGCACCCCGACGTCTCCACACGGGACCTGACCTCGGTGCGGGTGGTCTCCTCCGGCGCGGCGCCGATCGATCACGTGACCCTGGAGCAGCTCGAGAACGCGTTCCCGGCAGCGGCGATCGTGGAGGGATACGGCCTCACCGAGGCGACGTGCCTGGTGTCCTCGGCGCCCCTGACGTCCGGGGGTCGATACCGGCTCGGGAGTGTGGGTCTGCCGACGTTCGACACCCAGATCGAGATCCGCGCCGTCGACGATCCGGCCGTCGTCCTCCCGCCGGGGGAGAAGGGACAGTTGTGGGTGCGCGGCCCGCAGGTCACCGGCGGCTATCTCGATCACCCCGAGAAGACGGCCGAGCAGTTCGTCGACGGGTGGCTCGACACCGGTGACATCGCCTACCGCGACGCCGACGGGTACCTCTACATCTGCGACCGCGCCAAGGACATGCTGATCTACAAGGGCTACAACGTGTATCCGCGCGAGCTCGAGGAGATCCTGGTGACGCATCCCGACGTCGGTGCGGCGGCGGTCGTCGCCCGGGAGGCGGGTGCGGTGGGGCAGGAGCCGGTGGCCTTCCTCGTCGCCCGGGACGGTCACGTCATCGACGCCGATGCGGTGTCGGACTTCGTCGCCGCGCAGGTGTTGCCCTACAAGAAGATCCGGGACGTGTACGTGGTCGACGAGCTGCCCACCTCGGCGGCCGGCAAGGTCCAGAAGGTGGCGTTGCGGGAGCGCCTGGCGAACGCCTGACAGGGTCAGCGCCGGCGCCCGAGGCGCCGGCGCACGCGCGTGTGGTCAGCGCTGCGCGCGCTTGACCAGGTTGCGCCCGATGATGAGTCGCTGGATCTCGCTGGTGCCCTCGTACAGGCGCAGCAACCGCACCTCGCGGTAGATGCGTTCCACCGCGACATCGCGCATGTAACCGCTGCCGCCGTGGATCTGCACGGCGAGATCGGCGACCTTGCCGACCATCTCGGTGCAGAACAGCTTGGCAGCCGACGGGGCGATGCGGCGGTCGGTGTCGTCGACCCACGCCCGGGCGGCCTCGCGCACCAGTGCGCGCCCGGCCATCACCCCGGCCTGCTGGTCGGCGAGCATGGCCTGGACCAGTTGGAACTCGCCGATCGCGGTACCGCCCTGGGTGGCGGTGGCGGCCCAGGTGACCGACTCGTCGAGCGCACGCTGCGCGGTGCCCACCGAGAGAGCCGCGATGTGCACCCGGCCTCGGGCCAGGCTCATCATCGCGGCCTTGTAGCCCACGTTCTCGCTGCCGCCGACCAGTGCCGACGCCGGCACCCGCACGGCGTCGAAGTGCACGTCCGCGGTCCAGGCGCCCTCCTGGCCCATCTTGCGGTCCTTGGCGCCGACGCTGAGGCCGGCGGCGTCGGCGGGGACCAGGAACACCGCGATGCCCGTGCCGTTCTCGTCGGCCGGACGGGTACGTGCGAACACGACGAACAGATCGGCCAGCGGCGCATTGGTGATGAACCGCTTCTCGCCCGTGATCACCCAGTCGTCACCGTCGCGGACGGCCTTCGTGCGCAGTCCGGCCGGATCGGACCCGGCCCCCGGTTCGGTCAGCGCGAACGAGGCGACAACCTCGCCGGACGCGATCTTCTCCAGCCACGCGGACTTCTGCTCGTCGGTGCCGAAGTGGACGAGGACCTGGCCGGCGATGCCGTTGTTGGTGCCGAACATCGAGCGCAGCGCCAGGGATGTGTACCCGAGCTCCATCGCGAGTTCGACGTCCTGGGTCAGATCGAGGCCGAGACCGCCCCACTCCTGCGGGATGGCGTAGCCGAAAAGGCCCATGCTCTTCGCCGTCTGGCGAATGTCGTCGGGGATGGCGTCGGTGTCGAGGATCTCCTGCTCCCGCGGGACCACCACCTCGCGGACGAACTCGCGCGTCGCGGCGAGGATGTCGGCGAAGTCCTCGTCGCCCACCTCGGAGGAGGTCGTCCGCGCTGAATGCATCACTCCGGTCATGCTGTCACTCTCGCGGCCGGCGGGCGAGGGGTCCAATACGAAACCGGGATCGCTGCGATAGCCGTTGCGTATGAGCGCGGACGGGTCGATCGGGGCGGAACCTCGATAGATTTGTCCCCGCGGCACTCACCGCGGGCCCGGCGCTTCGCGACCGGTTGCCCGACGACCGTCACCCCGCCGCCCTCGAAAGGACTCCGATACATGTCATCGCACCCGCCCGCCGCCGCGTTGCTGGAGGGTCGTACGGCCGTCGTGACCGGCGGAGCCCAGGGCATCGGTTTCGAGATCGCCCGCTCGTTCGTCGACGCCGGCGCGCGAGTCGTGCTCGGTGACCTCAGCCTCGACGCCGCGCAGGCGGCCGCGGACGAGCTCGGCGGCCGCGACGTGGCCCGCGCGGTGAGGTGCGACGTCGTCGACGCGGGGGAGGTCGACGCGCTGCTCGCGGCCGCGGTCGACGGGTTCGGGGCACTCGATGTGCTGGTGAACAACGCCGGGATCACCCGGGACGCGACGATGCGCACCATGACCGAAGACGATTTCGATCAGGTCATCTCGGTGCATCTCAAAGGCACCTGGAACGGCACACGCAAGGCGGCGGCGATCATGCGCGAGGCCAAGCGTGGTGCGATAGTGAACATCTCGTCGCTGTCGGGCAAGGTCGGCATGGTCGGGCAGACCAACTACTCGGCCGCCAAGGCGGGCATCGTCGGCCTCACCAAGGCCGCGGCCAAGGAGATGGCCCATCACGGCGTGCGGGTCAACGCGATCCAGCCCGGCCTCATCCGGTCGGCGATGACCGAGGCGATGCCGCAGAAAGCGTGGGACCAGAAGATGGCGGAGATCCCGATGCGGCGCGCCGGCGAGGTCGGTGAGGTCGCGAGCGTCGCGCTGTTCCTGGCGTGTGACATGTCGTCGTACATGACGGGCACCGTCCTCGAGGTGACCGGCGGCCGTTTCATGTGACCGCCGGCCCTGCTCCACGCCTCCTCTGACACCGAAAGGTCACCCATGCGCGACGTCGTCATCTGCGAACCGGTCCGTACCCCGATCGGCCGTTACGGCGGGATGTTCAAGAATCTCACCGCCGTTGATCTCGGGGTCGCCGCGCTGACGGGGATGCTCGACCGGACCGGACTCGACCCGGAGAAGGTCGAGGACGTCATCCTCGGTCACTGTAACGGGAACAGCGAGGCGCCCGCCCTGGGACGAGTCATCGCACTCGATGCCGGGTTGCCGATCACAGTGGGCGGCATGCATATCGATCGTCGTTGCGGGTCGGGACTACAGGCCGTCATCCAGGCCGCCTACCAGGTGTCCTCGGGGGACAACGACGTCGTGGTCGCCGGCGGTGCTGAGTCGATGAGCAACGCGTCGTTCTACTCGGTGGACATGCGGTGGGGTGGGGCCCGGACCGGAATTGCCATGCACGACAGCCTCGTCCGGGCGCGCTCGACCGCCGGCGGCAAGAACTACCCGGTGCCCGGCGGCATGATCGAGACGGCCGAGAACCTGCGCAAGGACTACGAGATCTCCCGGGAAGAACAGGACGAGCTGGCTGTGGCATCGCACGAACGAGCGGTGCGGGCCCAGAAGGATGGCGTACTGGCCGAGGAGATCGTCCCGGTCACCGTGGCTTCGCGATCTGGTGATCAGGTCATCGACACCGACGAGCATCCACGCCCAGATGTCTCGGTCGAGTCGCTGTCGAAGCTGAAGCCGATCATGGGCAAGACGGATCCGGACGCGACGGTGACGGCGGGCAACGCCAGCGGTCAGAACGACGCCGCGTCGATGGCGCTCGTGACCACCCCCGAGGTCGCCGAGAAGCTGGGTCTACGCCCGCTGGTGAAGCTGGTGTCATGGGGTCTGGCCGGTGTGCCGCCGCGCACCATGGGGATCGGGCCGGTCCCCGCGACCGAGAAGGCGCTTGCCAAGGCCGGTCTGACGCTCGCCGACATCGACGTGATCGAGCTCAACGAGGCGTTCGCCGCGCAGGCACTCGCCGTCACCCGCGAGTGGGGTTTCGGCCGTTTCGGTGCCGGCGGCGATTTCGACCGCACCAACGTCAACGGCTCGGGCATCTCGCTGGGCCACCCGGTCGGCGCCACGGGCGGACGCATGCTGGCCTCCCTGGCGCGTGAACTGCACCGGCGCGAGGCCCGCTACGGCCTGGAGACCATGTGTATCGGCGGTGGCCAGGGCCTCGCCGCGGTCTTCGAACGCGTCAGCTGACCCCGAGACTCACCGGGCCCCACCTGATCCGCACCGGTGGGGCCCGGTGTTCCACCCGTTCATCCCGCAGTTTCGCGCACGAGGTCGACGAAGGCCTGACCGACGGCCGACAGCGACGGCGGGTGGAATGCGATGGCAAAGGGTCGCACCACATTCGGTTCGATCTCACGGATCACGACCGGCTCGTCGGCCGACTCCGCCACCGATCGTTCGAGTAGAGTGCCGCCGATTCCGGACTCCACCATCGGGAGCCGTTCCTCGCGGATCTCCGACAGCACGGCCAGCGGCGGGCGGACGCCCCCGACGCGGATCGCCTCCTCGAACTCGTCGGCCACCGAGTAGCCGCGTGGCACGAACACCATCGGGATCGCCGGCAGATTGTTCAGCGGGATCGGGCCCTCGGGTACGTCGGTGCCCGGCGGGTAGACGAGCACGTGTTCGTGTTCGCCGATCACGATCACCTCGAGGTCGTCGCCGGCGATGGGTAGGTGGGCGACGGCGAACTCGCAATGACCGTCCTCGATGGCCGACGCGGCCCTGGTCTCATCGCGTAACTCGCCGAGTCGCACCGAAACCCGCGGATAGGCGGCCCGGAACCGGGCGACGAGATCGACGACGGGCCCGACCGCGGTCGCGGCGAAGGCCAGGATCTCGAGGTGGCCGGTGAGTTCGTCCGCCGAGGCGGAGAGCAGATCGTCGACGGCGTCCATGTCGCGCACGATCTGTCGCGCGGGACCGACCATCGTGCGCCCGGCCGCCGACAGGACCATCCCGCGACCGATGCGGTGAAACAGCTGGACTCCGAGTTCGCGTTCGAGCGCCCGGAGTGCTTGGGACACGGTGGGTTGCGCGACACCGAGAGCCGACGCGGCCCCGCCGATGCCCTTGTTCTCGACCACCGCCAGGAAGTACTCGACCTGTCGCAATTCCATGGCGTGTCACCAATCCCGTGGTTCGGCGGGGTCCGGCGCGATCCCGCAGTGGACCTTCGCCGCGGAGATGAAGGCGAGGGCTGCCGGCGAGGGGAGCCCGGATCGCAGCACGAGACCCCACGGTCGGGTGAGTGGTGGGTCGAGCGCGAGCCGACGAAGTCCCGCAAGCTGCCGGTCGGCCACGGTGCGTGGGAGAACCGTTGCGCCCGTGCCCTTCTTGACCAGACTCCACACCGCGGACGGTAACTGGCAGTCGACCACCACGTTCTTGGCGTTGTCGTCGAGGAGTCCGCTGAGGAGTTCCGCGCTGATCGGGTCGCTGTGATCGACGACGAGTGGCAGCGAGCGCACCGCAGACTGCGGTATCGGTTCGGGCAGACCGTCGGCGAGCGTCGTCGGCGCCGCGACGATGAGTTCCTGCTCGGCCATCGGGATGGCGGTGAAGGTCGCGTGCTCGGCGGCCGAGTCCATGATCCCGATCTCGGCGTCCCCGGATCGCAACGCCGACAACACCCCGGTGGGACTGTCGGCGGAGACGACTCGAACCGACAAGCGTGGGAACCGTTCCCGGAACAGTCGGACGATGTTGACCACCGGGTCCACACTGAACGCCGCGTAGGTCACGATGTCGACGCGACCGGCGCGCAGTTCCCGAACCGCGTCGACCTTGGCCTTGGCGCGGTCGACGTCGGCCAGGATGCGCCGGGCGGCTACGTCGAGTTTGCGTCCGGCCTCGGTGAGTTCGAGGCGTCGTCCGGTGCGGTCGAACAGGGTGACGCCGAGACGTCTCTCGAGCGTGCGGATCGCCTGGGACAGCGACGGCTGTGAGATGTAGAGCGACTGGGCGGCCTTCGTGATGCCGCCGTGGTCGACCACGGCGACGAAGTAGGTCACGAGGTGCAGGTCCACCCCGGTCACTCTATCCGGCGCCGGGAGCGGACCGAGCGGGCCGAATCAGCCCGGCGCCGGGAGCGGAGCGAGCGGGCCGAATGAGTACTGCGCCCGGACCTGTCACTTGCCGGTCCAGCGCGGCGCGCGTTTCTCGGCGAAGGCGACCGCACCTTCCTTGGCGTCGTCGGAGACGAACACCGGACCGAGGAAGTCCCACTGCTTCTTGATGAGTTCGGGATCGGTGTAGCCGATCGCCATGGAGGTGACCTGTTTGGTGGCGCGGACGGCGAGGGGGCCGTTGGCGGCGATGACGGCGGCCAGTTCGCGGGCCCCGGCGAGTGCCTCGCCGGGTTCGGTGATCCGGTTGACCAGGCCGAACTGGTGGGCGCGTGCCGCGGTGAGCGGGTCGCCGGTGAGCGCGAGTTCCATGGCGAGCTGGTAGGGGAGGATCTTCGGGAGGCGTAGGAGGCCACCGGCGGCGGCGGCGAGTCCGCGCTTGACCTCGGGGATGCCGAACTTGGAGTCGTTTGCCGCGACGACGAGGTCCGCCGACAACGCGAGTTCGCATCCGCCGGCCAGCGCCCACCCCTCGACGGCGGCGATGAGGGGCTTGGTCGGCGGGGCCTCGGTGAGGCCGCCGAACCCGCGTCCGTCCAGCGCGACCTTCTCGCCGCGGGCGAAGGCCTTGAGGTCCATCCCGGCGCAGAACGTGCCACCGGCACCGGTGATGATGCCGATGGTGAGGTCGTCGCGCGAATCGAGTTCGTCGATCGCGGCGGCGATACCCTCCGACACCTCGAGATTCACGGCGTTCTTCGCCTCGGGGCGGTTGATCGTGATGACGGCGACGCCGTCGGCGAACTCGGTGAGCACGGCACTCATGGGGACTCCTGGAGTTGGTGGACGGGATGGGCGGTCAGGTGTTCTCGGATGTGGAGATCTGTTGCGGCTCAGCCGGTGTGGGCTCGCCGGCGGCAAACCAGCGGATCGGTTCCGGGGTGGTCGGATCGGTCGCCGTCTCATCGGGAACGTGGGCGTCGAGGACGCCGCGTTCCTGCAGGACGACGAGATGGGCGTGCGTCTCCCGCAACGCGAGTCGGCTGAGGGTGAGGGACAGCTCCTCGAACGGACGCGACCACGTCACCGACCGGGTGATCTCCCAGGCCGTGCTCTCCGGATACCGGGTCACGGTCGAGGCGATCTCATCGAGCCGCTCCTCGTGATGCGTGAGGAGACCGGTGACGCGGTCGCCGAGGCCTCGGAACCGGTACTCGTGGGACGGCAGCGCCTCGTGGTCACGCATCTTCTCGGTGTTGGCCAGCGAGATCAGGTAGTCGGCGAGGGGACTGTCGGTCTGCATGGGATTGGTCGAGATGTTCGGACTGATCCGCGGCAGCAGGTGGTCGCCGGTGAAGACGATGCCGGCGGTGTCGTCGGCGAAGCAGAGGTGCCCCGCGGTGTGGCCCGGGGTCCAGACGGCGCGGAGATCCCAGCCGGGGATGTCGAGCGGGGCGTCCCCGGTCAGCTCGCGGTCGACGGTCCGCCCGTCGGGCAGGCGGATGAAACCGACCAGCCCCTCGTCGGCGACCTCGGTCGGTGCGCCGAGAGCGCGGAGTTCGGATCGCGCCTGGCCGAGTTGGGTCTCCACCTCGGTATCGGAGTAGTGGCGCAGGTACCGGGAATCGTTGCGATGCATCCACAGCTCGGCGTCCACGTGCTCGAGTAGACGCGGCACGAGCCCGAAATGGTCGGGGTGCAGATGGGTCACGCCGATGGACCTGATGTCGGCGAGGTCGTGGCCGGTGGAGCGGATGCCTGCGACGAGGATGTCCCACGACTTGTCGGACGGCCAGCCGGCGTCGATCAGTGCGAGACCGCCGTCGGGCAATCCGAGGGCGTAGACCAGGACGTATCGCAACGGATTGGATCCCATGGGGACCGGGATCGACCACAGCTGCGGCCGGACCTCCTCGACCGGGGGCAACACCTTGTCGGCCCAGGCCTGCTTCTGCAGCGTGCCGGTGACCTCGATCGTGCCCATCCAGCCTCCCGCCGGGTCCGTCGCGTGGTGACACCGCTGATGATCGTTGCAGTGATCAACAGTCATCCGATCACGAGAGGCGATCGCGCTCAAGCTGGGGGCGGCTCAGACATCCTGAGGTAGGACCTATGGATCCAGGTCGGCGAGTCCGGCCGCGGCGCCGTCGCAGCTCGCCGCGACGTCGTGAACCAGTCGCCCGGCGAGTTCCGGTTGGATGAGCGGGAAGAGATGGCTCGCCCCGGGGACGATGGTCAGCGACGCGTGCTGTGCTGCCTCGACGAAACGTTGTTCGTGGACCCGGAACTGGTCTTGGCTACCGTTGACGAACATCGTTCGGCCGGGGTAGCGCCGGACCTCGCCGAGCGCGTCGAACCGCTTGATCTCGGCGACGACGTCGGCGATCGACCCCAGTGCCAGTCCGCCGATCTCCATGTCGGCGGACACCTGACGTCCCACGGCGAGGCGGGTGGCCACCTGACTGATGATCGCCGCCTGACGCGGCAGGAACGCGGTGACCGCACCGAACGTCTCGAACGGCGCGGCCAGCAGCGGACTGGGCTGCGCGGTCGCGCACATCGGGACGAGGGCCGCGACGGCTTCCGGATGGCGTCCGGCGACCGCCATCGCCACGTAGCCGCCCATCGACATCCCGGCCACGACCGCCGGCCGGCCGAACCCGCTGATCTCGGCGAGCACGGCGTCCACCGCGCCGGACATCGTGAACGTCTCGTCGCGGCGCTGCCCGTGGCCAGGGAGGTCGGGGGTGGCGACCGCGCGCCTCGGGTCGGGACCGGCCACAGCCGCCGCGACCCGGTGCAGGGTCGCGCCGCTCACGCGCAAACCGTGGACGAGGACGACGGGCGTGGGTTCGACCACCGGCGCGTCGACGGGAACGGGTGCGGGCTCGGCCATCGCACGCAGTATGCCGCCGAACGGTTCTCGACGCCGCCGGCGTCACCGACTGTTCGTCAGCGGTCTGCTTCGACGTCGGTTTGTTCGGCACCGATCTGCCCCGGCGTTCCCGCCGGTTCGCCCGGTGGGGGCACCGGTGACACGCGCCGACCGATGCCGATGCGGTCGAGGAAACCGGCGTCGTGGGAGACGACCAGCAGTGCACCGGTCCAGGCCTCTAGTGCGTCCACGAGTTGCGTGACGGTGTCGAGATCGAGGTTGTTCGTCGGCTCGTCGAGGATCAGCAGCTTGGGTGTCGGGTCACCGAGCAGTGCGTCGGCCAGTGCGACGCGCAGCCGTTCGCCGCCGGACAGTTCGGCGAGTGCGCGATCGGCGCGCGCACCCCGGAACAGGAACCGCGCGAGATGCGCCCGCACCTCCTGCGTCGAGATGTCCGGGTGAGTCCGCGCGAGGTGCTCCGCGATCGAGACGGTCGGGTCGGGGAAGGTGATCTGCTGCGGCACGAAGGCGAACGGTACGACGACGGATTCGGAGACGATCAACTCCGCGATCAGTGTCGATTTCCCGGAACCGTTGGGCCCCACCAGAGCCACCCGCTCGGGTCCGTCCAAGCGCAGGCGGTCATCGACGACGATCTGGGCGCGCGGGGCCACGTCCGGCGTCGGCACGACGATCCGCGCGGTGCGGTCGGTGCGGATGTCCTCGCGGGCCTCGTCGAGACGTGTTGCCGCAGAGGCCACGTCGTCACGATGGGCGTTGCGCAGTTTGCCCGCCGACACCTGCGCCTCGCTCCGGCGGTTGTGTGCCACGATCTTCGGCACCCGCTTCTCGCGTTCGGCCGTCGCGCCCGTCCGGGCCCGCCGATCGAGTTTGATCAACGCCTCGGTCATCTCGCGGCGCTGCTTGCGCAGATCGCCGGCGGCGGTGGCAACCGCCGCCTCGGCGGCGTCTTGTTCGGCGTCGATGATCTCGCGGTACCGGGAGTAGGGGCCGCCGAACAGCCGCACCCGACCTCGGTACAGCTCGACTGTCGTATCGACACGTTCGAGGAGTTCGAGGTCGTGACTGACCACGACCACCGTGCCAGGGAACGACTCGATGGCGTCGAAAAGCCGGGCGCGGGAGTCGATGTCCAGGTTGTTGGTCGGTTCGTCGAGGAGCAGGATCGTCGGGTCGGCGATGAGTGCGGCGACGATCGCCAGCAGGGTCGCCTCCCCGCCGGACATGGCGCCGACCGTGCGGTCGAGGTCGGGCGGCAGTCCCATCTGCTCGAGGAGTCCGATGGCACGCTCCTCGACGCCCCAGTCGTCCCCGACTGCGTCGAAGTCCTGCGGATCTACCGAACCGCTCTCGATTCGTCGTATCGCACAACGAATCTCGTCGATGCCGAGCGCTTGCGCCACGGTCGACGACGGGTCGGACTGCGGGTCCTGCACGACCACAGCGACATCGGTCGTCGACGTGTCGCCTGCGATCGTGATGCTGCCCGACGCCGGGCGTGATCGACCGGCGATCAGGCCGAGGAGGGTGGACTTGCCCGCACCGTTCGCGCCGATGAGGGAGTAGGTCTCGGCGCCCAGGGCGAGGTCGAGGTGTTCGAAGACGACTGTCCCGTCGGGCCAGGCGAACGAGACGTCGGACAGCACGATGGAAGACGGCATGAGCGCTCCTGAAGTGGGTCGGGTACACCGACAGGGCGTCGGTGGGGTCCGTCGGCGGTGCCGACGGCCGGGGCCACTTCAGTTCTTCATCGCGGTGGATCACTCCTGGCGGGTCTGGGGGGCAAGTGGTGACCACCGTAGCGGACGCGCTCGGAGTTGCCAACGGAATTAACCGCCGACGAGTCGGTTCCGGGCTCACCGCTACGGTTGGGGTATGTCATTTCTCCGCACCTCGGTGTCCAACGGCGTCGGCGAGATCGTCCTGGACCGGCCCAAGGCTCTCAATGCGTTGGACCAGAGCATGATCGACGACATGTACGTCACGCTCGGCGAATGGGGTGACGACGACGCGATCGACACCGTCCTGGTCACCTCGGCGAGCGACCGGGCGTTCTGCGCCGGAGGCGACATCCGTGCGATCCGCGAGCACGCCATCGACGGCGACCACGCCTCGATCAGCCGCTACTTCGCCGGCGAGTACCGGCTCGATCAGCTCGTCGCCGACTACCCGAAGCCCTACATCAGCCTGATCGACGGGGCGGCCATGGGCGGGGGTCTCGGGATCAGCGTGCACGGCGAGATCAGGGTCGTCACCGAGAAGGCGATGATCGCCATGCCCGAGACCGCGATCGGGTTCTTCCCCGACATCGGTTCGACCTACTTCCTGCCGCGGCTCCCGGAGGGCGTGGGCATGTGGCTCGGACTCACCGGCGCCCGGATCCGCGGTGTGGACGCGGTCGCCGTCGGACTGGCAACGCATTTCGTGTCCTCCGCCGACCTGCCGGCGGTCGCCGACAGCATCCGTTCCGGTGCCCCGCTGGCCGACGCGCTGGCCACGTCGGGGACCGAGGACACCAGCGACGTGCCGTTGCGCAAGATCGGCGAGTACTTCGCCGACGACAACGTCAACGCCATCCTCGGCGGCCTGCGCGGCGCGGTCGGCGACGACTGGGCCCAGGAGATGGTCGGTCTGCTCGAGGGTGCCTCACCCACCAGTCTGTGGGTCACCGCGGCGATGATCAGCGCCGGGGCGAGGTCGGGGATCGACGAGTGCTTCGACCGGGAACTGCATGCCGCAGAGGAGATCACGAAGACCCACGACTTCCGCGAGGGGGTGCGGGCCGTGCTCGTCGACAAGGATCGCAATCCCGAATTCGATCCGGCGCGCATCGACGACGTCGATGCCGCCGTCGTGGCCCGGATCGTCGGTGCCACCGCTGGTTGAGCCGCCTCCCCTCCTGCTCCCTGAGGTGCGAGCGAAGCGAGCCACGAAGGGTTGTGGTGAGATGCGTCGCCGACCCTTCGTGGCTCGTCGCTATCGCTCCTCGCACCTCAGGGAGCAGAGCCTCAGCACGTCGCCAGGCTGGAGACCAGCGGTTCCTCGGATCCTTCGGATTAGGGCGTGAGCTGAAACCACCCCGACAACGACACGCTGTCGGTCGAGTTGCCCTCGGACTCCGGCTGTTTCGTGGCCGACGACTCGTCGAGGTCGTAGCGGACGTCGTCGTCGGGCGCGAGCGGGTTGGCCTCGACCCGTGTCGCCGTCGGGCAGGTGAACGAGCCGGCCGCGAGTGAGCCCGACATGCCGCTCACGCTGAGCTGGCACGCGGACGAGTGGTGGTAGTCGCCGTTGATCGAGACCCCGATCTGGGCGTTGATCGGTCGTGTCAACGGCCCGACGGTCGGACGCGTCGCGCCCACCGGTGGCAACAGGCCGCCGGTCAGTTCGCTGATCAGGAACTCGATCTGCGCGCCGCCGGTGCCGGCGTCCTTGAACACGAAGAGCAGCGAGTCCGGCGGCACGTCGGGCCGCGCCGGGCCCCACCGGTCGAACTCATAGCAGTTGGGCTCGTCGGCGGGGGTGGCGCCCACCGCGGGTCCGCGTCGGGAGTCCGCCGGCGTGTCCGCGACCGCGATTCTGATGTTGCCGTGACGGAACTCGAAGTTCTGGCCACTGCGGTCGACGTTGCCCTGCGGTGGTTTCTCGGTGCAGAGCGTCGAGTCGACCGGGCGTGCGGTCGGCGCCGGCGTCGAGGTGGTGGGCGTGGACTGGGGCGGGGAGTCGGAGCCACAGGCGGTGACGAGCGACGACACCGCCGCGCACATCAGCACGGCGGCGCGCACCGGCCGTCGCCGTGCGCTCGTCGACCGGTCAGTCCGCTGCCGCGACAAGGGGTTCGAGAGTGAGGTCGGGGTGTTCCTTCTCGATGTACTGCAGGCGCCATTTGTCGCTGAAGAGCGCGAGGACGGCGCCGTCGGTGCGGGTGAAGACCTCGACGCCGCGTTGCCGATTCAGTTCGGCCGCGCTGTCGGCATCCGTGCGACGGGCGAGGGTGTAACCGAGCGGCTCGATGATGGTGTCGACGTTGTACTCGGCCTTCATCCGCGCGGTCACGACCTCGAACTGCATCGGTCCGACGGCGGCGAGCACCGGCGACGCATCACCGCGGGTGTCGTTGCGCAGGACCTGGACCACGCCTTCGCTCTCGAGCTGGTCCATGCCCTTGCGGAACTGCTTGTACTTGTCGGCGGTGGTGGCACGCAGGGTCGAGAAGTGTTCGGGCGCAAAGGACGGGATCGGCGGGAACTGCACCTTGGGGCCGTCGTAGAGAGTGTCGCCGGGCGCGAGCGCGGTCGCGTTCACCAGCCCGACCACGTCACCGGGGTAGGCGGTGTCGACCGTCGAGCGGTCGCGGCCGAAGACGGCCTGCGCATACTTGGTGGCGAACGGCTTTCCGGTCTGCGCATGGGTCACGACCATGCCGCGTTCGAACTCACCGGACACGATCCGCATGTACGCCAGGCGATCCCGGTGGCTGGAGTCCATCCCGGCCTGCACCTTGAAGACCACCGCGCTGAACGGGTCGGTCACCGGCCGGGGATCGCCTTCGACGTCGGCCCGCGGCCCGGGCGGGGGAGCGAGCTCCACGAGGACCTCGAGGAGTTGCCGCACACCGAAGTTCAGCATCGCGGACGCGAAGATCATCGGCGAGGTCTGCCCGGCGAGGAACAACTCCTGATCGTGGTCCTGGCCCATCTCGGTGAGCAGTTCGCTCTCCTCGAGTGCCGAGGTCCACTCGTCGCCCTCGCGAGCCAGCGCGTCGTCGGCGGACATGATCTCCTCGGGCGCGATCTTCGCGCCGCCCGCGGTACGTGTGAAGTGCACGTACTCGCCGGTGCGCCGGTCGAGGAGGCCGCGGAAGTCGCCGGCGATGCCGACCGGGAAGAACAGCGGGGTCGGGGTGAGGCCGATGCGCTCGGTGATCTCGTCGATGAGCTCGAGGGGACTCTGCCCCGGCCGGTCCCACTTGTTGATCACCGTGATGACCGGGATGCCCCGGTGGCGACACACCTGAAAGAGTTTGAGGGTCTGCGGCTCGAGTCCCTTGGCGGCGTCGATGAGCATCACCGCAGCGTCGACCGCGGTCAGCACGCGGTAGGTGTCCTCGGAGAAGTCGGCGTGACCCGGGGTGTCGACGAGGTTGATCACGCTCGGGATCTCGGGGTCGGCCTGGGCCGCGGCCGAGTAGTTGAACTGCAGCGCCGTCGAACTGACGGAGATGCCGCGCGCCTTCTCCATCTCCATCCAGTCGGAGACGGTCGACTTACGACCGGCCTTGCCGTGGACGGCGCCGGCCTCGCTGATCATCCGCGCGTGCAGCGCCAACGCCTCGGTCATCGTCGACTTGCCGGCATCGGGGTGGGAGATGATGGCGAAGGTACGACGACGCGTCACTTCGCGACTGATCACCTCGGAACTCACGAGGTTCCAGGCTACCGGGCGTGCAGGGGGCGGCCAAACTCGCTCGCGGCGGAGTGCCGGGGCAGGTTGTGCCGGTATGCGGCACCTTGTGCCCCCGCCCAAAAACTGGGAACCCGTCACCGTTGCTGTGCGTCTGATGGTCGTGCAGCTTCCACCGGGCCTTCGGCGCCGCGTTCTCGCCCGTGACGGGGTACTGACCATGGCGGATGCGCTCGAATTCGGCCTCACGCGGTCCGCGGTCCGGCGTCGAGTCGATTGCGGAGACTGGATGCCGCGCACGCGCGGGGTGTATTTGCTCGCCGATCATCCGACGACGCCGGCCACCCGTGCGCGACTGGCAGTCGCGAGCGTGGGCCGAGGTGCGGCGCTGTCCGGATCGGGAGCGGCGTGGTGGCACGGGCTCCTCGACGAGCCGCCGAAGAAGTTCACGGTCACCGCACCGCGATCGCGGCATGGCTCTCCGGTCGAGGGCGTTCGGGTCCGGCGCCGCTGCCTCGCGGACGCGGAGGTGGTGACCCGCAAGGACTTGCTCGTGACAGCCTTGCCGCTGTCCGTGCTGGAAGCCGCACTCGAGCGCGACAGTGGAGTCCTCGACAACGCGCTGCTCGTTCGCAAGGTCTCGCTGCGCCAGCTGCGCGTCGCCGCTGATCGTCGACGTGGCAAGGAGGATGGACCCGGGATCGCGGCCCTCGTCGACGGCGTCGAATCCGGCGCGCGCTCGGTGGCGGAGCGGCTGGCTGTCGACGTGTTGAGCGCCGGAGGTGTGAGCGGTTGGTCGTGCGGTCACCCGGCCGGCGGGTACTTCATCGACCTCGCGTTCCCGGATCGGCTGTTGGCGGTGGAGATCGACGGGATGGCGTTCCACCGCGACGCGGAGACGTTCCAGCGAGACCGCCGACGCCGAAACGACCTCATCGCTTTGGGTTGGACCGTCCTCAACTTCACGTGGAGTGATCTGCGGGAGCGGCCCGACGACGTCGTGGCGCGTGTCCGCCAGGCGCTCGGCTTGCAGCACGACCGGCCGGCATGACAAATCCGGGGGCATCATGAGCCGCTGAGCGGATCAGATTGCCCCCGGACTCGATACGGCGCCCTACTCGAACGGAACCGGCGGCATGGTGACGACCTGCGCGGCGTAGGAGAGTCCGGCGCCGAAGCCGAGGAGTAGTGCGGTCTGGCCAGGCTGTGCCTTGCCGGTGGACAGCAGGTCTTCCATGGCGAGCGGGATCGAGGCGGCGCTGGTGTTGCCGGTGTACTCGATGTCCTTGGCGACGACCGCGTCGTCGCGGAGTTTGAGGTTTTTGGCGAGGAGTTCGTTGATACGGGCGTTCGCCTGGTGCGGCACGAAGACGTCGAGGTCCTCGGAACCGAGCTTCGCGGCCTCGAGGGCGCGGTGGGCGACCTTGCCCATCTCGAAGGCGGCCCAGCGGAACACCGCGGTGCCCTCCATGCGCAGGTAGGGGCGCTGGGTGCGGTCGCTGTCGAGGAAGGTGACCCAGTCGAAGTCCTGGCGGATCGCGTTGAACTGGGAGCCGTCCGAGCCCCAGATCACCGGGCCGAGCTGTTGCTGTTCGGTGGGTCCGACGACGACCGCGCCGGCCCCGTCGCCGAAGATGAAACAGTTGGTGCGGTCGGTCATGTCCATGGTCACCGAGAGTTGCTCGGCGCCGATGACCAGCACGTGGGTGGCGCTGCCGCCGCGGATCATGTCGGACGCGAGTGCCATGCCGTAGCCGAAACCGGCGCAGCCGACGGTGACGTCGAAGGCGGGCACGCCGTTGCAGCCGAGTTCGGTCGCGACCTTGGTGGCGCCGGCCGGGGTCAGCAGCAGGTGGGTGTTGGTGGCGAGGATGACGGCGTCGATGTCCGAGCCCTGGAGCAGCGCATTGGCGATCGCCTTGCGGCCGGCGTTGACCGACATCTCCATGACGCTCTCGTCGCGACGCGCGAACCGGCGCGTCTTGATTCCCGTACGGGTGTAGATCCACTCGTCGGAGGAGTCGATGTGCTGGCAGATCTCCTCGTTGGTGACGACGCGTTCGGGGCGGTACGCGCCGATGCCGAGCATGCCGATGTTGTTGATGCCAGTGGTGTCTGCGATGACCGCCATGGTGAACCCTTCCCAAAACGTGCCCGGCGAATATGTGACCCGACATACGACGGTACTCACACCGCCTCTTACTGGGAAGTAGCGGGACCCCGCCCGCAATCGTTACGGAGTCGCGGAACGCGGACCGAAGTCGTCCTCGATGAGGGGAATGCTGGTCCGCAGGTCGATCGAACACCGCCGGGGCGTCGGAAAGCGGCCAGCGGCCACGACGATCAGCACACGATGACGTGCGCGCAGCGCCGAACGCACGAGTCAGTACACCATTCGACGACATCGAGAAGGGGAGTCCGCATGATCCACGCACGCGGGTTGGTCCAGGTGTTCAGCACCGGGAAGGGAAAGAAGAAGCGCGAGGTGAGGGCCGTCGACGGCGTCGACCTCGACATCGCCGAGGGGGAGGTGGTCGGGTTCCTCGGGCCCAACGGCGCGGGCAAGACCACCACGCTGCGCATGCTGACGACCCTCCTGCGGCCGACGGCGGGAACCGCGACCGTCAACGGTTACGACGTCGTGGCCGACCCGGTCTCGGTCCGCCGCAGCATCGGTTACGTCTCGCAGGCCGGCGGCACCTTCAGCCAGGCGCAGGCGGGCGACGAGATCGTCGATCACGGCATGCTCTACGGGCTGTCCCGGGCCGAGGCGACCCGCCGCGGCCACGCCCTGTTCTCCCAGCTCCAACTCGACGGCCTGTGGGAACGCCAGCCCAAGAACATGTCCGGCGGGCAGAAACGCCGACTCGACATCGTGATGGGATTGGTCCACGAACCGTCCCTGGTCTTCCTCGACGAGCCGACCACGGGCCTCGACCCGCAGGCGAGGGCCAATCTCTGGGACCACATCCGGCGCCTGCGCACCGAGCGCGGCGCGACGGTCTTCCTTACGACGCACTACCTCGACGAGGCCGACGAACTGTCCGATCGGATCATCATCATCGACAACGGCCGGATCGTCGCCGCGGACACCGCCGACAACCTCAAGGCGCAGGTGTCCGGCGACCTGGTGGCACTCGAGGTCGCCGACTCCGCGGCCGTGTCCACCGCCGCGGAGAAACTGGCCTCGGTCACCGGTGGCCGCGCGGACGGCCGGATCGAGATCGACGGCCGGCACGTCCGGAGCCGGGTGCCGCGGGCGGGCCGGGCCGTCCCCGGACTGCTGCGTGACCTCGACGCCGCGGGCATCACCCTCGACTCCATCGAGGTCATCCGCCCGACCCTCGACGACGTCTTCCTCACCCTCACCGGTCGGTCGCTGCGTGACGCCGAGACCGAGCGGGGCAACGAGATCCATTCGGAAACAACCGATTCGACGAACGCCGACGCCCAGTCGGCCGAACTCCGTCAGCAGGGAGCCAACCGATGACCACGTTCCTCCGCGAGAGCACCATCGTGTTCCGCCGACAGATCCGCATGAACCTGCGCAACCCGGCCTGGGTCCTCATCGGGGTGATGCAACCGGTCCTCTACCTCGTCCTCTTCGGGCCGCTGCTGAAGCCCCTCGTCGCGCAGTTCCCGGGCGGCGCCGACAATCCGTACACGTTCCTGGTCCCCGGTCTGCTCGTGCAGCTCGGTCTGTTCGGCGCGTTGTTCGCCGGATTCAGCCTGATCGGGGAATGGCGCGAGGGTGTGATCGAGGCCGAACGGGTGACCCCGGCCAGCCGCACCGCCCTGCTCACCGGTCGACTCATGCGCGACATGCTGCAACTTCTCGTGCAGGCGCTGATCCTGGTGGTGCTGGGCTATCTGATGGGCATGCGGGGTTCGGTGATCGGCGTGATCCTCGGCATCATCATCACGATGCTGATCGGTGGCGCGTGCGCCGCGGCGTCGAACGCCCTGGCGCTGACCACGAAGAGTGAAGATGTGATGGCGCCGCTCATCAACATGGTCATGATGCCGGTCCTGTTGCTGTCGGGCATCCTGCTCCCGATGACCCTCGGGCCGTCGTGGCTGCAGAGTCTCAGCGACTTCATGCCGTTCCGGTGGATCGTCGACGCGGTGCGCGACACCTTCTCCGGCGACCTCGCCAGTGCTCAGGTCCTCTGGGGCGTCCTCGCGTCGCTCATCCTGGCCGGACTCGGAACCCTCTGGGGCACTTCGGTGTTCCGCAAGGAGAACGCCTGAGGCGTGAGCCGCGAGCTCGCTCCTCAGTATCTGCGCCCGTGTTCTGCGCGAGCCCAATGACTGCTCCCTGAGGAGGCCGGAGCTTGCGAGCTCGACCCCTGCTCCCTGAGGAGCGAGCTTGCGAGCGTCACGAAGGGTCCTGGCGAGATGCGTCGCCAGACCCTTCGTGACGCGCCCTCCGCAAGCTCCGGGCGCTCCTCAGGGAGCGGGGGTTGGCCGCGGCCTCCGCAAGCTCCGGGCGCTCCTCAGGGAGCGGGGGTGACGCTCGCGAGCTCGCTTCTCCAAGAGCAGGGTCGGGCCCGAAGGTTCAGTCGAAACTGGTGATCGCCGGGGCCGGGGGCAGGGTGACGACCGCGCCCGCGTAGCTCAGGCCGGCGCCGAAGCCGAGGAGCAGCGCGGTCTGTCCGCCCCTCGCCTTGCCGGTGGCGAGCATCTCCTCCATGGCGAGCGGGATGGAGGCCGCCGAGGTGTTCCCGGTGTTCTCGATGTCGTTCGCCATCGGCAGGTGGTCGGGGAAGCCGAGGTTCTTCCTCATCAGGTCGTTGATGCGGGCGTTGGCCTGGTGGGGCACGAAGACTTCGATGTCCTCCACGCCGACGCCCGAGGTCTCCAGCACGGTGGCGAGGGCCCGGGGCAGGGTGACGGCCGCCCAGCGAAACACCTTGGGTCCCGCCATCGTCACCACCATGCGACCGACCGGGTCGGTCTCGGGGTCTTTGTCCTGGTAGGCCTGCGCGCGGTCCATGTACTCGGGGATGTCCCAGTTCTGGCCGATCGCCTCGGCGTTCTCGCCGTCGCTGCCCCAGACGGTCGGGGAGATGCCGTTGTCCGCGCTCGGACCGACGACGACCGCACCGGCGCCGTCGCCGAAGATGAATGCGGTGTTGCGGTCGGTGGGGTCCATGACCACCGACATGGTCTCGACACCGACGAGCAGGACATACTCAGCGCTGCCGGCACGGACGGTGTCGGCAGCGACCCCGAGGCCGTACCCGAAGCCGCCGCACCCCGCAGCGACGTCGTAGGCGGGGATGCCGTTCAGCCCGATGTCGGAGGCGACGATCGGCCCGCCGTGGGGGATCTTGGTCTTCCAGCTGTTGGTGGCGAGGATCAGCGCACCGATCTTCTCCTTCGCCACCCCGGAGTTCGCGATCGCCCGCTCGGCGGCTGCGGCGGCCATCGATCGGGCCGACTCGTCGCCGCTGATCCAGCGGCGGTTGCGGATGCCGCTCCGCTCGAAGATCCACTCGTCGGAGGAATCGAGGACCTGGCAGACCTCGTCGTTGCTGACCAGGCGTCGCGGACGGTAGGCGCCGATGCCGAGCATCGAGACGTTCTGGTGTCCGGTCTTCACCGAGAGGTTGACCACTGTTGCCGATCCCTTCATTGCCCGCCGCAGCGATTCTACGGCCGCGCGGCCGCCGAATTCGGTGTCCTCACCAGGCGTGCACGGTGTTCTGCGCGGACTCCAGATCCTGTCCGAGCAATAGTTCGACGGCGTCGCAACCGTTGGCGATGAGGAGTTCGACCTCGCTGCGAGCGGAGGACGGAAACGGTTTCAACACGAAATCGGCTGGGTCCTGCCGGCCGGGTGGCCGGCCGATGCCGATGCGCACGCGCAAATAGTCGCGCGTACCGAGTGCCTGACTGAGCGACCGCAGCCCGTTGTGGCCGCCCTCGCCGCCGCCCCGTTTGAGACGGACGGCGCCGAAGTCGATGTCGAGTTCGTCGTGGACGACGATCAGGTCGTCAGTCGTGACCGAGTAGAACTTGGCGAGCGGGCCGATCTGACGGCCGGACTCGTTCATGTAGGTGCGGGGTTTGGCCACGAGTACCGACTGGCCGCCGAGGCGTACCTCGGCGACCTCGGCACCGGACTTCTTGTGCACCTTCCAGCGCTCGCCGGCCGAGGCGACGAGGCCGTCGGCGACCATCGCGCCGACGTTGTGCCTCGTCTTCTCGTACTTGGACCCGGGGTTGCCGAGTCCGACAATGAGTTTCACCACTTACGCAGTTTCACCACCCGAACCGGGCAGTCGGTGGTCGGATTACTCCGACTCCGCAGCGGCTTCCTCGGTCGCCTCGCCCTCGGCGTCGCCCTCGGCTGCGGCGTCTGCCGAGCCGTCGGCGTCGGACTCGGTGGCGGCGAGCTGCGCCTCGGTGACCGACACGATGAGGGTCTCGGGATCGGCGGTGAGGGTCACACCCTCGGGCAGGTCCAGATCAGAGGCGTGCACGGACAGGCCGATCTCGGCGCCCTCCACGCTGACGACGATCTGCTCGGGGATCGACAGGGCGTCGGCCTCGACCTCGACGACGCTGGCGTCCTGGACGACGAGGGTGCCCGGGGCGGCGTCGCCCTCGACGATGATCGCGATCTCGACGGTGACCTTCTCGCCACGACGGACGATCAGCAGATCGGCGTGCTCGATGTAGTTGCGGATCGGGTGGACGTCGACCTGCTTGGTGAGCGCGAGCTGGCTGGAGCCCTCGATGTCGAGGTCGATGACGGCGTTGAGGCCGCTGTTACGCAGGATGGCGGCGAACTCGCGGGCCGGGAGGTGCAGGTGCTGGGGGTCGGCGCCGTGGCCGTACAGCACGGCGGGGACCTTGCCCTCGCGACGCGCGCGGCGGGCTGCGCCCTTGCCCTTCTCGGTACGGGTGCTGACGGACAGCTTGCTGGTCTGGGTGGCCATGACGGTCTCCTCGCGATCGGTGGGTACGTTCTGTCGGCGTCGCGACGAGCAACACCGGGCACGAGTTCCGACCGCGGGCGTTCCATTCGCCCGGAGGGCGTGAGGAAGACCTGCGATGGCCGCGCCGATCACGGTGACTGGGTCACCCTCGCCGAGACAACGGCGATCAGAGTAGTCGATGACCTGCCGGGATGTCACATCGCCCGCTCGGTTCGCCGCGCTGGGGGATACTGGTCTGCCATGACCTCACAGACGCCGATCGAGATCGTGACGACCCTGCTGGACGAGTTCGCGCGGGGCGACGTGCCCGCCGCGCTGGAGACCATCGACGACGACATCGCCTACACGAACGTCTCGCTGCCGACGATCCGCGGCAAGCGGAAGGTGGCCGGTGTCCTGGGCGGGGTCACGCGCAAGGAGTCGGTGGGCTTCAACTACCAGATGATCAACGTGTCCGCCGACGACACCGGCGTGGTGCTGACCGAGCGCGTCGACGAACTCCGGTTCGGGCGGCTGCATCTCCAGTTCTGGGTCTGCGGCCGGTTCGAGGTACGGGAGGGTCGGATCACGGTGTGGCGCGACTACTTCGACTACTTCGACATGACCAAGGCGCTCGCGCGGGGCGTCGTGGCACTGGCCGTGCCGTCGGTGCAGCGGCCGCTGCCCGCGCCGGCCGTGCCGGCCTGACCTGAGCGCTGCCGCGCCCCTGAGTCAGAGGATCTCGTCGAGTTTCTCGATCGGCCGGGGGATGCGAGTGCCCTTGTCGGTCACCACGATCGGACGTTCGACGAGGATCGGGTGCTCGACCATGGCATCGAGGATCTGCTCGTCGGTGGCCGATGCGAGATCGAGCTCCTTGTAGAGGGCCTCGCGTTTGCGGACCGCCTGTGTGGGTGTGATCCCGGCGTCGGCGAACAGCTCGACGAGTTGTTCGCGGCTGTACGGCTCGTCGAGATACTTCACGACTGCCGGCTCGATCCCGGCGTCGCGCAGGGCCTGCAACGCCTTCCGCGAGGTCGAGCACTTCGGGTTGTGATAGATCGTCGCGTCCACGGGTGACACGGTACTCGGTGGGGCGCAATCTGCTCCCTGAGGAGGGCGCGTCACCCCCGCTCCCTGAGGAGCGTCAATCCCTCTGCTCCCTGAGGTGTGAGGAGCGCAAGCGACGAGCCTCGAAGGGCTGGCTACATCATCTCGCCAGGACCCTTCGTGACGGCCTCCGCAAGCTCCGGCCTCCTCAGGGAGCAGTGGTTGGGCTCGCTCCTCAGGGAGGGGGGCACTCAGGCGATGCCGTCGAAAAGACTTGTGACAGAACCGTTCTCGAAGACCTCGCGGATCGTCTGGGCGAGCAGCGGTGCGATGGAGAGGACGGTGAGGTTCTCGAAGCGCTTCTCGGCCGGGATCGGCAGGGTGTCGGTGGCGATGACCTCCTTGGCGCCGCAGGACGCGAGACGCTCGGCCGCGGGATCGGAGAACACGCCGTGGGTGGTGGCGATGATGACGTCACCCGCGCCGGCGTCCTTGAGGACCCGTACGGCGCCGGCGATGGTGCCGCCGGTGTCGATCATGTCGTCGATGAGGATGCAGGTGCGTCCCTCGACCTCGCCCACCACGCGGTTGGACTTGACCTGGTTGGGCACGAGCGGGTCACGCGTCTTGTGGATGAACGCCAGCGGCGCGCCACCGAGGGTGTCGGCCCACTTCTCGGCGACACGCACGCGACCGGAGTCGGGGGAGACGACGGCGATGTTGTCGGTGCCGTACTTGCCCCGGATGTACTCGGCGAGCTGTCCCTGGGCGTGCATGTGGTCGACCGGGCCGTCGAAGAAGCCCTGGATCTGGTCGGTGTGCAGGTCGACGGTGATGATCCGGTCGGCGCCCGCGGTCTTGAGCAGATCGGCGATGAGGCGGGCGGAGATCGGCTCACGCCCACGGTGCTTCTTGTCCTGGCGGGCGTAGGGGTAGAACGGCAGGATCACGCTGATGCGCTTCGCCGAGCCGCGCTTGAGGGCATCGATCATGATGAGCGCCTCCATGACCCACTGGTTCAGCGGGTACGGGCAGCTCTGCAGGACGAAGGCGTCCGAACCGCGGACCGAGTCCTCGAAACGAACGAACAGTTCGCCGTTGGCGAAGTCGCGGGCGGTCTGCGGGGTGACCTTGATGCCCAGTTCATCGGCGACTGCTTCGGCGAGTTCGGGATGGGCACGACCAGAGAACAGCATCAGGTTCTTCTGGTTGTCAGTGGTCCAGGTCATGAAAACTCTTCTGTTCGTGTCGTTTCGGATCTGCAGGGTCGAGCGCGGGTCGGGGTGTCAGGCCGTCCCGGAGTCGTTGTCGCGTGCCTCGAGGGCCGCGCGCGCCGCCGCGGTGTCGGGCCGCTTGCGCACGACCCAGTCCTCGATGACGCGTTGTTCGCCCGCCGAGACCGCGAGGGCTCCCGGCGGTACATCTTGCCGCACCACGGTTCCGGCGCCGGTGTATGCCCCGTCGCCGACGCTGACCGGCGCGACGAACATGTTGTCCGAGCCGGTGCGGCAGTGGTCGCCGATCACGGTGCGGTGCTTGGCAACCCCGTCGTAGTTGACGAAGACGCTCGACGCGCCGATGTTGGAGTGCTCGCCGATGGTGGCGTCGCCGACATAGGTGAGGTGCGGGATCTTGGACCCGGCACCGATGGTCGCGTTCTTGGTCTCGACGAAGGTGCCGATCTTGCCCGCGTCTCCGAGGGCCGTGCCCGGTCGCAGGTAGGCGAAGGGCCCGACGGTGGCCTCGGCGCCGATGACCGCGTCACTGCCGTGCGTGCGGATCACCTGCGCGCCGCGTCCGACGGTGACGTCGGTGAGAGTGGTGTCGGGTCCGATCACGGCGTCGGCGGCGATGTGCGTGCGCCCGTGCAGCTGTGTGCCGGGCGCGATGTGCGCGTCGGGCTCGATGGTGACGTCGGTGTCGATCCAGGTGGTGGCGGGGTCGACGACGGTCACCCCGTCGAGCTGATGACGACGGATGATGCGGCGGTTGAGCTCGGCGCCCAGGGCGGCGAGTTGGGCACGGTCGTTGCAGCCGGCCACGAGCACCGGATCGGCGACGGTGTGTCCGCGGACGGCCCGCCCCTCGCCGCGGGCGATCTCGACGATGTCGGTGAGGTAGTACTCGCCCTGCACGTTGTCCGTCGACAGCTTCGACAACCCGTCGCGCAGCGCAGCGGCGTCGAAGGCGTACACGCCGGCGTTGACCTCGGTGATCGCGCGCTGCTCCGGGGAGGCGTCCTTGTGTTCGACGATCGCGGTGACGGCGTCCCCGTCGCGGATGATGCGTCCGTATCCGGTCGGGTCGTCGGCGACGAAGCTCGTCAGCGTGACCGCGGCCCCGCCGTCGGCGAGATGGGTGTCGATGAGCGCGCGCAGGGTGTCGGCGTCGAGGAGGGGGACGTCGGCAGCGGTGACGACGACGGTGCCGTCGAAGTCGTCGGGGAGTCCGCCGAGGCCCACCCGGGCGGCATCACCGGTCCCGCGGGGCGCGTCCTGTTCGGCGATCCCGATCACGACGCCGAGGCCTGCCCCGATCTCGCCGATGGCAGCCGAGACCCGTTCGCGTTCGTGGCTGACGACGGCGATGAGATGCTCGGGGTCGATGCCCGCGGTCCCGTGGAGCGCGTGGCCGACGAGCGAGCGGCCGCCGATGGTGTGCAGGATCTTCGGGGTCTTGGACTTCATACGGGTACCGGCACCCGCGGCCAGGACGATCACGGCCACGGACGGCGACGTTCCCGTCATCGAATGCCCACCCTCTTCCTGATCGGTGACTGCCACGATCATGTCTGTCCGACGGCGCCGGCGGGGGTCGCTGACCGGGTTCGCGGTCGCACGTCGGGTGCGATCCTACGCATCGGTACCCGATGGCAGAAATGCAGCGCGCTGTTTGTGGCGAAACCTCGCGACCGGGCCTGATAGAACACATAGGGACCGCAACGCCGAGCGATCAATCGGTAGATCATTGCCGTTGTCGCTGACGGAACAGGGTGGGTGCGGGGGAACCAACCATGCGCGCCGGAGTTGTCCGGCTCGCGAAACGACCACACGGAGGTAGTGAATGAGCACGCAGAAGACGGCGATCGTCACCGGGGCCGCACGGGGGATCGGTGCGGCGGTGGCCAAGCGCCTGGCCGACGACGGGCTCGCGGTGGCCGTCCTGGACCTCGACGCCGACGCCTGTGCCGACACCGTCAAGGCGATCACCGACGCCGGTGGCAAGGCGATCGCGGTGGGTGCCGACGTCGCCGACGAGGCCTCGGTGAACGCCGCGGTGGACAAGGTCGTCGCCGAACTGGGAAAGCCGACGGTCGTCGTGAACAACGCGGGCATCACCCGCGACAACCTGCTGTTCAAGATGACCGTCGATGACTGGGACGCCGTCATGGCCGTGCACCTGCGGGGCGCGTTCAACGTCACCAAGGCCGCCCAGAAGTACATGGTCGAGGCGGAGTGGGGACGCATCGTGAACCTGTCGAGCACCTCGGCACTCGGCAACCGGGGACAGGTCAACTACTCGGCGGCCAAGGCCGGCATGCAGGGCTTCACCAAGACCCTGGCGATCGAGCTCGGCCGGTTCGGCGTGACCGCGAACGCCATCGCGCCCGGGTTCATCGAGACCGAGATGACCGCCGCCACCGCCGAGCGCGTCGGCGTGCCCTTCGAGGACTTCAAGCGCGCCGCCGCCGGCCAGATCCCGGTCAACCGCGTCGGCGTGCCCGAGGACATCGCCCACACCGCGTCGTTCTTCATCAGCGAGGGTGCCGGCTTCGTGTCGGGGCAGGTCGTCTACGTGGCCGGCGGCCCCAAGGACTGATCACTCCCAGACGTCGACTCGACTCCCAGATCTCGATCGAAGTCTGTGAGTCGAGTTGACGTCGAGTGGTCACCTGGCGTGAGTGCCCGCGGGCTGTGGCACAATCGTCAGCGCAGTGATCCGCCATGGTGTAATCGGCAACACTCCTGATTTTGGTTCAGGCATTCTAGGTTCGAGTCCTGGTGGCGGAGCTCATGAGTCGCGGCGCAGCCGCGGCCTCCGGAGAGGCTCACGACGAGCAGCGGGTCCCCGGCGAGGCTCAACCCCCCGGGCGCGCCAGTCCCAGATTGTCCCGCAGCGTCGATCCCTCGTAGTCGGTGCGATATACGCCCAGCTCCTGCAGCACCGGCACCACCTCGTCGACGAACCGGTCGAGCCCGCCGGGCACGATGTGGGGCACCAGGATGAAACCGTCGGCGACGTCGGCCTGCACGAAATCGTTGATCGTGTTCGCGATCGTTTGCGGCGAGCCGACGAACGACTGGCGGCCGGTGACCTCGATGATGAGTTCACGCGTCGTCAGGTTCTTCGCCTCGGCCAGGTCGCGCCATTCGCGCGCCACGGCGACCGGGTCACGGTGCATGCGCACGCTCGCGCGTCCCTTCGCGACCGTGTTCTCGCCCGGGATCGGATCCACCTGCGGCAGCGGACCGTCGGGGTCGTGTTGGGACAGATCCCGGTTCCACAGCTGTTCCAGGAACTTGATCGCCGTCTGCCCGCTGACCTGTTGCAGGCGCACCTCGTGGGCGAGTTCGGCTGCCTGCGCGTCGGTGTCGCCGACGACGAAGGTGGCGGCGGGCAGTACCAGGAGCTGTTCGGGGCGTCGGTCGTACGTGGCGAGTCGCCGTTTGACGTCGGTGTAGAACGCCTGGCCGGCGTCGTAGGTGGCGTGCCGGGAGAAGATGGCGTCGGCGGTCGCGGCCGCGAACTCCCGGCCCTCGTCGGAGTCCCCGGCCTGGAAGATGACCGGTCGCCCCTGTGGCGGACGAGGGGTCGGGAAGTGCCCGCGGATGTCGAACTGTGAACTGGTGAAGTCGAATTCACCCGCCTCGAGGCGTGCCAGGAACCGGCCGTTCTCGGCATCGGCGACGACGTCATCGTCGCGCCATGAGTCCCAGAGAGTCGCTGCGGCGGTGAGGAATTCCTTCGCGCGTGCGTATCGCTGGTCCTCGGGCAGATAGCCGCCACGACGGAAGTTCTCGCCGGTGAACTCGTCCCACGAGGTCACCACGTTCCAGGCCGCGCGTCCGGCGGACAGATGATCGAGGGTGGCGAATTGCCTTGCGACGTCGACGGGTTCGTTGAAGGTCGAGTTGATGGTGCCGGTCAGGCCGAGGTGGGTGGTGACCGCGGCCAACGCGGACAGCACGGTGAAGGTGTCCGGTCGACCGACCACGTCGAGGTCATAGATCAGCCCGTTCTGCTCGCGGAGCCGCAGTCCTTCGGCGAGGAAGAAGAAGTCGAACTTCCCGCGCTCGGCGGTCTGCGCGAGGTGGACGAACGAGTCGAACTCGATCTGGCTGCCCGACGCCGGGTCGCTCCACACCGTGGTGTTGTTGACCCCGGGGAAGTGGGCGGCGAGATGGACCTGTTTGGTCATGCGACACCGGCCTTTCCAGTGGCAAAATAATTGGACGGGCGCGCCAGGCCGAGGTGCCCGCGCAGCGTCGAATGGCTGTACTCATCGCGGAACAGGTTGCGGCGCCGGAGTTCCGGTACGAGCTCTCGGGTGATCGCGCGCAGGTCCTCGGGCAAGGCGGCCGGGTGCAGTCGTATTCCGCTGATCCCTGACACCGCGGCCCAGCGCTCGATCTCGTCCGCGAGTCCGACCGGTGTGCCGGTGAAGACCGCGCTGTCGGGCGTGAACGGTCCATCGGCTAAGTCGTCGAGCCGCGCCCGACGGTCGTCGGCCTCCGCCTCCGATGCGGCGAGCACGACGAACAGGTCGACGAACAGGAGTGCTGGATCGGTGATCTCGCGACCGGCGTCGGAGTGTGCGGTGCCCACGGCGTCCACCGCGCGTACGGCGTCGTCGACGTCGCGCGGGCTGATGAACCCGAGGTCGGCGCCCCGACCGATCAGCCGCAGATCGGTGGGGTGGGCGCCGGTCGCGGCGATGACCGGCCGGCCCTGCGGCGGGCGCGGTGTGATGGCGGGGCCGCGCACCGAGAAATGGTCACCGGCGAAGTCGATGTAGTGCAACTTGTCCCGGTCGATGAAACGGCCGGTCGCGACGTCGCGGATCTCGGCGTCGTCTTCCCAGGAATCCCAGAGCAGTCCCAACACAGTCGCGAAGTCGAGGGACTCGGACGCGAGGTCGGCGAGCACCGCCGGGTCGTCGGGGAATCTCCTTCGACCGAACAATACGGCCTCGTCGGGATCCGCGGTGGTGCGCACCACGACTCCGGCACGGCCGTGGCTCACATAGTCGAGGGTCGCGATCGCCTTGGAGACGTGGAAGGGTTCGGTGTGGGTCGCGGTCGCCGTCGGGATCAGCCCGATCGAACGGGTCGTGGGAGCGAGACGGGAGGCGAGTAGTACCGAATCGAGTCCTCCCGTCGCCCGGTCGGTGCGGGGATGCCCGCGATGCAGGGCGAAGGTATCCGCGAGGGTGACGAAGTCGAGGAGCCCGGCTTCGGCCTCGCCGACCAGTTGCTGCCAGTGCGCCGCTGTCGTGAGCGCGTTTGCCCGGGCCCCGGGCGCACGCCACGCACCCGGATGCGACCCGCAACCGTCCAGCGCCACGGCGACGCGTACGTGTTCGGTCATCGAGTCTCCCCTCGAGTCGTGTCGTCGATGTGTGTCTCCGTCTCGAACAGAGGCGGCATGACACGGGATTCCAGGACCAGGCCATCGGATCGGCGTGGGCCTAACCCTTCCGATGTCCCGCCGATGCCGCTTCGCTGATCAGGATGAGGTGTGTTCGGCACAGGACTCGAGACGGTCGGGGAGCGGTATGACGGGACATGAACCCATACCGCTGTCCGTGCTCGACCTCGTGCCGGTCACGGAGGGGAGTGACGCGGCGACGGCGGTGCGCCGCAGCGTTGCCTTGGCCCGGCACGCCGAACGTCTGGGATATCACCGCTTCTGGCTCGCCGAGCATCACTTCGTGGCAGTGGCCAGCTCGTCGACGACCACGCTCATCGGACTCATCGCCGGCGCGACCGAGTCGATCCGCGTGGGATCGGCGGCGGTCCAGAGTGGCCTGCACACCCCGGTGTCGATTGTGGAGGCCTTCGGGACCATCGACGCGCTCCACCCCGGCCGACTGGACCTGGGTCTCGGTCGTTCCGCGCAGCGTCGCACCGAGTTGGCGACCGCCGACCGGAGATCCGCACCCCGCGAGCCCGCACCCCGACAGCCCGACGAGGTCGTCGACGGCCTACTCATACCGTCGCCGTTCCCTGTCGAGTCGATCCTGAACGCACCGCGGGTCGTCGCCGCGTTCGAGGCCTCGCAGTTCGACGGTGCGTCGCCGCCGGACTTCGACGACGCCGTCGGTGATGTCCTGGCGCTCCTGACGGGCGGGTTCAGTCACCGCGACGTCGAACTGACCGCGGTGCCGGGGCAGGGCGCCGACGTGGCGGTCTGGATCTTCGGGAGCAGCAAGGGGCAGAGCGCCCAGACCGCAGGTGCGCGCGGGTTACCGTTCGTCGCGAATTATCACGTCAGCCCGAGCACGGTCCTGGAGGCCGTCGAGGCCTACCGAAGTGCGTTCCGGCCGTCGCCGGTCCTGGCCGAGCCGTATGTGGTCGTCTCCGCGGATGTCGTTGTCGCCGAGGATGAATCGACCGCACGGCACCGTGCATCCACCTACGGACACTGGGTGTACGGCATCCGCAGCGGAGCCGGCGCGCAACCGTACCCGGACCCTGACACGGCACGGCCGCTCGACGATGACGCGCTCCCACTGGTCGACGATCGCGTGCGCACCCAGTTCGTCGGCGACCCCGACACCGTGGTGGACGGGCTGCGCACCCTCGTGCGGGTGACCGGCGCCGACGAACTGCTCGTCACCAGCGTCACCCACGACTTCGACCACCGGCTGGCGTCGCATGAGTTGCTGGCGGCCGCATGGGGATTGCGAGGGAAGTGAGATGACCGGCTACGCGGCAGAGGGTTTCGGACGACGCGCCGGTGTGCGGTCGTCGTTGAGGGCCCTGTTCACCGGCATCCGGCGTCGCGTCGACGTGGATTTACTCGCCGTGTGTGCGGCGCTGCATCCGGAGGCACCGCACCTGGGTCTCCCGCTGGAGTCAGCAAGAACGGTCGGCCGCGGAAAGGTCTCATAACCGGGTCCCGGTGGCACCATGAGGTTCTCCGGTGACGACGGTCGTCGCCGACGAGCAGCCACGAGGACGCCCACCATGTACGAGACCCCGGATGAACTACACGAACTGCAGACCCTTCTCGACGCGTCCCTGTCCCGATCGACAGATCATCTGCGGTCCATCATCAGCAGCGAGAACACGGTCGACGCACCGCAATTGGTTGACATCCTGACCGGCATGCGTGTTCTCGCGCTCTCGACCGTGACCGCGGCGGGCGAGCCGAGGATCAGCGCCGTCGACGGGCATTTCCTCCACGGGAAGTGGATCTTCGGCACGGCGCGCACAGCTGCGAAGGCTCGGCACCTCGCCGCCCGTCCGGCCGCCAGCGCGGCTCACATCCAGGGCGAGGAACTCGGGGTGTTCACGCACGGGACGGTCGAGATCCTCAACCCGCTCGACGGCGACCGCGCCGATGACTGGCCCGAGTTGGTGGCCCACTTCAAGAAGATCTACGGCGATGATGCGTTCGACTGGGACGTCGAGGTCATCTACTTTCGCCTGCACCCGCATTGGATGACGGTCTACGCACCGAGCCAGTCTCATTGACTGTGAGTCGACGGTCAGTCGACCGGGACGATGAAGCCTTCTTTCACGAGCCAGTCGTAGGCGACGTCGGAGGGGTCGGCACCATCGATGTCGATGAGTCCGTTGAGTTCCTGCATGAGCTCGTCGGTGAGTTTCGCCGACACCGGAGCCATGAGTTCGGCGATCTCCGGGTTCGCGTTGTTGACGCCGGTGCTCACCACGAGGCAGCCGCTGTAGGGCAGGAAGAACTTCTTGTCGTCTTCCAGGACGACGAGGTCGAGGTTCTTGATGCGACCGTCGGTGGAGTAGACCATGCCGAAGTTGCAGGGTTCGCTCCGTGCGGTCGAGGTGTAGACGACGCCGGAGTCCATGGTCGTCACGTTGCTCTTGGGCACGCCGCCGGGGGCGTCGAGCGGGATGTCGTATGCCTCCAGCATGGGGATGAAACCGTCCGCGCGCGAGAGGAACTCGTCGTTGATGCAGAACGTCCGCTCGGATTCGGGCAGCTTCGCGATGTCGGACATCTTGGTGACGTTCAACCGCTCGGCCGTCGGTGCCGAGGCGGCGAAGGCGTAGGTGTTGTTGAACGACGAAGGCGGCAGCCACTCGACACCGTTGGCGCGTTCGGCGTCGCGGACGCGCTCGTACAGCTGCTGCGGATCCGCGATGGTCTCCGTCTCGCCGAGATAGGTCTGCCAGGCGGTGCCCGTGTACTCCCACACGATGTCGGCGTCACCGTTGAGAACCGCTTGCCGCGAGGACATCGATCCCGGTGCGTTGGTGAGGTCGTCGACGTCGGCCCCGGCCGCGGCCAGATAGGTCGCGGTGATCTTGCCGAGCAGGACCTGTTCGGTGAAGTTCTTCGACGTCACGGCGACCGACGTGCCCTCCAGCGGGCGTTCGCCGCCGGGAAGGGAAGCGGGACGGAAGGTTCCGGACGAACTCACCAGACCACACGCCGACAGCGTCATCACGAGGGCCGCCGACGCGGCCAGGATTGCGAGTGCCCGGGAGCGGAGCGAGCGGGCCGAATGTGACCGGCGCCGGGAGCGCAGCGAGCGGGCCGAATGTGACCGGCGCCGGGAGCGCAGCGAGCGGGCCGAATGCGACCGTGTCATCATGCGATCCCCCGTGGTGTCGCGACGAGTTCGACGAGGCGGCCGAGCCAGTCGATCGTCATGGCGAGCAGGGCGACCAGGATCGCGCCCGAGACCAGCAGCTTGGGCAGGAACAGTGTGATGCCGGTGGTGATGAGGGTGCCCAGGCTGTTCGCGCCGATGAACGTGCTGAGGGTGGCGGTGCCGACCAGGATCACCAGTGCGGTCCGCACCCCGTTGAGGATGACGGGTACGGCGAGCGGGAGTTCGACCTGGACGAGGGTGCGGACGGCGGACAGGCCGATGCCCCGGGATGCCTCGACGGTCCGTTGATCGACCTGACGCAATCCGACGATGGTGTTCTGCAGGATCGGGAGTACCGCGTAGACGACCAGGCCGACGACGGCGGTGTTGAACCCGGTCCCGAGCCAGAAGGTGAACAGCACCAGCAGACCGATCGCCGGCGCCGCCTGCCCGATGTTGGCGATGTTCACCGCGATCGGGTTCAGCCACCGGAGCGACGGTCGGGTGAGCGCGATACCCAGTGGGATCGCGATCACGACGACGATGACGGTGGCGACGAGAGTCAGCTGGATGTGATCGAGGATGGTGGCGCGCAGCGCGGCCCACGACATCGACGCGCTCTCGGTGGTGGTGAACGTGGTGTTCGCGTACCAGATGGCGAAACCCACGCCGACGACCACGATCACGAGCGGTTCGAACCACACGTCGATGGGGATACGGGAGAGCCGTCGTCGAAAGCCGCTCGGGACCGACTCCGGGGCAGGCGGTTTCGCGGTCTCCGTGATCCTCGCCTCTTCGGCGATGAAACCCGTCACCGCTCGGCGCTCGTCTCGGGCGTGCCCACCGGCGCTGTCGCGGAACCGGCGCCTGCGGCAGGTTCCAGGCCGGGCTCGTCGTCGGCCGCGACGACCGGGGTCTCGACGGGAGCCGAACCCTCGGCGTGGTCGAGATAGCCGCCGTGGTCGTCGTCCTCCCGCACCGTCGCGAGCTGACCGCGGATCGCTTCCATCACCGAGGCGATGTTCAGCGCACCGACGACCGCGCCGCGTCCGTCGGTGACGAGCACGCCACCCTGGCTCGTCGCGAGCATCGAGTCGAGAGCGTCGTTCAGCGTCGAGGACTTGGCCACGACCGGGAGGCGATGGTCGAGGTAGTCGGAGACCTCCGGCTTGGCGCGGATCTCCTCGACCGACGGCCATGCGCGTGGGCGGCCGTGTTGGTCGACGACGGCGACCCAGTCCTCGCCGGCCGCCTTCGCGCGGGTCACCACGGCGCCGGACGGTTCTCCGACGCGGGCGGTGATCACCTCTTTGAAGTCGACATCGCGGACGCGAGTGAGGGTCAGGTGGGCGAGAGTCGCACCCGATCCCACGAACTCCTCGACGAACGGGCTCGCCGGATTGGCCAGGATCTCCTCCGGCGGCGCGAACTGTTCGATGTGACCGCCCTCGGAGAGGATCAGCACCTTGTCGCCGAGTTTCGTCGCCTCCTCGAAGTCGTGGGTGACGATGACGATGGTCTTGGCCAGCTCGTGCTGGATCGCGATCAGCTTGTCCTGCAGGCGTGTTCGGGTGATCGGATCGACGGCGCCGAACGGCTCGTCCATCAGCAGCACCGGGGGATCGGCGGCGAGGGCGCGTGCGACGCCGACCCGCTGCTGCTGGCCGCCGGACATGTCCTTGGGGAGCCGGTCGGCGAAGGTCGCGGCGTCGAGTCCGACGAGGTCGAGCAGGTACTCGGTGCGCTCGGCGATACGTTTCTTGTCCCAGTTGAGGATTCGCGGGATGGCGCCGATGTTCTTGCTCACCGACCAGTGCGGGAAGAGTCCGCCGGACTGGATGACGTAGCCGATGGACTGCCGCAGCTTGTCCGGGTTCTCCGCGGTGACATCGCGTCCACCGATGTAGATGCGACCCTCGGTGGGTTCGATGAGGCGGTTGATCATCTTCAGCGTCGTCGTCTTGCCACATCCGGACGGGCCGACGAAGGCGACGATGTCACCGGCGTCGATCTCCAGGTCGAGACGGGCGACGGCCGGCGTGGTGGCTCCCCGGTAACGTTTGGCCACGCCGTCGAGCCGGATGGACTCGCCGGTGACGTTGCGGTTGTTGCCGTTCGGCGCGGACGAGGTGGCGGAGTCGGTCATGAGAGTCCCTTGGAGATGGTGAGTCGGCCGAGCAGAACCAGGAGAGCGTCGAAGACGAGGGCGATGATGACGATCAGGATCGTTCCGGCGAGCGCCATTTCGAGTGCATTGGCACCACCGAGGCGGGAAAGCCCGTTGAAGATCAGCGATCCCAGGCCGGGGCCGAGGACGTAGGCGACGATCGCGGCGACACCGACGATCATCTGGGTCGACACGCGGATGCCGGTCAGGATCACCGGCCAGGCGATCGGCAGCTCGACGGTGAGCAGGATGCGCCATCTCGAAAGCCCGATGCCGCGGGCGGATTCGACCACGGCCGGCGGCACGGACCGTAGACCGACGACCGCGTTGCCGATCACCGGCAGCGTGGCGAAGAAGGCCAGCATCAGAAACGACGGCGTCACACCGAGTCCGAACGGCACGATCAACAGGGCCAGGAGGGCAAGCGACGGAATGGTCAGCGCCACACGGCTCGACGTCAGCGTCAGCGCGCTGGCGAGCGGGAGGCGATAGACCACGGCGGCGATGAGGATCGCCACGGCCGTACCCACGAGCACTGTCTGAAATGACAGAGACGCGTGTTGATATGTCAGAAAAGTGAGTGATCGGGCGTTCTCGCTGAGGTAATCCCACAATTGCACTGTCGGTGTCCCATCCCCGGTGTCCCACCCCCGGTGTCTGCGTCGACATTACGCAGAGTTGAACGAGACTGCCGACATTTGGACCGATCCAGTGTGACTTTCACGCGGCGTGGGTCGATCTCCGCTCGACGCGGTGCCATCCTGGATGGGTGAGTGAGACTGCGCTGACCAGCTCGGAGGTCGGACCCGACGACGATCGGGCCCACCTGGCCGAGGCCGTGCGTTCCTGGACGCGCATCGTCGCCTGGGTGCTGAGTGTCGGCGGGGCCATCGGCTTCGTCGCGGCGTTCGTGCTGACCGTGGAACGATTCGAACTGGCCGCCGACCCCGACTACGTGCCGTCCTGCAACTTCAATCCGGTGCTGAGCTGCGGTTCGGTGATGGCGCAGCCGCAGGCGGCGCTCTTCGGGTTCCCCAACCCGCTGCTCGGGATCGCCGGTTTCGCGGTCGCGATCACCACCGGGATGGCCTTGCTGGCCGGGGCGCGCCTCGCCGGCTGGTACTGGGCGGGGCTACAGGTCGGGGTCACCGCGGCGATGGTCTTCATCGGGTGGCTGATCTATTCGAGCCTCTATTCGATCGGGGCGCTGTGTCCCTACTGCATGGTCGTCTGGGCGGTCACACTGCCGATCTTCGTCCTGGTCAGCGTGCGCAACGCGCACGCGAGCGGTCTCACCTCGCGGTCCCGTGTCGCGCTCGCCCTGGCCCGCAATCACGCCCCCATCCTCGTCGCGGGGGTCGGCCTCGTGATCGTGCTGATCGCGGTGCGATTCTGGTCGTACTGGTCCAGCCTCTACTGAACCCGACCTCGCGCGACCGCTCGGAATCTCCCGAGATGCACCACTACGCTGGGCCCATGGCTATCGGGCGTCCATCGGAGGGTTCGGCGGAGGTGCAGCGCGCGCCGCGGGCGCGGATGACCGGCGCGCAACGGCGATTGCAGCTCATCGAGGTGGCGCGCGGACTGTTCGCCGAACGGGGTTTCGAGGGCACGTCGATCGAAGAGATCGCGCAGCGCGCCGGTGTCTCGAAACCGATCGTCTACGAGCACTTCGGCGGCAAAGAAGGTCTGTACGCGGTGGTCGTCGACCGTGAGATGGAGACCCTGCTGGAGATGGTGACCTCGTCGCTGTCGAAGAACCGCTCGCTCTATCGCATCCAGCAGGTCGCACTCGCGCTGCTGACGTACATGGAGGAGCGCACCGACGGCTTCCGCATCCTGGTCCGCGGCGACAGCACCGCGAGCACGGACGAGACGGCGACCTACTCGAGTCTCCTGAACGACGCGATCAGTCAGGTCGAGCACATCCTGGCCGGGGACTTCGAACGACGCGGCTTCGATCCCGCCCTCGCACCGCTCTACGCCCAGGCGCTCGTCGGGATGGTGTCGGTCACCGCGCAATGGTGGCTCGACGTCCGCGAACCGTCGAAGGAGGTCGTGGCGGCACACCTGGTCAACCTGTGCTGGAACGGGCTCACCCGACTCGAACCCGATCCCGAACTCGTCGGGCCCGACTACGTCGAATCGCTCAAGCGGACCACCGTCGACGACGCCTGACCGGGGGCCGCTCGCGTCCCGGCCCACACCCGACCCGAGGTGCACGGCAGTGTGCCCCAACCGCGTCTATTGTTGATTCACTCTGCGTCCCCCGTCCGGAAGGATCAACCGATGTCGACCCCGCACGGCGCCGGCCGGCCGGCCATCGCATCCCGCTGAGGCGCCGCGCGTGGAGACCGTCGGCATCTACCTGGTCGTCATCTTCGCGTGCGGGTTCCTCGCACGTGTGGCCCGCCTGCCGACCCTCGTCGGCTACCTCGCCGCCGGGTTCATCCTGCACGCACCGGGAATCGACGAACTGCCGATCATCGACACGATGGCCGAACTGGGCGTCACGATCCTGCTGTTCACCATCGGGCTCAAGCTCGACGTGCGGATGCTGCTCCGGCGCGAGGTCGTCATCACCACGGCGGCGAACCTGCTCGTCATCCTCGGTCTCACAATGGGTTTCCTCGGCGTCCTGGGTGCCATCGGGGTGCGGCTGCTCGCCGGTGAGGGCTGGGAGACGGTGGCGCTGTTGGGATTTGCGCTGTCCTTCTCGAGCACGGTGTTCGTCGTCCAGGTACTCGACGAGCGGTCGGAGTCGCATTCCCTCTACGGCCGGATCGCCATCGGCGTCCTCGTGCTGCAGGACATCGTCGCCGTCGTCTATCTGACCGCCATGCAGGGCGAGCCGCCGAGCCCCTGGGCGCTGGCCCTGGTGTTGCTGATCCCCGGCGCGTGGATCGTCCGGCGGTTGTGGAACACCCTCGGCCACGGCGAGTTGCAGACGTTGTTCGGGATCGTCATGGCGCTCGTGCCCGGCTACTGGTTCTTCGAATCCGTGGGTGTCAAGGGCGACTTCGGCGCGATGATCATCGGCGTCCTCCTCGCTTCGCACCCGCGTGCGGGGGAGTTGTCGCGGACGTTGTTCGGTTTGCGTGAGCTGCTGTTGGTCGGTTTCTTCGTGTCGATCGGCCTGCACGTCACACCGACGACCGAGACCGTGCTGCTCGGCCTGCTCCTGCTCATCCTGCTGCCGCTCGAGGGAGCGGTGTACACGCTGGTCCTCTCGCTGTTCGGCCTGCGTCGCCGGACGTCGATCCTCACCGGACTCGCCTTGGCCAACTTCTCGGAATTCGGGCTCATCGTGATCGCGACCGGTGTGGGGGCAGGCATCATCGGCGAGGACTGGCTGGTGGTGACATCGGTCGCGGTGGCGGGAAGCTTCGTGTTCTCCACCCTCGTCAACCGTCGCGGCACGGGCCTGGTGACCCGGCTGTCGGCGTTCGTCCCGACCACGGCCGCCGCCCGGGCGCACCCCGACGACGCGCCGATCGTGCTGGCGCCGGCGCGCGTACTCGTCCTCGGGATGGGTCGCGTCGGCCACTCGGTCTACGACCGGCTGGTCGACGAATACGGCCTGCCCGTGATCGGCGTGGAGAACGACCCGCTCAAGGCGAGCGAACTGGCCGAGCAGGGTGTCCGGGTACTCGACGCCGACGCCACCGAGACCGACTTCTGGGACCGGGCCGTCGGCGTCGGCGAGCTCGAACTGCTCGTCCTGGCCATGCCCTTCCACGGCTCGAATCTCGTGGCGCTCGAACGGATCGAGGAGCTCGGCGTCACCGGGACCATCGCCGTCGTCGCGCAGTACGACGACGAACGCGACGAGTTACTCCAGCGAGGGGCCGACGTGGCGTTCCACATCTACGAGGGCACCGGCGTCGGACTGGCCGACGCGGCCGCCGAGGCCGCGGGTCTGGAACGCTGAGCGACGGCTCACCCCGACCCGGTGGACCAGGCCGGTCAGGCGCCCGCGACGGGAGCATCGTCGCCGTTCCAGAGGTCCTTCTGCATGTAGACGCAGTCGATCCACTGCTCGGCCTTGTGACCGATGGCGCGCAGGCGACCCACCTCGTCGAATCCGAACCGCCGGTGCAGTGCGATCGAGCCCTCACCTCCGGTCGCGGCGATGACCGCGACGATCTGGCGGACGTTGTCCGGGTCGGCGCGGGCGAGCAGCGCGGACATCAACGCGGTGCCGATCCCGCGCCCCCCGTGACCGGGCCGCACGTAGATCGAGTCCTCGGTCGACAGGTCGTACGCGGGCATCGTCCGGAACGTCCCCAGGTAGGCGTACCCGACGACGTGCTCGACCCCGTCGTCGATGGCCCGGGCCACAACGAACGGCCGGCCCGCAGCGGTGATCGCGGCGTGCTTGGCATGCCACTGCGAGACCGACGGAACCAGGTAGTCGAAGGTCGCGACGGTGTGCTGCACGTAGTGCGCGTAGATGTCCGCGACGCCCTCGCAATCGTCGATCGTCGCATCGGACACGCGGATCGGGGGCGAGGTCGCGCCGGAGGTGCGGTCGCTCATGCCGATGAGGGTAGGGCAGGGGCGCCGACGGCGAGAACTCCGTCGGCACAACTCCCGCTGACCGGGCGGGGACGGGCGGATCGGCGACCCATACAATCGACGGAGTGTCGACGCTGTCTGCCCTGTCCGGTCTGGCCACACTCGCGTGTGCGGACAAGTCCTTCCGCGAGGTGCACAAGCACCGCGACGAGCGCCGACTGGACATCACCGCGCCGGATGCCGCGCGCCCCTTCCTCGTCTCGTGCCTGGTCACCGATGCGCAGGCGCCGCTGTTGGTCGTGTCGGCCAACGGCCGTGAGGCCGACGATCTGACGGCCGAGCTGGGCGAACTCCTCGACGATGCCGGGGCCGTCGCACAGTTCCCGTCGTGGGAGACGCTGCCGCACGAGCGGCTCTCGCCGAGCGCTGACACCGTCGGACAGCGTCTGGCCGTGCTGCACCGCCTGGCGAACCCCGGGGACACCCCGCTGCGGGTCGTCGTGACCACTGTTCGTTCGCTCGTCCAGCCGATGGCACCGGGCCTCGCCGACGTCGCCACGGTGACCCTGCGTGAGGGCATCGAGGTCGACTTCGACGCACTGCTGTCCCAGTTGGTCGAGATGGCCTATGAGCGCGTCGACATGGTCGGCCGACGCGGCGAGTTCGCGGTACGCGGCGGCATCCTCGACGTCTTCCCGACCACCGCCGATCATCCGGTGCGCGTGGAGTTCTGGGGCGACGAGATCACCGAGATGCGTGCGTTCTCGGTGGCCGACCAGCGCAGCCAGCCCGAGGTCGAGACCAGCGAGGTGCGGATTCACCCGTGCCGTGAACTGCTCCTGACCGAGAAGGTCCGTGCGCGGGCCGCCGATCTCGCGGCCGCCGACTCGGGCGACACGACCATGACCGAGATGTTGGGCAAACTCGCCGAGGGCATCCCGGTGGAGGGGATGGAGGCGCTGATCCCCGCGCTCGTCGACGGCGACATGCAGTTGCTGACCGAGGTGATCCCCGACGGCACCCGGGTCCTCATCCTCGACCCGGAGAAGGTGCGGACCCGGGCCTCCGATCTGTCGAAGACGGGTGCGGAATTCCTCGAGGCGTCGTGGACGGCGGCGGCCATGGGCGCCTCGGCGCCGATCGACGGCCGGTCGTCGGAGAGCCTCGGCATCGACCTGCAGGCCAGCGCGTACCGCTCTCTCGACGAGGTTCGGAAGGCGACGCTCGCCGCGGGCCGGCCCTGGTGGACCCTGAGTCCGCTCGCGACCGGCAGCGGTGACGAACTCGAACTGGACCTGGCTCCCGGCCCGGCGCCACGGGGCGACGACCGCGAGATCGCGGCGACGTTCGCGCAGTTGCGCGCCCACGTCTCCGACGGCAAGACGGCGGCGATCGTGGTGGCGGGCAAGGGCACCGCGCAGCGTGTCGGCGAACGACTGTCCGACGCCGAGGTGCCCTGCGTGCTCGCCGAACCCGGGCATCGGCCGCAGCCCGGCGAGGTGACCGTCTTCTGCGCGCCGCTGCGTGCCGGGATCGTCTGTCCCGACGCGGGTCTCGTGGTGGTCGCCGAGGCCGACCTCACCGGCACACGGGTCGCGAACGTCCGGGACGGCCGCCGGCTGCCGGCCAAGCGGCGCAACCAGGTCGACCCGCTCGCCCTGGCCGCCGGCGACCTGGTGGTGCACGACCAGCACGGCATCGGTCGGTTCGTCGAGATGATCGAGCGGACCGTCTCGGGTGCCCGGCGCGAGTACCTCGTCCTGGAGTACGCCTCGAGCAAACGCGGCCAGCCGGCCGATCGGTTGTATGTCCCGATGGACGCACTCGACCAGCTCTCGCGGTACGTCGGCGGCGAACAACCGTCGCTGTCGAAACTCGGCGGGTCGGACTGGCAGAACACGAAACGCAAGGCGCGCAAGGCTGTTCGCGAGATCGCCGGCGAGCTCGTACAACTCTATGCCGCCCGCCACGCAGCGCCCGGACATGCGTTCGGTCCCGACACCCCGTGGCAGCAGGAGATGGAAGACGCCTTCGACTTCACCGAGACCGTGGATCAGCTCACGGTCATCGCCGAGGTCAAGGCCGACATGGAACGTGCGGTGCCGATGGACCGCGTCGTCGTCGGCGACGTCGGTTACGGCAAGACCGAGATCGCCGTCCGTGCCGCCTTCAAGGCCGTCCAGGACGGCAAGCAGGTCGCGGTCCTGGTCCCGACGACGATTCTCGCGCAACAACATCTGCAGACCTTCACCGAACGGATGAGCGGCTTCCCGGTGCGCGTGCGCGGCCTGTCGCGTTTTACCGATGCCAAGGAGTCACGCGAGATCGCCGAGGCGATGTCGAAGGGCGAGGTCGACGTCGTCATCGGTACCCACCGACTGTTGCAGACCGGGATCGTATGGAAAGACCTCGGACTCGTGATCGTCGACGAGGAGCAGCGGTTCGGTGTGGAACACAAGGAACACATCAAGTCGCTGCGCACCCATGTCGACGTGCTGACGATGTCGGCCACCCCGATCCCGCGCACGCTGGAGATGTCGATGGCCGGGATCCGCGAGATGTCGACGATCCTGACCCCGCCCGAGGAACGGCACCCGGTGCTCACCTACGTCGGTGCCTACGCGCCCAAGCAGGTCGCCGCCGCCATCCGCCGCGAGCTGTTGCGTGACGGCCAGGTCTTCTACGTGCACAACCGGGTGTCGACCATCGACAAGATGGCCAAGGACATCGCGGCGATGGTCCCGGAGGCGAGAGTTGTTGTCGCACATGGGCAGATGGGCGAGGATCAGCTCGAGCGCACAGTGTCGGGATTCTGGAATCGTGAGTACGACGTGCTGGTCTGTACGACGATCATCGAGACCGGTCTGGACATCTCGAACGCCAACACCCTGATCGTCGACCGCGCCGAGAACCTCGGCCTCTCGCAGCTACATCAGCTGCGCGGTCGCGTCGGTCGCAGCCGCGAGCGTGGATACGCCTACCTGCTCTACAGCCCCGACCGGCCGCTGACCGAGACCGCCTACGACCGGCTGGCGACAATCGCGCAGAACAACGAGCTCGGCGCGGGAATGGCGGTGGCGCTGAAGGATCTCGAGTTGCGCGGCGCCGGAAACGTGTTGGGCGCCGAGCAGTCCGGGCACGTCGCGGGCGTCGGCTTCGATCTCTACGTCCGGCTGGTCGGCGAGGCGGTGGAGGCCTACCGCGCGGCCGCGGACGGTAAGCCCGTCGAATCCCGGGAGACGGGCGAGGTGCGCATCGACCTTCCCGTCGATGCGCACATCCCGGTCGAGTACGTCGATTCCGACCGCCTGCGTCTCGAGGCGTACCGCAAGCTCGCGTCGGCGACCGACGACGCCGCGGTCGACTCGGTCCTCGTCGAACTCAACGACCGCTACGGCCCACCGCCGGTGGAGACCACGCGGCTGGCGTCCATCGCCCGGCTGCGCTTGCGATGCCGGGAGCGGGGGATCACCGAGATCGGTCTCGCCGGACAGGGAATGAAGATCTCACCGCTGTCGCTGCTCGACAGCGAGCAGGTGCGTCTTCGTCGCCTGTACTCGTCGGCCACCTACCGGGCGACGACGTCGGTGGTCACGCTGCCCATCCCGCGCACCGGAGGCGTGGGGTCGGCGCGCCTGCGCGACGACGAGCTGATCGAGTATCTGACGACCTTCCTCACCCAACTCCGGCCGGACCCTTCGTGACGCGCCCTCCGCAAGCTCCGGGCGCTCCTCAGGGAGCGGGGGTAGCGCGCCCTCCGCAGGCTCCGGGCGCTCCTCAGGGAAGGGCGTACGACGAATGACGGTGGTGCTGCTGGACCCGGCACGGCCGGATCTGATCCCCATTCGGGCACGCTCATGTCTCGCCGGGCCGGTGCAGGTCACCGAGGACGTGCCCGCGGCGATGCTGTGGGAGTTCGACCACGTCGAACCCGTCTTCGACGACGCACCCGTTGATCCGGGATCGGTGCTCGTCAGTACCGATCCCGAACATCCGCTGGTGCAGGCGCGAATTGCGCGCGGGGACGTGGTCATCGCGGCGCAGACGGTTTCCGGCATGGCGCTTCTCGAGTCCGTGGCGTTGATGGACACATTGCGTCGGAACGGCCCGTGGGAGAGCACGCAGACGCACCACTCGTTGCGGCGTTACCTGCTCGAAGAGGTCTATGAGTTGCTCGACGCCATCGAGGCCGGTGACCCCGTGGAGCTCTGTGAGGAACTCGGCGACCTCCTGCTGCAGGTGCTGTTCCACGCGCGCATCGCCGCCGACGACCCGGAGTCGCCGTTCGACATCGACGACGTCGCACGGAGTTTCACGTCGAAGGTGACCGGCCGGACTCCCGGTGTGCTGTCCGGCGCCCACTCGGATCTGGAGACCCAGATCCGGGAATGGGAGGAACGCAAGGCGGCCGAGAAGCGCCGCGGCTCGGTGTTCGATGGCGTCGCCACGACCCAGCCCGCTCTCGCCCTGGTGCAGAAGGTCCTCGAACGGCTCACCGCGGCCGGTTATCCCGTCGACACCATCCCCGCGGAGACCCTGACCGTGACGGTCGTCGCCGGCGGCGACAGCGTCGAGGCGCAGGCGCGGGACCGAGCGCTCGCGTTGATGGCCGACGTGCGCGCGGCAGAAGCGCGTGCGGCCGAGCGAGGCGTCACCCTCGACTCGCCCGAGGCGTGGTCGGCCGTGCTGGGCGAGAACCCGGCCTGATCATCAAGCGGCGCAGTTGTCGCGTTTCGTTGCGATCCGCGCAACGAAACGCGACGACTGTCGCGGGGTGTGGGAGATGAACCGGATCGAGGCTCAGACGGACAGTGCGGTCAGCTGTTTCGTGAACTCCGCCTCGTCGATTCGCGTGTGGCGTCCGTCCTCGATGACGATCTCGCCGCCGACCATCACCGTGTCGACGATGGACCGTGATCCGGTGGTGAGCAGCGACGCGCCGGGATCCCGGACGGGGAGGGTGGCGTAGTCGCGGTCGAACCGCACCAGGGTGAGGTCCGCGGACGACCCGATCGTCACGCCGCCGGCCACCGGCGACAGACCGAGCGCGGAGTTGGCGCCGCCGCAGGCGATGTCGAGCATCTGGGGGAACCCGAGCAGGTCCGCACGCCGGTGGACGGCACGTTGCAGGTAAGCGGCGATGCGCAGCGTCGCCAGCATGTCCTGGGTGTCGTTGCTGGCGGCGCCGTCCACGCCCAGCCCGACCGCCAGGCCGCGCTCCAGCATCGCCGGGATCGGGGCCACCCCGCTGCCGAGACGCATGTTCGACAATGGATTGTGCGACACCGCCACCTTCCGGGCGGCGAGGGTGCGCTGGCCGGCGTCGTCGAGCTCGACGCAGTGGACGGCGAGCACGCGGTCCCACAGGAAGCCGTTGCGGTCGAGGTGGTCGACGGCCCCGAAGCCGGTGTGCTGCCGGCACATCTGCTCGTCGGTGCCGGTCTCGAGCAGGTGGATGGAGACCGGCAGTCCACGTTCCTGCGCGAAGTCGCGGATCTTTCGCATCCCGGCGTCGGTGACCGAGCGCGGATTGGGTACCGCCAGGGCCATCGAGATCGCTGACCCGGCAACCTCGTTGCGGAGATGGTCGACGTGGTCGAGGACTTCGCCGAGGGGTTGCATCAGCCGCGGTTCGAACCCCCACTTGCGGCTCGGGTCGGTGCGGTCGGCGACCCCGCGGCCGAGGAGTGCGCGGATTCCGGTGTCGCGCAGTGCCTGTACGACGGCGTCATGGATCTCGTGCGACGGGTGCGGCCACATGTGTTCGACGACGGTCGTCGTGCCCGATCGCAACAGTTCGAGGCAGGCCGAGACAGCGGCGAGGTAGGCCCGCTCGGGTGTGATCGCCACCGATTCCTCGCCCACGGCCAGCAACCATTCGAGCAACGGTGTGCATTCGGCGATTCCCCGCATGAGCGACTGCTGGAGGTGCGTGTGGGTGTTGACGAACCCGGGGATGACGTAACCGTTACCGGTTTCTTCGCCCGGACGGGCGGTGGGTGCGATCGCGGTGACGATCCCGTCGACGACATGGACGTCGTGATGGGCTTTCCACTGCCCGGCCGTGTAGACGGTGACGTCGCGAAAGGCCGGGGCCGCCGCGGTGACGGCGGCCCCGGGCAATGATGTGTCGGTCACTTCGCGAAGTTCGCGGCGATGCGCTGGGCGAGGTAGTCTGCGGCGGTGATCGGCGGGTAGGTGCCGCCCGCGCTCTCGATCAGCACGTCGGAGTTCGCTTGGGCGAAAAACGCGAGCGTGTAGCGCGGACCGGTGTACTCGCCCCGGCGGGGAGCCCGGACCCGATGGAAGTTCGACGGCAGTCGGTCGTCGGACCAGCGCATCAGCATGTCGCCGATGTTGCAGGTGATGGCGTCGTCGGACGGCTCGACCGACGTCCAGGCCTCGCCGTCGGCCTCGGCGCCCGGTAGCACCTGCAGACCTCCCTGACCGGACCGCTGGAACAGCAGGGTCAGTGCGTCGAAGTCGGTGTGTGCGCCGGCGCGCCAACTGTTCTCGGAGTCGATCAGTTCGTCGGGGAACGCGTAGTAGTGCAGCAGCCGCAGGGTGCTCTGGTAGGTGTCCGCCGTCGGGTCGTGCGCCCGGGTGAAGAAGTCGCGGTCGAAACCCAGACGCTCGGCGAAACAGCTGAGCAGGGTCATGGCCACCGACCAGCACCGGTGCTCGAAATCCTCGATGGTGGAGCGAAATCCGGCGAGCTCGCGCTCACTCGGCCACAGTCCGTCCATGCGGGGCCGGGTGAACTGGTAGGACTCCTTCTGGTCCGGTGTGCCGATCGACGGGCGTACCTGGGTGCGGTACTCCCAGCCCGCGTTCTGGCCCTTCTTGAGCGGATACTGCTCCTTGATCGAACGGGGGAGCGCGAAGAACCGGGCGGACATCTCGAACGCGTGGTCCACCGCGGCCAGGTCGATGCCGTGGTCGATCACCTGGAAGAAGCCGATGTCGGTTGCGGCCGACCAGAGTTGGTCGGCGATCTCGTCGCGGCGGTTGTCCAGATCGGCCAGACTGATCCGGCGGATCTCGCGGTCGGTGGTCTCGGTTCCCAGCCCGCCCATCCGGCGTTCCCGGTCGAGCTCGGCCAGGCCGGCCGAGGCGGCCGGCGATGGGGGTGTGGTGGTCTCGGTCATCGTGTGTCTCTCTGTGGTCGGGGAAGACGTGGGCGTCGGGTCAGCGGATCTGCTCATCGATGAACTGGGTCGTGAACAGCTGGTCGGCGGGCAATGCGGCCGGCAGGTCGGCGCCTCCGCCGTTCAGGATCGGCACGAGGTCGTTGACCACGTTCTGCGCCTTCACCATGTCGTAGCTGCCGTAGACACCGTCCGCGCCCGGGGCGATGACCGCGCGATCCTTCAGCAGGCCCGCCGAGTACGCCGCCTCCCCGGCCGAATACGGGGTGAAGGAGACGTCCTGGGACACCCAGTCGACGATGGTGGCGTTGACCACGTCGGGCGAGGCCACGTAGTCCTTACCGGTCTGCTGGATCATCGGGACCAGCTTCTCCAGACACGGCGACATCTCCTCGACGTCACCGGCGCGGACCGAGACGTTCGACGCGTAGACGTCGTACCCGGCGTCCTTGACCATCGCGTAGGCGACCGGCTTGTTCCACGACGGGGTCTCGTTCTCGTAGGTGTAGGGCTCGGAGTTGGCGAACCCCTGCTGGGTGATCGACGGGTCGCCGACGAAACGTGCCGGGGCGCCGTCGTAACTGGTGTCGAGCTGATCCTGCTGCAGCAGCCCCTTCGCGACCAGCCACTGCGGGAAGATCTGATCCTTCGACACCACCACGCTGGCGTCGGATCGGCCGATGTCGGCGATCGTCTTCACGTCCGGGTGGGTTGCGGGGTCCCACATGATGATCGAGGGGTTGTACTGCAGCAGGGGCGTCACACCGACCACGCGTTGGTCCTTGGCGGCGGAGATCATCTGGTCGCCGTGGACGAGACCGAGGTGGATGGAGTCGTCGGAGTACATGGCCGAGGGCACCGACTGGAATCCGATGGCCGGTCCGCCGGCGCGCAGCGTGATGTCGACGCCGGTGTCCATGCCGTCGAAGACGAGCGGTCCGGAGACCGACTTGTTGTCGGTGTCGACGGTGTACCCGGGTCCGAGAAGTCCGATGACCCCGGCCATGTCCGACTGCGGTTGCCACTGCAGTTGAACCACCACGTTGTCGGGGCAGGTTCCGGCGAGGGTGGATTCGGCCGGCGCCGAGGGGAGGCTCGACGACGCGGTGTCGTCGGACCCGGAACTCGAGCAGCCGGCGAGAACCGCTGCGCAGATCGTCGCCGCCGTGGCGGCCACGGCCAGACGCGACGTGCGGAGGCGGGACGGTGGGTGAGGGGTCATGGGATCTCCTGGACTGATGCCGTTCATTCGCGACACATTCGCGATCTACATGTGAAAGCTAGGTGGACGTTCCGGATTGCGCCAGCCGGGAACGGTGGTGTCTCGAACGTGTCGAATTCGGCCGTAGATGTGCATTGAACTGGACTTACGGGTCGAAATGCGCGATGTGAGGGGCCCGGTCCGCCGCGGCTGGTGACGCAGTGTTTACACACGGTCATCAACCTGAAATACATGTAACCAATCATCGATTGGCAGTAAGACTGCAACAGTTACATGTAGACAGCACAGGGGAAGGCCGGATGAAACTCTACGACACGGTGAGGGATGTGGATGCGCGTCATCTCACCAAAGATGTGGTCGCGTCCGTCTCCGGGGTGACGAAGCGATTCGAGTCCGGGACCCAGGCGCTGGACCGGGTGGACCTCGACGTGCGCGCCGGCGACTTCGTGGCCGTCGTCGGACCGTCGGGTTGTGGTAAGTCGACCCTGCTCCGGATGGCCGCCGGTCTCGAGAAGCCCACGGAGGGAAGCGTGGCACTGTCCACGGAGTCGGTCGGGTTCATCTTCCAGGAACCGACCCTCCTCGCCTGGCGCAGTGTGCGGGGCAATGTCGAACTCTGCGCCGAGATCGCCCGGCTGCCGCGGGGTGAACGACGACGCCGGGCGCAGGCCGCGATCGACGCGGTCGGTCTCACCGGGTTCGAGTCGCAATTGCCGCGCATGCTGTCCGGTGGCATGAAGATGCGTGCCTCGCTGGCCCGCGCGTTGACCTCCGAGCCCGAATTGTTGCTCCTCGACGAGCCTTTCGGCGCTCTCGACGAGATGACCCGGCTCGACATGCAATCCGAGCTGCAACGGCTCTACGCCGAACGCCGGTTCACCGCGATGTTCATCACGCATTCGGTGTCCGAAGCGGTCTTCCTCGCCAACCGGGTGATCGTGATGTCCGCACGCCCCGGGCGGATCGTCGCCGACATCGGCATCGACTTCGCTCACCCACGCCACCCGGATCTGCGCTACGACAGCCGTTTCACCGACCACGTCGCCGAGATCTCCGAGACCCTCCGAGGTGCACGATGACCACCGCCGCCCGATCTCGTCCCGCCGCCGGCGAGCACCACGGACCGGTCTCCGCGCCGCAGCCCGAACCCACACGCGGCGAACGGTCGTCGCGGAAGAGTGGCGCCCGCCGTATCACGGCAGCCGTGCTGAGGTACGGAGCACCCCCGGTCCTCTCCCTCGCCGTGGGAATCGCCGCCTGGTACGCGGTCAGCTATCTCATCCTCACTCCGGAACGGCGTTTCCTGCTCCCGCCGCCACACAGCGTGCTGACCGAGTCGCTGCTGGACCCGGACAGCGTCGGCCCCATGCTCGACGCGCTGTGGGTCACCGCGAAGGTCTGTCTCGTGGGCTTCGCCTTCGCCGCGCTGATCGGGGTCGCCATCGGCGTCCTGATGAGCCGGGGGTCCTTCCTCGAACGCGCGATCTACCCCTGGGCCGTTGTGCTGCAGGTGATCCCGGTGCTCGCGATCGTTCCGCTGATCGGGCTCTGGTTCGGCTACGGGATGGTCGCCCGCACGATCGTGTGCGTGATCATCGCGATCTTCCCCATCATCGCCAACACGCATTTCGGGCTCGTCTCGGTCGACAAGTCCTCACAGGAGCTGTTCACCCTGTCGAAGGCCTCACCGGTGCAACGCCTGCTGATGCTCGAGTTCCCGTCGGCGCTCCCGTCGATGATGACCGGCTTCCGGACGGCCTCGGGGCTGGTCGTGGTGGGCGCCATCATCGGTGACATGTTCTTCGCCAAGGGCGAACCCGGTATCGGGACCCTGCTCGACATCTATCGGGCTCGCCTCCAGTCCGACGACCTCATCGCGGCGATCGTCCTGGCCTCGGTGTTCGGCATCCTCGTCTTCGGCGCCTTCAGCATTCTCAACGCCGCCGTGAACCGTCGTCGCTGAGGCTATCTCCGCGCTCGCAACCACCTCGACCCGAACCCATCCGGAGGATTCATGTTCACCGTTCCCACCATCGACATCTCGCCCTACCTCGACCCGGAGAGCTCGGCCGCGGCGCGGGACGACGTGGCGCGCGCCCTCGACGACGCCTGTGGCGGAGTCGGTTTCGTCCAGGTCGTCGGTCACGGGATCGCCCCCGGCGTCATCGACGGACTGACCGCGGCGCTCGACGAGTTCTACGCGCTGCCCCTCGAGGTGAAGAAGCAGTACGCCCGGCCGGGGCAGAATCGCGGCTACAGCCCGCCGAAGAGTGAGTCGCTGAGCATGAGTCTGGGTGTGGCCGCGGCGAATCAGATGAACGACTTCTACGAGGCGTTCACCGTCGGCTCGGAGGGGTCCTGGTTCCCGGGCCTCGACCTGCCGGAGTCCAGCTACCCGACGAACACGTGGCCGGACGCGGCGCCGGGATTCCGCCCGGCGGTCGAATCCTGGTTCGACGCGGCGCGGGGCCTCTCGCGAGTTCTGCTCACCGCCTTCACCGATGCGCTCGGTCTGCCGCCCGGTTACTTCGACGGGATGACCGATCACTCCATCGACGCGCTGAAGCTCAACAACTACACCCTCCCGGAAGGCGAGATCGAACTCGCCGGGGAGCTGACCGGGATGGGTGCGCACACCGACTTCGGCATCCTCACCGTGCTGTGGGCCGACCAGGTGCCCGGGCTCCAGGTGCTCGATCACGAGGGGCGGTGGCACGACGTGGCACCCGCCGACGGCGCCCTGCTGGTCAACCTCGGCGATGCCATGGCGCGGTGGACGAACGACCGGTGGCGATCGACTGTCCATCGCGTCGATCCGCCCGTCGTCGACGGCCGGATCCTTCGTCGTCGATCGGCGGCGTTCTTCTTCGACGGCAACGCCGATGCCGTCATCGAGACGCTGCCCGGGTGCGCGCGTACCGACCACCCGGGATATCCGCCGATCACCGTCGCCGAGAACATCGATGCGAAACTCGCCGGGATGAAGAGCGGAATCGCACCCGTCGGCGCCGGGCGCGAGGCGCAGCGCGTGATGGCCGCGGGATGAGGTCGGGGCATCGGCCTTCTACGCTGGGACGATCATGACGGGAAACGGAGACGACGGCGCGCTGCTCATGCAATCGGTCCTGCGCCGGATACGCGACGAGATCTTCGACGGCACGCTGGAACCCGGTGCGTCGCTGTCGGTTCCCGGTCTGGCCGCCCGACTGGACGTGTCCCGCAGCCCCGTGCGCGAGGCGGTCCAACAACTCGTCATGGACGGGCTGGCGGTCTACACGCCTCGTGTCGGTGCGAAGGTCGCCGTCCTCGACGACGAGATGCTGCGGCACGTCTTCGAGGTCCGCGAGGTCCTCGACGGACTCGCCGCCCGCCAGGCCACCATCCGGGTGACCCGTGCCGAGCTGACCGGGCTCTGGGATCGGGTGCGTGAGCAGGAGCGTCTGCTGGAGACCGAGCCCGATCACCGACGCGACGCCGAACTCGATCTCGACTTCCACACCGCGGTCCGGTCGCTGTCGGGAAACGCCCCGCTGTGCGACGCACTGCTGAAGCTCGACACCCAGTCACATCTCTACCGATCCGACATGTGGTCGCACGAGGACAACCGTCGGCACGCCGTGACCGAGCACCGCCGGATAGTCGCGGCATTGGAGGTCGGTGACGCCGACGAAGCGGACCGGGCCGCGCGCGCCCACGCCGCCGGCGTACTAGTCCGGCTGCTCCGCACCTGAGGCCCTTTCAGCGGCCACGGATCAGTCGAAGAGGTGTTGTCCCCACCATTCGCCGGGGGCGAGTCCGGGTGGTATCGCGAAGACCGACGACCCGTTGGGGATGAGGTACTCGGTCATCGCGTCCTTGCGGGACAGGGCATGTTGCATCGGGACGAACTGGCGGCCGGTGTCGCGGTTGAACGCGATGAAGAACAGGCCGGCGTCGAGGTGGCCGAATCCGTCCGAGCCGTCGGTGAAGTTGTACCCGCGCCGCAGGATCCGGACACCTCCGAGGTTGTCGGGATGCGCAAGCCGGATGTGGGCGTCGCGGGGGATCACCGGTGTGCGGCCGGAGGTGACCGCGAAGTCGGGTGTGTCGAATTCGTCGGTCTGTCCCAGCGGTGCGCCGGCCGCTTTCGTGCGGCCGACGATCTGTTCCTGTTCGAGTAGGTGGGCGCGGTCCCATGGCTCGATGTCCATGCGGATACGTCGGGCGACGAGGTAGGTACCGCCGGTCATCCAGCGGGCGGCCGGCGGGTTGTCCTCGGCGCCGACCCACACCCAGCGGTCGAGCAGCTCGGTGTCCTCCGCCCGGAGGTTGTTGGTTCCGTCCTTGAATCCGAACAGGTTGCGCGGGGTCGACTGCGACTGGGTGGTCGACGAGGTGCGGCCGAAACCGAGTTGGGACCACCGCACCGCGGCCACGCCGAAGGCCATGCGGGCCAGGTTGCGGATCGCGTGGACCGCGACCTGAGGATCGTCGGCACATGCCTGGATGCAGATGTCTCCGTAGGACCGTGCCGGTTCGATCTTCTCCGCCGCGAAACCGGGGAGATCCTGCAGGGCAGCGGGTTTACGATCGCCGATGCCGAATCGGTCGGGGCGCGCTGGGTCGGCGGCGCTGGGACCGAACAGTCCCGGACCGAAACCGATGGTGAGGGTGAGGTTCGCGGCACCGAGGCCCAGTGCCTCGCCGGTGTCGGCCGGCGGTGTGTAGTCACCGAGTCCGGCCGCGCCGTCGTCGACGGTCTCTTCCCCGCGGGTCATCCGTTCGGCCGCCGCGGTCCAGCGTTGCAGCATCGCGATGAGGTCGGCGCGGGAGTCGGTGACGACGTCGAAGCTCGCGAAGTGGAGCCGGTCCTGCGCCGCGGTGATGATGCCCGCCTGGCGCTCGCCGCGGAAGTCGACGATCTGGGTGGGCGGGGACTCCGAGGACGCGGACGCCCGCCCGATCGCGACCCCGCCCGCGGCGACGACCAATCCGGCGCCGCCGATCACCGCGCGGCGGGAGAACCCGCGCCGTGGGGACCGGGGCGGGGCGTCGGACTCCGCGTCGCGGGGGTCTGGGGCCGGATCACTCACTGGGCCAACACGATCCCGGGAACCTGCGACAGGGTCGCCGACAGGGCGTCGATCTGGTTGGACATCGCCTTGCGCCGGTCGGCGGAGACCTCGGTGTAGGACACGTACCCGTCGCCGGAGCGGTAGGTGTTCACCGAGTCGCGGACCGTGGCGAACTGGGCGGTGATGGTGTCCATCAGCTGCGGGTCCTTCGCCGCGATGATCGGCTGCAGTGTCGCGATCGCGGTCTCCGAGCCGTCGAGGTTGCCGGCGAAGTCCCACAGGTCGGTGTGGGAGTAGCGGTCTTCCTCGCCGTCGATCTTGGTGGCGGCCACCTCGTCGATGAGCGCCTGGGGGCCCTTCACGAACGACCCGGTCTCGAACTCGAACCCGGGTGCGTTGACCTCGTCGCGGAGCTTCGTCACATCCGCGAGCAGCTGGTCGGCGACCGGCGCAATCGTCTGCGGGTTGTCGGTGGCGGCCGCGTTCTGTGCATCGGCTGGGGTGATCTGGCCGGGCGCATCGCCGATCTCGGCCGGTTGCGGCGGCCACAGGAAACGTTCGATGCGGTGGAAGCCGGTGAACGGCTGGGCGCCGTCTTCGGTGTCGTCCCAACGCATGTCGATGGCGGGGTCGAGGTCGGGGAAGGACTCGGCGACCGGCTCGATGCGCTCGTAGGGCGTGCGCGCGAGCCCGAACTGGGCGCGAGCGGCGTCGAGATCGCCCGCCTTGACGCTGCCGACGAAGGCGGTCACCTGCGCGTGCAGGGTGTTGAGCTGGTTGCGGACGTACTCGAGGTACTGGCCTTTCGCGGCGGTCACGTCCGCGGGTACGTCGGCCTTCTCCTTGCGCTCGCCGCCGACGGTGAGTTCGGTACGGATACCGGTGCCGACCATGCCGGGTTTGCAGGCCACGGTGTACGTGCCGGGTTCGACGATCTCGACACTCAGGTTGCCCGACAGCCCGGGGCCGATGTTCTCGACCTCGCCGAGTACACGGTTGTTGTTGCCGTACACGTAGAACTCGGTGACCTTGTCGCCGGAGTTGGTGACGGCGAAGTCGACGTCGCCCGTGGTCGCCTCGCTGCTCGCCAGGTCGCACGCATCGTTGGTGGAGGTGACCGTGATCGCGCCGTCCGAGGTGGCCTTCTGGGTGCAGCCGGCCAGCAGCACGGGCAACACGAGTGCCGCGGCCGCGCCGGCGGCCATCACGGTTCTGCGATTCACTGAGGGTTCCTTTCGGTTGCGGATTCCGCGGATGCGGGGTTCTGCGTGGTCGTCGTTCCCGGTGCGGAGGTGCCGGTGGGGGAGGCTTCGGTAGCCGGGGTCAGTTGCCGTCGGCAGAAGATCGTCAGCACGACGGCCACGTACACGACCCAGGCGACGACCTGCAGGACGGTGGGGTCGGGCCGGAAGTTGAAGATGCCGCCGAGCACGGTGCCGTACCAGGACGACGCGTCGTAACCCTCGGAGATGTCGAAGGCGACGGCTCCGTGCCCGGGCAGCCACCCGACGGTCTGCAGGGCGCCGATGCCGTACGTCAGGATCCCGGCCGCCACGAAGATCAGGAAGACCCCGGTGTAGATGAAGAACAGACGCAGATCCAGTCGGATCGCGCCCTGGTAGATCAGCACGGTCAGCGCGACCGCGGCCACGACCCCGAGCAGCAAGCCGATCAGCGGCCACAATCCGCCGGAAACACTCTCGGCGTAGCCGACCATCAGCAGGGCGGTCTCGAACCCCTCCCGCCCGACGGCGAGGAACGCCAACCCCATCACCGAGGCCCGGCCGGCGACGAGTGCCCGCGACATCCCGCTCTTGAGATCGGTGGAGATGTGCCGGGCGGCCTTGCTCATCCACAGCACCATGAACGTGACGATGACGACCGCGACCAGTGAGGCGATCCCGGCGATGGTCTCGGCCGCGAGCGGGGTCATGGTCGACGTGCCGAAGTGGATCACCAGGAACACCACGACGACCATCGCCACCGCGGCGGCCACGCCCGACCAGATCCACTTGAGCGCATCTCGCCGGCCGGTCTTGACCACATACGCGACGAGAACCATGACCACTATGCCGGTTTCGAGCCCTTCGCGTAACCCGATCAAGCCACTGCCGAACATCTGCGTGAACGTCGAAGGCGCGTCGCCCGCTGCTGCGAGCAAGCGGCCATGCGCCGCAACCAGTGTCACGAAAGTCGTCCCTTCTCGGTGCCCCTCGTGCTCGAAGGTTCGCTGAGGCTAACCAACCATGAACGTTAGACCCGAAACGACGTCCGGGATAGGGCGAATCGACCCGTTCGGCCGCCTGTGTCCGCGGATTCCCGCCCGGCCTGGACTTTCACCCACGATGATTTGATGTCGTCTCGCTGTGCGGTGAGCGGATTGTCGGAATCGGTCCGAACGGGTGGCACCCGGGACGAGAATCAACTGGGTCATCATGGGTGCATGGTCTCCACCCCCGGCACCGCGCACAGTGACAACGTGATCCTGGTGCACTGGCACGATCTCGGTCGCCATCTGCGGTGTTACGGCGCCGACGGCGTCGAGAGTCCCGTGCTCGACGACCTCGCCGCGTCCGGTATCCGGTTCGCCGACGCGCACGCGACGGCGCCCCTCTGCTCGCCCGCCCGCGGTTCCCTGTTCACCGGGCGCTATCCGCACGGCAACGGTCTCGTCGGCCTCGCACACCACGGCTTCGAGTACTTCCCGGACGTGCAGACCCTCCCGGCGCTCCTCGGCGGCGCCGGGTATCGATCGGCGCTCTTCGGGATGCAGCACGAGAGCGCCGACCCGGGCCGGCTCGGCTTCGACTCGGTGGACGTGTCGGATTCGCGATGCGACTACGTGGTCGACCGCTCCCAGGACTGGTTGCGGCGTCATGCCCACGACGATCGGCCGTTCTTCCTGACCGCGGGCTTCTTCGAGACGCATCGGCCCTACCCGGTCGACGAGTACAAGCCGGCGGACACCAGCACGATCGCGGTGCCCGGATTCCTGCCGGACACCGACGACGTGCGCGACGATCTGGCGGGTCTGCACGGCTCGATCACGAAGGCCGACTCGGCCGTGGGCCGGCTCCTCGACACCGTCGCCGAACTCGGTCTCGACGACTCCACCTGGATCGTGTTCGTCACCGATCACGGTCTGGCGTTCCCACGGGCGAAATCGACGCTGTACGCAGAGGGCACCGGGATCGCATTGATCATGCGCCCGCCGTCGCGGCTGGGGATCACGCCGACGGTCTACGACGATCTGTTCTCGGGGGTCGATCTCACGCCGACGCTGCTCGACCTGGTGGGCGTCGACATCCCGGACACGGTCGACGGTGACTCGCACGCCCCCGCGCTGGTGGGAACCGAATCCACGGCCGTTCGCACCGAGGTGTTCACCGAGAAGACCTACCATGATGCCTTCGACCCGATCCGGGCCGTGCGCACCAAGGACTTCAGCTACATCGAGAACTACGCGGCGCGGCCGGCGTTGTTGCTCCCGCTCGACATCGCCGACAGTTTGTCGGCGCGGTCGCTGGATCGGCAAGAGGTGCAACAGGATCGGTCGCGGGTCGAGCTCTACGACCTGCGTTCCGATCCGCATGAGCGCAACAACCTCGCCGACGACCCGTCGTATGCGCATGTCCGGGACGAGCTCGCGCGGGCGTTGGCCGATTGGCGCGAGCGCACCCATGACGACTTGCCCGATGAAGCGGCCGGCACGGCGACGGCGGAGGCCTTCATGGACGCATTCCACGCCAAGGCGGCGCAGGTCGAGGCCGAGGAGGAGGCATTGCCGTCCCGGCGTCCGCTGGGTGCCCGTCGCGAGTTGGCGGGGGACATCACATCGGGCGAGCGCTGAGGGGCGTCGGCACGAAAGCGTCATCTCGGACACGCGATCTCACGACACCCACAGCGCGGTCTCGGTGTCAATGGTTTCGACCCGGCTGCGCGTAAAAGGCCAGCTTGCGGTGCTTTTCCCGCTCGCTAGACTCGTCTTTCATGTCAGCGAAGTCCTCGTCGGGACCGGCAAATTATCTGGTGTGTGCCAGCCAGCGCAGCGGCAGCACGCTGCTGGTGGAGTCGCTCGCCGCGACCGGCGTCGCGGGTCGTCCGGAGGAGTTCTTCCAGTACTTCTCGGATTCCTCGGCGGCTCCGCAGCCGCGTGAATGGTTCGCCGGTGTCAGCGATCCCACCATCCTCGAGCTCCTGGAGCCACTCGATCCCGGGGTGGTGGACACCCGCGATTCGGCCACCTGGCGCTCGGACGTGCGGGCGGCGGGTCGCACGCCGAACGGGGTGTGGGGCGGCAAGCTCATGTGGAACCAGACTCCGCTGCTGATCTCGCGCAGCCGGGTCGCGTCGGGTTCGTTGCGCGGCGCCGTCCGCTGGCTGTTCGACGGAGCCGATCCGCTCTACGTGCACGTCCATCGAGAAGATGTTGTGCCGCAAGCGGTGTCGATGTGGCGCGCGGTGCAGACCCGCGTGTGGCGGCACGACGGCTCGGACACCGACGAGCACGACGAGGCGGTGTATCACGCCGGCGGTATCGCCCATCTCGCCGGCATCTTGAGCGACCAGGAACGACAGTGGCGCAACTGGTTCGCCGCCGAGGGGATCGAACCGCTCGAGATCGGGTTCCGGGACCTGGTCACCGATCCCACGAAGGCGACCGCACTGGTGCTGGAGAAGATCGGGCAGGACCCGGAGCTGGCGCCGCCGCCACCGCTGAAGCCACAGTCCAATTCGCGGTCCAAGGAGTGGGCCCGACGCTATCGAGAAGACGCCGAACGAAACGGATACCCACTGTGACCGCTGTAGACGAGACCTCGCTCGACCGGGCGACCGGCGACCGGGCCCGGCCCGGGGACGCCGACGACTTCGACCATGTGACCGCCATCCGGGTGTTGGAGGCCGAGGCGGTGCACATCATCCGCGAGGTGGTGGCGGAACTGGAGCGGCCGGTGCTGCTGTTCTCCGGCGGCAAGGACTCCATCGTCCTGCTCCGGTTGGCCGAGAAGGCATTTCGGCCCGCGCCCCTGCCCTTCCCGATCATGCACGTCGACACCGGCCACAATTTCGACGAGGTGATCGAATTCCGTGACCGACGGGTCGCGCCGACCGCCGAGAATCCCGAGGGCATCGAACTCATCGTGGCCTCGGTCCAGGAGTCCATCGACTCCGGACGAGTCGCCGAGTCCACCGACCCGTCGGGTTCGCGGAACCGCCTGCAGACCCGCACCCTGCTCGATGCGCTGGAGGAGGGCGGATTCGACGCCGCGTTCGGCGGCGCCCGCCGCGACGAGGAGCGTGCCCGCGCCAAGGAGCGCATCTTCAGCTTCCGCGACGAGTTCGGGCAATGGGATCCCCGCGCCCAACGACCCGAACCGTGGTCGCTGTACAACGGGCGGATCCGTCGTGGGGAGTCGGTGCGTGTGTTCCCGCTCTCGAACTGGACCGAGACCGACATCTGGCGCTACATCGAGCTCGAGGGCCTCGAGCTGCCCTCCATCTATTTCGCCGCCGAGCGGGAGGTCTTCGACCGGGACGGCATCCTGCTCTCGGTCTCGGAGTACTCACGGCCCCGCGACGGTGAAGAGGTACGGACCGAGTGGGTGCGCTACCGCACCGTCGGTGACCTGACCATCACCGGGGCGGTGCGCTCGCGGGCCACCACGATCGCCGAGATCATCGCCGAGATCAGCGAATCCACCGTCTCCGAACGCGGGGAGACCCGCGCCGACGACCGCACGTCCAGCGCCGCCATGGAAGACCGCAAGCGCGAAGGATACTTCTGATGACTCTCACCTCGCCACAGCCGGTCGTCCCCGCCGGTGACGAAACAAGCACGTCCGCAAGGCAATTCCTCCGGATCGCGACCGCGGGCAGTGTCGACGACGGCAAGTCCACGCTCATCGGCCGGATTCTGCACGACACCGGCAGTCTGCCGACCGATCATCTCGCCGCGGTCACCGACGGCGACGGTGATGTCGACCTGGCCGCCCTCTCCGACGGCTTGCGCGCCGAACGCGAACAGGGCATCACGATCGATGTCGCCTATCGCTTCTTCTCCACGCCCACACGGAGTTACGTCCTCGCCGACACCCCCGGACACGAGCGGTACACCCGCAACATGTTCACCGGGGCGTCGAACGCGCACGTGGCGATCCTGCTCGTCGACGCCCGGCACGGCCTGCTGCGGCAGACCCGACGCCACGCCCGGATCGCAACTCTCGTGGGCGTGCCGCACGTGATCGCGGCGGTCAACAAGATCGACCTCGTCGATTACTCCGAGCACCGTTTCGACGAGATCCGGGCCGACCTCGCCGAACTCGCGGTGCAACTCGGGATCGGGGAGATCTCGGCGATCCCGGTGGCCGCCAAGCACGGGGACAACGTCGTGCACCGCTCGTCGAACACCCCGTGGTACTCCGGGACAACGCTGTTGGAGTACCTCGAGGACGTCGAGCTCCACGCGCCCGCGCCGGTGACCGAGGAACTGCGCCTTCCGATCCAGTGGGTGTCGCGTCCCAGCGAGTCGAACCGGCGTACCTACACCGGCCGGCTCGCCTCCGGAACACTGCGCGTCGGTGACGAGATCGTCGTGCTGCCGTCGGGAAGCCGGTCGACCGTCACGGCGCTCGATACCCTCGATCCCACGAGAGACGTTGCGGTGGCGCCTCTCTCGGTGGGAATCCAGGTCGCCGACGACATCGACATCGGTCGCGGCGACGTCATCGTGAGCGGTGCGGACGGAGCGCATGTACCGGTCCTGGCCCGCGAGATCGATGCGCACGTGTGCTGGTTGTCGAACTCGCCGCTGCGGGCCGGTGACCGCGTCGCCCTCAAGCACGGCCCGTCGACGGTCCGCGCCACCGTCCAGTCCCTCGAGCGGCGCCTCGACCCGGACACCCTCATCGAGCACGTCGCCCCCGGTGAGCTCGTGCTCAACGACATCGGCACCGTCACGCTGCGGACGTCGTCGGTGGTGCCGGCCGACCCCTATGCGAGCAACCGCGACACCGGCGCGTTCATCCTCATCGACGAGGCCTCGAACGACACGGTCGGCGCGGGGACGATCCTCGAGCCGCGCGAGGTCATCCCGGGTAAGGCGACGCGCAACGACATCAAATGGCATCCGAGTTCGCTGGCGCGTGCGGAACGATGGGCGCACACCCAGCAGCGCGGAGCGACGGTGTGGCTCACCGGTCTACCGGCGTCGGGCAAGTCCACCGTCGCCGTCGCGCTCGAGCGGGCCGTCGTCAGCCGCGGGCGCGTCGCCTACCTCCTCGACGGCGACAACATCCGGCACGGGATCTCCGACGACCTCGGCTTCTCCGCCGGTGACCGCGCGGAGAACATCCGCCGTGTCGGCCACGTGGCCCGACTCTTCGCCGACGCCGGGGTCATCGCGATCGCGTCGATGGTCTCGCCGCTGCGTTCCGACCGGGAGATCGCGCGTGAACTGCACCGCGCCGCCGACCTCGACTTCATCGAGGTCCACGTCTCCACGCCGGTCACCGAATGCGAACGCCGTGACCCCAAGGGCCTCTACGAACGCGCGCGTCGCGGCGAACTCCGCGGGCTGACCGGCATCGATGCGCCCTACGAGAGTCCGGAGAGCCCCGATCTGCGATTCGACACCACCGGCGCGGACATCGACCGGCTGGCGTCGCTCATCCTCGGTGCGCTGATGGATCGCGGCATCATGGCGGGGTGAGTTGCTGTCATCCCCCGGGACCCGCGCACGGCGGCCCGGGTGCGCCGTTCCCGCCGGCCGAGCACGCCGGTGGCGGTCCCGGAGTGCACCCGATCGAGACGGTGGACATCCCGGCCGGGGGCTTCGCCATGGGCGACGCCTTCGACGAGGGGTACCGCACCGACGGTGAGCGACCGGTGCACGACGTCGAGCTCGGTGCGTACTCGATCGACGCGACGACGGTGACCAACGCCGCGTTCGCCACGTTCGTCGCGGCGACCGGACACCAGACCGATGCCGAGCGCTTCGGTGGTTCCGCGGTGTTCTACACCTACGCCACCGCGCCGGGCGAACCCGTGCCGGGAACGCCGTGGTGGCTCGCCGTCGAAGGTGCGTCGTGGCGCCACCCGGCGGGTCCCGGCAGCCGGGTCGACGATCTGGCCGACCACCCCGTCGTCCACGTCAGCCACCGCGACGCGCAGGCCTATTGCGTTTGGGCCGGACGTGTCCTGCCCACCGAAGCGCAGTGGGAGAACGCGGCGCGGGGTGGGTTGCGCGGGGCCCGATACCCCTGGGGGAATGAACCACCCACCGCAGAAGCGCCCCGCTGCAACATCTTTCGCGGCGAGTTCCCGGATGCGCCGACCGCCCGGGTCGGTACCGTGCCCGTGCGGGACTTCGAGCCCAACGGCTTCGGCCTGTACCAGTGCGCCGGCAACGTCTGGGAGTGGTGCGCCGACATCTTCGGCGCGCGGTACTACCGCGTCTCCGAACGCATCGATCCGGGCGGGCCGGGGCGGGGCCGCGCTCGCGTCCTGAGGGGCGGCAGCCATCTCTGCCACGACTCGTACTGTCATCGCTACCGGGTCGCCGCGCGATCTCACAACACGCCGGAGTCGACGGCGAGCAACATCGGGTTCCGGACCGTCGGTCCCGCGGCCGGCTGACATCCATCCGGCCGACAACCCGTCCACACGTCGCTGGGAACCGAACTCCGCCGTGGTCAGTTGGATCAGCAGACTGTGTGTCGATTTCCGGGAGACCCGATCGGCTGTGCGATCGTGGTTCCCCTCGGGCGGTGTCCGCCCGAAAGTCGTCGGACCGGAGAGGGGAGTAGGGCAGGAATGCGTGTGGAGGGCCGGGATGCGGCGCGTCGGGAGTCGAGGCGGCCGAACCCGTGGAGGAACGGCCTCATGGCCTCGGCCGTGGCGGTCGCGTCGTCGGTGCTGCTGGCCGGCTGCATCGACCTGCCGTCGCTGACCAGGCCGGACATCCCGGAGGGCATCCCGCCGGGGGCGGGCGTGCCCCAGCCCTACATCGACATCAACGCACCCGGGCGTACCGCGGACAGGATGCACGACTGGGCCGTGCCCATCGCGGAGTCCACCGGTATCCCGGTCGTCTCGCTCCAGGCCTACGGCAACGCCGCCGAGATCCAGCGCCAGCAACACCCCGAGTGCGGACTGAACTGGACCACGCTGGCGGGGATCGCCGGCGTCGAGAGCAAACACGGCCACTACCGCGGCTCCGACGTGGCCGACAACGGCGACGTCAACCCGCCCATCCGGGGCGTCAAACTCGACGGCACCCGCGGCAACATGGAGATCCTCGACACCGACGGCGGCGCACTCGACGGCGACGCCACCCACGATCGAGCGATGGGGCCGTTCCAGTTCATCCCGGAGACGTGGAAGCGCTACGGCGTCGACGCCAACGGTGACGGCGTCCCCGACCCCGACAACATCGACGACGCCGCCCTCTCGGCGGCCCGCTATCTGTGTGTCTCCGCCGGCAACGACATGACGACGCCGGAAGGGTGGGAGAAGGCCGTCCGGACCTACAACAACTCGATGGCCTACGTCCTCGACGTGCGCGATCACGCCAACGCCTACTCGATCAACGTCCGCTTCTGAACCCTGCCGGGAAGGCCTTCTGCGCTTGCGTCGACCTTGTCACGTGCGGCTTCGGCGCAGCCACTAGGCTCTTGCCTATCGGCCGGCACCAGACCCGGCCGTCGTCGGCGTAGGCGGCCCCGTCGGAGGACACATCTCCTGGGATCACGCCGACGAACTCGTCCACCGAGATTGGGGTGCAACCGTGGCAATCATCGAGCAGGTAGGTGCGCGTGAGATTCTCGATTCGCGGGGCAACCCGACGGTCGAGGTCGAGGTCGTCCTGGATGACGGCACCTTCACCCGGGCCGCCGTGCCGTCCGGGGCGTCGACCGGCGAACACGAGGCCGTCGAACTGCGCGACGGTGGCGACCGGTACCTGGGCAAGGGCGTCACCAAGGCCGTCGAGGGTGTCCTCGGGGAACTGGCCCCGGCCGTGATCGGGATCGAGGCCGAGGAACAGCGCCTCGTCGACCAGGCACTGCTCGACTGCGACGGCACCCCCGACAAGAGCCGTATCGGCGCCAACGCGCTGCTCGGTGTCTCGCTCGCGGTCGCCAAGGGCGCGGCCGAATCGGCCGGGCTGCCGCTGTTCCGTTACATCGGCGGACCCAACGCCCACATCCTGCCGGTGCCGATGATGAACATCATCAACGGTGGCGAGCACGCCGACAACGGCATCGACTTCCAGGAATTCATGATCGCCCCGGTCGGCGCGCCGACCTTCAAGGAGGCGCTGCGGTGCGGTGCCGAGGTCTACCACGCCCTCAAGGGCGTCCTGAGCAAGCAGGGCATGAGCACCGCACTCGGCGACGAGGGTGGCTTCGCCCCCGACCTGCCCAACACCGAGGCGGCCATCGCGGTCATCGGTGAGGCGGTCGGCAAGGCCGGCTACAACTTCGGCCGCGACGTCGTCATCGCGCTCGACGCCGCAGCGACCGAGTTCTTCTCGAACGGTGCCTACAAGCTCGAGGGCAAGGAACTCGGCGCCGACGAGATGGTGTCGTTCTACGAGAAGCTCATCAGCGACTTCCCGATCGTCTCGATCGAGGACGGTCTGTCCGAGGACGACTGGGACGGCTGGGCCAAGCTGACCGAGTCGATCGGCGACCGGGTGCAGCTCGTCGGTGACGACCTGTTCGTCACCAACCCCGAGCGTCTCGAGGAGGGGATCTCCAAGGGCATCGCCAACGCGCTGCTCGTGAAGGTGAACCAGATCGGCACCCTGACCGAGACCCTCGACGCCGTCGCACTCGCGCACAACAACGGCTACAAGACGATGATGAGTCATCGGTCCGGTGAGACCGAGGACACCACCATCGCCGACCTCGCCGTCGCCTGCAGCTGTGGACAGATCAAGACCGGCGCTCCGGCCCGCTCCGAGCGCGTCGCCAAGTACAACCAGCTGCTGCGGATCGAGGAAGGACTCGGCGACGCGGCACGGTACGCGGGCGACCTCGCCTTCCCGCGTTTCTCGTTTGGTTCGTGATTAGCTGTCTGCATGGCTTCGCAGCGACGTCACCGCGGTGACGGGCGTCAGCGTGGGCGCGATCGTCGGGTAGACGCGCGCTCACGCGAACGCGCCCGTCGCACGCGGCGGCACGCTCGTCCTGCGTCGTCGGCGGCGCCCGAGGAAGCGGTCGAGGCGGCCGGGCACGAGGTTCCCGCCGATCTCGACGCACCGGTCGCCGACGACACCTCGGATTCCGGGGTCCGTCGGGTGGCGCCGGAGCGCGTGCCTCGAACCCGCCGACGTCCGGCCCGCGCCGGCATCGGCGCCCGCCTGCGTGGTGTCGAGATGACCCCGGCCGGCCTTGCGACGCTCGTCATCACCGTCGTGGTGGTGTGCGTGGTGGCACTGACGCTCGCGATGCCGCTGCGGACGTACTTCAGTCAGCGTTCGGAATTCCGTCAGCTGACCGCGTCGAACGAGCAGCTGCAACGCGAGGTCGCGGACTATCAGCAGAAGGTCAACGAGCAGAACGATCCCGCCTACATCGAGGCCCAGGCGCGGACGCGCCTGCAGTTCGTCAAACCAGGAGAGATCCCGCTCGTGATGTTGTTCCCCGCCGACGAGGCACGGCGCGAGGCCGCCGAACGTGCCGAAGAGCGCGCCCGCGCACCGTGGTACGGAAATCTCTGGGACACGCTGTCGACCCCTCCCGGCGTGCAGTGAGCTCCTCCTCCGGCCACGGTGTCTCCGCGGAGGATCTCGCCACGGTGGCCGCCCAGCTCGGACGCGAACCGCGCGGGGTCCTCGAGATCAGCTACCGCACACCTGACGGGAAGCCCGCGGTCGTCAAGACCGCGCCCCGGCTGCCCGACGGCACACCGTTCCCGACGTTGTACTACCTGACCGATCCGCGTCTGACCGCCGAGGCGAGCCGCCAGGAGTCGGCCGGTGTCATGAAGGGCATGACCGCGCGCCTGCACGACGACGCCGAACTCGCCGCGGCGTACCGCCGTGCGCACGAGGACTATCTCGCCGAACGCGACGCGATCGAACCCCTCGGCACCGATTTCACCGGTGGCGGTATGCCGGACCGGGTGAAGTGCCTGCACGTCCTGATCGCGCACTCCCTGGCCAAGGGCCCCGGGCTCAATCCTCTCGGTGACGAGGCGGTGGCGCTCGCGGCCGCGAACGGGTTGCGCGGCAGCGCGATTCCGGAGGACTGGCCCGAGCCGTCGGATACGGGGACCGACGAGTGACCGTCGTCGGAGCCGTGGACTGCGGCACCAACTCGATCCGCCTGCTCGTGGCGAAGCCGGGCCCGGACGGGCGACTCGTCGATCTCCATCGTGAGATGCGTGTGGTCCGACTGGGTTACGGCGTCGACGCGACCGGGATGTTCGCCGCGGAATCGATCGAGCGGACGCGGGTCGCCCTCAGCGACTATGTCGACACGATGGAAGCGCTCGGCGTCGAGAGAGTGCGGATGGTCGCCACCTCCGCGACCCGCGACGCGTCGAATCGCGACGAGTTCTTCGCCATGACCGCCGATCTGCTCGGGTGCGTGTCCGCAGGCGCGATCGCCGAGGTCATCACCGGCGACGAGGAGGCGCGGCTGTCGTTCCGCGGGGCAGTCGGCGAATTGGATGCGGCGGATGGGCCTTTCGTGGTCACCGACCTCGGCGGCGGTTCGACAGAAGTCGTCCTGGGCGATGCGGACGGTGTGACCGCGGCGTACTCGGCCGACATCGGGTGTGTTCGGCTGACCGAGCGTGCTCTGCCGTCCGACCCGCCCACGCCGGCGGAGCTGGCCGCGGCGACCGAATTCGCACGCGCACGTCTCGCCGAGGCGTTCGCCGCGGTGCCGGTTCAGTCCGCTCGCACCTGGGTGGGCGTCGCCGGCACGATGACGACGCTCGCCGCGCTCGGTGCCGGCCTCCCCGAGTACGACTCGGACGCGATCCATCTGTCGACGATCTCGCTGCCCGAACTCGACCGGGTCTGCCGGAACCTGATCGGTATGACACGCGCCGACCGCGCGGCGCTCGGACCGATGCACCCCGGGCGCGTCGACGTCATCGGCGGCGGATCACTGATCACCCTCGAGCTCGCGAGAGTGCTGTCGGAAAGTGCCGGTATCGACGAACTAGTCGTGAGCGAACACGACATCCTCGACGGGATCGCGTTGGGAATACTCGACTGAGCAATGCTCGATCCAGTTACCATGCGTCGCATGGCATACAACCTGCGTTGCCCCTGCGGTGAGTCCATCACGGCCCTCGAAGCCGACTTCGTGCCGTCGGTCCAGGCCCACCTCGCCGCCGAACATCCCGGCCGCGACTACAGCGAGACCGAGATCATGATGATGGCCATGACCGTTCCCGACCGTTCGGTGAAGTCCGACGGCTGAGCGGCGTCGGATCAGACGGCAGCCGGATCGCGCAGCGAGATGTTGTTGCACGCCTCGCAGACCGACTCGGGGATGACACCGCGGCGCTGCAGGAATCCGAAGATCGTGCAGCCCAGGCAGAAGCCGAAGACGGCCTCGAGCGTAGCGGCGGCGATCAGCACGCCCGTGGCGAGTTGGGCGGCGAGCCCGTAGCCGAGCAGGCTGAGCACGAAGGCGGTCCCGCTGACGACGAGGCCAATGGTCTGGGCGAACCGCTTGGGCGGCCCCGGGACCAGCTTCTCCTTGCGGATGATCTTCGGCACGAGGAAGCGCACCGAGAGTTGCCCGAAAGGTGACAGGGTCGGTCCCGATGCCACACGCAGCGCGAACCCCAGGGCGAGGATGCCATAGAGCACGGGCGTGTTCACCGACACCGCGATGATCGCGAGGACGACGACCAACCCGGCGGTACTGCGCGCGGCGTAGTCGTTGACCGGGTTCGGGAACGTGAGGACAGAGCGCACCGACATCGGGCAACAACCTCCGGAGAGCGGGGACAATCGCCGACCAAGGTACGTGCGACGGCCCCATCGGGCAACGATTGCGCCCAGGGTGAATCGATCGGTGCCGGTCAGGACCCTGCGGTCGGGTCCATTCGCGGCTCGGACGCGGCGATGTCCCGCGGGTCGTCGACGTCCGGTTCGTCCTTGTCGGTCTCGCCGCCGTCGGAGGCGAGTTCCGCCTCGCGGGAGACCTCGCCCTCTTGGTCGATACCGGTCTGCTCACCGACGTCGATGCGGTCTGGCAGTTCGTCCATGTCCACTCCGGTCACCTCTCTGGCCTGTTCGGATTCGGCGTACGGGGCCGAGGTGTCCACCTCGGACGATGCGTCCGCGAACTCGGCGTCGATGATGCCGCTCGCGTCGTATCGCGGGTGGGCGTCGGCTTTGGCCTTGCGGGCCGCCTCGCGCATCTCGAACCCGTCGGTCACGATCTCACCGATCTCGCGGGTCACGCCCGCGACGGCTCCGGTGATGATGGTCGCTATCCGGCCGACGTGGGTGGCCGTGGACTCGATCAATTCCTGGAACAGATCCTTGTTGCGTTCGATGCTGTCGACCATCGCTTCGGGAATCCCCCTGCAGTTGATTGCGGCTGGAGCCTGATCGGTGTGCCCAGAGCCTACCCCCGAGGCACACCGATCAAACCGGCGTCAGGCGACCGAGGCGGGCTTCTCGCGCTCGACGATGACGGTCAGATCGTTGTCGTCGCGCGTCATCCAGTTGGGCAACGACAGCTTCGCGATCTTCTTCCAGGTCGACGCGAGCTGGTGGCTCAGCGAGCCGGTGTTGTACGGCAGTCCGTAGCGTTCGCAGATCTCCCGGACCTCCGCGGACATCTCGGGGTAGCGACTGGCCGGGATGTCGGGGAAGAGGTGGTGCTCGATCTGGTGCGAGAGGTTGCCGCTCATCACATGGAACAACGGGCTGCCGGTGATGTTGGCCGAACCCAGCATCTGCCGCAGGTACCACTGGCCCCGCGTCTCGTTCTGGCATTCCTCGGACGTGAATGTCTGTGCACCGCTGGGGAAGTGGCCGCAGAAGATGATCGAGTAGGTCCACACGTTGCGCACCAGGTTGGCGGTCGCGTTACCGATGAGGGTCGGGACGAAGAGCGGGCCCGTGAGCGCGGGGAAGACGACGTAGTCCTTGAGGACCTGACGACCGGCCTTGCGCCACATGCCTTTCACCAGGCCCTTGATGTCACTCCACTTGCGCTTGCCGGCGATGACGTTCTCGGCTTCGAGGTCGTGCAGCATGACGCCCCACTCGAAGAGCAGCATGAGTGCGGTCGCGTAGCCGAGGTTGCCCAGGTAGTAGGGGTTCCACTTCTGATCGCGGTCCATTCGCAGGATGCCGTAACCGATGTCGCGGTCCTCACCCAGTATGTTGGTGAAGGTGTGGTGCAGGTAGTTGTGGCTGTGCTTCCACTGATCGGCCGGACAGACGGTGTCCCACTCGAACTCGCGGGAGTTGTAGGTGTCCTCGCGCATCCAGTCGTACTGACCGTGCATGACGTTGTGGCCGATCTCCATGTTGTCGAGGATCTTCGACACCGAGAGGGCGCCTACCGCGGCGATCCACGCGGGCGGGAAGAACCCGAGGTACATGAGTGCGCGTCCGCCGATCTCGAAACCGCGCTGGGCGCGGATCACCGAGTAGAGGTAGTCGCGGTCCTTCTGGCCCAGGTCGGCGACGATCCGGGCCCGCAGGGCGTCGAGGTCTTGCCCGAGCGCCTCGACCTGCTCGTAGGACATGACGACGGTGTTGGGATCGTCCGCGACCTTCTGGTCGGCGCCGACGCGATGCATCGCGGGCAGGTTGTCGTCGATGGTGGTCTCGACGTCACGGCTGATGTCGATGGTCATGGCATTGCCTCCTTCTCGGAGAGGAGATGTGGCTGGGAAGGGTGGATCTGGGGCGGTCAGTTCGCGGGCATCAGATGTCGATGTCGACCGAGCCGACCGGCGCGCTGATGCACAGCTGGATCTGGGTGTCGGACTCGTCGTCGATCTCGCCGGTCAGGACGTTGCGGGTGCACCCCGACTTCTTCGTCGCGACGCAGGAGAAGCAGATCCCCATCCGGCACCCGGATTCGGGCGTGAGCCCGGCCGTTTCGGCCTGGTCCAGGATCGGACGGCCGTCGTTGGTCGCCGACGTCCCCGACGAGGAGAACGTGACCTCGCCCTCGACGGAGTCGGGGTCGACGGCGGGGATGACCGGCGCGAAGGCCTCGCTGTGCAACGGCTGGCTGATGGCGAGTTCGGCATGGACCAGTGCGACCTCGTCCATGAGGGCGGCGGGGCCGCAGACGAACACGTCGGCGTCGGACAACCCCGGGATTCCCTCGAGGTGGTCGGCGCTGAAGTGTCCGTCGTCGCGCGTGTGGTACACGCGCAGGTCGAACCGGGGATGGCGGTCCGCGAGTTCACGCAGCTCGTCGCGGTAGGCGACGTCGGCCGGGGTGCGCGCATAGTGCACGAACGTGATCGGTCCCGCGTACTGTCGGGCGACGAGTGTTCGCGCCATTGAGAGTACAGGTGTAATCCCGCTGCCGCCGCTGACGAAGACCGCCGACGTCGGGTCGGTGTCGGGAAGCACGAACTCGCCGTCGGCGGCGGACAGCCCGACGACGTCCCCGGCCCGGGCGTGCTCACGAAGGTGGGTGGACACGAAGCCGTCGTCGTGTGCGGTGATGGTCAGCTCGATCTCGCCGTGCGGGCCCGCGGCGGCGTTGGCCGGCGAGAAGCAGCGGGTGTGCCGAACGCCGTCGATGACGACCTTGAGCTGCACGAACTGGCCGGCCTCGTGGCCTCGCCACTGACGGGTCGGACGAATGGTGAGGCGGACGGTGCGCGCCGTGGGACGCTCGACACGGGTGATCTCGCCGCGCAGATCGCGCCAGGTGATCATCGGATCGAGCAACTCGAGGTAGCGGTCGACCGGATGCGGCGACAGCGCTGCCTCCACGATCGAACCGACCAGACGGCTCCACCGGCCGGGCTCGGCGCCGGTGTCGGCGCGGGTCTGGTCCTGGGGTGTGCGGATGCTCATGGGCTGGGCTCCGTTCGGTCTGTTTCGGTGTACATGTGTACACCGGCAAGTGTGACACAGCGCGATGGTCGATCGTCAAGTGTTCGCTGATGTGACTGCCGTCACGACACCGCCTGTGCCTCTCCGCCGCGTCGGCTGACCCGACGCATAGACTCGGATGCGTGACACGCACGCGAGAGCCGAGCCGGCGCGATGCGCAGACCCGTGCGGACCGCAAGAACCAGACGCGACAGGCGTTGCTGGACACCACGCGGTCACTGGTCGGCGAGCGCAGTTTCGGCAGCATCAGCCTCCGTGAGGTCGCCCGTGGCGCCGGGATCGTGCCGACCGCCTTCTATCGCCACTTCGCATCGATGGAGGATCTCGGGGTCACCGTCGTCGAGGACTCGATGCGCGTCCTGCGACGGGCGCTGCGTGAGGGACGACGCGACCTGGCGGCGCGTGACGCCCTGCCCACCGCACAGAACTCGCTGGCCATCCTGCTGCGGCACGTCCGCGAGAACGAGTCGCAATTCCGGTTCCTGGTGCGCGAGCAGCGGGGCGGCATCGCCGAGATCCGTCGTGCGATCGACACCGAACTCCGGTTGTTCTCCAAGGAACTCGCGATCGATCTCGCCCGGATGCCGGATCTGGCACGCTGGCAATCCGACGACCTCGAACTGGCAGCGGAGCTGATCGTCATCATCATGCTCACCGCGGTGGCCGATCTGCTCGACGGTGAGTATCGCGGACGTTCCGCCGAGCAGGAGATCGTCGAGCGCACCGAGCGACAACTCGTGATGGTCTTCCTCGGTATGGGTCAGTGGCGCCCGTCGACCGACTGAGCTGCGGGGATCGGACGCCCTGGTAGTTGCCGACCTACACCTTGTCGGCGCTCTCGGTGAGTCCCGACCCGCCGGGCGGGAGTAGCGGGCGAGGTGGCAGCGGGGAGGAATAGACCACATTGGTGGTGACGCTGCCGAGGGTTCCGACCATGCCGCTGACCCGTTCCAGGTGCTTCATGTCGGTGGCGACGACCTTCATGATGAAACAGTCGTCGCCGGTGACGTGATGCGCCTCGATGACTTCGGGTAGCTCCGCGAGCAGGGTGTGCAACGGCTCGTACCCGCTGCTGGGATACCGCAGCCGTAGGAAGGCCAGGATCGCGAACCCGAGCCGCTCGGGGTCGACGCTGGCGCTGTAGCCGCTGATCACCCCGGATTCTTCGAGGCGGGCTTCGAGACCGATGCGTCCGACGTGCACGCCGATCAGGAACGCGGTGTGAACTTCGTCTTGATCGACTCACGAGGTGAGGCGGCGTGGGCGCAGGGGCGCATCGTCGGAGCCGTGCACATGCCGACGTCACAGATCGCCGCGCGCGCTGTCGACGAGATAGCAACGAGCACACCGGTTGTGACGTACTGCTGGGGGCCAGGATGCAATGGTTCGACGCGGGCCGCGCTGGAGTTCGCCAAGCTGGGTTACCGGGTCAAGGAGATGATCGGCGGTTACGAGTACTGGGCGCGCGAGGGCTACCCCGTCGAGAATGATCACAGCCGGATCATCAGGTCCAAAGACCCGCTCACCGTGCCACTGGACTCGGTGGTCTGCGACTGCTGAAACAGTCGTACCCGCCGACGCCTAGCGGCCGGGCCCCGCGGTTGTCGATTTGCCCTCAGGGCGATTTCAACTGTGGTCCGCCGACGCGATGGTGCCGGACACTGGGCCGAGGCACCGCGCCGGCCCACTCGCCCCGAGGCGGGAGTCGAGGCGGTGTCGTGCTCGTCACGTGCCGACCCGACCGAAAGGTGCCCTCGCGGTGTCTCTGCATTTCCACTGGTTCCTGCCCACCTACGGCGACTCGCGCAATCTGATCGCGGGCGGCCACGGCAGCCAGATGACAGGGGACCGGCCGGCCGATCTGCGGTACCTCAAACAGCTCGCCGGCGCCGCCGAGGCCAACGGCTTCGAAGCCGTCCTGACCCCGGCAGGTCTCTGGTGCGAGGACGCCTGGCTGACCACCGCCGCTCTGATCGACGCCACCGAGAGCCTCAAATTCCTGGTGGCGTTCCGCCCCGGGCTCATCTCGCCGACGCTGGCCGCCCAGATGGCCGCCACGTTCCAGTGGCATTCGCAGGGCCGCCTTCTGGTCAACGTCGTCACCGGCGGCGAGTCGAGTGAACAGCGCGCCTTCGGCGACTTCCTGGCGAAGAACGCGCGGTACGAGCGTTGCGACGAGTACCTGGAGATCATCCGGCGGCTCTGGACCGAGGAAGAACCCGTCGACGTGGTGGGGAAGTACCTGCGCGTCGAGGGTGCGCAGCTCGGACGCCGCCCCGATCCGACGCCGGAGATCTTCTTCGGCGGATCGTCGCCGGCCGCCGGTGACGTCGCCGCCAAGCACGCCGACACCTACCTCACCTGGGGCGAACGTCCGGACGCGGTGGCCGAGAAGATCGCGTGGGTCAACGGCCTCGCGGCCGCGCAGGGCCGGGAACTCTCGCACGGCATCCGTTTTCACGTGATCGCCCGCGAGACGTCGGAGCAGGCCTGGGCCGAGGCGGCCCGTCTGCTCGGTGCGCTCGATCCGGCGCAGGTCGCGACCGCCCAGCAGAATCTGGCGCGCTCGGAGTCCGAGGGTCAGCGACGTATGTCCGAACTCCACGGTCGTGGAGCCGGTTTCGCCGACCACAACGATCCGCACTCGCTGGAGATCCACCCCGGCGTGTGGGCCGGGGTCGGACTCGTCCGTGGTGGTGCGGGTACGGCGCTGGTCGGCTCCTACGACGAAGTGGCCGCACTCATCGCCGAGTACGCCGCGCTCGGACTCGACCACTTCATCCTGTCGGGCTATCCGCATCTCGAAGAGGCGTACCACTTCGGCGACGGGGTCCGGCCCGCTCTCGCCCGGCTCGGACTGCTCGACCCGGCGTCGGCCGGCCCGTCCGTGGCCGTGCGCACCGCGTTCCTGCCGCGTCTGCAGGCCGCATCATCCTGATCGACAACACTTTTCACCTTCACCACGTCCCTTCTCGCCATGTAACCGACACCTCGCGGAGGTAGCCATGTCCACCGAGTCCATCGCGGACCAGATCAAGTTCGCCTACTGGGTGCCCAACGTCAGCGGTGGCCTGGTCACCAGCACCATCGAGCAACGCACCGGCTGGGACTACGACTACAACGTCAAACTCGCGCAGACCGCCGAGAACAACGGTTTCGAGTACGCGCTGTCGCAGGTGCGGTACGAGGCGAGCTACGGAGCCGAATACCAGCACGAATCCACCAGTTTCAGCCTCGCACTCCTGCTCGCCACGCAGCGGCTGAAGGTGATCGCGGCGGTGCACCCGGGGCTCTGGCATCCGGCCGTCCTGGCCAAGCTCGGCGCCACCGCCGACCATCTGTCCAAGGGTCGCTTCGCGATCAACGTCGTCAGCGGCTGGTTCAAGGACGAGTTCACCCACCTCGGCGAGCCGTGGCTCGAGCACGACGAGCGGTACCGGCGCAGCGGAGAGTTCCTCGAGGTGATCCGCAAGATCTGGACCGAGGACGAGGTCGATTACCGCGGCGACTTCTACCGCATCCACGACTTCACGCTGAAGCCCAAGCCGCTCAACACCGTCGAGCGTCCGAACCCCGAGCTGTTCCAGGGCGGGAACTCCTCGGCCGCCCGCAACAACGGCGGACGCTACGCGGACTGGTACTTCTCCAACGGCAAGGACTTCGACGGCGTGACCGAGCAGCTCGACGACCTCCGCGCCGTCGCACGTGCCCACGAGCGCGAGGTGAAATTCGGGCTCAACGGCTTCATCATCGCGCGGGACACCGAGAAAGAGGCCCGCGACACTCTGCGCGAGATCGTCGAGAAGGCGAATCGCCCTGCGGTGGAGGGCTTCCGGGACGCCGTCCAGCAGGCCGGGAACTCGACAGGCGACAAGAAGGGCATGTGGGCCGACTCGTCGTTCGAGGACCTCGTCCAGTACAACGACGGCTTCCGGACCCAGCTGATCGGCACCCCGGAGCAGGTGGCCGAACGCATCGTCGCCTACAAGCGTCTGGGCGTCGACCTGATCCTCGGCGGCTTCCTGCACTTCCAGGAGGAGATCGAGTACTTCGGTGAGAAGGTGCTGCCTCTGGTGCGCGAGATCGAGGGCGCCCAGAGCGACACCGCCCCGACGCCTGCGGGAGTGGCGTGACCGCAGTGAGCCAGGCGCGGGTTCGGTCCGCCGTGCGGATCGGGTCCGAGGCCGAGGCGCTGTCGATCGCGCGCGAATTGGCCGCCGAATTCGCGGTCGGGGCGGCCGAGCGCGACCGCGAACGTCGGTTGCCCCATGCCGAGATCGACCGTCTGTCGCAGTCGGGGCTGCTGGCACTCACCGTCCCGGCTCGGTTCGGCGGTCTCGACCTGCGTCCCAGTGCGCTCGCCGAGGTGGTGTCCATCCTGGCCGCCGCGGACGCGAGCATCGCGCAGATCCCGCACAGCCACTTCGTCTACCTCAATCTCGTCCGCCTGTCCGCGGGAGAAGTGTTGCAGGAGCGAATCTTCGCCGACGTCCTCGCGGGTGGACGGGTGGCCAACGCGCAGTCCGAGCGGGGCGGCAAGACCATCGCCGACATCTCGACACGGTTGAGTCCGGTGGCCGATCGAGCATCGACGCGTTTCGTCCTCGACGGTGAGAAGTTCTATTGCACCGGTTCGTTGTTCGCGGACACCCTCGCCGTCCTCGCGCGGCTGGACGTCGCCGTCGGCGACCTCGCACCCGGGGAGTACGTGGCTTTCGTCCCGGCCGATGCCGACGGCGTGGAGATCGTCGACGACTGGGATGCGGTGGGACAGCGCACGACCGGCTCGGGGACCGTCCGGTTCAGCGGGGTCGGCCTGGGTCTCGCGGATCTGGTGGCGCGCGCACCGGCAACATCTGCGCCCACCGGTTACGGCGCCTTCGCCCAGCTGCTCCATGCGGCGATCGACGTCGGTATCGCCCGCGGTGCGCTGCGCGCGGCGTCGGAGTTCGTGCGTACGAAGTCACGACCGTGGTTCGAGGCGAATGTCGAACGAGCAGTGGATGATCCGCTGTTGGTGCAGCGCTTCGGCGAGTTGGAGGTCGAGGTCGCGACCGCCGAGGCGACCCTCGCCGAGGCCGGTCGAAGAGTCGACGGGGCAGTGGGAGGTACCCCGGAATCGTCCTCGCGCGAGTTGGTCGCGGAGGCCTCGATCGCAGTCGCGACGGCGAAGGTGGTGGCCGACCGGGTGGCCCCCTCGGTGGCGTCGGCTCTGTTCGAGGTGAGCGGGACCCGCAGTGCCGCCGGTGGTGGGGGGCTGGATCGCTTCTGGCGCGACGCCCGGACGCACACGCTGCACGACCCCGTGCGATGGAAGTACCAGCACATCGGGCGCTGGGTTCTGCGCGGCGAGGAGCCGCCCCTGCACGGCGTGATCTGACCGCGGGGGCGTCCGGCGTCGGCGTCAGAGGTAGCGGCCGACGAGCGGCACGGCCTTCTTCGGGGTCTTCGCGTTGAAACCGTCGCCGATCGCACGCAGTTTCCACTCGCCGCCGTCGCGGGAGATGACCGCCATCGCGACCGCGGTGAACGGCATCCCGCCCTTGAGGGTGTAACGGGCCAGCTCGGCGGAGGTCGTCTCGTCGACGAGCCGGCAGTAGGCGTTCTCGATCTTCTCGAACGTGTGGCCCCGGTACGACGTGACGATGAACATCAACGCGTCGATCTGGGGTGGGACCGACTGCAGCGCAACGCGGATGACCTCGTCGTCGCCCTCGCCTTCACCGGTGAGGTTGTCGCCGGAGTGCAGGATCGAACGGTTCTTGCTGTTGAGGTGACCGTAGTAGACGGTCTCGACGCACTTCCCGCCCGAGAACATGAGCACCGAGGCGTCGAGGTCGATCGAGCCCCCGCGCCCGAATCCGCCGCGCACCGGATCCCACCCGAGTCCCATCTGGATGTCGGTGAGTGCCACGCCACCCTCCTTGCGGAGGGTGACCTTCTGGCCTTTCGCCAAGCTCACCGGGGCGCCCTTGCGCAGACTGACTTCCGCGGGCTGCGCGGGTGCCGGGGGCGCGGAGGTGGGCGGCGCCGCCGGGGGCGCGGGTGACGGGGGAGTGGGCGCCGACGGCCGCGAGTAGCTGATCGGCGCGGGCGGGGCGGGCGTCGGTTGCGGCTCGTCGTCGACGCTCACCCCGTGGTCGCGGACCAGATCGGCGAACCCGCCCGCGTATCCCTGACCGACGGCACGTACCTTCCACTCGCTGTTGCGTCGGTACACCTCGAGAGCGATGACCACCGACTCGCTGGTGAGGCCGGTGACGGTGAAGTCGTACAGCGGCCGGCCCGCTTCGTCGGTGACGTGAGCGACCGGCGGCGCGAAACGGCCGAAGGTCGACGACGCGTCGTCGAGCGTGATGACCGCGCGCACCGCGTCGATGTCGGCAGGTACTCGAGCGGTCGAGATGTGCAGTCGCGCAGAACCTCCGGCGGCCTGTTCCAGCCGGACGCCGGGCCCGGTCGGCTGGTTGTAGAAGACGAAGTCGTCGTCGGTACGCACCACCCCCCGGTCGGTGACCAGCAGGGCCGACAGGTCGGCGGCGGTCGCGAGGTCCACCGAGACGATGACATCGGGGGTCGGCAACGGGCCGTTCTGGCCTTTGGTCAGGGCAGACATCTCCGGGCGTTCCTCATTTCAGTCGGGCCGAATCCGTATCGGCGCCGGGAGCGAAGCGAGCGGGCCGAGTCCGTGCCGTCCGGGTGGACGGCGTCACCAGGCACAGCGTAGTCACGCAACGGCGCGGGCTCGGGGCCCGACGCGACACCCGTACTCCGAAGGTGCAATCGAGTGGTCGACAGACGATGTCCGATTGCCGACATATGCTCCTGCGTATGGCTGGGAGTCGGGTCAACACACAGTTCGGGCCGTACCGCCTCGACGAACTACTGGGCCGCGGTGGGATGGGCGAGGTCTACCGCGCATACGACACGACCAAGGACCGGGTCGTCGCGCTGAAGCTGCTCAACCTCGGGCTGGCACACGATCCGATGTACCAGGAGCGGTTTCGCCGGGAATCGCACGCCGCGGCCCGCCTCGGCGAACCGCACGTCATCCCGATCCACGACTGGGGCGAGATCGACGGCGTGCTGTTCATCGACATGCGCCTGGTCGTCGGAGAAGATCTACGCGCGCTCCTGACGCAGGAGATGCGGCTCCCGCCCGAACGCGCGGTGTCGATCATCGAACAGGTGGCCGCGGCGCTCGACGCCGCACACGCCGAGGGACTCGTGCACCGCGACATCAAACCGGAGAACATTCTCGTCGGGGCGAACGACTTCGCATATCTCGTCGACTTCGGCATCGCGCATGCCGCCGAGGACACCCACCTCACCCAGACCGGGACGGCCGTGGGATCGATCGCCTACATGGCCCCGGAGTTGTTCGACGCCGCCCAGGTCAGCGCGGCCAGCGACATCTACGCCCTGGCCTGTGTGCTTTTCGAGTGCCTGACCGGGCGGGTGCCGCATCCGGCGAAGACGGTGAGTGCGGCGATCAAGGCGGCCGTACTGTCACCGGCCCCGTCGCCGAGTGCGGTCAACGCAGACGTACCGCCGGCGATGGACGAGGTGATCCGCACAGCCCTCGCCGCCGATCCCGCGGCCCGCCATGACTCCGCGGTCGCGCTCGCACGCGCGGCTCGAAGCGCGCTCGCCGGGGGAGTGGAGGGGGTCCGGCCGGGGCCGGATCTCGTCAAGGCGTCGCCACCGCCTCCGGAAGCACCCACCGGTGTCGTCCGCGCTCCGGACACGGTCATCGCGCCCACCGACCCCGGGTACGAACCGACCCTGGTGCGGCACACGACGGGCCCCGAGGGCGGAGCCGGGACCACGCAGTTCTCGGGGCCGCAGCAGTTCTCGGGACCGCAGCAGTTCTCGGGGGCCCAGCACTTCTCGGGGGCGCACAACTACGCAGGACCGCAACCCGGTCCGATGTACGGGCCGCCGGGGTATCCGCCCGCCTATCCGCCGCCGCAGCGGCGCTCGGTCGCGATACCGGTGCTGATCGGGTTGATCGCAGTGGCACTCGTCGGGCTCGCCGTCCTCGGCGGCATCCTGATCGCCGGCTCGGGTGACGACGCCGAGACCCGGGCCGACGAGGAGCCGACGACGCCGACCGTGACCGAGACGGTGGCGCCCCCGCCGACCGTCCAGAACGTTCCGCCGGCCCCGGCTGCGCCGCCGCCCGGTTCGAGTCCGTGCGATGCGACGGTCGGGATCGGTACATCGGTGACCAGCTGCCCGTTCGCGTTCGCGGTGCGCGATGCGTATGTGGGAGCGGGTGCGGCACGGTCGCCGCGTGTCGTGGTCGCGGTCAGCCCGGTCACCGGGCAGGCCTATGCGATGAACTGCGTTCCCGAAGGCGGGATCGTCGCGTGCCGGGGAGGCAATGACGCCGTGGTGCACATCTACTGATGGACACCACCCGACGGCCGTTGTGGCTTAAGCGGACTCGGCGGAACCGCTGCATCGTCGTGCTCGGCGCGCTCGCGCTCCTCGCCGGTTGCTCGACCGAATCCGACCCGAAACCCGTTGTGCCGGTCACCGTCACCGTGACCGCCGACCCATCGGCGTCAACACCCGCCGCACGCGCTACAGACATCCCGACGTCGTCGGCGGCCGTCCCCTCCGCATCGTATGGAGGCCTCGCGGCGAGTTTCCGCAGGGTTGCCGCGTCGACCGGACTGACGGTCGGCATCGCGATCGCACCGGTCGGTGGGTCGGCCGTCCCCGGGCTCACCCTCGGCGATGCCACACCCCGGGTGGCGTGGTCGACGATCAAGGTCCCGCTCGCCGTCGCCGCAGAACGGGCGAACGGCCCGGGCCCGGCGGCGCGGGCCGCGATCGTCGACTCCGACAACGCCGCCGCGGAGAGCCTCTGGTCCTCGCTGGGCGGCGGACAGGCGGCAGCCAACGCCGTCACCGCGGTGCTGCGGGACGGCGGTGACACCACGACGGTGGTCCCGGCGACGCAGCGTCGTGCCGGTTTCACCGTGTTCGGGCAGACGGTGTGGTCGCTGCCGGGGGCCGCGACGTTCACCGCCGGCTTGCCCTGCATCTCGGGTTCGCGACAGGTCGTCGCCCTCATGGGTCAGGTGGGCGGCAATCAGCAGTGGGGAATCGAGATCATGCCGGCGCCCCGCGCAACCGCGGTGAAGGGTGGTTGGGGTCCAGGAGTGTCCGAGGGATACCTCGTCCGTCAGATCGGAATCCTCACCTTCCGCGACGGCCAACGTGCGGCGGTGGCGATGAGCGCGGTCGGGGGCTCGATGTCGGGGGGTATCGCCGCGCTGAATTCGGTGGCGAACTGGCTCGACACCAACCTCGCCCGTCTTCCGCGCGGACGCTGTTCCGCCTGACCGGTCCTCGAAGCGGTGTGACCCCGGTCCCAGCAAGGTTCCGATTGGGTATACAGCCTGGTCCCTGGTGCGTAACCGTCCTAGTCTCATGTGTCTGAAGTGACTCAGGAGACAGATGTGAAAGTTGTGACCAGGATCGGCGTGGTGTTCTGCGCGGTGGCGATGTCGATGGTGATCGGCACGGGCTCGGCGACGGCGATACCGCTCCCCGTGCTGCCGCCGCTGCCGGAGCCCTTCGCCACGTGGTTCAAGCCACCGGAACCACTCGACAAGAAGCTCACGAAGAGCTATGCCGCACTGACGAAGTCGATGCGCAAGTCCTTGCCCGGCCAACTCGGGATCGCGATCGTGCCCGTCGGCGGGGACGAGGTCATCTCCCTCGGGTCGCTCAAATCGGGACGTGCATGGTCGACGATGAAGGTTCCGGTGTCGCTCGCCGCGCAGCGCGAGCGCGGTCCGGCGGTCGCCGCGATGGAGGACAAGGCGATCACGTTCTCCGACAACGATGCAGCCGGCGAATTGTGGGGGGTGCTCGGCGGCGGACATGCGTCCGTCGACGCTGTCAGTGCGGTTCTCCGTGAGGGCCACGACGTCCGGACGCACGTGTCCTCCGAGGTCGACAACCCCCCGTCGTACCCCGGTCACACCGCCTGGGCGCTGCGCGACCAGGCGATCTTCGGCGCCCACCTGCCGTGTCTGCCCGACAGCGAACACCTCATCCGGCTGATGAGCGCCGTCGCCCCGAATCAGCAGTGGGGTATCGCGAAGGTGGGGCGCAGTCAGGGAGCGGTGACCGCGGTCAAGGGTGGCTGGGGTCCGGCGACGTCGAAGTCGTCGGCGCACCTGGTGCGGCAACTGGGCATCATCACCACGACCAGCGGCCAGGTCGCGGTGTCGATGGCGGCGATCCCGCGGAGTGGATCGTTCACCGACGGGACCAAGATGCTGACCCGGCTCGGCAATTGGCTCGGAAAGAACCTGGCCGACCTCCCCAAAGGTCGATGCTGATCGCGGGCCGTGACCTCAGGCCGCGGCGTGCGCGGCCGGTGTACGTCCCGCGCCCGCCGGGGTCGTGAGCGCGGCGGCGATCGCCGTCGTGAGCGGAACCGACAGCGCGATCGCGATACCGCCGACGAACGAGCGGGCCAACTCCACCGCGACGACGTCGGTGGTGAGCAGTCCGCCCAACGGCTGCTGGGCCACGGAGAACAACAGCATCAGCGGCAGCGCACTGCCCGCGTAGGCGAAGACGAGGGTGTACACCGTGCTCGCGATGTGGTCGCGGCCCACGCGCATCGCGGCGCGGAAGGTCGCGAGCCGTGACGGTTCGCCGGCCGCGGCCAGCTCGAAGGCCGCCGAGGCCTGGGTGATCGTGACATCGTTCAGAACACCGAGGGTGCCGATGATGAACCCGGCGAGCAGGAGACCGCTGACCGAGATGTTGCCCTGATACACCTGCAGATTGGTGGTCTGATCCCCCGAGAGCCCCGTGAGATTCATGGTCCGGATGGCGAGCCAGCTCAGGAATCCCGCGAGCAGGAGGGAGGTCAGCGTCCCGAGCAGAGCCGAACTGGTCCGGAGACTGACACCGTGCGCGAGGTAGAGGACCACGAACAGGATCACCGCCGACGACACGACCGCCACCGCAACAGGGGACGACCCGTCGAGGATGGCCGGCAGCGTGAACACGGTGAGTATCCCGAAGGCGATCGCCAGCCCGATGATCGAGCGGAACCCGCGCCACGCCGCCACCAGCACGATCGCGGCGATGAACAGCACGGCCCAGAAGATGATCGCCGGTCCGCGCTGGAAGTCGAAGAAGCTGTACCGGTTGCTGCCGTCGGGGCCGGGAACGGTCGCGAGCCGGATGCCGTCCCCGACGTTCAACGTCGGCTGGCCGGCCTGGGGGTCGTCGAGCGTGCCGGCGGCGGGGGCCACGGTGTCGGGCCCGGATCCGGCCTGTGCCCGGTTGGTCGGGATCTCCAGGACGGTGTACTGGCCGGCCACGTCGCCGGAGGTGAACCGGCCCGCGTTGAGGATGCACGGCCCACCCGGCACCGGATTCACCGGTATGTCGGCGGTCTCGAGCACTGATCCCGCCACCGAGTTGAGGCAATTCGCATGGAACTGGTCCACGATCTCGCCGTCGACCGTGGTGATCGGCCCGCCGTCGGCGGACCGGAACTGGGTGGGGATCGGGTGTTCGGACTCCGACGGCCACAGGACGACCATGCCGACCGCGACCGCGACCGCGGTCACTGCGAGCGTGCCGATGACGAACCACCGGGCGATCGGCGACAGCGTGTGGCTGATGTCGGACAGCGAGTGCGCATGACCGTGCCCGTGATGTGTGCGGCTCACGCGGTGAGCCTATGCGCACCGCACCCGGGTCGCGATGGGCGACCCGGGTGCGGTGCTGGGGTGTGCAGCAGTGCCGACGCTGGTCACAGGGGCAGCAGGATGCCCTTGACCCGCGGATCGGTCCGCAGGAATTCCTGCACGGCAGGGTCTTTGAACGCGGCGACCAGGTTCTTGATGTTCTCGGTGTCCTTCCACTGCGTCCCGATGGTCAGCTGCCCGGCGAACTCGTCGGGAGCGGGCGGAGCGTAGATCTGCTTGGCGATGTCGATGTTCGCGGCGAGGTAGTACTCGGTGTAGCCCACGGTGGCGTCGAGGTCGGCGAGCGAGCGCGACTGGGCGGCGAAGTCGAGCAGGACGAACTGCAGGTTCCGCGGATTCGTGGCGATGTCCTTCTGGGTCGCCTTCCACTTGTCCACGCCTGGTTTCAGCGTGATGAGTCCGGCGCGTTCGAGCAGCCAGAGTCCCTGGGCTTCATTCGCGGGATCGGAGTAGAGGGAGACGCGGGCGTTCTGCGGCAGGTCGGCGACGTCGCGGTACTTGTCCGACCAGATGCCGAATCCCCAGCGGAACACCGGCGTCGCGGCTTCCTCCTGGAAGTCCGGGTTCGCCTCGAGGACCTGCGACAGCCACAGCTTGTGCTGATAGACGGTGCCCGCGACCTCCCCGTCGCTGACCGCACGGTTCAGCGTCGTGGAGTCGGACAGGCCCTTGAATGCGACCTTGATGTCGTACCGGGGTGCGACCTCGTCGGCGATGAACTCGACCAGTGCCTGCTCGGAGGCGTTGCCCTCGGCGGTGACGACGGTCAGTGTCGCACCGGCGGTCTCGTTGGGCGACGTCGAGTCGGACCCGAGGAAGCGCCAGCCGACGACGGCGGCGATCACGGCGACCACGACCAGCGCGCCGACGATCAGCGGCCAGCGGCGACGTGTCGAGATCTCGATTCCGGAACTGCCGGGCGGAGAGGGAGTCTCGCCGGATTTCGATGAGGTGCCGGTGGTGGAACCGGTGTCCTGTGTCATGGGGTGCCTTTCGGGTGTGGCTGGGTGATGCGGTGACGGGCGCTCCGCCGCTCAGGGAGCAGAGCCGGCCGGCGGTTTTGTGGTTCTTCAGTGGTTGACCCGGCGGGACGTGACCGGGTTGAGGCTACGGGCGAGGGCGTCGCCGGCGACCTGGATCACGGCCACCGTCACGATGAGCACGATGATGGTGGCGACCATGACTCCCTGATCGAATCGCTGGTAGCCGTAGGTCACGGCCACGTATCCGAGTCCGCCGGCGCCGATGGTGCCGGCGATCGTGGAGTACTCGATCATCGCGATGGTGTTGATCGTCAGTCCGCCGATTATGCTCGGCAGCGCCTCGGGAACTTGTGCCTTCCAGATGATCTGGGCGTTCGATCCGCCGGACGCACGTGCCACGTCGATCGTCGAGGCCGGGACCGACCGCAGCGAGTTCTCGACGATGCGTGTGAAGAAGGCGATGCCGGCGATCGACATCGGTACCACCGCCGCGGCGATGCCGATGTTCGTGCCCGTGACCAGGCGGGTGAACGGGATGATCGCCGTCATCAGCACCAGGAAGGGCAACGACCGACCGATGCTGATCACCCACGACAGGGGGGTGTGCAACGAGCGTCGTGCGAAAAGCCCGCCGGGAGCGAGGTTGTGGATGAGTGCGCCCAGCGGGACTCCCACCACCAGGACGACGACCATCACGATGCTCACCATCAGGACCGTGTCGATGGCCGCCGGGATGAGCAGGTCGGGGATCTCGTCGAGCGGCACCGTGATGTTCGCCGAATACGTGGTGCTCACGCGGCCACCTCGGAGCCGGTGACGGTCTCGACGGCGGTACCGCCCGCGGTCGCGGTGGCGTCGAGAAGGCGCGCGGCCAGGCCTAGTTCACCCGCGGCGCCGATGAATGCCGACGCGTGTCCGATCGGCACCGACACGGTGAGATCGCCGAAGACGGTGCCGTCGATGGTCTGCACGTTGGCGCCCAGCACCGAGATCGAGATGTCGAGTCGCCTGCCCAGCTGGGTCAACCAGTCCGCGGGGACCGTCGCGGAGTGGTAGACCACCGAGATCGGGGTTTCGGCCGAGGCCGGTTGCGCACTTGGCCCGCGCGGCCGGAGTGCCCGTCCCAGAACCGAATCCGGTTCCAGGACCACCTGTTCCAGTCTTCCGTACTCGACGATGCGGCCGCGTTCGAGACGGCCGACGGTGTCGGCGACCCGCACGACCGTGTCCATCTCGTGGGTGATGAACACCACCGCGAGATCCAGTTCGTCCCGAACGTCGGTGAGGAGCCGTAAGAAGGTGTCCGTGGCCGCGGGATCCAGACCCGAGGTGGCTTCGTCGGACAGCAGGACGGAAGGCTTGAGTGCGAGGGCCCGAGCGATGCCGACGCGCTGCCGCTGACCGCCGGACAGCTGATGCGGATACAGGTCCGCTTTGTCGGCGAGGCCGACCAGATCGAGAAGTTCGCCGACGCGAGCCGTGGTCGATCGCTTTGTCGCACCCAGATATTCGAGAGGCAAAGCGACATTCTGCGCCGCGGTTCGCCGGGACAGCAGACTCGCCGACTGGAACACGGTGCCGATCCGGCGCCGGGCGTCGCGAAGGCCCGACGTGCCCAGTGCGGTGAGATCCTCCCCGTTGACGACGACCCTGCCCGACGTCGGACGTTCCAGCAGATTCAGACACCGGGCCAACGTGCTCTTGCCGGCGCCGGACGGGCCGACGACGGCGAAGATCTCACCGGCGTCGACAGTGAAGTCGACCTCGTCGAGCACCGTCGTCGGGTCGGGCGAACCGACACCGAACACCTTCGTCAACCCCACCACCTCGATCACCGGAGGCCCCCGTTCGCGCTGGTGAGCTGAGCGGCTTCCCTGATCGAATCGTCGACGGTCGAGTTGCTCCCACCGACCCGGTACGTGGACCCGCGATGATTCTCCGGCAGTTGATCGCCACGCCCGAAGAGCTTGTGGCGCAGGGTTCCCGGGACGTAGTCCCGGTCGTAGAGTCCGCGCCGCTCGAGGGCGGGCACCACGTGGGTGATGATGTCCTCGAACGATCCGGGGGTCACCGCGTAGGCGACGTTGAAGCCGTCGACGTCGGTCTCGGTCACCCAGTCCTGCAGGGCTTCTGCCACCTCGTCGCCGGAGCCGATCAGGACCGGACCCATTCCGCCGATGCCGCCCCACGCCGCGATGTCCCGCACGCGCCATTCCTCGCCGGTGTCGCTCGCCTGCTGGAAAGCGGCGACCGCGGACTGGATCGCGTTGCTGTGCACGTTGCCGATCGGTTCGTCGATCTCGTAACTCGCGAGGTCGATCCCCATCCAGCCCGACATGAAGACCAGCGCACCCTCGGTGCTGGCGTAGGACTGGTACTCCGCGGCTTTCGCGCGGGCTGCCTCCGGAGTCGAGTCGGTGATGATCGTCAGCAGCGTGTAGATCTTCGCGTCGTACGGGTCGCGTCCGGCCAGGATCAGCTCGTCGCGCACCTTGCTCACCACATCACGCAGGATGGCCTTGGTCGGCGCGGCGACGAAGATGGCCTCCGCGTTCTCCGCGGCGAAACGCCGGCCGCGAGGCGAGGCCCCGGCCTGGTAGATGACCGGTGAACCCTGCGGCGACGGCTCGGCGAGGTGAATGCCGGGCACGGTGAAGTGGGTGCCGCGGTGCCCGATGTGATGGACCCGGGCCGGGTCGGCGAAGATGCCCGCCTCGCGATCGCGGAGGACCGCGTCGCGTTCCCACGAACCCTCCCAGAGCTTGTACAGCACGGTGAGGTACTCATCGGCCTGGTTGTAGCGTTCGTCGTGCTCGAGTTGATCGTCGGCGCCCATGTTGCGGGCTGCCGCAGGCAGGTATCCCGTCACCACGTTCCAGCCGATCCGGCCACGGGTGAGGTGGTCCAGCGTCGACAGACGCCGTGCGAAGGGGTAGGGATGCTCGAAACCCGTACCGGTGGTGACCCCGAAGCCGAGGTGTTCGGTGGCGTGCGCCATCGCCGAGACGAGCAACAGCGGGTCGTTCACGGGGATCTGCGCACCCTGGCGGATGGCGGCTTCGTCGTTGCCGGCGTACACGTCGTAGGTGCCCAGGACGTCGGCGATGAACAGACCGTCGAATCCGCCGGTCTCCAGCAAGCGGGCGAGGTCGACCCAGTAGTCGATGGTGTTGTAGTCCCACGACCGGTCGTCGGGGTGGCGCCATAGACCCGGTGACTGGTGCGCAACGCAATTCATGTCGAAGGCGTTGAATCGGATCTTACGTGGGGCATTCGGTTCTGACACCGGAGGAATGATGCTGACGGATCGTCGGAGTGGCCATCGTTGTGCCCACCGCGAACCTAAACTTGTGCCATGCGATCTACAGATGTGTTGCTCGACGGTCTCGGTCGAGTCGTTGAGAACGTTCACGCCGTCCTGGACGACATCTCCACCGAGGAATTGAACCGGGCTCCCGCGCCCGGTGCCAACACGATCGCCTGGCTCGTGTGGCATCTGACGCGCGTGCAGGACTCGCACGTCGCCGACGTCGCCGGAACCGACGAGGTGTGGGTGACCGGGGGATGGGTCGAACGGTTCGGTCTGCCGTTCGACCCCGGGGAGAGCGGGTACGGGCAGTCTGCCGACGAGGCGGCGCGGGTCGTCGTCGACGACCCGGACCTGTTGCGTGGCTACTACGACGCCACGCACGCGGTCAGCGTCGACTACATTGGCGCGCTGTCGGATTCAGATCTCGACCGCGTCGTCGACGAGAACTGGGACCCGCCGGTCACGTTGGGCGTACGACTGCTCAGCGTGATCGACGACGACACCCAGCACATCGGTCAGGCGGCATACGTCCGGGGCCTGTTGTCCTGATCCCGTCGCTGTCGCTCCGCGTTCTGAGTAATTGCGGCCTGGCGGCCGTCGTGGACCACGACAGAACCGTTGTGCGCGGTGCGAGCCCATTCACTGCTCCCTGAGGAGGCCGGAGCTTGCGGAGGCCGTCACGAAGGGTCCTGGTGAGTCGGGTTGCGAAGACCCTTCGTGACGCGCCCTCCGCAAGCTCCGGGCGCTCCTCAGGGAGCAGGGGGTTGGTCGCTATCCACGTCGCACCTCAGGCGCCGGTGCGGGACGGTCAGGACAGGCAGCCCTTGAAGGTCTGGAAGTCGCCCGCGAACGCCGGCCCCTTGCAGGTCGGGCCGTTCTTGCCGTCGACGACGACCTCGCCGCCGGGTCCGGCGATACCGATGGCCAGGCCGGGACGGATGCCGTCCATGGTGACCGTCGCTCCGGGACCGAGGGCGATGGCCGCGGGTCCGGCGAAGTTGTCGGCGGTGACGTTGGCTTCGCCGCCGTTGTCGGTGATGGCGAGCGAGAGTCCGGTCGGGCCGGAGTCGGCGCTACACGAGGCCGCAGAGGCGGACTGGCCGGGAAGTGCCGGACATACGGTGGGCGCGGCGCCGGCGGACGGCGCGGCGGCGAGCGATACTGCGGTCGCACCTGCGGCGGCGACGACGAAACCCAGAGCTGTGCGCGTGACTGTCTTCATGTTGGACTCCTTTGTCGAGGAACGGTGTCGTGCGTGGAGCGATTCGGAATGGCCGCCGGGCCGGATGGGGTCCGCTTCGCACGCCGCCTCGCCACCGGTCGTGTGCCCAGCGCGCGTAGGTTGGAAACGTGCAACTGCGAATCTTCACCGAGCCCCAGCAGGGTGCGACCTACGACGATCTGCTCACCGTCGCCAAGGCGACCGAGGACCTGGGCTTCGATGCCTTCTTCCGTTCCGACCATTTCGCCGGAATGGGCGGCGACGGCCTCCCCGGGCCGACCGACGCGTGGATCACGTTGGCGGGCTTGGCGCGCGAGACCTCGCGAATCCGGCTGGGGACGCTCGTCTCGTCGGCCACTTTCCGGCTACCCGGGCCGTTCTCGATCGCAGTCGCCCAGGTCGATCAGATGAGCGGTGGCCGTGTCGAATTGGGAATCGGAACGGGCTGGCACGAGGGTGAGCACGAGGCGTACGGAATCCCGTTCCCGCCGTTGAAGGAGCGGTTCGACCGCCTAGAGGAGAACCTCGAGATCATCACCGGGTTGTGGCAGACCCCGCTGGGCGAGGAGTTCGACTACGAGGGCACGCACTTTCGCCTCTCGAAGTCGCCGGCCCTGCCCAAACCCGTGCAGCATCCGCGCCCGCCGATCATCATCGGAGGCAGTGGCAAGAAGCGGACGCCTGCGCTGGCGGCGCGTTTCGCCGACGAGTTCAATGTCGTGTTCCAACCACTCGACGTCGCCGGGGATCTCATCGGGCGCGTCCGGACGGCGTGCGTCGACGCCGGCCGCGACCCGGAGTCGCTCACCTACTCCGCCGCACTCGTATTGTGTTGCGGCCGAGACGAAGCCGAGTTCCGGCGCCGGGCCGAGGCAATCGGCCGGGAACCGGACGAGCTGCGCGAGAACGGGGCTGCCGGAACCCCGGACGAGGTCGCCGCGAAGATCGCGAGCTACGGCGAGCTGGGCGTCACGCGCATGTATCTGCAGACCCTTGATCTGTCGGATCTCGATCACCTCGAGCTCGTCGCGTCGAAAGTCGCCCCGCAATTGGCGTGACCGCCCCACGACACCCCCGTCCCCTGGGGTGCGGCGAGAGCGGAGTGTCCACGAAGGGTTCACCCGACCCGACACCCGGGCGGACCCCGATGGGCCATAATCCACCTCATGGCCGACAGGGGCGAGCACACATCATCGAGACCGCCGGAACGTCAACGGATCAAGAAGCTGGCGCAGGCCGCGCTCAACGCCGACGTGACCGTCGAGCAACTCGAGGGCATCATCGCCGACATGGGGGAGACCCTCGACGGACTCGGCCCCACCCTGGACGGGCTGAACTCGACGATCGCGAAACTCGACGTGACGCTGGTGCGACTCTCCGGAACCCTCGACCAGGTCGACGCCACCGTCGACCGCATGTCCGACATCGTCGGGCGGCTCGAACGGGTGGTCGGGCGGGTCGAGGCACTCGTCGGTATCGGCGAGGCCGCCTTCCGTCCGCTCGGCGCCCTCGAGTCGGCAGGCAAGTCGGTCGCTGCCCGACTCGGCTGGCACTGAACACCGAAACGAGATCAGGGAATGACACCGGAAGAACACAGTTTTCGCGGCCGGCACGGGCACACCATCGTCTACGACGTCCACCGGCCCGCGGACAGCCCGCGCGGCGTGGTCGTCGTGGTGCACGGACTCGCCGAACACGGACGACGGTATCTGCATGTGGCCCGTCGGCTCGTCGACGACGGTTACCTCGTCGCGATACCGGACCACGTCGGTCACGGCCGCTCGGGTGGCAAGCGACTCCGGTTGCGCCGGTTCGGTGACTTCACCGACGACCTCGACACCGTGCTCGCCCATGTCGCCGACGGCAGCGTCCCGACGTTCCTGATCGGGCACAGCATGGGCGGGTGCATCGCTCTCGACTATGCGCTCGACCACCAGGACAAGCTCGACGGACTGATCCTGTCGGGAGCGGCCGTGCTGCCCGGTGACGACCTGCCCGATCTGGCCGTCCGATTCGCGCCGCTGATCGGCCGGATCGCACCGGGATTGCCCACCACCGAGTTGAGTTCGTCGAGCATCTCCCGGGATCCGGACGTCGTGGCCGCCTACGACGCCGACCCGCTGGTGACGCGCGGCAAGATCCCGGCCGGGCTGGGCGGGGCGATGATCGGCACCATGCGGTCGTTTCCTGAGCGCCTGCCGTCACTGCAACTACCCATCCTGGTGATGCACGGCAGCGAGGACGCGCTCACCGACCCGCGCGGCAGCGAACTCGTCGAGCGGCTCGCCGGGTCGGCGGACAAAACGCTCGTGATCTACGACGACCTGTTCCACGAAATCTTCAACGAACCCGAGCAGGCGGTGGTGCTCGACGCGGTGATCACCTGGCTGCGCGGTCACACCGCGCGCCCGTGACCATCGCGCGACCACTCACGTCAGTCGCACCACTACCCCGGCCAGCAGGACCAGCACGCCGCCGATCTCGCCCACGATGAGCGCGAGCATGAACAGGTAGGTGCCGGGAGTCGGGTCGACGAACTGATTCGTGGTGTCCCGCAGGGCGCCGTGGATGCAATACGCGGCGATCGCCGCGACGAAGAAGACGATCGGGACCGCCGCGGCGATCGCGTTGACGGTCGTCGGGAAGGCGCTGAGCTCGACCAGCGCGGCGAGCACCAGGGTGGCGAACGAGTACATCAGCGCGGCCCGGTGCGCGATGTCGACATACACATGGGCCGTCCGGTCCGGTGAGGTGCGGATGCCGTGGTACTTCCACACGCCCAAGGCGAGTGCCCAGATGAGGATCACACCGGACGCCACGACCACGACGATGGTGTCGACGCCGACGAGGTCGGCGAGATCGGGGTCGGCGGTCATGGCTGAACGCTAGCAGCAGGTGGGTCGACGGGATCGGTCCCTCACACGGTCCGTTCCCGCTCACACCTCTTCCGGTGAGCGGGAACGGAAACCGTGAGCGGGAGAGCCGGTCAGCGGGACGGGACCGGGGTGCTGCTCGAGTTACCGGGTGTGACGGGCCCCGTCGGGGCGAGCTGGGGCACGGTCGGCGTGCTCGTCTCGGAACTGGTGGCCGATTCCGGGACGGAAGCGTCCACCGACTCCGAGCCCGACACCGCGGACGGTGCGAGGTCGGCCGAGGACGACCCGGAGGCCGACGACTCCGCTGCGGACGACTCGGCGGACGAGGAGGCCGACTGAGAGGCGGACTCGGTCTCATCCGAACCACGGGCCGACAGACCCGACAGGTCGAGCGCCGGCGATTCCTCGGCCGCCTTCTTCGCCGCCAGGGTCACCTTCGCGGGGCCGTCGGGATCGGGGCTGCCCGAGGCGGAGACGACGGTCGTCTTCGTGGTCACCGGCGGGTTGTTGCGCAGTGTGGTCAGCACGTGCTCCTTGCCGTCACCGAGCGCACGTCCCCAGTTCTCCCACGTGTGGCCGCCGTAGTTCGGCAACGAGATCACCGATACGCCGGCCTGCTTGGCCTGCAACTGCATGAGCACGGTCGACACCGCGGACAGGATCTCCAGAGCCATCGCACTGAGCTGGTCCTGCGGCGACAGCTTGGCCATCTCCGACGGCGTCAGGAAACCGTTGCCCGAGGAGATGATGAGAACCTGGCCGTTGTCGGCCAGCTGCGTCAGGTTCTTGGACGGGTCGTTGTCGGTCCAGCGGGTGCCGCCCGGCGCGCCCCACATGTTGACGACGCCGTTGACGTAGTTGGACACCATGGTCTGCGTGGCGAACACGCCGAGAGCGCCGATCGGGTTGTCGGTCTGGTAGTAGCCCGACATCGCCTGCACGACCTTGAACTGCTCGGGGTGGCGCTCGGCGAGGGTCACCGCGGGCCCGCCGGACATCGACAGTCCGATGATCGCGTTGTTGTTGCGGGCCACGCCGAACTCACGCTCGAGGTAACCGGGCAGCTCCGAGGTCAGGAAGGTCTCCTGCTTGATGACCGTGTTCTTGTCACCGGCGCCGCCGTCCCAGTCGGTGTAGAACGACGATGCGCCGCCCACCGGCATGACCAGGGTGGTGTCGGCCTTGGCGTCGTAGACCTTGGCGGCCTGCACGTCGGTGGTCCATGCCGAGCGGGTTTCGCTGGCACGCATGCCGTCGAGCAGGTAGACGCCGCTGTCGCTGCCGCTCGAGGCGCGGATCTGCACGATCACGTGCCGTTTCTGCGACTCCGACCAGACCTTGCAGTTCTGGACGTAGTTCCCGGAGGAGTCCCACGTGCAGCCCGGCCGCAGCACTTCGGGATGCCCACGCAGAGCGCTGGCGGTGTTCGACGAGTTGATCAGCGTGCTCGCGCCGAACAGGCCGAGCGTGAGGATCGCGACCACCGAGATGCCGGTGAGGAGTCGGCGACGAGGTGAGGGTCGGCGTGGCGACTCGGGCGTCTGGCCCGCGGGGGTGGAGGGGACGGGCGGTTCGCTGTGCGAGTGCGACATGGAGCTCCTGACATACGCGGCCACCCGACTACACGGTGCCGATGTCAGGGATGTCGTTCGGAGAGTGGACCCGCGTTACCGGGTGAGCGCATTTTTCCGAATGATCTCGGCGGTCTCGTCCGGACGTTCCCACCAGAACATGTGTCCGACGTCGGACCATCGCGCCAGGGTGGCCTGCGGGATGAGGTCGGCGAGCCGCTCGCCCTCGGCGACCGCGATCATCTCGTCGACGTCGCCGTGGATGACCGCCGTCGGCATGTCGAGTGAGCCGATCCGGTCGCGGGTGTCGTGTGCCGCGCAGGCGCCCGCCTGCCACGCGACGACTGCCGACGGAACGCGGCGCTGCCTCGACAGCGAGACGAAATGGTCGAAGGCGCCGGCGCGGGCGATGAACTCGGGAGACAGATTGACCTCGAACGCGATGCGGGCGACGCGGTCGGCGTCGCGCGACGAGATCGCCTCGACGAGGCGGGCGGCGCCAGACGAGCCGGGTGCGCCGATGGCCCCGGGGCCGCCCGCGGTGGTGCAGCCGAGGACGAGACTGCGCACCCGGTCCGGCGAGTTCAGGGCGAGTTCCTGCGCGATCATGCCGCCCATCGACGTGCCCAGCACGTGGGCGGAGTCCCAGCCGAGGCCGTCGAGGATTCCGCGGGCGTCGGCGGCGAGGTCGGCGATGGTGAACGGTCCCTCGGCCCGACTGCTCGTGCCGATGCCGCGATGGTCGTAGGCGGCCACCGAGAAGTGCGGGGTGAGGGCGTCGAGGAGCTCATCGGTCCACATCCCGCGGTGTGCGGACATGCCGCCGATGAGCAGCAGCGGTTCGCCGTCGCCGAACACCTCGGTGTCGAGGACGGGACCGGTATCGGACGCGACGGGGATCTGCATGCGGAGATGGTAGCCACGCGGCTGACCGGATTCCGTGATTCGCCTCAGAGTGCCGGCGAGATCGCCGCCCACATGTTGGGGAGTTCCTTCTCCCAGTAGTACCAATGGTGGGTTCCGACCTCCTGCAACGCGTCGGTGAACGGCAGACCCGCACCGCGCAACAACCCGGCGAACCGGCGCGAACAGTCGCTGGTCGCGATCTCGAACGCCGACGATGCGGCGAGTACCACCTGGTAGAGGCCTTCCTCGGGCGTCACGTTCCGCTTGAGGTCGGCGGGACCGAGCCGGCCCGCACCGGAGTACAGGTACAGGGCCTTGCCGCGGAGACGGTCCAGATGCCGCGCCGGGTCGTGGTCCCGCCATCCGGCCGAACCGACCGGCCCCCAGAGGTTGTCGGCGTTCGCCCCACCCCGGGCGAGGGTGGCCCGCACATACGACTCTCCCTGCGGGGAGGACACCGGAGGACATCCGCTGATCGAGGCCACCGCGCGGTACAGCGCCGGGGCCCGTGACGCGAGCGTGAACGCCGCCTGCCCGCCCATCGAGACGCCCGCGATCCCGCGCGAACCGTTCGACTCGAAGCGGGCGTCGATGAGGGGCGGGAGTTCCCTGGTCAGGAACGTCTCCCACATCGGTTGTCCGACGCGCGGATCGCGACGCTGCCAGTCGGCGTACTGGCTGCCGTACGCACCCGTCGGGAGTACGACGTTCACGTCCTTGTCGGCGAAGAACTCGTCGGCATTGCCGGCTCCGCGCCACCCACTGTCGTTGCCGCGCGAACCCGCCCCGTCCAGGAGGTAGAGCGTCGGCCGGGGTCCGGTCTTCGTTCGTGGCGTGAGGACGAAGAGCTTGATGTTCTTGGCCATCGCCGCCGAGTAGACCCAGACCGCGGCGCGGGTCGGGGACTCCTGCACGATCGAGACCACTCGCGACGCAGCGGGTGCCGCCATTGCGGGCGCGGCGGCCAGACACAGCATCACCAGACATGCGGCACAGACCGCACGAAGAATCACTCGAAGCACCGTTCCCCCATGTGCGCCGCGCGGACGCTCTTCCCCCGAAGAATGTGGATTCGATCGGTAGGCGCCGGGCCGCCGGATCGAAGTCGTTCGGCAAGCGTAGGACGTTCGCGCAGTCCTGTCCGGGCCTTGCGAAATCCTGGGGTACCGCAGTGGGCGCGACTCCGCGGCTCTCGACGAACGACGCCGCCGGGCACATCCGTTGAGGATGCGCCCGGCGTCGACGGGAAAGGGAACGGGCTGTTGTCAGGCCCCGAAACCGAGCAGCGACTTCACTTCGAGGAACTCGTCGAAGGCGTAGTCACTCCACTCGCGGCCGTTGCCGCTCTTCTTGTATCCGCCGAACGGTGCGCTCGGGTCGAGCTGGGCGCCGTTGAGCGAGATCGAACCCGCACGGATCTGCGATCCGATGCGGCGGACCTCGTCGACGTCCTTGCCGGAGACGTAGCCGGCGAGGCCGTACTCGGTGTCGTTGGCGACCTTGATCGCTTCGTCGATCGAGTCGTAACCGATGACGACGAGGACCGGGCCGAACACCTCGGTGCGGGCGATCTCCATGTCGTTGGTGACGTTGGTGAACACGGTCGGTTTCACGTAGTAGCCGGTCTCGAGACCCTCGGGGCGCCCGGGACCTCCCACGACCGCGGTCGCGCCGTCGGCGACGGCACGCTCGATGAGACCCTGGATCTTGTCGAACTGCGCCTCGGACACGACCGGGCCGAGCTTCACGTCGGTGGTGGGATCGCCGACGGTGAGCTCGGCGGCGACCCCCTTGGCGATCTCGGCGACCTCGTCGACGCGGCCGGCGGGGACCAGCATGCGGCTCGGGGCGTTGCAGGACTGGCCCGAGTTCATCATCATCGTCGCGATGCCGCCGGCGACGTTCTTCGCGAAGTCGTCGTCGTCGAGGATGATGTTCGGGCTCTTGCCGCCGAGTTCCTGGGCGACGCGCTTGACGGTCGGCGCGGCACTCTTGGCGACCTCGATGCCGGCGCGGGTGGACCCGGTGAACGAGATCATGTCGATGCCCTCGTGGCTCGACAGCGCGGCGCCGACGCCGGGGCCGTCACCGTTGACGAGGTTGAACACGCCTGCGGGTACGCCGGCGGCGTCGAAGATCTCGGCGACGATCGCCGCGCTGAACGGCGCGACCTCGGAGGGCTTGAGGACCATGGTGCAACCGGTGGCGAGTGCCGGGGCGACCTTGCACATGACCTGGTTGAGCGGCCAGTTCCACGGAGTGATGAAGCCGCACACGCCGATCGGCTCCTTGGCGATGCGCGAGCTGCCGCGGTCCTCGACGAACTTGAAGTCGGGGAGTTGCGCGGCGGCGGTCATCAGGTGGCCGAGACCGATCGGCACCTGGGCGGCGTTCGTGAGGCCGACCGGCGAACCCATCTCCTCGGTGACCGCGGCGGCGAGGTCGCCCATGCGGTTCTGGTACTCGGCGATGATCCGGTTGAGGACTTCGAGACGTTCCTCGACGGTCGTCTGTCCCCAGGTGACGAATGCGCGACGGGCGGCGTCGACCGCTGCGTCGACGTCGGCCGCGCTGCCGATGGCGACCTGTCCGGCCGACTTCTCGGTGGCCGGGTTGATGACGTCGATGAGGTTGAGCTCGGCGGGCTCGACCCACTGACCGTCGATGTAGAACTTGGTGATGTCCGGCATGGTGCCTCCGTTGCAGCCTGAAGTGAGGACAATTGTTGTCTGTTTCACACTGTAGGCGCTGCCGCGACCGGGGTCTCGCGAATCCCGGCGTTCCGGGGGCGACACTTTGTGACCGGTTCTGGAACAGCCGTCCCAGTCGCATGCTGCGACGCTCGGCCCGGCCGCGAACGACTAGGGTCGAATCATGATCCTCATCGTCGTGAAGTTCCCCATCAAGCCCGAATTCGCCGACGAGTGGCCCGAGTTGTCCCGCGAGTTCACCGAGGCAACCCGCGCCGAACCGGGTAACATGTGGTTCGACTGGTCGCGATCGCTCGAGGACCCCAACACCTACGTCCTGGTCGAGGCGTTCGACGACGATGCCGCGGAGGCACATGTCACCGCCCCGCACTTCAAGCAGGCCCAGCAGGAACTCCCCAAGTACCTCCAGCGCACACCCGACGTCATCAACACGACGATCGAGGGCGACACCTGGTCCGAACTCGGGGAGTTCCGGGTCGACTGAGCTCTCTCAGCGGCCGGCGCGGACCTCGGAGTCCGTGTCGGCCCCCGCCGGGTCCGCCGGTCGCGCCGCGTCGTCGCCGATGCCGAGCTTCTCGCCCTCGATGTCCACGTCGGGCAGGATGCGGTCGAGCCAGCGCGGGATCCACCACGCCTTGTCGCCGAGGACGGTGAGCACCGCCGGCATCAGGGTCATCCGGACGACGAAGGCGTCCAGGAACACCGCGGCGGCCAGGGCGAAGCCCATCACCATGATGAAGGCCATGTCCTGCAGCATGAATGCGGCGAAGACCGAGATCATGATGGCCGCGGCCGCCGCCACGACGCGGGCGCTGTGGCGATATCCCTCCACCACCGCGGTCTTCGCGTCGGCGCCGTGCACGTACGCTTCCCGCATCCGGGTCACCAGGAACACCTGATAGTCCATGGCGAGTCCGAACACGATGCCCACCAACATGATCGGCAGGAACGACACCAGCGGTTGCGGGTTGTCGACGATCCCCAGGGCGCCGTCGGTGAAGAGGGCGACGGTCACACCGAAGGTCGCGGCGACGCTGAGCAGGAAGCCGAGCGCGGCGGTCAGCGGCACGAGGATCGAGCGGAACACGATGATCAGCAGGATGAAGGCGAGACCCACCACGACCAGGAGGTAGGGGATCAGCGAACTGGACAGGCGGTCGGAGATGTCGAGTTCGATCGCGGTCTGTCCGGTCACCCCGTAGGAGATGCCCGTCGTGCCCTGCACCCGGGACTCCATCTCGCGGAGCGATTCCACGAGTGCGGGCGTCGCCTCGTCGGCCGGCGCGGTCGACGGGATGATGGTGATCTTCGCGGTGTCCTGGGCCTCGTTGAGCCCGCCGGCACCGATCTGCGCCACCTCGACGTTGTCGACGCGACCCAGGTCGTCGACGAGTGAGTCGAAGGCGCGCAGGCGCTCCCCGGTGTCCTGGATCTCGCGACCGTCCGCGACGACGACCAGCGGTCCGTTCACGCCGGGGCCGTAACCCTCGGCGACCATGTCGTAGGCCCGGCGCTGCGTCTCCGACGGCTCGGCGGTCCCGTCGTTGGGTAGCGCGAGCTTGAGCCCGGCCATCGGGATCGCGAGGACGACGAGGATGCCGACGATCGCGACCGTCACGGTGCGCGGCCGGGCCACGATGCGCTGGACCCAGCGCTGGCCGTTGTGCAACCGCTCCGCATCGTGCGGTCCGACATCGGGAGCGTTGAGGCGCGGCACGCGTCCGGCGAACGCCTTGCCGCCGAACAGGCCGAGGATGGCCGGCAGGAGGGTGAGCGCGACCAGCACGGCAGCCACCACGGTGCCCGCGGCGGCGATACCCATCGCGGTGAGGAACGGGATGTTCACGATGGCCAGTGCGGCCAGAGCGATGACGACGGTGCTGCCGGCGAAGACGACCGCCGAACCCGCGGTGCCGACCGCCCGGCCCGCCGCGTCGGCGCGGTTCGCCGACCGATGGATCTCGTGGCGGTAGCGGGACACGATGAACAGCGCGTAGTCGATGCCGACCGCGAGGCCGATCATCGTCGCGAGAATCGGTGTCTCGTTGCTGAGGTCGAAGAAGTGGGTGCCCATCTGCACGCCGAGCATGCCGATCGCGACGCCGACGATCGCGGTGATGATCGGCATGCCCCACGCGACCAGGGAGGCGAACGTCAGGATGAGGATCAGCGCACCGACCCCGATGCCGATCAGCTCAGAGGTGATCCCGAGCTCGAATTGCTGTGTGGCCGAACCCTTCATCTCGACGGTGAGGCCGGCGGCCCGCGCGTCGTCGGCGATGGCGTCCATCTGTTCGCGCATGGTCTCGGTGACGTCCGAGGATGCCTTGACGTCGAAGGAGGCGCCGAGCTGCGCAACCGTGCCCGCCGCGTTGATCGGCGAAGTGGCCTGCGCGTCGGCGGCGGCCTCGTCCGCACTCTTGCCGAAGGTTTCCCGCTGGAAGGTCGCCGAGAGTTCACGGAGCTGACCGGGGGATTGCTCGGTGCCGTACGAGACGAACGGGTTGGCGATCGAATCGGGGCTCTTCACGTTCTCGACGGTCTTGAGGCCGGCCACCATCGAGTCGATGGTGCTCTGGAACCGGGGCTCGCTCAGCGTCGAACCCTCCGGTGCGCGCACGACATACGTGACACCGATGTCGGAACCGAACGTCGCTTCCCCGGGGAAGCGTTCGATCATCAGGTCCTGGGCGCGCTCCGACGGGATGCCCGGGATCGAGAACGACTCCGAGGTCGGTTTGGCCAGCAGGCTCGCGCCGATGCCCAGCCCGATCAGGACCAGAACCCAGATCGCGATGGTCTTGAGGCGGTTCTCGTACGCCCATCGCCCTAGTCGGTACAGGTGTGTTGCCACGTCAGTGCTCCTCGAGGGATGGGTCGGCGAGTTCGTTCAACGGTGGGATGGGTTGTGCGAGCCCGGACGCCAGTTGGTCGAAGGCGGACTCCAGCACGGTGGCCAGGTCGGCAGTGGTGCCCGGGGTGTCGTCGTGATGGGTCACCCAGAATTCGAGGGCGACGCGGATGGTGGTGATCGCGTTGTGCAGGACGAGGCGCGGATACAGGGTGTGTGCCGGCTGTCCGCGCTGCGCGCACAGTTCGGCGAGACGCGCTTCGACGGTGTCGCCCAACTCCATGTCGCGGGACCTGGCCGTCAGCCCCGGATCCGTGTCGAGGAGGCGCAGGAGCGCGACGATCTCGGCGGGTTCGCCGACGTCGGGCGAGGTGGCGGCCTCGATGAGGGCGGTTCGGACCGAGCAGAAGAAGCTCTCGTCCGTCGGTCGGGCCTCGATCCGCTCCACGAGCGTGTCGAACAGTGACGACACGAAGTGCAGCAGCGCATCCTCTTTGCCGCTGAAGTAGTTGTGGAACGTGCGGACCGAGACGTTCGCCTCCGCCGCGACGGCGTCGATCATCACGTGATCCATCCCGACGCTGGTGGACAACCGCAGCACAGCGCGGGCGAGCGCCGAACGGGTCGCCGCCTTCTTCGCCTCGCGGAGTCCGGGGGAGTTCACCTCACCCACGGTACGGAACTTGCAGAACCCTGCAAACTTGCAGGACTACGCAATATTAGGAGAGTCCTCACACCGTCTACCCGGCGATGGCGTGCGTCACACCTTCAGCCCAGTGTCGATGCGCGGGCGACCAACTCGGGCTGGAACACGAGGTTCGACGGGACGTGGCGTTCGGCGGGATCGTCGGCCGCGCTCATCAGCAGATCGACCGCGGTGACGCCGATGCGGGAGGTCGGCTGCCGGATCGACGACAACGGGACGACGGCCGAGCGGGCGAAATCGATGTCGTCGTAACCGATGAGCGCGATGTCGTCGGGAACGCGGACGTCGCCGCCGAGCATCGTCAACGCCTGCAGGACCCCGATCGCGAGGAGGTCGTTGGCGCAGAACACCGCATCCGGTCGGTCGCGGGGGGCCCTGGCCAGCAGGGCCTGTCCCGCCTCGCGTCCGGCCAGCACACTCAGGTTCGTCGTCTGCACGACCTCGAGCGTGGCGTCCTCGACGGCGTCGACGGCCTCCTGCGCGCCCCGCCGACGGTCCGCGACCTGCCGCAGTCCGGGCGGTCCGCCCACGAAGACGATCCGGCGACGACCGGTCTCGCACAGGTGTGACACCGCGAGCCGCCCGCCCGCGATGTCGTCGACGGCGACGGAATCGAAGGGGGAGCCGCCGGCGTCCCGGTCGACGAGGATCACCGGGGTACCGCGACGTCGCAGCGAGTCGAACCGCCGCAGATCGTCGCCGATCGGCGAGACGAGCAAACCGAACACCCGCTGCTCGTCGAAGGTGTCGAGATAGGCCTGTTCGCGTGATTCGTCGTCGTCGGAGGTGCCGAGCAGCACCGTGAGGTCGTGCTCGCCGGCCCGTTGTTCGGCGGCGCGGGCGATGTCGGTGAAGAAGGGGTTACCCACGTCGAGTACCACCATGCCGACGCAACGCGAACGGCCCGCACGGAGTTGGCGCGCGGCGTCGTTGCGCACGAAACCCAGCTTGTCGATCGCCGCCTGGACCCGCGCGACGGTCGCGGGCGAGACCTTTCCGGGCGAGTTGAGCACGTTCGAGACCGTGCCCACCGACACCGAGGCCGCCGCCGCGACATCCCGCATGCTCACACCCATGTGTCCATCTCACCAGATGCGATGCCGGTACTCGCGTTTCGCGGACTCGGGAGGGTCGCCCATCTCGCGAGCTGATTGACTACGAACACCCGCGGTACCCCCTGTAGGAAAGGCGATCCATGTCGACTCCGGCCAGCCCGTTCTCCGCGGACTACGAACCCGACCCGCGGCGCTGGAAGGCGCTCGCGGTGTGCCTGGTGGTCGGCTTCATGACCCTTCTCGACGTCTCGATCGTCAACGTCGCGCTCCCGTCCATCGAATCCGGTCTCGGCGCGAACTCGGCCGACCTGTCGTGGGTCGTGTCCGGCTACGCCCTCGCCTTCGGCCTCGTCCTGGTCCCGGCCGGCCGGGTCGGGGACGCGCGCGGCCGCAAGGTGACCTTCCTCATCGGGCTGTCCCTGTTCGTGCTGGCGTCGGCGGCATGTGGGTTCGCCCAGGGCCCGACGCAACTCGTCGTCTTCCGCCTGATCCAGGGCGTCGCGGGCGGCATTCTCGCGCCGCAGGTCTCCGGGCTCATCCAGCTGCTGTTTCGCGGGGCCGAGCGTGGCCGGGCCTTCGGCATGTTCGCCGCGACCATCGGGATCTCGACCGCGGTCGGGCCGCTGCTCGGTGGGGTCCTCATCTAGCTGGGCGGGTCCGCCGACGGGTGGCGCTGGATCTTCTTCGTGAACGTGCCGATCGGCATCGCGGCCTTCCTCGCCGCGATCCGGTTGATCCCGGCTCGGCCCGAAGAACTCAAACAACCGCTGCGGGGGAGTTTCGACCCGGTGGGCGTTGTGCTCCTGGGCACCGGGGTGTTCGCGCTGATGCTGCCGATGGTCCAGGAGCAGGAGTGGCCCGGCGGGCGGAAATGGCTGCTGCTCGTCGTCGCGGCGGTGCTGATCGGTGCGTTCGTCCTGTGGGAACGCCGGCAGGGCCGCGTCGGCCGCCAGCAACTCGTCGACCTCTCGTTGTTCTCCATGCGGTCGTACACGTTGGGGTGCATCATCGCGATGGTCTACTTCGCCGGGTTCACCACGGTGTTCTTCATCTACACGCTGTTCGTCCAGCAGGGCCTGGGCTACTCGGCACTGCAGGCCGGTCTGGCGGTGACCCCCTTCGCGCTCGGCTCGGCGGTGTCGGCCAGCGTCGGCGGTAACATCGTCAACCGGGTCGGGCGCTCGCTGGTGTTGCTCGGTCTGGGCCTGGTGGTCGTGGGGATGATCGCGACGATCGTCGCCGTCGCGCTCGTGTCTGGTCCCGGTGTCGGGTACGCCGCCGCGCTGCCGCTGCTGGTGGCGGGTATCGGTTCCGGTCTCGTGATCTCGCCCAACCTCACGCTCAGCCTCGACCAGGTGCCGGTGACCAAGGCGGGCATCGCCGGCGGCGTCCTGCAGACCGGTCAGCGCATCGGGGCCGCCGCGGGGATCGCGCTCGTCGGTGCGGTGTTCTTCGCCCAGGTGGCGAACACCGGAGGCGACTGGGCGCGGGCGTTCCAGATCGGGCTGGCGACCGCCGCGGTCCTGGTGCTGATCGCGCTGGTGGTGGGCCTCGTGGATCACTTCGCCCACCGCCGCGAGGACGCGGAGGTCGCGTAGGCGGCCGGTCTGATGCCCACGCGACCTCGGCAGTCGAGCCTCAGGAACGCGCCCGGGGCACCAGCCGCTCGAGCTGGGTCACGTGCGCGGGTGTCAGCTCGTCCAGCGAGGCGACACCGAGCAGCCGCATCGTACGTGCGATCTGCTCGCCGAGGATCTCGATCATCCGGTCCACCCCGGCCTCCCCGCCGGCCATCAGGCCGTACAGGTAGGCCCGGCCGACGAGCGTGAACCGCGCGCCGAGGGCGACCGACGCCACGATGTCGGCACCGCTCATGATGCCGGTGTCGAGCATGACATCGGTGTCCGCGCCGACCTCGCGGGCCACCTCGGGCAGGAGGTGGAACGGGATCGGTGCGCGGTCGAGTTGGCGCCCTCCGTGATTCGACAACACGATGCCGTCGGCGCCGAGGGCCGTGACGGCCTTGGCGTCGTCGACGGTCTGAATGCCCTTGACCACCAGCTTGCCCGGCCACTGCGACTTGATCCACGCCAGATCGTCGAAGGTGACGGTGGGGTCGAACATCGTGTCCAGCAGTTCGGCCACCGTTCCGGACCATCGATCGAGCGAGGCGAACGCCAGGGGCTCGGTGGTGAGGAAGTCGATCCACCACTGCGGGCGCGGGATGGCGTTGAGCACGGTCTTGGCGGTCAGCGCCGGCGGGATCGACATGCCGTTGCGCTTGTCGCGCAGACGAGCCCCGGCGACCGGCACGTCGACGGTCACCAGCAGGGTGTCGTATCCGGCCTTCGCCGCGCGGTCGACCAGGGCCATCGAGCGCTCCCGGTCCTTCCACATGTACAGCTGGAACCAGTTGCGGCCGTGCGGATTCGCATCCCGGACGTCCTCGATCGACGCCGTACCCATCGTCGACAGCGAGAAGGGGATCCCGGCCCGGCCGGCGGCGCGCGCACCAGCGTATTCGCCCTCGGTCTGCATCATCCGGGTGAACCCGGTGGGTGCGATGCCGAACGGCAGTTCCGAACGCCCGCCGAGGATCGTGCACGAGGCGTCGACCTTGGACACGTCACGCAGGATGGCCGGGTGGAACTCGATGTCGGCGAACGCCTGTCGCGCGCGTTCGATGGACAGCTCGGCCTCGGCCGATCCGTCGGTGTAGTCGAAGGCCGCCTTCGGGGTGCGGCGCTTGGCGATCGCGCGCAGGTCCTCGATGGTGAGGGCGGCGTCGAGACGGCGCTTCTTCGCGTCGAACTGGGGCTTCTTGAACTGCATCAGCGGCGCGAGGTCGCGCGGTTTGGGAACTCGACGCTTCATGGGAGAACTGCCTTGCATGGTCATGCCTTTCCTGTCCCCACCGCGGTCCGGGAGCGCGTGCCGCGGGAGTGTCGGGGTGCGTAGTGTTGCGGCGGGAACCTATCGGCGACGATAGACCTCATCGCCTCGAGGTCGCCATCGATCAGGCCGTGGGCGCGGGCGGTGATCAGCACGTTGCCCAGCGCGGTCGCTTCCACCGGACCGGCCTGCACCGGCAGACCCAGCCGGTCGGCGGTGAGTTGGCACAGCAGCCGGTTCTGCGAGCCGCCGCCGACGAGATGGACGGTCTCCACCGTCGTGCCGGACAGTTCGGCCGCTCGCGCCACCCCGTCGGCGAAGGCCGCCGCGAGGCTCTCGACGATCGCGCGCACCATCTCGGCGCGCGTCATCGGCGGACGCATGCCGCGCTCGTCGTACCAGTCGCGAATGCGTCCGGGCATGTCTCCCGGTGGGAGGAACCGGGCGTCGTCGGTGTCGAAGATCTCGACCGTCGCCGGCGCCTCGGCGGCCTGCGCGAGCAGTTCACCGAGATCGGCGCGATACCCTTCGCGCTGGTACTGGCGGACCGTCTCGCTGAGCAGCCACAGGCCCATCACGTTGTGCAGGTAGCGGATACGGCCGTCGGCGCCGACCTCGTTGGTGAAGTTGGCCTTCCACCCGTCGCGGGAGACGACCGGCTGCTCGAGTTCGACGCCGACCAGACCCCAGGTCCCGCACGAGATGTACGCCGACCGCGACGGGTCCATCGGGATGGCGGCGACCGCCGACGCGGTGTCGTGGGACGCGACCGCGGTGACGCGGGTCGACGTCGACAGTCCGAGGCGCTCGGCGACGTCGCCGAGCAACGGGCCCTGGTCGGTGCCGGTCTCCACGAGGTCGGGGAACAAGCCGACGGGCAATCCGAGACGCTCCATCATCGCGGTGTCCCACCGCCCGTTGATGCCGAGCAGTCCGGTGGTCGAGGCGTTGGTGCGTTCGGTGCCGCGCCGGCCCGTGAGCCAGTACGTGATGAGGTCGGGGATCAGCAGGGCGGTGTCGGCCTGATCGAGCAACCCGTCGGCCTTCTCGGTGGCCAATTGGTACACGGTGGTGAACGGCAGGAACTGTAAACCGTTGCGCACGTACAGGTCCGCGGGACCGAGTTCGGCGTGCACGGCGTCCACCCCAGCCGCGCTCCGGGTGTCCCGGTAGTGGTGCGGCAACCCGAGCATGCGGCCCTCCCGCAGGAGCGCGTAGTCCACCGCCCAGGAGTCCACCCCGATCCCGACCAGATCGTCGGACTGCCTGCCCGCCTCGGCGAGGCCGGCCGACGCGGCGCGGAACAGCGCCGGGACTTCCCAGTGCAGAGCGGACCTGCGCCCGTTCCAGATGTGGACCGGGTCGTTGGTGAACCGGGCGACCTGTTCGAGCTCGAGTCGTCCGCGCGAGACGTCGGCCAGCATGACCCGGCCGCTGGTCGCGCCCAGGTCGATCGCGGCGACCTGGGCGGACCGGGTGGATCGGCTCATCGCAGGAACGCGGCGGCGACGCCCGCGTCCACCGGCACGTGCAGGCCGGTGGTGTGCGAGAAGTCGGACGTGCAGAGTGCGAACGCGGCGTTGGCGATGTTCTCCGGCAGCACCTCGCGCTTGAGCAGGGTGCGCTGCGCGTAGAACTTGCCGAGATCCTTCTCCTCGACGCCGTAGACGGCAGCGCGCTTGGCGCCCCAGCCGCCGGCGAAGATCCCCGAACCACGCACCACGCCATCGGGATTGATGCCGTTGACCTTGACCCCGTGCTCGCCGAGCTCGGCGGCCAGGAGACGGACCTGATGGGCCTGGTCGGCCTTCGTCGCCGAGTAGGCGATGTTGTTCGGCCCGGCGAAGACCGAGTTCTTCGACGAGATGTACAGGATGTCGCCGCCGAGCTTCTGATCGATGAGGGCGCGTGCGGCGGCCTTGCTCACCAGGAACGAACCGCGGGCCATCACGTCGTGCTGGAGGTCCCAGTCGGCGGCGGTGGTGTCCAGCAACGACTTCGACAGCGACAGGCCGGCGTTGTTCACGACGAGGTCGATGCCGCCGAAGGCGAGCACCGTTGCGTCGATCGCGGACTGTACGGCCGCTTCGTCGGTGACGTCGGCGGCCACCCCGATGGCGACATCGGTCGAACCGATCTCCTCGGCGGCCGCCCGTGCCTTCTCGGCGTCGAGGTCGGCGATCACCACGCATGCACCTTCGGCGGCCAGACGCGTCGCGATGGCCTTGCCGATGCCGGATGCCGCCCCGGTGACCAGGGCGATGCGGGTCGCGAGCGGCTTGGGCTTCGGCATGCGGGCGAGCTTGGCCTCCTCGAGCAACCAGTACTCGATCCGGAACTTCTCCGACTCGTCGATCGGTGCGTAGGTCGAGATGGCCTCGGCGCCGCGCATCACGTTGATGGCGTTCAGGTAGAACTCGCCGGCGACACGTGCGGTCTGCTTGTCCTTGCCGAAGCTGAACATTCCGACGCCCGGGATCAGCACGATGGCCGGGTCGGCGCCGCGCATCGCGGGGCTGTCCGCGGTGGCGTGACGGTCGTAGTACGCGCGGTAGTCCTCGCGGTAGGCCTCGTGCAGTGCCGTGAGGCGCTCCTTGCACTCCTCGACGCTCGCGTCGGCCGGGAGGTCGAGGACCAGCGGCTTGACCTTGGTGCGCAGGAAGTGGTCCGGGCAACTGGTGCCGAGTGCGGCCAGGCGCGGATGCTCCTCTGCCGCCAGGAATTCGAGGACCGGGTCGACGTCGGTGAAGTGACCGACCTGCGGCTTGTCCATCGAGGCGAGGCCGCGGATGAACGCGGCGAGCGCCGCGGCCTTGGCCCGGCGTTCCTCGGCGGGCAATGCGCCGTAGCCGTCGATCGGGCCGCCGAAGGGTTGCGGCCGACCGTTGGCGGCGATGTACTCCTCGGCGGTGCGGATGATCTCCAGCGAATGTGCCTGCGCCTCATCGGAGGTGTCGCCCCAGGCGGTGATCCCGTGGCCGCCGAGGATGCAACCGATGGCCTGCGGGTTGTCCTTCTTGATCGCCGAGATGTCCAGCCCGAGCTGGAAACCCGGACGACGCCACGGCACCCACACGACGCGGTCACCGAAGATCTTGTGCGTCAAGACCTCGCCGTCGGCCGCGGTCGCGATGGCGATACCGGAGTCCGGGTGCAGGTGGTCGACGTGCGCGGCGTCGACGAGGCCGTGCATCGCGGTGTCGATCGACGGTGCGGCACCGCCCTTTCCGTGCAGGCAGTAATCGAAGGCGGCGACCATCTCGTCCTCACGGTCGAGGCCGGGATAGACGTCGACGAGCGCACGCATGCGATCGAGCCGGAGCACGGCCAGGCCCTTCTCGGTGAGGGTGCCGAGATCACCGCCGGAGCCCTTCACCCAGAGCAGTTCGACGTCTTCACCGGTGACCGGGTCGGTGTCGGAGCCCTTGGCGGAGGTGTTGCCGCCGGCGTAGTTGGTGTTCTTCGGATCCGATCCGAGTCGGTTGGACCGCTCGATGAGGGCGGCGACTGCGGGATTGGTCATTAGGGGTGATCTCCTCGGGAGTTCAGGGAACTGGGGCTGGGGGAGGGCTCAGGCGCCCCAGGACGACTGGGTACCGCCGACACGCTCGGCGACGATGCGCTCGTGGTATCCGGAGTCGACGTATGCGGCCATCGGGTCTGCGGGCAGGCCGCGACGGACACGACGCTCGGCGAGCATCGGACGGACGTCGGTGTAGAACGCGTCCATCACGATCGCGTTCGCGCCCAACACGTCTCCGGCGGCCTGTGCCTCGGTCAGCGCATCGGTGTCGACGAGTAGTGCGCGGGCCGTCATCTCCTCGACGTTCAGCACCGAACGGAGCTGGCCGGGGATCTTCTCCTCGACGTTGTGGCATTGATCGAGCATGAGAGCGACCGGCGACCCGGCGTCGAGCCCGCCGCCGCGGATCACCTCGAACAGGATCCGGAAGAGCTGGAACGGATCCGCGGCACCGACGATGAGGTCGTCATCGGCGTAGAAGCGCGAGTTGAAGTCGAAGGAACCCAGCTTTCCGAGGCGAAGCAGCTGCGCGACGATGAACTCGATGTTGGTTCCCGGCGCGTGATGGCCGGTGTCGAGGCAGACCATCGCCCGCTCGCCGAGCGCGGTCACATGGGCGTAGGAGGTGCCCCAGTCGGGGACGTCGGTGACATACGTCGCGGGCTCGAAGAACTTGTACTCCAACACGAGTCGCTGGTCGTCGCCGATGTGCTGGTAGATGGTCGCGAGCGACTCGGCGAGCCGGTCCTGGCGTCCGCGGATGTCGCCCTGTCCGGGGTAGTTGGTGCCGTCGGCCAGCCAGATCTTCAAATCGCGCGAACCGGTCGCGTTCATCACCTCGATGCAGGCGAGGTGATGGTCGATGGCCATCTGCCGCACCGTCTTGTCGGTGTGGGTCAGGCTGCCGAACTTGTAGGCGTCGTCCTGGAAGGTGTTGGAGTTGACGGTGCCCAGGCCGACGCCGAGATCCTTCGCGTAAGCGGCCAGGGCGGTGTAGTCGTCGACGGTGTCCCACGGGACGTGCAGGGCGACGGTGGGTGCCAGCCCGGTCAGCTCGTCGACCTTCGCGGCGTCGGCGATCTTCTCGTGGATGGTGCGGGGGGTGCCCGGGGTGCCGAACACCTTGAACCGGGTGCCGGAGTTGCCGAACGCCCAGGAGGGGAGCTCGATCTCGAGGTTGTCGAGGATCGTCTCGTCAAAGGTGGCCATGAAATTTCTTTCGGTTGGGATTCCCCGCCGCCGGCGTCGGGGTCAGCCGGCGGCGGGGAGGTCTGAGTGGAACATTCGAACTGGTGGAACGTTTCAATCGCGCACCGCGCGATCAGGCCGTGGTGTCAGGCCGGGGCCCGGTGTCCCGACTCCGCGGCCGGGTTGGTGCCCGGGGTCGGGTGCGCGGCGGATGCCGGTGTCTCGATGAGCTCGGGTGACAGCGGAGCGCCGTAGCGCTCGACCTCGATCTGCTGCAGCGTCTTGCCCTGGGTGTCCGGAGCCGCGATGGCGCCGATGATCAGCGCGACGGTGAGCAGTGCGACCAGCAGGATGCCGACCGTGGTGAGTCCGGTCGCCGCGAGCATGGTGGGGAAGAAGTAGCTCAACAGACCGGTTGCGGTGCGGACGGCGAAGAACATGACGCCCTGGGCGCTGGCCCGATAGGGCGTCGCGAACATCTCGCTGGCCCAGAGGCTGTAGAACGCTTGCGCGCCGATGCCCGAGGAGATGCCCCACAGGACCGCGAAGACGAGCATCGTGGCGACACCGCTGTCGGTGAAGGCGACCAGCACGATCCAGGCGACGATGCCCAATGCGGCGCCGAAGACGTACAGGGCGCGCTGGGAGACCCGGTCGGCATATCGCATGAAGCCGAAGTAGGTCGCGAGGACGGTGCATCCCCAGACCAGCACCTGCAGCAGGTTCTGCTGGACCGCGCTCTCGACGCCCGCGGTCTCGTAGACACGCGGCATGAAGATGCCGGCCTGTCCGGCCACGGTGTTCCAGAAGAGGTAGATGCCACCGAGCAGGAGTAGTGCGGTGATGTTGACCTTCTTGGAGAACAGGCCCTTGATTCCCCGGGCGCCGACGGAAGCGGTGAGCTCACGGGTCTCGTTGACCGCCTCGTCGGACCAGATCTTGGACTCCGCGAGCCCTTGGCGAATCCACCAGACGACCGCGGCGACGACGAAGAGGTGCAGGAAGATGATCCGCGAGCCGAGTAGGCCCATCGGGGCGAGCGCGGCCGCCAGTGCGAAGCCGATCAGGGGTCCGACCGACCAGGCGAGCTGGGCGGTGCCGACGTGTTTGGCGCGTTCGACCGATGGCGCCTCTTCGGCGATGTAGGTCCAGGACGCGGGTACGCCCGCGCCGACCGCGAGGCCGGTGATGATGAACGCCGCCAGCAGCATGGTGAAGTTGAGCGCGAAGGCGGCGAGCAACACGCCGGCCATGTAGACCAGCAGGTCGTAGGTGTAGATCGCCTTGCGGCCGTAGCGGTCGCACAGCGGTCCGCCGATGGCGGCGCCGACCGCCGCGCCGAACGCGTTGGCGCTCAGTGCGGCCAGCAGGCCGACGGCGAAGTTGCTGATGCCGAACTCGTCCTGCCAGAAGGTCAGGCTGGTGGCGATCGCGATGATCGAGCCGGCTTCGATGTAGTTCGACATGGCAACCGAGATGGTCGCCCGCCAGCCGGTGGTGGAGCGCGCTCCTACTTTCATGGGATTCCTAGCGTCGGAGATCAGTAGAGAGGGTCGGGATCGGAGGGGTCAAGCCGGGTTCGCTGATGTCGGTGTGCCCGTCAGTACGCGTCGTGTGTTCGATGTCGGTCAGTCGAGGTGGAAGTACTCGAGGAGTTCGGTACGGATGGTGTCGGGATTGGCGCCGTCGGCGTCTCCGCCGGTGGCCGGGAGGAAGTACTCGGACATGTGCGCCTGCCACCGGGCGTTGACGTCCGTTGCCTCCATGGCGGCGGCGGTCGTCGCGAAGTCGTCGGTCTCGAGGTAACCCACGACCATGCCGTCGTCCTTGCGGAGGAACAACGAGTAGTTGCGCCATCCGGTCTCGCGCAGGGCGTCGAGCATCTCCGGCCACACCTCCGTGTGGGCGTCGAGGTAGTCCTCGACGCGCTCCGGGCGGAGCTGGAGCACGAAGCAGACGCGCTGGGTATCGGGCATGGCTGCTCCTGACAAACGACGTGATGGGAAACGCAGACCGTCGAGAGAGGATCAACCCGGCGAATTAAAACGTTTCAATTTGTGATGGCAGCAACACTAAGAGCGGCCTGTGAGGATGTCAAGACCCGGTTCGCACAAAGCGCACCCCGCCGGAACGGGATCGGTCATGCTCTGTTCGTGCTGGAATTCGGGAAGACGCGCGGAGCAGATGTCGGGGGCAGGATCGCGATCGTGACCGGGGGCGGGTCCGGTATCGGGGCCGCGCTCACGCGCGCGCTGGTGACCCGGGGAGCCCACGTCACCTGCGCGGACATCGCCCTACCCGCGGCGCAGCGGGTGACGGACTCCTTGTCCGGTGGGCCGGGCACCGCACGGGCGGTGCAACTGGATGTGACGGATGCTGCCGCTGTGCAGCGGGTGGTCGACGAGGTCGTCGCCGAGTGGGGGCGCCTGGATCTGATGTTCAACAACGCAGGGATCACCTGGGGTGGTCCGACCGAGATGCTGACGCCGGAACAATGGGACGCGATCATCGACGTCAACATCCGGGGCGTCGTGCACGGGGTCGCGGCCGCGTACCCGGTGATGATCGAGCAGCGTTCCGGACACATCGTCAACACGGCGTCGATGGCCGGGCTCGTCGCCGCCGGACTGATCACGAGCTACGTGATGACCAAACATGCGGTCGTGGGGCTGTCGCTCGCACTACGGACCGAGGCTGCGGGCCGCGGGGTGAACGTGCTGGCGGTGTGTCCCTCGGCAGTGGAGACCCCGATCCTGGACAAGGGATCGGTCGGCGGATTCGTCGGTCGCTCTTATTATCTGGCGAGTCAGGGTTCGTCGACCGCGTACGACGCCGACCGCCTTGCCCGGGACACGCTCGCCGCCATCGAGCGGAATCAACCACTGCTGGTCGTCCCGCGTCGATCCCGGATCACCTGGCGCGTCCAGCGATTGGCGCCCGGCCTCACGAATCGGCTTGCCGCGCAATTCATCGATCGGCAACGCGCGGAGTTGCGGCCGGAGGGTTAACCGCCGGCGGTGCTGCTCAGGATGGCGATGATGACACCTGCCACGGTCAGTACACCGACGACCCAGGCCATCGTGATCGCGACCCGTCTGCGTCCGAACCGGGCCGCGTTGATTGCGATCCCGAGGCACACCAGGACCGCGATCGAGTACACCGAGATACCGAGGGTGAGCAGGGCGACGGAGGAGTCGGCGAGCAGGACAACCCGAGTGGACATGACACCGAGTACATCATCAGCGGGCTCGGGGGATGCACGCGGATCGAGACAGCCCAGTGGCGTGCCGGCTTTCCGTGACACTTCGTCTCGTGCTTTCGACGCAACGCGTTTGCAACGACGCAGGTAGCGGGATCAGGCGCAGAGGTCTGGCGGTGTTCTTGACGTGCTCCCGCGCAATTGGGATGTCGCCGTTGCGCACTGCGGAGTGAGTCGGGATGGGCGATCTGGCTATCGGTTCGGAACAAGCTCCCAACGACCTTGCTCCCAGGTGTAAGAATCCCTGATCCCTGAGTAATCGAAGGGCAGGGTGACAAAATCCTCGCCATTGTCGCGCCTCAGGTCATAGCGCACAGTTTTGCCGTTGACGATGAAGCGCAGCCGCAGGAACCACATGGTGGGTCGACTGGTGGTGTACGCGTGTACTCGGAAGACTTCGGTCGAACCTTGTGGTATTTCGAAGCGAAATGGCACGCGTGGGGCACTTGGGTCGTCACCGCGATGGCATACAAGTGTTTCGTCATCGAGTGACACGAGGAGATAGTTACCCTCTAATGGCCCGCCCGCGGGCGGAGGGAGAATCGCTATGCCATCGACACTGCCGAAGCCGGGCCGCAAGACGGGTTTACCGCCCGTCAGGGCAACGGTCGCATTTTGAGCTTGTACTTCGAACTCGAACACGGTGTGCCCCAGCTCGATTCCCCTGTTCTCATTGATCCAATCAAAGGGCTTACTGTAGCTGGTCCGAGAACCTAGATCCCGCAGCTCGGTCAACTCGTCCGGCGTCCCTACGGGGAAGAAGAAGCGTTTGACCCTCATGTCACCGAAGGTGTCATAGTCCTCGTCGACGCTAACTGTGACTCGGGATCGACGCAGATAGGCCTGCGCCGCTTGTCCTGCCAATGCCGCTCCTGCTACCGGGTCCATTCACATATCCTCTCACTCCCGGCGTTTCTGCCGAGCCAAAATGTTGGCGTCCGAGTTCGGGTTGCGCCGACACTCGGCGACTGCGGGCCAGGCGTAGGTGTCGTCCGCCGCACGATTTTCCCTGCGGTAGCGGGCGGCCGCGAAAGGCGAACGGCATCGCTAAGCCTGCGCCACACGTTCGCGGAGATGCAACTTATGGAGGGGAGCACTTCATGTGGTCAGCCGGTGGATGGGTCGCAGCACCTTCACCCCACACACTCGACGCCTACGGTGACTGGATTCCTGAGGAAGGCGGCGGCGCACTGAACGATTTGCCCGATCCCTCCCAGCTGATTCCGCATGAGGCCCCCGAGTCGTCGGATGACGTTCCTCTATTCGGACGGTGAAGGTAAATGGGCGTAGTTGCTCGCGTACGTCAAGACACGTGGCGCGAGTAAAATGTAGGGCGGAACCGGAACCTTCCGTGTGAACCCTAGACCGGACTGCAACGCGTAAAGACCCTCTTTTCCTTCGAAACGGTCGACAAGGTCTTTCACAGTCGCGACATCGTCAGCGATATCGGGATACAGAATCGCATCCAGTTGGTCTTGTAGTTCAGCAATCTGAGGTTGGGCGGCCTTGATCATGTCCAAGACGCTAGGATCGTAGTCGATGGCCTCGAGTTCGGTGATCTTGATCCATTTTTCTCGTGCAGCCCTGTTGGATTTGATCATGTAATCACGGTCCATAAACACGTTCGCGGTGCTCTCGCCTTCTAGGCGAGCATTGAGTTCAATCTTGAAAGCATTAATGTCGCCATGAAGCAGGGCGTCACGCATTTTGATTAACCATCGGTAATCAAACGATGACACGAGCAGATCATCAAACAGATCGAGAGCTTGTTTCTCCTCTACGGTCTTGCGGCCGAACTGCTCGCGAACTGCGCGGATGGACTGATCTCTATGACTGTGGAGCGCGCTAGTGAAAGATATGAGCGCTGAACGGATTCGCCTTCGGCGCTCGTCGAAAGCATCTTGATCGGACAGTGAAATTCGCCGACTAGTGACATCGGAAATTACTGCAATAAGCAAATCGCAGAATCTCTCATTTTCATCAGAAATGTGCTGGAGAAGTTCGCTGTCAATCATGCGGCGGAGGCGCTCGTGTGCCGTGCGATACTCTGCGTCTTCATCTGCAGTGAATGAGCAGAGCTTTTTGAAGATGATAGCAGCATCGATACCCGGATCGGAATATCCCAACATTGCTCCGTACGGGTCGGAGGCGGCAGCTGCGTCGTCGTCAGCGTCCTGTTTTATCTGTTGCTCTCCCTGTTCCTGTATCTTATTGAACACCGACAGAGAATTGGTGATTATTTCGCGAATCTCATCTTCTGTCGGGAGCTTTGTAGATAGCCAGTTGCGAGCGCGCTGAGCGACTTCTTGTAGTGCGGTGCGCATTGAGTTCTGGACGTCGTTTCTCGTCATTCGGTCGCGGGCGTCTGGTGTGTTCGCGTAGTCCATTGCCGCGGAGGCCAAGACCTCCGCTTGAGCCCGCATTGTCTCCAGCACAATGACCATGGCCGCGCTCTGAGGCGGTGGCGCGGTTTCCCTGGAGATTAGGTCCCGCCACGCGTCCATGAAGTGTTCGCAGAAGTCAAATGGGCTGTCGCCGTCGAATTCGTCTAACTTGGCGATCAGTCCGTCTAACTTTCGTATCCAGTCTTCCAAACTGGTCTTGGCTTCATCGTCTTCCGGTGGCACACTTCGACTCCTGTCATGCTCGAACTTCGCGGCCTCGTCGTGGACAGCCTGTAAGCATCGCACGTACGCAACTCATTGCGTCTGACATCTGATCCCGCGTGTCGCGCTGATGCGGCAGCTTAGGTAGCACGGGGGTGGCACTGTAATCGTTCGGATGACGCGAGGGAACGGCAATAGTCAATCTACCTGCGGCGATGCGGTGCCCCCAGTCGGACTCGAACCGACACTGTGCCGATTTTAAGTCGGCTGCCTCTGCCAATTGGGCTATGGGGGCGAAGGGTCCGCTCGACGACGGTCCCCACGGTGAGCATAGTCAGCCGCGGCAGCGTGTCCGAATTCGTCCGGCGTTGCCACCGACAGACGTCAACTCGACCGCCAGACCTCGATCGAGGTCTGGCAGTCGAGTCGACGTCTGGGAGTCAGCCGTCCTTGACCGGCCCAGTCGCCGGGGTGATCATGGGGCATGGACGCGGCAGCGGTGACCGGGGCACGCAATTGGGAGGCCGTCCGAGAACGGCATCCCGCCATCGTCGAGCGCCTCGAGGCGGGTCTGACGCAGGGTGATCCGCTCGCCGACACGGTGATCGTCGAGGCCAGAGAACGCGGAATCTCTTTCTCCACACTGGTCGCGCTCTTGGAAGAGCACACCTCCGCCGAGGAGGAGACCGATGTCGAACACCTCGAGATGCCCGCCTCGATGACGCATCTGTTGCAGGTCGCGAGCGCCCCACCTCCGTGGTTCGACCCGGCCTGGGCGGAGGCCGGCGCCCGCGCCTGGTGGCGGTTCGGCACGTTGCAGTCGTCGACGCTGTATCAGTCGCTGATCTACGGGTTCAAGGCGCAGGGATTCGTCCGTCCGCTGGTGGCCACCGGCCGGCTGGGATCGGGGACACGTGATCGAGTCGAGTCGACGGCCCGCTGGGTCGCCGAGGCGACCACGCCCGGATCGATGCTCCCGGGCCGTCCCGGTTGGGTTGCAACGCTTCGTATTCGGCTGCTACATGCCTACATCCGCGACGTCCTGCGGCACCCGCCCGGCGGCGATCCGACGGACGACGCCGGGGCCTGGGACGAAGGGGAGTGGGGCGCACCCATCAACCAGACGTATGCCGTGATGACCATCTCGTGCGGCTTCCTGGCTCTACCTCTCGTCGTCGCACGGGATTTCGGGATCCACTACAGCAGTGCGGAATGTGAGGCGATCACGCATCTGTGGCGCTGGATCGGCTGGGTCATCGGGGTCGACGACGACCTCCTGCCGCCGAGTTACGAGCGTCGAGCGAATTGTTCCGTATCGCAGGCGAATTCGAGCTGCAGCCCGACGATTCGTCGAAGGTGCTGATCAAGGCGCTGCTTCGCGAGGGGTACGACCTTCCGCGCGTCGTGCACGGGGCCGCGCCGATTCCGGTGCCGGGGTTGCTGGTCTCCGCGGTGGATGCGATCACCAGACCCCTGCTCATGTCGTCGTTCTCGGCCATCAGCACCAGATGGGTCGAGCGCCCGGTCGCCCGGCGGATGGGTCTGCGCCGGACGCCGTTGCACCATCTCGTCGACGTCGCACGGCCCGCCGTCAGGCTGCGCGAGATCGCGCGGGCGACCGGACTGCTCGGATCGGAGTCGACGGTGATCGAGCGCGAACTGCGAACGGTCCGACGCGGACTCGGCATGCCGCACGTCCCTGAATCGTCCTTGACCGCCTAAATTACTGCTGATAACTTAACGCCGTAAAGTCGACCGACGCGACAGGGGTCCGCATGCTGGTCAGATTGACACGGCTGGTCATATCCATGCCCAAACGAGTGCTGCTGGGTGCACTCATCCTGCTGGTGGTGTGCGGCGCGTACGGCGCCACCGCGGCCGAACATCTGCTGGCCGGAGGGTACAGCGATCCGAACTCGGGGTCGGCGCGGGCGGAGAGAACGCTCGACGAGACGTTCAACCGCGGCGGGGTCCAGGTCGTGCTCAAACTGGACGGTCCCGACGGAGTCGACGTCTCCCGCGACCCGACGGCCCGGGCGGTCGGTGAGGACATCGTCGCCGACCTGAATCGCAATCAGTACGTGCAGGACCAGATTTTGTCGGTGTGGGCCAATCCGGCGCTCGACTCCGCGCTCGTCAGTCGCGACCGGACGTCGACGCTGATCATCGCCTCGCTCGACGGTGGCGAGGATTCGGCGCCGGGGCACGCCGAGGAGATCGCCGCGGCCCTGGCCGGTGACCGCGACGGGATCACCGTGCAGGTCGGCGGTCAAGGAATGGTCTTCGCACAGGTCAACGATCAGACCGCGTCCGATCTCCTCGTCGCCGAGGCCATCGCGATCCCGATCACGTTCATCGTGTTGATCTTCATCTTCGGCGGATTGCTCGCCGCGGCCGTCCCGGTCGGCATCGGCATCGTCTCGATCATCCTCACCTTCGCGCTGCTCCGGGCGATCGGATCGGTCACCGACGTCTCGGTCTTCGCGCTCAACCTCACCACCGCACTGGGTCTCGCGCTCGCGATCGACTACACGCTGCTGATCCTGACGCGCTACCGGGAAGAGGTCGGACACGGTCTGAGCCGGCCCGACGCGATCGTCCGGACCCTGGCCACGGCCGGGCGGACGGTCGCCTTCTCCGCGGTGACCGTCGCCCTGTCGCTCAGCGCGCTCGTGCTGTTCCCGCAGTACTTCCTGCGCAGCTTCGCCTTCGCGGGTCTCGGCGTCGTGGTCGTGGCCGCGGTGTCGGCGCTCGTGCTCACGCCGGCCGTGCTCATGCTCCTCGGTGATCGCATCGACGCGTTCGATGCCCGGAAGCCACTCCGGCGCCTGCTTCGGCTGCCGCCGGCGCGGCCCGTCGAACCCGAGGACACCTGGTGGTACCGGCTCGTCCAGTGGGTGCTGCGCCACGCCTTGCCGGTCGCCGCGGTCGTCACGGTTTTCCTACTGGTACTCGGTGCGCCGTTCCTGTCGATGAAACTGGGGTTCCCCGACGACCGGGTGCTCCCCGAGTCGGCGAGCGCCCACGCGATCCAGCAGGAGATCCGAGACGACTACGAGGACGACCTGTCCGCAGCGGTCACCGTCGTCGTGCGGGGGCCGGTGGACGATGCGGCCCTGGCCGACTACACCCGCGCCCTGTCGACGGTCGGAGATGTCAACTCCGTAGGGTCGTCGGCCGGGACGTTCGTCCGGGGTGCGCCGGCCGCACCGGGCAGCCCGGACGACACCCGGGGCGACGTACACGTCCTGCAGGTGTCGACCGACCGCGACCCGATGAGCGAGTCGGGGATCGCCCAGCTCGACGAGCTGCGGGCGGTGCCGCCGCCGGCGGGAACGGAGACCCTGTTCAGCGGGCTCGCCGCCGCCACCGACGACACCGTCGGGTCGATCTACGCGCATCTGCCGTGGGTGCTCGGACTGATCGCGATCGCGACGTTCGTGCTGCTGTTCCTGTTCACCGGGAGCGTCGTGTTGCCGCTGAAGGCGCTCGTCCTCAACATCCTGTCGCTGTCGGCGACGTTTGGCGCGATGGTCTGGTTCTTCCAGGAAGGGCACCTCGGAGGTTTGGGGACCACCGCGACGGGCACCCTCAGCGCGACCATGCCGGTGCTGCTGTTCTGCGTGGCGTTCGGCCTGTCGATGGACTACGAGGTGTTCCTGTTGGGACGGATCCGCGAGGAGTGGTTGCGATCGGACCGGACGCGGGGGGCCACCGACCATGCCGTGGCCCTGGGCTTGGCCCGGACCGGCCGGGTCATCACGGCCGCGGCACTGCTGATGAGCATCGTCTTCGCCGCCATCGCGGCGTCGGAGGTCTCGTTCATGCGGATGTTCGGGGTCGGTCTCACCCTGGCGGTCCTGATGGACGCGACGATCATCCGCATGTTCCTCGTCCCCGCCTTCATGCGGCTGGCCGGGCGGGCGAACTGGTGGGCGCCGGGTCCGCTGCGACGGCTACATGATCGGATCGGGTTGTCCGAGGAGGCCCCGGAGGTCGGGCGTCCCGAGAAAGCGGCGCCGGACACCGCGCCGACGAGGGTCTGACACCGAATACGTCATGGCGACGGATGAACGGCGGCGGGACAGGTGCAGGAGTGCAGTGACGACACGTAGACGAGCGAGATCACCGCGCGGGTCCGGAGAGAACCTCGCGGAGGAGATCATCGAGGCGGCCGGCGAGCTGCTGGTGGAGAACGGTGACGACACCGCGATGTCGATCCGTGCGGTCGCCAACCGGGTCGGTGTCACACCGCCGTCGATCTACCTGCACTTCGCCGACAAGGAAGCCCTGCTCGACGCCGTGTGCGCGCGCTACTTCGAGCGTCTCGACGACGAGATGGCGGCCGCGTCGGAGGGCGTCGACGACGCCTTCCGGCGCGCACTCAACCAGGGGATGGCCTACGTACGCTTCGCCGTCGCCACCCCGGTGCTCTACCGGGTGGCGTTCGGCAAGCCCACCTCCGCGGGGCATCCGTCGAAGGTCGACGAGGTACTCGCCGCCAGTGCGTACTCGCGGTTCGCCGGAACCGTCACCGAGCTGGCCGACGAAGGGGTGTTCGATCACGCCGAGATCGCCGACATCGTTCTCGAGTTCTGGGCCGCCGCCCACGGGATCGCGTCGCTGATGCTCGCCAAACCGGGTCTCGCCTGGGGGGACGACTTCGCGCGTGCGGAAGCCATGCTCACCGCCATGTGCCTGGGCCGGGCCTCGCTCGCGACCGACGGCGGTATCGATCAGACCGCAGTGGGCCGCCGGTTGAGGTCGCTGCGCGACCGGGTGAACTGACCCGGTGGCGGGTGTCTGACGACAGAAGGGTCAAGAGTCGGTAAAGTCGACGTCGACTCGGTCGTTGCGAGCTCTCGTCAGGGAACTCTCAGAAACGGCCCGACGTTGAGACGGCAGACATCCGTACCGATGAAGGAGCGCTTCGTGCGAGAAAGCAGCAATCCGGTGATGCGCGGCGTGGTCCGCGACAATCAATCCGGATACGCGGGTTTCGGGGCCGGCATGGCCGGCGCCGGCGCCGCGGCCAACCAGTTCGGTCAGGCCACTGACCCCTACACCCAGCCGGCACCGCCGGCCACTCGTCAGCTCACGATCGACGACGTCGTCACCAAGACCGCGATCACGCTCGGAGTGCTGACGCTGGCCGCCGCTGCCACGTACTTCGCGATCAGCAGCCGCGCCACCGAGGCCGCCCAGGCGGCTCTCGCCACGCCGCTGATGCTGGTCGGCGCCATCGCCGGTCTCGTTCTCGTCCTCGTGGCGAGCTTCGGTCGCAAGCAGGACAACCCGGCCATCGTGCTGGCCTACGCCGCGTTCGAGGGCCTCTTCGTCGGTGCCATCTCGTTCGTGTTCGCGAACTGGGCGGTCGCCGGTGACACCTCGGCCGGTGCGCTGATCGGACAGGCAGTCCTCGGCACCTTCGGTGTGTTCTTCGGCATGCTGTTCGTGTACAAGGTCGGCGCCATCCGCGTGACGCCGCGATTCACCCGCATGCTGTTCGCTGGCATGATCGGTGTCCTGGTCCTGATGCTCGGCAACCTGGTCATCGGTCTGTTCACCGGTGAGGCCGGAGTCCTGCGCGACGGTGGCCCGATCGCCATCATCTTCTCGCTGGTCTGCATCGCCCTCGCCGCGTTCAGCTTCCTGCTGGACTTCGACGCCGCGGATCGCCTGATCCGCGCCGGCGCACCCGACCGGGCCGCCTGGGGCGTGGCACTCGGCCTGACCGTCACCCTGGTCTGGCTGTACGTCGAGATCCTGCGTCTGCTGACCTACTTCAACTCCGACTAGTCAGTCATGTGACAGTGGCCCCGCACCTCGGCAGGTGCGGGGCCACTGTCGCGTCAGGGTCGGTTGGCGACAAAGTGTGCCACCCGGTGCGTTTGCGGGAACAACCCAATCACCGCGGTTCTACCGTGCGGACATGGTGTTCTTTCTGATCCAGCTGGCGCTGATGATCATCGGCGCCGTCGTACACATACTGGTGGACCGATCGACGCGACGACGCACCGTCGGCCGCGCAGCCGAACTCGTGCTGCTCTGGATACTCGTCCCCGGCGGCGCATTCGGCATCCTCGCCGGGGTCGGCCACGTCGGCCCGAACGCCCCCGAGATCGCCGAGGGCATCGGGCCGGACTTCATCCCGTCCATGTTCCAGTGGGAGCTGGGGTGGAACGACATCGCCGTGGGCGTGCTCGGCGTGCTCTGCTACCGGGTGCGCAATCGTGGCGGATGGCTCGACGCCGCCGTGTGGGCACTGGCGATCAGCTACGGGGGAGACCTCGCCGGTCACATCTCGCAGTACTACATCCACGACAACACCGCGACGAACAACGTCTGGGCGATCCCCGCCGAGATCTACATCGTCGGTGCCGTCGTCATCGCCTGGTTCGTGTACCGGCGAACGACCCCCCGCAGCGTCGCGGTCCTGGGACCGAACGCGGCGAGGGATGTCGACGAGACGGAGACGGCCTCGCTCAGCTGAGGCGCTCCAGCACTGATCAGCTGAGGCGCTCGAGGACCATGGCCATGCCCTGACCGCCACCCACGCACATCGACTCGATGCCGAAGGTCTTGTCGCGGGTCTGCAGGTTGTTGAGCAGGGTGGTGGTGATGCGGGCGCCGGTCATCCCGAACGGGTGACCCAGGGCGATGGCGCCGCCGGACACGTTGAGCTTGTCGTGGTCGATGCCGAGATCACGGGCCGAACCGAGGACCTGCACGGCGAAGGCCTCGTTGATCTCGACGAGGTCGATGTCCGACAGCGACATCCCCGAGACCCGCAGCACCTTTCGGATCGCCTCGATCGGACCGAGCCCCATGATCTCCGGCGACAGGCCGGTGGCCGCGGTGGCGACAACGCGCGCCAGCGGGGTGAGGCCCAGTTCCTTCGCCTTGGTGTCGCTCATGATGACCAGCGCCGCGGCGCCGTCGTTGAGCGGGCATGCGTTACCCGCGGTGATCGTGCCGTCCGGGCGGAAGACCGGCTTGAGCTGCGAGATCTTCTCGTAGGTCGTGCCCGCGCGGGGGCCGTCGTCGGCGGTGACGAGCGTGCCGTCGGGCAGGGTGACCGGGTCGATCTCCCGCTCGAAGAAACCGGACTTGATGGCTTCCTCGGCGCGGTTCTGGCTCAGGACGCCCCACTTGTCCTGGTCCTCGCGCGAGATGCCGGTGAACGAGGCGACGTTCTCGGCGGTCTGGCCCATCGCGATGTACACGTCCGGGATGACCCCGTCCTTGCGCGGATCGTGCCAGATGCCCGCGTCACCGGCGGCCGCCTTCTCCGTGCGGGCCATCGCGTCGTCGAACAGCGGGTTCTTTGAATTCGGTGCGCCGTCGGCGCCGCCGGAGATGCCGAAGCTCGACACGCTCTCGACGCCACCGGAGATGAGGACGTCGGCCTCGCCGGCCTTGATGGCATGCAGCGCCATCCGGGTGGTCTGCAACGACGACGAGCAGTAGCGGTTCACCGTGACGCCCGGGATGTGGTCATGACCCAGCTCGACCGCGATGACCCGGGCGATGTTGTAACCGCCCTGTCCGCCGGGCTGGCCGATGCCCCAGTGGATGTCCTCGATCAGCGCCGGGTCGAGCTCCGGCACCTTGGCGAGCGCGGCTTCGACCATCTGACGGGACAGTTCGTCGGGTCGGATGTCTTTGAGGGATCCCTTGGCGGCGCGGCCGATCGGGGAACGGGCGTGGGCGACGATGACGGCTTCAGGCATACCTCGAAACTACCGCACCAAGCATCTGCTTGGTCGCGAGGCCGGTCAGCCCGGGTCGTGGCTGGTCACCGACGTGTCAGGCGTCTCCTGAGACGTGTGACGAACCGTGTTTCTTCGACGGCCTCGGACACCTTCGGCGGTTCGGGCAGCGGCGTCGGACCCCACTCGCCGATCGAGGCGAGCACCTCGGGCACCAGGATGTCGGCGGCGAGCTCATACCCCGCGGCCGACGGGTGGAATCGATCGGGCGACAGCATGTGCTCGGGGCGCGCGAGGAACTCCTCGGTCAGCAGGTCGGCCAATGGGACCGGCCGCCCCCCGGCGGCCCGGACCGCCGATCGCTGCGCCGCCGCCAGCGTGAGTCCCCAGCGTCGCAACACCATTCGCAGGGGCTGGGGGATCGCGGTCACCACGCCGAAATCCGGGCAGGTGCCGACGACGACCTTCGCGCCTTCGTCGACGAGTGCGTGGACGGCATCTCCGAGCCGGCGCGCCGACGGGAGCGGACTGTTGCGGGCGGTGACGTCGTTGGCGCCGACGAGGATGACGGCCACGTCGGGTCGCTCGTGATGGACGAACATCGCCTCGATCTGGGCCGCGAGCCCCTTCGACGTCGCGCCGACGATGGCCTTGTTGGCGTAGCGGACCACCCGATCGGTCTCCGCGGCCACGCGGCGGGCGATCTGGACTCCTGGCGTCTCGTCCGCGGTCTCGGCACCCAGTCCGGCCGCGGTCGAGTCCCCGAACACCACGAGATACAGGTCGTACACGGTGTCCCGGGTGAAACGTGCGCTGGTGCCGTCGGGGCGGTACACGCCGTCGCCGTCCGGGGCGTTGTCGGTACGGTGCGGGATCACCACGCGGGCCTCGGCGGCCTGACTGTTCAACAGGTTGTAGGCGGCCCAGCCGGCGCCGGCCGCGCCCGCGGTCGCAACCGCTGTCGCGCCGACGTCGCGCACGATCCTGGCGGGGACGATTCCTCGACGACTCGAACCGGACACGAGTGCCAGTTTAGGCGTTCAGCGGGATCTGCTGACTGGGGCAGCGGCCGGGTGTCGCTGTTCGCGGTGGCTCTGGGACCATGGACACATGCGCATCGCCAATCACGTCGTCGACCTGGTGGGCAACACCCCGCTGGTCAAGCTGAACTCGGTGACCTCACCCGGATCGGGCCTGGTCGCCGCCAAGGTCGAGTACCTCAATCCCGGTGGCAGCAGCAAGGACCGCATCGCCGTGCGGATGATCGACGCGGCGGAGGCCTCGGGTGAGCTGAAGCCGGGCGGGACCATCGTGGAACCGACGTCGGGAAACACCGGCGTCGGCCTGGCGCTCGTCGCCCAGCAGCGCGGCTACAAGTGCGTGTTCGTGTGCCCGGACAAGGTCGGTGAGGACAAGCGCAACGTCCTGCGCGCCTACGGTGCCGAGGTCGTCGTCTGCCCGACCGCGGTGGAGCCGTCCCACCCGGACAGCTACTACAGCGTCTCCGACCGCCTGGTCACCGAGATCGACGGTGCGTGGAAGCCCAACCAGTACGCGAACCCGGCCGGTCCGCAGAGTCACTACGAGACCACCGGTCCCGAGATCTGGGCCGACACCGACGGCAAGGTGACGCACTTCGTGGCCGGCGTCGGCACCGGCGGCACCATCACCGGCACCGGCCGGTACCTCAAGGAGGTGTCCGGCGGCTCGGTGAAGATCGTCGGCGTCGACCCTGAGGGGTCGGTGTACTCCGGCGGGACCGGGCGCCCCTACCTCGTCGAGGGTGTCGGGGAGGACTTCTGGCCGTCGGCCTACGACCCGGACATCCCCGACGAGATCATCGCGGTCTCCGACGCCGACTCGTTCGACATGACCCGGCGTCTCGCCCGCGAGGAAGGGCTGCTCGTCGGCGGCTCGTGCGGGATGGCGGTGGTCGCGGCCCTGCAGGTCGCCGAACGCGAGGGACCCGACGCCGTCGTCGTCGTACTGCTGCCCGACGGTGGCCGCGGCTACATGGCCAAGATCTTCAACGACCAGTGGATGAGCAGCTACGGCTTCCTGCGGACGCCGCTGGACGCCACCACCAAGGAATCCCTCGTCGGAGATGTGTTGCGCGGCAAGACCGGCGCCCTGCCCGACCTCGTGCACACCCACCCGCAGGAGACCCTGCGCGACGCGATCGAGATCCTGCGCGAGTACGGCGTCTCGCAGATGCCGGTCGTCGGCGCCGAGCCACCGGTGATGGCCGGCGAGGTCGCGGGTGCGGTCACCGAGCGCGACCTGCTCAGCGCGGTCTTCGAAGGTCGTGCCAGCCTCGCCGACCCGGTGTCGGCGCACATGGGAGAGCCGTTCCCGCTCATCGGTTCCGGCGAACCGGTGTCGGCGGCCACCAAGGCGCTCGGCGACTGCGACGCGCTGATGGTCGTCGAGGACGGCAAGCCCATCGGCGTGATCACGCGCCACGACCTGCTCGCCTTCGTGTCGAGCCACCCGATCGTCGGATAGGAGCATCACCGTGAGTGAACGACGCAGTGCCGCGGATTCGGTTCGCTGGCAAGGCTTCTCGACCCGCGCCATCCACGCCGGCTACGATCCGGATCCGCAGACCGGGGCGGTGAACGTCCCGATCTACGCCAGTTCGACCTTCGCCCAGGACGGCGTCGGCGGACTGCGCGACGGCTTCGAGTACGCGCGCACCGGCAACCCGACCCGACGCGCCCTCGAAGCCAATCTCGCTGCGCTCGAGAGCGGCACCTACGGACGGGCTTTCGCTTCCGGTATGGCCGCCACCGACTGCGTTCTGCGTTCGACGCTGCGGCCGGGCGATCATCTGGTGATCCCCAACGACGCCTACGGCGGCACCTTCCGGCTCATCGACAAGGTGTTCAGCCAGTGGGGCATCACCTACTCGGTGGCCCCGGTGTCCGACGTCGCCGCGGTGCGCGACGCCATCCGGCCGGAGACCAAGCTGGTCTGGACCGAGACGCCGACCAACCCGCTGCTCAACGTCGGCGACATCGAGACCCTCGCCGCCGTCGCGCACGAGGCCGGCGCGAAGCTCGTGGTCGACAACACCTTCGCCTCGCCGTACCTGCAGCAGCCGCTCGTCCTGGGCGCCGACGTGGTGCTCCACTCCACGACCAAATACCTGGGCGGGCACTCGGATGTCGTCGGCGGCGCACTGGTCACCGACAGCGAGGAGCTCGACGAGGCGTTCGCGTTCCTGCAGAACGGCGCCGGGGCGGTCCCCGGACCGTTCGACGGGTTCCTCACCCTGCGCGGCATCAAGACCCTCGGCGTCCGGATGGACCGGCACTGCGACAACGCGGAGAAGGTCGTCGACTATCTGAGCGGCCACGACAAGATCGACGCCGTCCTGTACCCGGGCTTGGAGAACCATCCGGGCCACGAGGTCGCGGGCAAACAGATGAAGCGCTACGGCGGCATGGTGTCGGTGCTGGTCAAGGGCGGGCTCGACGCCGCCAAGGAGTTCTGCGCCCGCACCGAGGTGTTCACGCTCGCCGAATCGCTCGGCGGCATCGAGTCGCTGATCGAACACCCCGGTGCGATGACGCACGCCTCGACGGCCGGATCGCTCCTCGAGGTCCCCGCCAACCTCGTCCGGCTCTCGGTCGGTATCGAGGACATCGACGACCTCCTCGGGGACCTGGAGAACGCGCTGCGCTGAGGAGTCGGGTGGGCGTCAGACCCGCGCCTCGAGGAGCAGGTTCGACGCAGTGGTCGCCGCGACACGCGCCGAGGTCAGACCGGCCGCCCGGAAGGTGTCGAGCAGTCGAGTGGGGCCGGCCTGGGCGCCCAGCGAGGTCGTGCCGTCGGCGATGCTGTGCGGTACGCAGAGGTATGAGCTACCCGAATAGAACAGCAGTGCAACGGGATTGGTCAGATTCTCGGCCAGTGTGTCGTGCGCCAGCGGTTCGACGGCGATCACCTGACCGCCGGGACGCAGTGACGACCGTGCGTGTGCGAGCGCACCCACCGGATCGCCGAAGTCGTGCAGGGCGTCGAAGATCATGATCGCGTCGTGGTCGCCGGCGTACGACTGGGCCGTGGCCACCTCGAAGCGGACCCGGTCGTCGACCCCGGCCGCATGGGCGGCTGCGGTGGCGCGCCGGACGGACTCCTCGTGGCTGTCTACGCCGACGAACGTGGAGTTCGGGAAGGCCTCGGCGAGCAGGATCGTGGGGACCCCGTACCCGCACCCGACGTCGAGAACGCGGATGCCGTCGGTGAGGCGCTGTCCGAGGCCGTCGATCGCCGGAACCCACTCGCTGAGCAACGACGCGCGGTAGATCGTGCCGTAGAACCGTTCGACGCCGGAGAACAGCCGGGAATCGTGGGCGTGCCAGGGCACGCCGTCGCCGGTCGCGTACGCATGCGCGAGCTGGTCGACCGAGGACCACACCGCGGCAGCGACCTCGAAGCCGGCCACGATCGCCGCCGGACTGTTGTCCTCGGCGAGCACCATCGCGTGCTCGGCGGGGAACACGAACACCTCTGGGCCATTCGCGGCGTCATCGCCGGCGTCGTGGAGCAGGACGTATCCGGCCGCGGCCTGCACGCACAACCATTCGTGCACATACCGTTCGGCGAGTCCCGAGCGTTCGGCGAGCTCGGCGCTCGTCGCCGAACCGAGTTGCGCCAGAGCCCGCCACAGTCCCAGGCGGTCGCCGAGGTAGGTGCTGATCGAGTGATAGGCATGGGTGAGATCGGCGCTCACCTGGCCGGCGAAGGCCTCGACCCGAGCGAAGTCGGTCGCGGTGCCGGAACCGGCGGCGTGTGTGGTGGTCATGGGATGAACCTCTCGTGTGCGATGTCGTAACCACGCCGGGCGGCGTGTGCACCGAGCGTGCGCCGGCGTCCTGTCGCGGCGCTGTCATGACCGGACCGTGACCCGCTGGGCGGTGAGCCGATGGTGACAGCCCCGTGACAGCGGGCTCGGAGACCGTCGACGCATGAGAACAACACAGATCAGCGACCTGGGCACCGTGATGTCCATCTGGGCTCACCCCGATGACGAGACCTACCTCGCCGGCGGCGTGATGGCCGCCGTCCGCGACGCGGGTGGGCGCGTGGTGTGCGTGACCGCGACCCGCGGCGAAGCGGCCGACGAGAATGCCACCGCCGCAGAGCGTTCGGAGCTCGCCCTGGTCCGGACCGGCGAGCTTGAGAAGGCTTTTATCGAGCTCGGCATCCAGGAGCACCACTGGTTGGACCTACCCGACGGTTCACTGGCGGCGATCGACGAGAGCGGCCCGGTCGGACGCATCACCGCCCTCCTCGACGACGTGTCACCCGACACCGTCCTGACCTTCGGTCCCGACGGCGTGACCGGGCACCCCGACCACCGCACCGTCAACCGGTGGGTCCGCCTCGCCGTCGACCGTTCGTCGACCTGCCCGCGAATCCTTCACCCGGTGGGCACCGGGCGGGGGATCGAGTTCGACCTCGCCCGTGAGTTCGACATGTGGGCGCTGGGCGGGCCGCGCCAGTGTCCGAAGGAGATGGTCGCGTTGCGAATCGATCTCGACGGGGCCGAACTGGACCGTAAGGTGCGAGCCCTGCTGGCTCAGCGCTCGCAGACCGCGGACCTGGCCGCGGCGATCGGCCTCGAGCGATATCGAACATGGGTGTCGGTGGAGACCTACGCTCATCCTGCATAGGCCGTCGGAGAACAGAGAGCGACGATCGGGATGGTGGTGCGCGAAACCGAAGACGGGCACGTGTCGCCCGCGGTCGAGGTCGGCCTGCTGGGTGCACTGAGGTTGCGGGTCGACGGTGCCGAGGTCGCGGTCCCCGGGGAACGACGACGCGCCCTGCTCGCGCTGTTGACCGTCGCCGGCCGGCACGGCATGGGTATCGGGCGGCTCGTCGACGCGCTGTGGGGCGACGATCTGCCGCGGGAACCGATTGCCGCACTGCACAATCTGGTGTCCCGGCTGCGACGCCATCTCGGCCGACACGCCGATCTGTTGGAACGACGCCCCGACGGCTACCGGCTCCGGGTGTCCGTCGTCGATGTGACGATCGTGCGCGACCTGCTCGCATCCGCCGCCGACACGCCCGATCCCGCCGAGCGTCTCCGTCTGACCGTCCGGGCCCGCGAACTCTGGCGCGGCGAGCCGCTCGGCGAGTTCGCCGGCATCCCGGACCTGGACACCGAACGCGTTGCGTTGGAGGACCTCCACAATCGGCTCGCCGACACCCACGTCGAAGCGCTGGTGGAGTGCCGCGACCCGAGCGCGACCGCGACAGCGAGGGCCGGTGTCGCGTCCGCGCCGCTCCGCGAGAGTTCGGCACGACTGCTCATCCGCGCACTCGCCGCCGACGGGCGTGTCGGCGACGCGATGGCGGTCGCGATGGAGTTCCGCGACCGGTTGCGCGAGCGGACGGGTCTCGATCCGAGCCCGGCCCTCGCGTCGCTCGAGCAGCGGGTGGCGGCGGGCTCCGAATACGGGCAGGCCGAGACGAATCCGGGGCCCGGCGTGACGTCGCGGCGTCGACCTGCTGCGCCGGCCGGGCCTCTGGTGGGGAGGGAGCGAGAACGCGCCGAGATCATCCGGCTGTTGTCGGCGCATCGGGTCGTGACCCTGACCGGTACGGGCGGCGTCGGCAAGACCAGTCTCGCGCTCGACGTCGCCGCCGACCCCGCGGTGTTCCCCGGGTACGGCGTTGCCGTCGTCAACCTCGCCGCGGTCGCGCGAGCCGACCGCGTCCTCCCGTCGGTGGTGTCCACCCTGGGTCTCGAGGTCGGGGTGGGTGCTTCCGTGGACGCGATCGCGCGCGCCGTCGACGGGTCGCTCCTGCTCGTCCTCGACAACTGCGAACATGTGTTGTCGTCCTGCCGCGAATTGGTCGCGGCGATCGTCGAACTGGCTCCTGCAGTGCGGATCCTGGCCACCTCCCGAGTCGTGCTCTCACTCTCCGCCGAGTACGTCCTGCGTCTGCAGCCCCTGACCTTTCCCACCCGCGTCGACGACGTCGACGCGGTCGTTCGGCAGCCTGCAGTGCGCGCGTTCGTCGAGCACGCGCTGCGACGCAATCCGACCTTCGCGGTGTCGAGTCGTGAGCTCACGGACCTCGTCGACGTCGTGCGCCGTGTCGACGGGCTCCCGCTCGGCATCGAGCTGGCGGCGCGTCAGGCCGCCGTGATGCCGATGTCGGCCGTGGCCCGAATGCTCGATGGTGCACTCGATCTCGCGACGGGAACCGGAGCCGACGACCAGCGGCGGCTGACGCTCCGCAGCAGCATCGACATGTCATTCCGACGGCTGAGCGTGGTCGATCAAGCCGTACTCGCCGCCCTCGCACCGTTTCCCGGCGGTGTGTCGCTGCGCACGTTCGAATCCGTCGCACTGAGCGTCGAAGCGGAGGTCGTCGGCGCAGCGGGCATCGGCACGCGAGGTGACGGCGGGCTCGACCCGGTGGAGACCCTGCACCGTCTGATCGACAGCTCGTTGCTCGTCGCCGACGCGTCGGGCGGCAGATACCGTCTCGTGCATCTCATCCGCACCCATCTGCTTGATCACCTCGACCGTGCGGGCGTGCTCGCCGCGGCCGAGGACCGGTTCCTCGACGAATGTGTCGCAACGGTGCGGGACATCGGCGACGAGTGGCTCGGCGTCGCGGAGTTCGAGGCGAATGAGCGTCTCCATGCCGAGATGGACAACCTGCGGTCGGCGCGGGACCTGGCACTGGCGCGCGGACGCGTCGACGTACTCGTGGCGATCACGACATCGCTGTCGCTGATCAGCACATGGCGCAACCTCAACGAATTGTGGACGTGGGCCGTCGAATCGGCGCGTTCGGCGTGGCTCGATGGTCATCCCGATCGCGCCGAGATGCTGTCCGCGGCGGCCGAGGCCGCGCGGCTCGTCGGCGAGTTCGACCTCGCCGTCGACTTCGCGACCTCCGCCCTACGTCCCGATGCCTCCGGGGCACCACCGGATCCGGATGCGCCCGCGTTGGTCGGCGCGCGGGCGGCCAGGGCGGCGGTCGCGCACTTCCGTGGCGACTTCGCGGTGGCGGTACGGGAATGGACCCGCTGCGGCACACACCCGTCCCTGGGGTCGGCGTTCCTCGCGTCTGCGGCGCTCGCCGCGTCGTACTCCGGTGACTCGAGCGGGGCTGCCCGGCTGTTGGCCGAGGCCCGGTCGACGCTGGACCCGTCGGCGGGGCCGTCGCAGCACGCCTTCCTCGACTACGTCCACGGCGAGCTGCTGTCCGCGCACGACCCGTCCAGCGCGCTCGCCCTCTACGAACGCGCCCACGAACGGGCCGCCGGCGTCGGGGCGACGTTCATCGTCGGGGTCGCTCGTGTCGGCGCGGCGGCGTGTCTCGTCCGCGTCGGCGATGTAGCGCGTGCCGCGGAGGCCTACGTCGTCCTGCTCGGGGCATGGCGCGACAGCGGTCAGCCGACGCAGCTGTGGACCACGGCGCGCGACGCCGCCGCACTGCTGCGCGTCCGGGGCCGGATCGACGTGGCCGACCTGCTCGTCGAGTGTGCCGATCTCGACCCCGCCGCGGCCTTCGACACACGCAGAGGTGCCGCGGACCGTGCTTTCGGGGACCTGGTGCACGCCGACAACACGGTCCACGCCGACACCGAAGTCGTGCTCGACCGGGCGATGCGCGAACTCCGAGAGATCAGGGAGTCGACGTCATCGGACGACCGCGGGAGCTCGGCGGCGCGATGACGTCTCCTCGGGTGGCTCCTGCAGGGCGGAGATGGCCGATACTGGTCGCATGCTGCTGACTGCCGACGACGTCGACCGCGCGACCGACGAGCTTGCGTCCGTGATCCGGCGGACCCCGACGATCGCGTCGCGGGTGGTGTCCGAGCGGAGCGGTGCGCAGGTGTGGCTCAAGTGCGAGAACCTGCAACGCACCGGATCTTTCAAGCCACGCGGCGCGTACCTGCGTATCTCGCGGTTGTCGGCGGGGGAACGTGCCCGTGGGGTCGTCGCGGCCAGTGCGGGCAATCATGCGCAGGGAGTCGCCTGGGCGGCATCGGAACTGGGGATCGCCTCACGGGTCTACATGCCGGTCGGAGCCGCGCTGCCGAAGATCGCCGCGACGAAAGCCTATGGCGCAGAGGTGGTGCTCGCCGGATCGACCGTCGACGAGGCGCTCGTCGAGGCGCAGCGTCATGCCGGTACGACGGGCGCGGCTCTGATCCACCCGTTCGATCATCTCGACATCGTTGCCGGACAGTCGACGGTCGGCGTCGAGATCCTGGAGCAGATCCCGGACGTGTCAACGATTCTCGTGCCACTCGGCGGCGGTGGGCTGCTCGCCGGCGTCGCCGCGGCGGCGCGTCTGCGACGACCGGAGGTCGAGGTGATCGGCGTGCAGGCGGCGCAGGCCGCGGCCTGGCCGACATCACTCGCCGAGGAGCGACCGACGCCGGTCGCGGCGATGAACACCATGGCCGACGGCATCGCCGTCGCGACACCCGGGAAGGTCCCGTTCGCGCACGTCTCCGAGTTCGTCGACCGGATCGTCACGGTCAGCGAGGAAGAGTTGAGCACCGCGCTGCTGCTCATGCTGGAGCGGGCGAAGCTGGTGGTCGAGCCTGCCGGGGCCGCGGCGGTGGCGGCGGCGGTGAGCGGTCGGCTCGCGCTGTCCGGGACCGTGTGCGTCGTGTTGTCCGGCGGCAACATCGACCCGCTGCTGCTGCGCCATGTGACGACCCACGGCCTGACCGCCGCCGGACGATTCCTGACCGTGACCGCGACCGTCTCCGACCGGCCCGGTGGACTGGTCGCACTGCTGGAACTGCTCCGCGACCTCGGCGCGAGTGTGCTCGACGTCGTCCATTCCCGCGTCGCCGACGATTTGTATCTCGGCGAGGTGCAGGTGACCGTCAGTGTCGAGACCCGCGGACACGACCACCAGCACGACGTCCGGCGGGCCCTCGCCGACGCGGGGTTCCTGCGGGACTGAGGGCGAACGTCGGCGCTAACCTGTCTGGGTGGCTGCCGACGGACCCGCCCTGATCGGTGTGCTGGGCCCGATCGCGGTCGGCGCGTGCCCGGTGGGCGCCGAGAGCCCCGATCGGCTCGTCGCGGTGCCGGGGCTGCGGGCCCGACGCCTGCTCGTGTCGCTCGCCCTCGCCGACGGGCGCGTGATCTCGGCGGACCGCCTCATCGACCACGTCTGGGCTGACGATCCGCCGCGTTCGCCGCACAGTGCGTTGCACACCCAGGTGTCCCGGCTGCGCAAGCTCCTGCCCGAGGGGGTTCTGGAGGGCACCGAGAACGGTTATCGACTGCGCAACAGCCGCACCGACCTCGACGTGGTCGACACGCTGCTCGCCGAAGGCGGCCGGGATGCCCACGACCGGGCCCGGCAGTGGTGGCGCGGCGTGCCCGGAGACGATCTCGGGGACGGGTCCCCGGTGACGGTGACACTGTCCGCACGCATTCGACGTACCCAGGACGCGCTCGACGGTGCGCAGCTGACGGCCTCGCTCGCCGAGGGTGACTTCGCGACCGCGCGATCCATCGCCGAACAACGCTGCGCGCGAGACCCGTTCGACGAGCCGGCACACACCGCCCTGATGCGGGCGCTCGCCGGGGAAGGCCGCGCCGCCGACGCGCTCGTGGTGTTCGACCGGCTCCGACGGCGGTTGTCGACCGAGCTGGGGACGGACCCGGGTACCGAGATGGCGCGGGTCCACGCCGAGATCCTCACCGCGACATCACCACCTGAGATCAGCGCGCCACGGCCGGTGCGTGCCGTCGGATTGCGCTCGCCCACCACCGAACTCATCGGACGCGGTGCCGACCTCGACGCCGTGGCGAGCATGCTCGACACCGGGCGCGTGGTGACCGTGCTCGGTCCCGGCGGCGTCGGCAAGACGCGGATCGCGACCGAGATCGGCCATCGGCTGCATGCGGCGGGCGCCCCGGTCTACTTCGTGTCGCTCGCCTCGGTGCGGTCCGGCGAGGACGTGATCCCGGCGATCGCCGCGACGCTCGGGGTCGGCGAATCCGATCTCTCCGCAACCGGCCGTCCCCGCATGACCCCCGGAGACCTGACCGCACGTCTCGAGGACGCGCTGCGCGAGCGGGCGTCGGTGGTGATCCTCGACAACTGCGAGCAGATCATCGGCGCGTGCGCCCGGATCGTCGCCGAACTCACCGCGGCCGTGCCCGGCGTCCGCGTCCTGTCCACCAGCCGAACGCCGCTGGCCATCGTCGGCGAGCAGGTGCATCAGCTACCCGTACTTGCGGCGGTGGACGTGAATTCATCTGCGGTGCAATTGTTCCGGACCCGCGCTCGGGCTGTGCGTCCCGACGCGGAGCTGCCCGCGGGGCGCGTCGTCGAGCTGTGCCGCCACCTCGACGGACTGCCGCTGGCCATCGAGCTGGCGGCGGCCCGGATCCGGACGATGACGGTCGAGGAGATCGCCGACCGCCTGGGGGAGAAGTTCGCGCTCCTGCGGTCCGCCGACCGCACGACGCCGGATCGCCATCGCACCCTCTACGCGGTGATCGAGTGGAGCTGGGAACTGCTCGACGACGCCGGCCGGGCAGCGCTGGTGCAGCTGTGCCGCTTTCCCGGTGGGTTCAGCCGATCGGCTGCCCGGGCGGTGACCGGGGCCTCCGGGACGGTTCTCGACGACACCCTCGAGAGTCTGACCAACCAGTCGCTGCTGTCGGTCGTGGAGACCGACGGTTCGGTCCGTTTCCGCATGCTGGAGATGGTTCGTGAGTTCGGCGAGACCCGGATGGCCGCCGACCTGGCGGCCCGGGTCGAGTCGCAAATGCGTGGCTGGGCCATCGAATTCGTTTCCCGTATGCGCGACCTGGCCGAGAACGGCGACCACCCCGCCGGTGCCGGCGGTTTGGCCCGGGAGGCCGACAACCTGACCTGGATTCTCCGGTCGGCCTGCGAGTCCGCGGTCGTGGCGCCCACCGACGACATCGTCGCGGTACTCACGACGCTGTACCCGGCACTGGCGTATCACTGGACGGTTCGTGGTCTGCACGGGGAGACGCGCGCGTGGGGCGCGCGGGTCCTGATGGCGTTACCGCGCCCACCCGCGGCACCCGACGACGCCCTGCGCGAGAACTGGCAGGTGACCGCCATCGTCGGTGCGGTGCACGGCATGATGACGGGCGAACTCCGAGTGCAGGCCACCGCCCGGTTCCTCTTGCGCTCGCTCCATCGTGCCCACCTCACATTCCACCGGGCGAGCGAGTTCCTGTCGGCCGTGGCGCTGGCCTCGACGTCGACGGGCGCGTACCGGATCATCTGCGAGGCGGCCGAGACCGCGGTCGACGACGAGGTCCGGGCACTGGCCCTGACGCTACGGTCACATCTCCGAGAGAATCGCGGGCTGGTCGGTCCGGCACTCCGGGACTCGACGGCTTCCGGCCGATGGCTCGCGGGCAGCCGCTACGCCTCGTGGTTCCAGGGCATGCGGCAGTCGAGCACGGGCGGTCTGTACGGACAGCAGGGCAGGTATTCCGAAGCCGCGGCGACCTATCGAGCCGGAATCGACTTGCTGGCACCACTGGGCGCCGTCGAAGACGTCCGCCAGATCAGGACCATGCTGGTCCTCACCTTGCTCGCCGGCGACTTCCCGGACGACGCGCGTCGCGAACTCCACGTGATCACCGACGACTGGGACCTCGAGGCCGAGGACCCACAGGGCAATCCGGAGGTGATCGGGCCCGCTCTGCTGGGTGTTGCCGAACTCGCCTTCGCAGACGGCGCGTCGAATCCGGAGGTGGCCGCGGGTTTTCTGCGCGCCGCACGGGTCATGCTGCGGGAACACCCCTTCGGCGTCGCCGACCCCGCGGTGCTCATGGTGGTGTCCGCCGCCGTCGCGGGCCTCGTCCGCAGCGGAGATGTCGACGCCGCGTGGGAGCTGGTTCCGGAAATGGTGAAGGGACTCGACGACATGACGTTCGGTCCGGGGTGGCAGGACCTGCCGCAGGCGGGCACGGTGGCATCGGCCTTCACCGTGCTGTGGAACGCCGGCCGCCCCACGGATTCCGTCGGCCGACGCCTCGTCGAGTTGGCGGTGAGTCTGCCCGGACGACGAGACTGCCCGTCGCTGGACTGGGCATGGCACTGGACACAGGAGCAGGCCGGAAAGGACGGGGTGGCGCGACACCCTGCGGTGCCGCGCCACGTGGCCGTCGAGGAGCTGCAGCGACTACTGCACGATCAGGCGTTTCGCATATAGGCCCGCACGGCGAGTGGTGCGAACACCGCGGTGATCACCGCGGCGCCGATCAGGGCCCACACGACGTGGATTCCGGCGTGACCGGAGTTCGTCAGTTCGCGGACCGCCGTGACCAGATGGCTGACCGGGTTGACGTTCACGAAGCCCTGCAGCCAACCGGGCATGCTGTCGACCGGGACGAAGGCATTCGACATGAAGGTCAGGGGGAACATGATCATCATCGAGATGCCCTGCACGGCTGATGCTTTGCTCATGAGGCAGCCCATGAGTGCGAAGATCCACGAGACCGCGAAGCTGCACACGATGATGAGTGCGGCCGAGGCGATGACACCGAGAACATCGGGGCGCCAGCCCATCAGCACGCCCATCACGACGGTCAGTACGGTGGCGATGGAGTAGCGGATGACGTCGGCGAGCAGGGCGCCGGCGAGTGGGCTGATCCGGGCGATCGGTAGCGAACGGAACCGGTCGAAGACGCCCTTGTCCATGTCCTCCCGCAACTGGGTGCCGGTGACGATGGAGGTCATGATCACGGTCTGCACGAGGATGCCCGGAATGATCACCGGGAGATAGGCTTCCACGTTGCCGCTGATCGCGCCGCCGAAGATGTAGGTGAACATCAGCGTGAAGATGATCGGCTGGAAGGTGACGTCGAAGAGCTGTTCGGGGTTGTGCCGGATCTTGAGCACACCGCGGTAGGCCATGCTGAAGGACTGCCGGAACGACTCGGCAAGGCTGATGGAGGTCTTGACCTGCGCGCGTGCGGCGCGGGTTGTGATCGAGGTCGACGGGGGATTGTCGAGGGTCGTGGTCATGAACGGGCCTCCTGGGTGGTGTCGGAAGAATCTGTGTCGGATGGCCGGTGCCCGGGTGCGCCGGTGTCGGCGTCGGATTCCGCGGGCCTACCGGTGATGGTGAGGAACACCTCGTCGAGGCTCGGCTTCTGCACGGTGATCTCTTCGACGCCGATCCCGTTCTCGCGCAGTGCGATCAGGACGTCGGGCACAAGCTCGGCCGAACTCAGCGGCACGGTCGTCCGCGCGGCCTCCGGACTCAACGTGGCCTTCTGCCCGAGGATCGACTCGGCGATCTCGCACACGCGGGGTGCGTCGGCACGGTCGGCCGCGACGAGCTGGAGTGTGCTGGCGCCGATCGAGTGCTTGAGTTCGTCAGCCGTGCCATCGGCGATGACGCGGCCGTGATCGATGACGGCGATCCGGTCGGCCAGCTGATCGGCCTCGTCGAGGTACTGGGTGGTGAGCAGGACTGTCGATCCGCCGGCGACGAGCCGGCGGATCGTGTCCCACATCTGGGCGCGGGTTCGCGGGTCGAGGCCGGTCGTCGGTTCGTCGAGGAACAGCAGCGGCGGGGTGTCGATCAGGCTGGCCGCGAGGTCGAGGCGCCGTCGCATACCGCCGGAGAAGTTCTTCAGCGGTCGAGCCGCGGCGTCGGTGAGGGCGAATGCTTCCAGCAACTCGTCTGCGCGCGAGCGGGCCGCGGTCCGTGAGAAGCCGAGCAGGCGGGCGAAGAGCACCAGGTTCTGGGTGGCGGTGAGGTCCTCGTCGACGGAGGCGTATTGACCGGTGACGCCGACGAGCGAGCGCACGGCGACCGCGTCGTCGACGACGTCGTAGCCGAACACGCGCGCCTCTCCGGCGTCCGGCCGCAGCAGGGTCGCCAGCATGCTGACGGTGGTCGTCTTTCCCGCACCGTTGGGGCCGAGGACGCCGTACACCGATCCGGTCGGCACGGCGAGGTCGACGCCGTTGACCGCGCGGGTCGAACCGAAGTGTTTGACGAGGCCGCGAGCGTCGATCGCGAGGTCGGTGCGGAGGGACCGGGCCGACCCGACGTCGGGCCGGGGAGTGGTTGTCGTTGTCATGCCGACAACTGTGGCGCCGTCGCCTGTCGTCGGGCTTGCGTCGGCTTACGTGGTGCTGTCGCGCGGGGCGAAGTGTTCCGCGGAACGCTCCGGAGGGACGTCGCCGCCGACGGGAGACCGGCGTGGATTCGACGCGGCGGACACGAGGAGTTCTGTGGATGGGCTTTCTGCTGTGGATTCCCGCCCGGCTGCGATAGCGGGACAGATTACGTTGCCCGCCATGGGACGACGTACACACTCCGCTGAGGCGGCCTGGACACCGCGGATTGCTCACCGCGTCCGTCACGAGCTCATGGATGACGTTCACGAGCAACGACGGAAGGCCTACCGGCGGCTGGACGAACTCGAGGCCGAAGCGAGTCTGCTGGCCGAAGATCTCAACGATGCGGACGATGGCTCGCTGCATCTCGATCCGGACGAGTACACCGACAGGGAGGCCGCACTCGAGGAGGCGGACCGACTCCTCGGCCTCATCAACTGGTGGTCTTCGTCGCTCGCGGTGACGGTGTTGAATCTCGCCGACGCGCCGGTGCACTGGGTCACTGCCCCGGCAGTAGAGCTGATCACAGGCGTGCGGAACGAGGAAGCCACCGCCGGGGGTGGCGGTGTGGACACCCGCGTCCTACCAACATTGGGTAGCGCCGGTCTCGCCTTGTTCGAGAGGTCCGCCGGACGCCATCGACCATCGAAGAGATGTCCGGGTCTCGACAATCGCGACGTCGGGATCGACGGCTTGTGCTGGTGGCGAGCAACACTCGGTGGGGAGAACTCGCCGCCGCCCGTCGTGGACATGATCACGCTGCACGTGCTGACCCGCGACCGGAAGCTCTGCCGCTCCGCAGTGGTCGACGGGCGACGCCCGGCGGTCGTCGACGTGGATGCGTTCACCGTGGCGGTCGAGCCTGCGTGGACGGGGAGCGCACAAGCGTCTCCATCGGTTCGCGTGCTGATGCGTCTCGCCGATGACCTGGTCCGGGGCACGCTGACTGCCTCGCCTGTGCCGACGACGGGTCGAACTTCGGCGGCCGTCGCGGTGGTGGCCTGACAACCGGCCGGCGGCTCACTTCGCAGGTTCGAGGTTCGCGAAGTGCTTGAGGGTGTCGGCCTCGATGGTTTTGTAGACCGTCGACGACGCGGGACCGGAGAACGCGGTGACCACACGGGACGAGGTGGGCAACTCGAGCGCGAAGGTCCAGCTGAGTCGGCAGCCCACGTCGGCGGGCAGGATCTCGGTCGCCTCACCAAAGCGTCGGATGCCGGGTACGTTCGCCCTCAGGACCCGGAAACCGTTGCGGTAGTGACCGTTCGCCGGGTCCTCGGTCCAGTCGAAGAAGTCCTCGTCGAGGGTCACGTAGCCGGGACCGAGGACCGCGCGGCGTTGCGTTCCCACACCGTACGGCGGCGGTGAGACGAACTCGATCTTCTTGATCGCGCGGCACCAGTCCAGCGTGTGCTGACGGGTGAACTCGGCCCACGCGCGTTCCGGCGTGACCGGCAGGCGCACGTCGATGACGTGCCGCACCGGCGCATCGTCGAAGAAGTCGAGATCGAAGGACTCCAGCTCATGGGAACGTGCCATGGGTCACATTGAAGCACGGTCTTCCGGGTCGAGCCTCGGGCGAGCGTGGTCGAAACAGGGTCGGCCTCCTGTTCAGGTCTACCGGTGCACTTCAACTCGACTCCTGGACTTCGATCGAAGTCCAGGAGTCGAGTCGAGGTTCGCCGGTCGTGGGGTGCACGACCCTCGCAAAATGGATCCGCCAGCGGCCCTGGTGCGTCCTAGTGTCATGACCTCTTTCCCCACCGACAGGTACGGGCTGATTCGCCGCACGGCAACGCTGCGACTCGGCATCAACGACGACGCTGTGACAGCCGCCGTACGGCGCGGCGAACTGATTCGTCTTGCCCCGGGGGTCTGCGCACTGGCGGCCGACGAGGCGTCCGCCGAGGACCCGGGTGACCGTCTGTACCGACTCAGATCGATCGCGGTCGCGACGTCTGTTCGAGACTGTGACGCGTCGATCCTGAGTCACGACTCGGCGGCAGCCGTTCACCAGCTGCCGCTGCTGCACCCGGAACGCGAGGTCGTGCATCTGACGAAGAAGTCGAAGGTGGGCGGGTTCGGGCACGGGTTACGGATCGTCCATGCCGGGCCGGTGGCGCCCGACGAGGTGGTCGACATCGGCGGAATCAGGGTCACGTCTCGTGAGCGAACCGCTGTAGATGTTGCGATGTCCGGTGACTTCGCCCAAGCGCTGGTCGTGTTCGATCGCGCGCTGGCGTCCGGCGCCGACATCGCCACGGTGACCCGTATCCTCGCGTCGCGGAACCGTTGGCGCGGTGCGGGGACCGCGCGTCGTGCCCTTGCGCATGCGGACGGTGCGTCGGAGAGTGTCGGGGAGTCGTGGAGCCGGGCGCAGATGATCGAGGCCGGGTTGCCGACTCCGCGACTGCAGCACACGTTTGAGACGGGCGCCGGAGACGCGCGGACCGACTTCGACTGGGACGGAACACTTGTCGGTGAGTTCGACGGACTACAGAAGTACGGCCGACTGTTGCGCCAGGTTGAGAGCCCGCGCGATGCACTCATCCGGGAGAAGCGTCGGGAGGATGCGCTGCGCGCACAGGGGATCATGGTGATCCGGTGGACGTGGGGAACGCTCCAACGCGGCGAGCTCGCCGATATGCTCCGGCCGTGGTTGGACAAGCTGACCGCGGCTTGACCGATGAACCCCAACTCGACTCCTGGACTTCGATCGAAGTCCAGGAGTCGAGTCGAGGTTCGCCGGTCGCGCGACCGGCGGTAGTTCACGGGCACCCTGAAAACACGAAACCCGGGACGGTCATGCCGTCCCGGGTTGTGTTCGTCGTCCGATCAGCCGTGGTAGGGCTCCGCGCTGACCAGGGTCACCTTGATGGTGGCACCGCTGGGCACGGAGTACTCGCGGGTCTCGCCGACCTTGGCGTCGATGAGGGCGGCACCGAGCGGGGAGCTCGGGGAGTAGGTCTCCAGGCCGCCCTGGCCGCTCTCCTCGCGGGTGGCGATGAGGAACGTCTCGGTGTCCTTCTCGTCACCGTCGTAGTAGACGGTCACGACGGAACCGGGCAGTGCGACGCCGGACTGGGTCGGCGCCTCGCCGACCTTCGCGTTGTTCAGCAGTTCCTGCAGCTGGCGGATACGCGCTTCCTGCTGGCCCTGCTCCTCGCGAGCGGCGTGGTAGCCACCGTTCTCCTTGAGGTCGCCTTCTTCGCGACGCTCGTTGATCTCGGCGGCGATGACCGGACGGTTGGCGATCAACGAATCGAGCTCGCTCTTGAGGCGGTCATGCGACTCTTGGGTCAGCCAGGTCACCTGGGTGTCGGTCATCGGTCACTCCTTTGTGTTGTCCGCGCCCCGGGCGACCGTTTACACCAGGGGCATATGGACTGCTGAAAATGCAGCAACACGACCCCTCGCGGAGCCGTGTATCCGTTCAGGGTACCAGGTGGTGAGACCTATGGCACATCGGTACTGCCGCGCGACAGCGCGCCGAGAGCGTCCTGATACGTCGGTTCCATCCGTTTCAGCCATCCCACAACGAAATACGTCACAGGCATGAGGATGACCTCAACAAGTGTTTTCCAGACGAATCCGACGATCGTGTAATTGACGAAATCTCCCCAGGTCGAGATACCCAGGGCGGTGGCGGCGATCGAACAGAAGACGATGGTGTCGGCCAACTGGCCGACAATCGTCGAACCCAGCAGGCGCGCCCAGAGACGATTTTCCCCGGCGCGTTCCTTCATTTTGACCAGGACGAAGGAATTGAGGAATTCGCCCACGACATAACCGGCCAATCCGGCTAGCAGGAATTGTGGGACGACTCCGGCAACCGTCTCGAAAGCCGCCTGGCCTTCATAGAATTCAGCGGCCGGGAGGTGAATGGTCAACCAGAAACACAACGACGCGAGAATCAGGACCGCGAACCCGGCGAGGATCGTCCGGCGCATGGCACGGAACCCGTAGACCTCGCTGATCACGTCGCCCAGCACGTACGCGAGCGGGAACAGGAAGAAGGCGCCGTCGGTCACCAGGCCGTCCATCTGGATCGGCCCGAGATCGACCTGCAGCCATTCGTCGAACAGGACGACGCCCTTGGTGCCGGTGACGTTGCTGATGAGCATGACGCCGACGAAGACGGCGACCAGAAGGGGGAAGTAGCGGCTGCCGATGGAGGCGAAGGCGGCGCGCGGCGACGGCAACTCACTGCCGGTGGACGCGGCGGTCACGAGGCCGACGGCTTCAGGTAGGCCGGCACGTCAAGGGTGCACCCGAAGACCTCGCCGATGACCGGTGGTTTCGACGTCGTGACCTCGGTGCGGACGCCGATCCGTTCTGCGGAGTCCGCGGGGATCAGGATCTCGCGACGCCCGGTCTCGCCGCCGTCGCGGGAGCGGCCGCGCACCACACAGGCAGCCGCCCGGCTCGGATCGGAACGCTCGACGGTGAACTGCACCGCGACGGTCGAGCCGTCGATGATCTCGTAGCCGGTGGCCTCACCGGTCACGTCCGCCGACGAGAACTTGCTGTAGCCGATGACGGCGAGGGTCACGCCGGCCGCGACGACCAGGATCGACAGGGCGATGAACCAGCGACGACGCCCAGAGGCGGTCTCCGAACGCTCCGGATAGGTGGCGCGCGGACCGCTGTGCGGTCGCAAGGTGTCGGGTGTCGCGCGCGGCGCGTCACCGGCGTCTGCGGCGCCCCCGTCCGAACTGTTCACGCGTCAATACCTACCATGGGAGGAGTAGCGATCCGAAGGTGAGGAACTGTGACCGAATCCCACGTCGGCGACCCCAAGTCGGGTGTGTTCCGGCTGATGGCGGTGCACGCGCACCCAGACGACGAGTCGAGCAAGGGTGCCGCCACGACCGCGAAGTATGCGGCCGAGGGCAACGAAGTGCTCGTCGTCACACTCACCGGCGGTGAGCGTGGCGACATCCTGAATCCGGCGATGGACCGCCCGGGCATCAAAGAGCGGATGACCGAGGTCCGTCGCGAGGAGATGGCCAAGGCCGCCGAGGCGCTCGGCGTCCGACAGACATGGCTCGGCTTCGTCGACTCGGGCCTCCCCGAGGGCGACCCGCTCCCGCCTGTTCCGGAGGGTTCCTTCGCCTCGGTGCCGCTCGACGAGGCCACCGAGGCCTTGGTGCGCGTGGTCCGCGAGTTCCGCCCGCACGTGATCGTCACCTACGACGAGCACGGCGGATATCCGCATCCCGATCACATCCGCTGCCATGAGGTGTCGGTCGCGGCGTACGAGCAGTCCGGCGATCCGGACGCGTTCCCGGACGCCGGCGAACCGTGGACGGTGTCGAAGCTCTACTACACCCACGGGTTCATCCGGGACCGGATGGTCCTGTTCTCCGACGAGTTCGCGCGGCACGGCCAGGAGAGTCCGTTCGCCGAGTGGCTCAGCAAGTGGGACCCGAGCCGTGGCGATCTGATGGGACGTGTGACGACCCAGGTCGAGTGCTCCAAGTACTTCCCGCAGCGTGACGACGCGCTGCGCGCCCACGCCACGCAGATCGATCCGAACGGGGTGTTCTTCGCGGTGCCGCTGGAGTGGCAACAACGCCTGTGGCCGACGGAGGAGTTCGAGCTCGCCCGGACCCGGGTCAAGACCGCGTTGCCGGAGACCGATCTCTTCGCCGGGATCGAGGCGTGATGGGCACCAGCACAGTCGTGAACGACACCCTGATGGTCCTGGCGCAGGAACCCCAGGGGCCGGAGTTCGGCAAGGCCTCACCGCTGGGCCTGCTCGTGATCCTGTTGCTGCTCGTCGGGACCGCGTTCCTCATCTGGTCGATGAACCGGCAGCTGAAGAAGCTGCCCGCGTCCTTCGACGCCGAACACCCGGAGGCCGACCAGGCCTTCGACGAGGGAACCGATTCGCCGGGCCCGGCCGGTTCGGACGCGGTCGCACCGAACCCGCCCGGGACCCCGGGTGCCACCAGTGCCGCGGGCACCGACGACCGGCGGCCCGCCGACACCTGAGTCGAGGCGTAGAAGTGGAGTCATGCGCATCTCCACTCTGATCGGGACGTCACTCGCGACCGCTGCGGCGGCAGCCATCGGCAGTGTGGTCACCAAGCCGGCGGTCGAGACCTGGTATCCGAAGCTGGCGAAACCGTCCTTCGTACCACCGAACTGGGCGTTCCCGCTCGCCTGGACCTCGCTCTACGCCGACCTCGCGGTGACCTCGGCAGTCACCCTCGACGACCTGGCCGACGACGGCGACCACGAACAACGTCAGCGGTATCTCGCGGCGCTCGGCGCCAACCTCGTGCTCAACGGCGGGTGGAGCTGGATCTACTTCGGCCGGGGCGCCCTCGGAACCGCGTCGGTCGCGGCGGCGGCGCTCACCGTGAGCAGCGCCGACCTCGCCCGGCGCACCGCACGGACGAACCGGACGGCAGGTGCCGCGCTCGCCGCCTACCCGGCGTGGTGCGCGTTCGCCACCGTGCTCTCGACGAGCGCCTGGTGGCTCAATCGTGGTCGGCGGTCACCGGCGCCTGCCTGAGCGTCGCGGCGAATCGGTCCATCGCCCAGTCGATCTCGGATTCCGTGACCACGAGCGGTGGTGCGAGTCGCAGCGTCGAGCCGTGGGTGTCCTTGGCGAGGACATTGCGTTCGGACAGCCGCAGACAGAAGTCCTTGCCGGTGCCGAGCGCGGGGTCGAGATCGATCCCTGCCCACAGGCCGAGGCCGCGCACCGCCACCACCCCGTTCCCGACGAAGTCGCGCAGTCGGGCGTGCAGATGATCGCCCAGTTCCGCCGCCCGTCGTTGCCAGGTCCCGTCGGCGAGCATGTCGACGACGGTGTGACCGACGGCTGCGGCGAGCGGGTTACCGCCGAAGGTCGATCCGTGCTGACCGGGATGCAGCACGCCGAGGACGTCGTGGTCGGCAACCACCGCCGACACCGGTAGGAGCCCGCCGCCGAGTGCCTTCCCCAGCAGGTAGACGTCGGGTTCGACGCCCCAGTGCTCTACTGCGAAGGTCCTACCGGTGCGGCCCAGACCGGACTGGATCTCGTCGGCGATGAACAGCACGCCGCGTTCGGAGCAGAGGGCCCGCGTGCCGGGCAGGTAATCGTCGGGAGGCACGACGACGCCGGCTTCGCCTTGGACGGGTTCGAGCAGGACGGCCACCGTGTTCTCGTCGATCGCGGCATCGAGGGCAGCCAGGTCGCCGAACGGGACACGAACGAATCCCGGTGTGTAGGGGCCGAATCCGGCGCGCGCCTCGGGGTCGTCGCTGAACGAGACGATCGTCGTCGTGCGGCCGTGGAAGTTCCCGGAGGCCACCACGATCGTGGCGCGGCCGTCGGGTACGCCTTTGACGTCGTAACCCCACTTGCGGGCGACCTTGATCCCGGATTCGACCGCCTCCGCACCTGTGTTCATCGGCAGGACCATGTCCTTGCCGCACAGGGAAGCCAGTGCGGCGCAGAACGGTTCGAGTCGATCGGACCGAAATGCGCGGCTGGTGAGGGTGACCCGCGCCAGCTGATCGAGTGCGGCGGCGACGATGCGTGGATGGCGGTGGCCGAAATTGACCGCGGAATAGGCCCCGAGACAGTCGAGGTGTCGACGGCCGTCGATGTCGGTGATCCAGGCCCCCTCGGCGGTGGCCGCGGTCACCGGGATCGGCGAATAGTTGTGCGCCACATGAGGTTCGACGACGCCGAGCGGTGCGCCCGCGCTGGTGTGGGTGCCGGTGCCGGGGCTCGTCATCGTCATGAATCGAGGGTATCGTCGAGGTCTGGTGCAAACAATCGACGTCGATTGCGTCTGAACGCAACGGATCGCCGGTATGGAAGCAAAGGGGAGCGGTCTGTTGCGGACACTGGACGACCTCGACGAGAGGGTGCTCGCGCACCTCACCCGGGACGCCCGGGCGACCTACCAGCAGATCGGGCAGCAGGTGGGGTTGTCGGCCCCCGCGGTGAAACGACGCGTCGACCGCCTGGTCGCCGACGGCGTCATCCGGGGTTTCACCGCGGTCGTCGACCCGCACGCGATGCAGTGGACCACCGAGGCATACGTGTTGGTGTACTGCCGGGGCAACATCTCGCCCGACGAGTTGAAGGCGGCGTGGGAGCCCATACCGGAGGTGGTGGGTGCGGCGACGGTCACAGGTCAGGCCGACGCCGTCCTGCGCGTGATGGCCCGCGACGTACGGCACCTCGAGCAGGCGCTCGAACGCATCCGGCGGGCCGGCCCGGTGGATCGATCAGAGTCGATCCTCGTGCTCAGCGAGCTGATCGACCGGGGGCACCCGTGAGAATCGGGGTGTCGAAACCGTTGTGCTAGTGTGGTCGCCGTGATCAGCACCGTGCGCGCGTATTGGCGCTTTATCGAGGCTCCGGGTGGGGCCACGATGATGCGTTGACCTGACGCGCGCACGACACACCCGGAGCCCGAGCAGCGACCCCACGGTCGCTGCTCTTGTCATTTGAGCGGGGCTCCGACCACACCCAGGGCATGCCTCGTCACCACAACGACACGGGCATGACCTCGAAAGGCACACAACGTGACCACCTTGCCGGACCTCCCGATCCGATCCGACGACAACGCCGAATCGACCTCCGACCGCCGCATCCGGGCGTTCCGTCCGATCCCGTCGCCCGACACCGTGCGCAGCGAATTGCCCCTCTCGGCACGACGAGCCGTCGCCGTCCAGCGCGACCGGGACGAGATCGCCGACATCCTCGCCGGCCGCGATGACCGGCTGCTCGTCATCGTCGGGCCCTGTTCGGTCCACGATCCGATCGCCGCCATCGACTACGCCCGGCGCCTCGCGCCGCTGGCCGATGCCTACTCCGAGCGACTCAAGATCGTGATGCGCGTCTACTTCGAGAAGCCGCGCACCACCGTGGGGTGGAAGGGCCTGATCAACGACCCCGGGATGGACAACACCTTCGATGTCGAGCGTGGCCTGCGCACCGCCCGGTCGTTGCTGCTCGACATCATCGACCTCGGTCTGCCCGTCGGATGTGAGTTCCTCGAACCGACCAGCCCGCAGTACATCGCCGACGCGGTCGCGTGGGGTGCCATCGGCGCCCGCACCACCGAGTCCCAGGTCCACCGGCAGCTGGCGTCGGGCCTGTCGATGCCGATCGGCTTCAAGAACGGCACCGACGGCAACGTCCAGGTCGCCATCGACGGCGTGAAAGCCGCTGCGGCCGAACACGTCTTCTTCGGAGTCGACGACTTCGGCAACGGTGCCGTGGTGGAGACCGCGGGCAACGAGGACTGCCACATCATCCTGCGCGGCGGCACGCGCGGCCCGAACTTCGACGCGGAGTCGGTGTCGGCGGCCGCCGAGGCGCTCGCCGCGGCCGGCCTGCCCGCCCGGGTCATGATCGACTGTTCGCACGCCAATTCGGGCAAGGATCATGTCCGTCAGGCGGAGGTCGCCACCGAGATCGCGACGCGACTCCGGGCGGCGCGCGAGGCCGGTGAGCCCTCGAACGTCAGCGGCGTGATGCTGGAGAGCTTCCTCGAGCCCGGCGCGCAGTCGACCGAGGCCACCCCGCTGGTGTACGGCAAGTCCGTCACCGACAAGTGCATGGGCTGGGAGGCCAGCGCCCAGGTCCTGGCGGCGCTCGCGCGGGGCTGACCCTTCCCTCGCCTCAGTATCTGCGGCTCGGCGGCCGTCGTGGACCATGAAAGAACACTCGTGAGCGTCCGAATCTCATGCTCCCTGAGGTGCGAGCGAAGCGAGCCACGAAGGGTGTAGCAACGTGTCTCACCAGGCCCTTCGTGGCTCGTCGCTTGCGCTCCTCGCACCTCAGGGATCAGTGGGTTGTGTGCTTCTTTCGGACCGGGGAACGATGGGAGACGCTTCGCTCGGGTCAGACGACGTCGACCTCAGACGTCGAGTCCGGGATCGTGATCAGTGCTCGACGACGCAGTGTTCCGCGGGGCGACCGTACCGACGGCGCCACGCGGAACTCGGCCTCCCACCGATCGGAGTGGATCCGGTTGAGCAGGTAGCCGCGTTGCGAGTTGCCGAACCGGACGTGGGGTGACGCTTCCTTGAGGCGGCGGTCGCCGTCGTCGCTGTCCTCCCCGTCCCCGCCGGAGGTGATCGACGTCGCGGCCAATTCGACGCCGCGCGTGAGCGATTCATCGGTGTAGGAGGTCCGGAGGTCGGCGACCACGCTGCGATGGATGTCGCCGGCGAGGGACACCAGATTGCGCACGCCCCGGTCGGCGGCGCCGCCGAGGATGCGGGAGCGCGAGGCCTCGTAGCCGCTCCACCCGTCCATGCTGACCGCCCGGGTCGAGCCGACGGTTCGGGCGAGGTCGGCCATCGGTACCTGCTGGGCGAGGACGTTCCACCGGTGCCGGGACGAGGCGAAACCGTCGAGCACCCATCGTTCCTGTTCGGCGCCGAGGATGGTGCGGGAGACGTCCGCGGTGCGCGCGTTCTGCCCGGTGTCGTTGTCCCCGTTGGCCTGATCGCTGCGGTGACTGCGGGTGTCGAGGAGGGTGAGGTCGACGAGATCGCCGAAACCGAGCCGCCGATGCGCGCGGATGACGGTTCCGTTCGGTCGGGCCGCCACCCGCACCGGCGTGTTCTCCCACCAGGCGCGCAGCGCGCGGGCGCGACGCAGCGCGAACGCGGTGAGTGGGGTGTGGTCCTCGGGAATCGCTGCGGCCCAGTTGTTGTCGACCTCATGATCGTCGAAGGTGATCACGAACGGTGCCATCGCGTGGGCGAGTTGGAGGTCGGGGTCGGACTTGTACAGCGCGTAGCGCTCGCGGTAGTCGTCGAGGTCGACTGCTTCCCGTGTTGCCGAGAGAGGAAGCACCGCATCGGGTCTCGCACCACCATGAACCGGGATCGGCTTCTCGTAGATGTAGTCACCGAGGTGGAGCACCACGTCGGGTGCATGCGCCGCCAGGTCGGCGTACGCATGGTAGTAGCCGTCGGACCAGTTCTGGCAGGACGCGACGGCGACCGTCATCTTCTCGACGCGTGCGAAAGGTGCTGGTGCCGTTCGGGTCCGGCCGACCGTCGAGACCTCGCCGAGTGCCCGGAACCGATAGAAGTAGTCGGCGGCGGGCGCGAGACCGCGGACATCGACGTGCACGCTGTGCCCCCATTCCGCGGTGGCGTGGACCGTACCCCGACGCACGATGCGGGTCATGGATTCGTTGGCGGCGATCTCCCAGTCGACTCGCACCGGGCGTGGTCCCATGCCGCCACCGGGCGCGAACGGGTTGCGCGACAATCGCGTCCACAGCACAACGCCGTCGGGGAGGGGGTCACCGGACGCCACCCCGAGTCCGAACACGCCGGCGGGGTGAGCCGGTGTGGGTAGGGCCGGCGAGGTGCCGCCGAGGAGGCCGGGCGTGAACGCGAGACCGGCGACGAGTGCCGACCAGGTGAGGAAGCGGCGTCGGGAAGTGCCGCCGCGGAGCGTGAGGTCGGGATGACAACGGATGGTCGACGGTGTGAGAAGGGCCGGTGATGCGTCGGCCGGGTTTCCCCGCATGGCCTCAGCCGACCAGGATCACCTGACCTGGGCTCCACCTGCAGACGGCGGGGACATGATGCGGAGGTGAAGTCTCCGACCTCCACGCGTACGTCCCCGCCGCCTGCCCGACGGGCTACCGCGAGTCGATCAACCCGCTCGACTCGCTCTCGGCGTCGGTCACGACGCCGACTCGCTTGCGACGGGCGCGGATTCCGAGTGCGGCGTCGACCACGAGGAACCCGAGCAGGCTGAGTCCGAGCAACGGCACGAACCAGCCCACCACCGCGGCCACCACCACGATCGCGACCGCGCCGGCCACCGGCACCCGACGCAGTGCACCCCGTGCCGGCGGGCGACCCACCGCGACCGCGCCGCCACGCTTCGGCCGCCGTTGCCACCACATCTGATAGCCGCGGACGATCAACACCACGAGCGCGATCGCCAGGAGCAGGAGAACCAGCTGGCTCACCCAGCCGAACAGGATGCCCATGTGCAGTGCGATGCCCCAGGTCGTGAGTTTCGCGGCGAGCGGCCAGTCGGCGAACCGCAGTTCGTCGACAACGGCACCGGTCGCGCCGTTCACGGTGACGGTGTCCTGGGCGAACTGCCAGGGCTGCCTGGTCTCGGCGATGGTGAAGGCGGTGTCCGCATCGGTCGGGATCGAGACCTCCACCTGGCCGTCCACACCGGCGGCCCGAGCGGTGCCCAGCACCCGGTCGAGCTGCGCGATCGTCTGCCCGGACGCTTCCGGAACGTGCTGCTCGTGACCCGCGCCGCCGTGATCGCCGTGCCCGCTGTGATCACCCAGCCCGTCCGATCCGGACGTCGATCCGGACAGCGAGGTGTCGACCGTCGGGGTCGTCCAGCTCAGCGCCGTGCGCACATCGGAGACGTGCTCACCGGCGTACTTCGACCAAGTCAGACCGGTGGCCGACAAGAACACCAACCCCACCGCGATCCAGACGCCGATCACGCCGTGCCGGTTGCGGGTGCGGTTGCGTCCGGTCGCCGATCGGTCGAAGGCGACCAGGTCGGCGGCGCGTCGTTTTCGGCGCGCGCGATACGCGGAGATCCACAGCGTGAGGCCGGCCACGGCGATGACCCACAGCCAGGAGGCGGCGAGCTCGCTGTAGATCCGGCCGGGCTCGCCGAGATGGAGGTGACGGTGCAGTTCGCTGATCCAGGTGCGCATCGGCAACGCCGCGCTGCTGCCGTAGGACACCAGCTCTCCGGTCGATTCCAGGGTCACCGGATCGATGAACACGGCCTGGCGCTTCGACGCCCCGAGGGAGGGATCGTCGAACAGGACGCGGGTCGTGTCGCCGGCCTCGGCGGCCGGGCGCACCGCGGACAGGGTGAGGTCCGGGCGGAGCCGGGCCGCCGCCTCGACCTGTTCGGAGATCGGACGTGCGTCGCCGGTGCTGTCGGTGGAGAGTTGATCGCGGTAGACGACCTGTTCCAGCGACGGGGAGATCGCGTAGAGCCCGCCACTGACCGCCGCAACGATCAGGAACGGCGCGATGAAGATGCCTGCGTAGAAGTGCAAGCGGCGCAGCAGAGGTTGCCAGCTGTTCGGGGTCACCCGCCGGTCTGGTGCGGCGGCTGGTGGAGTGGGGTTGTCGTCGGATGTTTTGGGACGGGGGTCGGGCGGCCCGGTGGGTTCACCGGGGCGGGACAGGTTCGACAGGGACACGGTGGGCCTCTCATGCGGAAGACGGCGCGCGGCATCGACCGCGGTCAGGCGGGATGGCAGACGCGCACCGACCGGCCCGTCGGGTGACGGGTCGGCGGAGTAGGGAATCAGCGCGTGAGGGCCGGGGGTCCGCGGGTGTCGAGAGCGGCGATGGCGCGCAGGCGGGGCCGCGCGTCGTCGTGGGTCGCCCGCGGGGCGCGCAGGATCGCGTCGTCAGCGGGCGGGTCGAGGACGGCCCGGATGAGAGCGACGACCGCGGTCAGGACGCTGAGCAGGGCGGGTTCGACGACGTGGATGGCGGCGGCGGCGAGCAGAGTCGCCACCGCGTGGACGAACAGCATGGTCCCGCTCGGCGCGTGTGCAAGCGCACTCACACCGGCGTGGTGCGCCGACGAGGCATCGAGCGCGGTGAGGGACACGTGTGCGAGCACCTGTCCGGCCGCGAGGAGCCCGATCGTGCCGAGCCACCCGGGACGACGACGGGCCGTCGCGCCGATCGTCCAGCCGAGTACGGTGCACGCCGCGATCATGAACACCAGAGATGAGGTGGCGGGGAGAGAACCGGCCGCGAGCCCGTGCGCGGCCACCGCGGTGCTCGCCGACAGCGCGCCGACGACCCCACCGCGAAGGCGGTGGAGGGCGCGCACGTCCGGGTTCACGGAAGGAGCATAGCGACGGCGGTCATGCCCGAACCGCGCGCGGTCAGCGAACGGGCAGGTCAGCCCAACACCAGGAGCCAGGCGGCGACGTAGTGCAGCAGGGCCGCGACTGCGGTGCATGCATGGAACACCTCGTGATGACCGAAGGTCTCCGGCCAGGGGTCGGGCCAGCGTGCCGCATAGAGGACGCCACCGACGCTGTAGAAGACACCGCCGAGCGCGAGCAGGATCAGAACGGGCAGACCGGTCTCGCCGACGAGCGCCGGGGCGACGGCCACGATCACCCAGCCCAGCACGATGTAGAGGGTGACCCCGAGCCAGCGGGGTGCGCCGGGCCACGCGATCTTGAGGGTCGCACCGGCGGCTGCGCCGGCCCAGACGATGCCGAGGACCCACCAACTGGTCGGCGAGGGAAGCCCGAGGGCGCAGAACGGCGTGTAGGTGACGGCGATGAACAGGAAGATCATCGCGTGGTCGGCACGTTTCATCCGGGTCCGCGCGCGGGCGGTCTTCCACGGAATCCGGTGGTAGCCGGCGCTGATCGCGAAGAGTCCGAGCACGGTGACCGCGTAGACGGCACACGGGACGACGGCGACGGGGTCGCCGACCGTGGCCGCGCCGATCACCAGGGCCAGCCCCGCGACCGCGGCCACATAGGCGGAGTAGTGGTGGATGACCCCGCGCAGTCGTGGGCGGACGTCAGCCGGCGGGTTCAGCAACGTGCTCACCGAACCTACGGTACCGTAACTTCGCGCGTCCACAGCGTCACCGGCAAGGCGCGATGCGACGCGTAAGGTGTCCTGCGTGACACGAGGCCGACACGACGCGGGAACGACGCGAGGATGAAGCTCCTGCCGGACCGGCTTCGACGACCCGTTCTCTCCGTCTACGAACGGCGGCTCATCCAGCTCCTCGACACCGAGCGCCTGCCGCGTCACGTGGCGATCATCTGCGACGGCAACCGGCGGTGGGCGCGTGAGGCTGGTTTCGAGGACGTCAGCCACGGACATCGCGTGGGTGCCCAGCGCATCGCGGACATGCTCGGCTGGTGCGCCGGCCTGGGCATCGAAGCCGTCACGATCTACCTGTTGTCGGCCGAGAACCTCAACCGGTCGTCGGACGAGCTCGACGCACTCCTCGAGATCGTGCCGGACATCGTCGACGAGATCTCCGCGTCCGAGGGCGAGTGGCGGATCCGCATCGTCGGCACCCTCGACGCACTGCCCGAGCCGGTGGCCGGACGTCTGCGGGCGGCCGCCGACCGCACCGCCGAACGGCAGGGGATGAACGTCAACGTCGCCGTCGGATACGGCGGGCGCCAGGAGATCGTGGACGCGGTTCGCGCACTCCTGGAGGAGAAGGTGACCGCCGGGGCGACTGCGGCCGAGATGGTGGATGCGGTCACCGTGGAGGCGATCGACGCCAATCTCTACACCAAGGGTCAGCCCGACCCGGATCTCGTGATCCGGACCTCCGGAGAGCAGCGGCTGTCGGGATTCCTGTTGTGGCAGAGCGCCTATTCGGAGATCTGGTTCACCGACGCCTACTGGCCGGAGTTCCGTCGGGTGGACTTCCTGCGCGCCTTGCGCGACTACTCCGCGCGGAGCCGGCGGTTCGGCAAGTGACTCCGCCGGTGTCGATCCGCGCCGGGTTCAGCGTGCGGCGGAGTCGGCCAGGAGCCCGGTCAATGCGGTGAGATCGGCGCCGAAGGTCGACGCCGCGGGAGTGCCGAAGCCGACGCCGATCCCGCCGGAGGGCAGCGGGTCGGCGTCGGGATGCCGGAACAGGGACTGTCCGGTCACCGCGATTCCGCGTTCGTAGGCCCGGTGGACGATGGTTCCCTCGTCGGCATGGTCGACGGGGATCAACGCGTGCAGTCCGGCGGCGATGCCGGGGAGTTCGAGTCCGATTCCGGCCAGGGCCGACACCAGCGCATCGCGCCGGGTCCGGTAGGCCTGACGGCTGCGCCGGATGTGCCGGTCGTAGGCTCCGGAACCGATCAGTTCGGCCAGCGTGAGCTGATCGACGATGCTCGCGTCGGCCTCACGGAAGCCCTTGCCGCGCAACACCGGTTCGACCAGGTGGGCGGGAGTGGCCAGCCAGCCCGCGCGTACCGCCGGCGACAGGCTCTTGCTCAGCGAGCCGGTGTGGACGACGACGTCGGGGCCGAGCGCCTGCAACGCACCGACCGGTTCGCGGTCGTAGCGGAACTCGCCGTCGTAGTCGTCCTCCACGATGACCGCGCCGGTCCGCCGCGCCCAGTCGACGACCTGCATCCGGCGCGCCGGCGAAAGAGCGACACCGGTGGGGAACTGGTGGCTGGGGGTCAGCACGACCGCGGCCGCCCCGGTGCGTTCGAGCTCGTCGATCACCATGCCGTCGGCGTCGATGCGCACCGGTACGACCCGCGCGCCGCCGCGCTCGAGGGCGTGCCGATGAAAGGGCAGACCGTGGCTCTCGACCGCGACGACACCACCGATCACCGTGCGCGCCAACAACTCCAGTGCCGACAGCACCGACGTCCCGAGAACGATCAGGTCCGGTGCGGTGCGGACACCCCGCGTGCGGGCCAGGTAACCGGTGAGGGCGTTCCGCAGCTCGAGGCGCCCGCGGGGGTGAGCCGGTCCGAAGGCGTCGTCGGGGGTCTCGGTCAGGGCGCGTCGGGTGGCGCGGATCCAGTCGTTGCGCGGGAACATCCCGGCGCAGGGTCGTCCCAGCGAGAAGTCGTGACGCAGGGCCGGCAAGGCGGTGGACGCACCGGGATCGTCGATGGCCGGTGGCCGTGCCGCACCGTCGGCGACCCGGGTGGCCGAGCCCTGGCGCGCGGTCAGCCACCCTTCCGCGATCAGTTCGGAGTAGACCGCCGACACGGTGCCGCGAGCGAGACCGAGGTCCGCGGCGAGGGATCGGTACGGCGGCAATGCGGTGCCCGCGGGCAGCCGGTTGTCGAGGATGGCCGAGCGCAGCGCCTCGGTGAGGGCCCGGCGCAGGGTGGCACCGCGCCCGCGTGCACCCGCGCCCGGATCGGGCTGCAGATCGAGGAAAAGGTCCGCGCCAAGCCGCTCGGCTACTTCGGCCCAGGGATCCGCCATCGAATTGACCCGCTTTTCTGCCATCGGATTGGACCACTTTCTTGAGCTAATTGCGGCATAGCCTAAACCCACAACACAGAGCTGTCCGTCCTTGAGGAGGAACGAGATGAAGATCGTGGTCGTGGGTGCCAGCGGTGCGCTGGGAAGTCGGGTCGCCGACCTGCTCGTCGAGCGGGGCCACGAGGTGGTGCGCGCCAGCCGGGCGACCGGCGTCGACGCCTACACCGGAACGGGTCTGGCGGCGGCGTTCGACGGTGCCGACGCCGTCGTCGACTGCCTCAGTCTCCAGACGCTGAAGGCGAAGGAGGCGATCGACTTCTTCGAGACCACGGCGACCAAGATCGGCCGCGCCGCGACGACGGCCGGCGTCGCGCACGTCGTCGTGGTGTCGATCGTCAACGCCGGCGATCCGGCGGTCAACGCCAAATTCGGTTACTACCAGGGCAAAGCGGCACAGGAGGCCGCCTACGGCGAGGTCGTCGACCCCGCGGCACTCAGCATCCTTGCGTCGGTGCAGTGGTTCGAGCTCGCCGAGCAGATGATGTCGTCGATGGGGTTCGGTCCGATCGCCGCGGTGCCCAGGATGCGGTGCGCCCCGGCCGCGGTCGCCGACGTGGCCGTGGCGGTCGCCGACGTGGTGACCGCGGGTCCGACCGGGAAGCGGACGATCGAGGTGAGCGGACCGGTGGAGATGGACCTGGTCGATGTGGCGAAAGCGGTTGCTGCGCAGACCGGCTCACCGCGATGGATATTCGGCGTCCGGTTCGGGGGGCCGGCGATCCGCGGGGGCGGACTCGTGCCCGCCGATCCCGACGTCGTCACGTCGACGACGCTCGACGGGTGGCTGGCCGGTCGCGAGAGTGCGAATGCCGGGGAACGGCGATGAGCGCCGCCGCCCGGCCGGCGACGAGAATGTGGATACCGCAGGACAATCCGTCCGTGTACAAGGCCCTCGTGGCTCTGCAGCGGGCATCGTCGGCCGGCGTTGACCCAGAACTCGCCGAACTGATCGTCATCCGGGCCTCGCAACTCAACGGGTGCGCCTACTGCCTGCACATGCACACCTCCGATGCCCTCGCCAAGGACATCGACCCGCACAAACTGATGATGATCGCCGCGTGGCGGGAGGCCGGATCGGCGTTCACCCCGGCCGAACGGGCGGCGCTGGCTCTCACCGAGAGCGTCACGCTGATCGGCGAGAACGGTGTCCCCGACGACGTGTTCGATTCCGCACGAGCCTATTTCGACGCCGCCGCGATGGGTCAGCTGGTCGCGTCGATCGTGATGATCAACGCGTGGAACCGCATCGCGCTGGCCGGCGGGTACCCGGCCGGACTCGACGAACGCCGGGCCGCGTCGTCGGTCAGAGCTTCCGCAGGCGCACCCGGTTGATGGAGTGGTCGTAGTCCTTGCGCAGCACCAGTGACGCCCGCGGCCGGGTGGGCAGGATGTTCTCGATCAGATTCGGACGGTTGATCGAGGTCCACAGATCCCGGGCCGCGGCGGTCGCCTGATCGTCGGTCAGCGACGCGTACGCGTGGAAGTGCGAGTCCGGGTTGGCGAACGAGGTGGTCCGCATCTGCAGGAAGCGCGAGATGTACCAGGATTCGATGTCGTCGATCTTGGCGTCGACGTAGATGGAGAAGTCGAACAGGTCCGAGACCATCAGCGTCGCTCCGGTCTGGAGCACGTTGAGGCCCTCGAGGATCAGGATGTCGGGCTGGCGCACATAGTGATAGACGTCGGGCACGATGTCGTAGGCGAGGTGCGAGTAGACCGGCGCGGCGACCTCGCGCGCACCCGACTTCACCTCGGTGACGAAGCGCAGAAGGGCCCGGCGATCGTAGGACTCGGGAAATCCCTTGCGGTGCAGAATGCCCCGACGCTGCATCTCCGCGGTGCGCAGCAGAAAACCGTCGGTGGTGATCAGGTCCACCTTCGGGTGGGACTCCCAGCGGGCGAGCAGGGCGGCGAGCACGCGTGCCGTCGTCGACTTCCCGACCGCCACACTGCCGGCGATCCCGATGACGAAGGGCACCTGCCGATTGGTCTGTCGCTCACCGAGGAAGGTGGAGGTCGCGGCGAACAACCGTTGCCGCGCAGCGACTTGCAGGTGGATCAGACGAGAGAGCGGCAGATACACGTCGGCGACCTCGTCGAGGTCGATCTGCTCACCGAGGCCGACGAGCTCGGCCAGTTCGTCCTCGTTGAGGACCAGGGGCATCGACTCGCGGAGTTCGCGCCACTGCCTCCGGTCGAGTTCCAGGTACAGACTGGGATCCCGATCGGTGGCGTTGCGGGCCATCAGGGCAGCTCCGCCGATGTCGGTTCCGCCGCTCCCGGAGTGATCATGCGTACAGCTTAGGGCGACGTGTGACAGCGTCGATCGGTAGCCTGCCGGTATGCCGTCCCCGACCGTCGCCGACACCGACCACGCCTCGGACCCGCTGGTGGCCGAGTACCTCCGCCTCGGCCTCGCTTTCGACCGCCTCGAACGGGGCTTCGTCGACGCCTACACCGGCGATCCCGCGCTGAAGGCGGAGGTCGAGAACGCGTCCGCACCCGATCCCGCCCGGCTCGCCGACCGCGCGCGCGGGCTGCTCGCCGACCTGCCCGGTGCTCTCGACGCGGCGCGCGCCGAGTTCATCGGCGCCCACCTGCGCGCGCTGGAGTGCTCGGCGCGCAAATTCGCCGGCGACGACGTCGGATTCGTCGACGAGGTCCGCGCCTACTTCGACGTCGACATCGCGATGGCCGATCCGGACCGGTATCGGCAGGCGCACGCCGACCTGGCGGAGGCCCTCGGCGTCCCGGGCGCCACCGGCGACGAGCTCCGCGACATCTACGCCGCGCACCGGCGTGCCGACGAGATCCCGCCCGAGCGGGTCGACGAGTGTGTCCGCGCGTTCAGCGGCGCGCTCCGCGAACGAGTTCGGTCCGCATATCCGTTGCCGGACAACGAGATCGTCGAGTTCGAGGTCGTCACCGACAAGCCGTGGTCGGGATTCAACTACTACCTCGGCAACTATCGCTCACGCGTCGCCATCAACGCCGATCTCACGCAGTACATGTCCTCCCTGCCCGCGCTCATCGCGCACGAGGCCTACCCCGGTCACCACACCGAGCACTGCCGTAAAGAGCAGTTGCTCGTCGGCGCGGGGCACGACGAGCAGTCGATCTTCCTGGTCAACACCCCGCAGTGCCTGATGGCCGAGGGCCTCGCCGACCACGCGCTGGCCGCGATCGTCGGTCCCGAGTGGGAAACGTGGGCACAGGAGATCTACGCCGACCTCGGACTCCGCTTCGACGCCGGCCGGGCGATGGGCGTCGGACGCGCCACCGCCGGGCTCCTCGGCGTTCGTCAGGACGCCGCGCTGCTGCTGCACGACCGCCACGCCGACGCCGACACCGTCGCCGAACATCTCCGGCGCTGGCTTCTCGCACCCGAGGAACGGGCCCGGCAGATGCTGCGATTCCTCACCTCGCCGCTCTGGCGCGCGTACATCAGCACCTACGTCGAGGGATACCGATTGGTCGAGGCGTGGCTCGAGCAGGCCGACGACCGCGCGGCCGCCTTCGGTCGCCTACTCGACGAACCACTCATCCCGGCGAGTCTGCGGCGCGAACTGCTGTAGACACTCGGCCCGCTCGCTTCGCTCCCGGCGCCTGGTACCTAGAATCGGGGCATGACCGCGAATCCGTCATCCTTGAACTCGATGTCCCTGGCCGAGCTCGACCCCGACGTCGCAGCCGCCATGAACGGTGAACTCAGCCGCCAGCGGGACACCCTCGAGATGATCGCCTCGGAGAACTTCGTGCCGCGTGCGGTGCTGCAGGCCCAGGGCAGCGTGTTGACCAACAAATACGCCGAGGGATATCCGGGACGTCGCTACTACGGCGGGTGCGAGTACGTCGACGTCGTCGAGGACATCGCCCGCAACCGGGCGAAGGAACTGTTCGGCGCCGACTTCGCGAACGTGCAACCGCACTCGGGTGCCCAGGCCAACGCCGCGGTGCTGCAGGCCCTGATGGAGCCGGGGGAGACCATGCTCGGTCTCGACCTCGCGCACGGCGGTCACCTCACCCACGGCATGCGCCTGAACTTCTCCGGCAAGCTCTACGAGAACGCCTTCTACGGCGTGAGCAAAGAGGACTTCCGCATCGACATGGACGAGGTGCGCAAGATCGCCCTCGACGTCAAACCGAAGGTCATCGTCGCCGGGTGGTCGGCCTACCCGCGCACGCTCGACTTTGAGGCGTTTCGCTCCGTCGCCGACGAGGTCGGTGCATACCTCTGGGTCGACATGGCCCACTTCGCCGGTCTCGTCGCCGCCGGCCTGCATCCGTCGCCGGTCCCGCATGCCGACGTCGTGTCCTCGACCGTGCACAAGACCCTCGGCGGCCCGCGTTCGGGGATCATCCTGGCCAAGCAGGAGTGGGCCAAGAAGCTGAACTCGGCGGTGTTCCCCGGTCAGCAGGGCGGGCCGCTCATGCACGCGATCGCCGGTAAGGCGGTGGCCCTGAAGATCGCCGCCACCGACGAATTCGCCGAGCGCCAGCGGCGCACCCTGTCCGGGGCGCGGATTCTCGCCGAACGCCTCAACGGCACGGATGTGGCCGGCGCCGGCGTCTCGGTCCTGACCGGCGGTACCGACGTCCACCTCGTGCTCGTCGATCTGCGCAACAGCGCACTCGACGGCCAGCAGGCCGAGGACCTGCTGCATCAGGTCGGCATCACCGTCAACCGCAATGCGGTGCCGTTCGATCCGCGGCCGCCGATGGTCACCTCGGGCCTGCGCATCGGCACCCCGGCGCTGGCCACCCGCGGCTTCGACGACGAACAGTTCACCGAGGTCGCCGACATCATCGCCACCGCGCTCGCGGCCGGCGACGCCGCCGACGTCTCGGCGCTGCGTGGTCGCGTGTCCAAGCTCGCGCTCGACTTCCCGCTCTACGACGGTCTCGAGGAGTGGGGCCTGATGAGCCGGATCTGACCTGGATTGCCTGTCCCGGCGGCGCGTCCGTATCCTTTCAGCGATGAACGCCCTCACTGAAGACGACCTGATCATCGCGCTCGAGAAGGCTCTTCCCGAGATCGCCGAAGACCACCAGTCGGCCGCGGCTCCGTGGAATCCGCACGACTGGGTGCCGTGGGACGACGGACGCAACTTCGGGTTCCTCGGCGGAGCGGATTTCGATCCGTCGGAGGCCTTCCTGTCCGATGAGGCACGTGCGGGACTGCTCGCCCTCCTGCTGACCAAGGACAACCTGCCGTCGTACCACCGGGTGCTGGCCAAGCACTTCCCGGCCTTCTCGGACTGGCGGCAGCTCGTGGGCGTGTGGACCGCCGAGGACAACCGCCACGCGATCGTCCTGCGCGACTACCTCGTCGTGCGGCGCGCGATCGATCCGGTGGACGCCGAGGAGCGTCGTCGCATCCACGTCACGCAGGGGTATCGGCAGACGCCGGAGCAGGTCGAGCCGCTCGGCCCGCTCGACGTGCTCGCGCTGATGGCGGTACACGAGAACCAGTGCGTGCACTTCATCAAGCGCCTGTCGGCGGTTGCCGGCGACGAGGCGCTCGTGGAGATCCTGACGAAGATCTCCAACGACGACCAGGGCCAGGCCACCACCTTCGGCGCGTCCCTCAACGCCGGTGTCGTCGCCGACCAGGACACCACGGTCCTCGCCATCGACCGGGCGCTGGCCCTCGACGAGCCGATCGGCCACGACATCGCCGACTTCGACGCCGAGCGCGCACTCCTCGCCGACTACGAGAACGCCGAGGTGAAGGCGGCCATCGCGGCGGCCCTGGCCGACGCGGTCAAGCTCGACACCGTCTCCGGTCTTGGTGAGGAGGCGGAGGCCGCGCGCACCCGCATCCTCGCCCGCACCGGCCGCTGACGACTCGCGCCCAGTACGAACACGGCGCCACCGGGACGACGAAAGTCCTGGTGGCGCCGTGTTGCGTCTCCGGTGGAAACGATACGGCGGTTTACCCACAATTCACGCCGACACACCGGATTCCGGCGCGCCGCCAACGATTTCCGCGCGTACGTTGGCGAGTGACGGACCGCGGGGAAGCGGTTCGTTCGGGAGGTTCAATTCGTGGTTTGTGCGAGCAACGCGAGGGGACCGGCCCCGGTCCTCGTCCCCCTCGGCTGACGCCGGGACAACGGACAACTGGACCGGCCGGTCGACCAACACTGGTTTGTGCGGGAGCCGCACGAACGTAGGAGCCCCACGTGACCACACGCACCTACGTCCTCGATACCTCCGTGCTGCTGTCCGATCCCTGGGCGGTCATGCGTTTCGCCGAACACCACGTCGTGCTGCCACTGGTGGTCATCAGCGAACTCGAGGGCAAACGTCACCACCACGAACTCGGCTGGTTCGCGCGTGAGGCGTTGCGCATGCTCGACGACATGCGACTCGAACACGGCCGGCTGGACCTGCCGCTCGAGATCGGCGACGAGGGCGGCACCCTCCAGGTGGAGCTCAACCACACCGACCCCGCGGTGCTGCCCGCCGGCTTCCGCACCGATTCGAACGACTCCCGGATCCTCGCCTGCGCACTGAACCTGCGCGCCGAGGGCAAGGACGTGACCCTGGTCTCGAAGGACACACCGCTGCGGGTGAAGGCCGGCGCGGTGGGCCTGGCCGCCGACGAGTACCACGCGCAGGATGTCGTGGTCTCGGGGTGGTCGGGCATGACCGAACTCGATGTCGCCACCGCCACGGTCGACACGCTGTTCGCCGAGGGCGTCGTCGACCTCGACGAGGCACGCGAACTGCCGTGTCACACCGGTGTTCGACTGCTCAGCGCCACGTCGAGTGCCCTGGGCCGGGTGAACGCGGACAAGCGGGTGCAACTGGTCCGCGGCGACCGCGAGGCCTTCGGACTGCACGGACGGTCGGCCGAGCAGCGGGTCGCCCTCGACCTGCTCCTCGACGAGAGCGTGGGGATCGTCTCGCTCGGCGGCAAGGCCGGTACCGGAAAATCGGCGCTCGCGCTTTGTGCGGGACTGGAAGCGGTCCTGGAACGGCGTACCCAGCGGAAGGTCGTCGTGTTCCGGCCGCTGTACGCCGTCGGCGGACAACAGCTCGGCTATCTGCCCGGTAGTGAGTCCGACAAGATGGGTCCGTGGGCGCAGGCGGTCTTCGACACGCTGGAGGGGCTCGCGTCGCCGGAGGTCATCGACGAGGTCTTGAGCCGCGGCATGCTGGAGGTGCTGCCCCTGACGCACATCCGCGGGCGGTCGCTGCACGATTCGTTCGTCATCGTCGACGAGGCGCAGTCGCTGGAACGCAACGTGCTGCTCACCGTACTGTCCCGCCTGGGGTCGGGATCTCGCGTGGTGCTGACACACGATGTCGCGCAACGTGACAATCTTCGCGTGGGCCGCCATGACGGCGTCGCCGCGGTCATCGAGAAGCTGAAGGGACACCCGCTCTTCGCGCACATCACGCTCACCCGCAGCGAGCGGTCGCCGATCGCCGCACTCGTGACCGAGATGCTCGAGGAGTTCGCGCCGTAGGGTCGGCGCCGACCTCTGGGTTCCAATTGCTCGGTGGCCGTAAGGATTTCGCCGCCGGAAACTCGAAGGCCGCGTCGACTCCGGAAGGGAGTCGACGCGGCCCTCGTGTGTCAGATCAGGCGGTCGGCGGTTCGATCGGGGTGAAGTCGCGGAGCGAATTCAAGAGGTCGACGATGGCGGTGAGCAGTTCGACGTTCTCCAAGGATGTCATTGTTCTCCTTTAATCGAATGGCTATCCGTTTCGACGGCCGCCTTTATTCGACGCCGTCGTTCGCAACAGTAATGATCTGATAACAAACGCGCAAACAAAGTCCAAGAGAATTCGACCCCTTTCTCAGATTAATTCGTCGAATGCGTTTTTGTACTGCATCTCGAATCATGGCAATTCGGTGTTTTCGAATCGAGAAATCGACCTCGACCGAGTGAATCCGGCTTCTGTCCATACGCTGACCGACTCGTCGCCGACACCCGATCCGAACCGCACCGTGACCAGGACGTGACTCATGGTCTCTTGCGTACTGTCAGACTGGCATGGTGCAGAAGTTACTGATGAGGCGAATGAGACTGCTGGGACTGTTGGTGATCGCGGTGCTCGCCGCGGTTGTCGGCGGCGCCGGGCAGTCGGTCGCCGCCCCAGAGACAACTACACCCGAGACATCCACGCCGGGGACGTCCACCACGCCTAGTCCGGGAACGACGCCCGGGTCGGGCATGCCGCTGCTCGACGGCATTCTCGACCAGCTCGCCGGTGGGACCGGGTCGGACGACGGCACCGGCGGTGCCGGTGTACCCGGGGCGGGTGGGCCGACGAGCCAGATGATCGTCGTGACCGCGCCGAAGGCGTCCGACACCACCGCCACCCTGACGGCCTTCGACCGGGGCGCCGACGGCAGTTGGAAACCCGTCATCGGCCCGACGAAGGCCTACCTCGGTTCGCTGGGCATGGGCGAGCCGAAGGACAACGTCCACCGGACCCCGCAGGGCACCTTCCCGCTCGACCAGGCCTTCGGCCGTGCGGAGAATCCCGGGACCAAGATGCCGTATCGCAAGGTCGACCAGCAGGACTGGTGGGACTCGAACATGAAGTCGCCGACCTACAACACGCACGTGCGTCAGCCGCAGAGCCCCGGCGGAGACAGTGAGAACCTCTACAACTCCGGACCGGTCTACGACTACGCGGTCAACATCGCGCACAACCCGCAACGCACCCCGGGGCGGGCGTCGGCGATGTTCCTCCACGTGACGAACGGTGAACCGACCATGGGTTGTGTCGCGATCGAACGCGAGCTGATGAAACAGATCCTCGTGTGGCTCGATCCGGCCAAGAACCCGAAGATCACCATCGGTGTCAACCAGGGTGCACCCGCAGGCGACGTGCCCGGAGCAACCCCTCAAACCGCTCCGGGCACGACGCCGGGGGCGACGCCTCCCACCACCTCGGGCGTTCCGGGTGCCGACGTCCTGACCGGTCTGCTCTCGCAGCTCGTCGGCGTGGTTCCGGCCCTCTTCGGGCTCGGCGGTCAGGCGGGCTGATCGGTCCGGCCGGGCCGGGCGCGAACGTCGGACAAACTCATCCGGGCACATTGGCAGCCGGGGCACCACGTGGCCTCGGTGCCGGTGTGCCACCCGTTGACCCGGGCGAGATCGTCCAGATCGGACTGGCGGAGCGGCGTACGGATCGCGAACGCGCGTCCGCAACTACCGCAGTGCCGGTCGGAGGGGGAAGTCCCGGTTTCCACGAATGCGGAAACAACTGTCATCTCGATGGATCTCTCTGTCACGGTTCGGGCGTCGGTCCGCACTCGTCCGAGAGCCCTCCCAGTCGGACGAGCGACCATTTCAGTGTCAGCTTATGTGATGTAGATCTCAAGAGTCGAATGACACATCGTTCGATCGACCCCTCCGCGTGGCCCCCCGCGCGGCGTTTCAGCGTCGTCGGTCGCGGTTCGCGGTCTTCGCCGCGTACACCGCCGCCTGGGTCCGGCGCTCCATGCCGAGCCTGCCGAGCAGTCGCGAGACATAGTTCTTGACGGTCTTCTCGGCGAGATGCATCCGCGCGGCGATCTGCCGGTTGGTCAGGCCCTCGCCGAGAAGGGCCAGCAGCGTCCGATCCTGCTCGCTGAGTCCGTCGTCCGCCGGTTCCGCGGCGTCCTGCCGGGCGCGTAGCCGATCCATCAACGCCGCCGCGGCGCGGTTGTCGAGCAGAGACCGGCCGGCGCCCACCTCGGCGATCGCCCGCGCCAGTTCCAACCCGGTGATGTCCTTGATGACGTATCCGCTGGCCCCGGCCAGGATGGCGTCCATCATCGCCTCGTCGTCGGTCAGTGAGGTCAGCATGAGGCAACGCAGGCCGTCCACCCTGCTGAGGAGCTCACGGCACAATTCGATGCCGTTGCCGTCCGGAAGCCGGACGTCGAGCACGGCGACATCCGGAGACACCGCGGGAATGCGCGCGAGCGCCTGCGCGACGCTGGCGGCCTCGCCGACGACCTCCACGTCGGAAACGGAGTCGAGCAACTCGACGAGTCCCCGTCGGACGATTTCGTGGTCGTCCACCAGGAAAACCCTGATCATGCCGTCTCCCTCCGGATCGGACACCTGAGTCGGATTGTAGGACGGGCCGAACGAATTAGACGAATGTGTGCAGGTCTAACCAAATGTCATCGCTCGTGTCCCAACCCGAGCGAAACCGCGTTCGAACCCGAAGTGCAGCACCCGGAAATGAACCTGACTATGATCCGGTACATGGTTTCCGAATTCTCGGAACTGGATCCGAGATCGCTCGAATTGCGGAAAGCGCTGTCGCAGATGCGTTTGCGCGAACTGCTCGACGAGGTCTCCGACCGGATCAGCCAGATCGCCGACGTACGCGATCAGACCGACGGGCTCCTGCAGGCGATGCTGGTCGTCAGTTCCGGACTCGATCTGGAAACCACCCTCGAATCGATCGTGGCGTCGGCGATCCGTCTCGTCGACGCCGAGTACGGGGCGCTGGGCGTGCTCGGGAGCGGGCATCACCTGTCCGCGTTCCTCTCCCAGGGCATCGACGCCGAGACCCGGGTACTGATCGGCGACCTGCCCACCGGTGGCGGCGTCCTCGGTCAGCTCATCGACCAGCCCGAGCTCCTGCGGTTGTCCGACCTGTCCGAGCACCCCGAATCGGTGGGTTTCCCCGCCAACCACCCGCCGATGACGAGTTTCCTGGGCACACCGATCCGGGTCCGCGACGAGGTCTTCGGCAATCTCTATCTGACCGAGAAGAGGAACGGCGGCGTCTTCACCGAGGACGACGAGGTGGTCATCCAGGCACTGGCCTCGGCTGCCGGGATCGCGATCGACAACGCCCGGCTCTACGCGCAGGCGCAGAACCAGCTGGCCTGGATCGAGGCCAACCGCGACGTGATGACCGAATTGCTGACCGGCGCCGATCATCAAGACGTCCTCGAGCAGATCGCGCGGAAGGTGCTGACCCTGGCCGATGCCGACCTGGTCTTCATCGCCGAGCCCCACGACACCGAAGAACCCGTGGAACTGATCGACGAACTGGTGATCACGGTCGCCGAGGGAGAAGACGGACACGTCTTCCGCGGCCAGAGCATCCCCATCACCGGGTCGACCTCGGGGACGGCGTTCGTCCAGCGCCGGCCCGTGCTCCGGAATCACCTGGAGTACGAGGTCGGCGATTCGACGCGCTACGGGCCGGTCATGGCCGCCCCGCTGCGCACCGTCGATTCCACACGAGGCGTGCTGATCGCGATGCGGGCCGACGGGCGGGAGCCGTTCGCCCGGGATCTCCTCGGGCTGAGCGCCGACTTCGCCGACCAGGCCGCACTCGCGATGCAGCTGGCCACCGCGACGATGCAGGCCCACCACATGCGCGTGCTCGAAGACCGCGAGCGTATCGCGCGCGACCTCCACGATCATGTGATCCAGCGGATCTTCGCCGAGGGGCTCAGCCTACAGGCGACGCTGCAGCGCACCCACTCACCCGATATCCGGTCGCGGCTCACCCGCTCGATCAACAACCTCCAGGACATCGTCCAGGAGGTGCGCTCGACCATCTTCGACCTGCAGACGGAGGACATGACCGTCACTCGGTTGCGCCAGCGTGTGCAGGAGGTCATCGACCAGCAGATCGACGACCTGCCGATCCAGATGCACGTGCGGACCTCGGGTCCGCTGTCCGTGGTCGATCGCCCATTGGCCGAGAATGTCGTCGCGGTGATACGCGAGGCGGTCAGCAACGTCGTGAAGCACGCCCGGGCCACGACGGTGACGGTGTCGATCACGGTCGCCGACGAGCTGGTCGTCGAGGTCATCGACAACGGCATCGGGCTGCCGGCGGACGTGACTCCGAGCGGTCTGGCCAACCTCGCGCTCCGGGCCGAGAAGGCCGGCGGAACGTTCACGACGACCCCGCCGCCGGGCGGCGGTCTCGCGCTGCGGTGGTCGGCGCAGCTCTAGTGACACACCACTAGGGGGCGTCCGCCTCGGCCGGTAGTCGCCATGCCGACATGCGTTCGGTCAGCCAGGCGACCGTTTGGAGTCCGGTGAGCACGCCGAAGAGCACGAGCAGCCACACGGACAATCCGATGATCGCGCAGACGGCGAATGCGGCGAGGAAAGCGACGAGAACGGCCGTGAGAGTGATGACGGTCCCCCTGGGAGAGCTTGCTCCGACTGTGTGCGGAGAAATTGACCCTCACACCATCCACCGACGTCGCGCCCGCCGGGAGGGGCCGAAGGTCACCGATCCGAGGGGCCAAGGAAACGTCGGGTCGTCGCCGCTGCCGCTGCTGATGCGCGGCGGGTCGTGCCGACTCAGGCGGGCCGACCCCGTTTGAGCTCGAAGCCGGTCACATGACGGGGGTCGCCCTCTCGAGGCGCGGTCGCCATCTCGATCTGCGCCCGCGCCTGGTCGACGACCGGGGTGTCCGGATCGAGGACGGAGAGGTAGCGGTCGTGGGCGGCGAGTGCTCGAACGGCCGCGTCGAGTTGTTCCTCGACCTCGACGCCGTGGGTCGCCGCCGGACCGTTCTCGAACAACCACGACGGCGGGGCTTCCAGGGCGTCGTAGGCCTCGAGGACCGCCGCGGCGAACTCCATGTGGTCGCGCTGATTGGGCATGCCCGGCGCCCACTCGGGTCCACCGAAGAGCGAGACGATCACCTGCGGCCGCACCCGTTCGACGGTCTCGGTGATCTTGTCCCGCAACTCCGGCACGTTGCGGATGTCACTGTCGGGGAACCCCCAGAACTCCACCTCGTCCACGCCGACGATCGACGCGGACGCGCGCTGCTCCGCTTCCCGCAGGGGGCCGCACTCGGCGGGCGGCAGACCCTCGATGCCCCGCTCGCCGCTCGAGGCCAGCGCGTAGACGACGCGCTTGCCCTCGCCGGTCCAGCGGGCGACGGCCGCCGCCATCCCGTACTCGGGGTCGTCGGGGTGGGCGACGAGCACGAGCGCGGTCTGCCAGTCGGTGGGGAAGGGGAGCAGCTGCGCCGTCACGGTTCTCAGCGCTCCCGGTCGAGATTGGCCATCTTCAGCACGTCGAGCCGGGCGTCCAGTTCGTCCTCGGTCAGCTTGTCGCCGACCAGGCCACGTTCGAGGACGGTCTCGCGGATGGTCTTGCCCTCCTTCAGTGCCTGCTTGGCGACGGCCGCTGCCTCCTCGTAGCCGATGGCGCTGTTGAGGGGGGTGACGATCGACGGCGAACTCTCCGCGAGCGTGCGCAACCGCTCGGTGTTGGCCTGCAGACCGGTAATACAGCGGTCGGCGAACAACCGCGAGACGTTCGCGAGCAGCTTCAGGGACTCGAGGACGTTGCGCGCCATCATCGGGATGTAGACGTTGAGTTCGAAGGCGCCGTTGCCGCCGCCCCAGGTGACCGCGGCGTCGTTGCCGATGACCTGCGCCGCCACCTGCGTGACAGCTTCGGGCAGAACGGGATTGACCTTGCCCGGCATGATGGAGCTGCCCGGCTGCAGGTCGGGGAGCAGGATCTCGCCGAGCCCGGTGAGCGGACCCGAGCCCATCCAGCGGACGTCGTTGGCGATCTTGGTCAGCGACACCGCGATCGTCTTCAACTGGCCGGAGAGTTCGACGAGCCCGTCACGGGCCGCCTGCGCCTCGAAGTTGTCCTTCGCGAGGGTGAGTGACTCGACGCCGGTGAGCGACACGAGTTCGGCGACCACCTTGGTACCGAAGCCATCTGGCGCATTGAGGCCGGTGCCGACCGCGGTACCGCCGATGGGCAGTTCGCCGACGCGCGGGAGGGCGGCGGTGATGCGCTCGATGCCGGCCTCGACCTGACGCGCGTAACCGCCGAATTCCTGTCCGAGCGTGACCGGTACCGCGTCCATCAGATGCGTGCGCCCGCTCTTGACGACCTCACGCCATTCGGTTGCCTTGTCGGCCAACGTCTTCTGCAGATGTTCGAGCGCCGGGATCAGGTCGGTGACGGCGGCCTCGGTGGCGGCGACGTGCGTCGCCGTCGGGAAGGTGTCGTTGGACGACTGGGACATGTTGACGTGGTCGTTCGGATGCACCTCGACGCCGTTGGACTTGGCGATCGACGCGATGACCTCGTTGGTGTTCATGTTCGAGCTGGTGCCCGAACCGGTCTGGAACACGTCGATCGGGAACTGGTCGTCGTGGCGTCCGTCCGCGATCTCGGTGGCCGCGGCGACGATCGCGTCGGCCTTCTCCTTGTCGAGGAGACCGAGGTCGGCGTTGACGGTGGCGCAGGCCGCCTTCAGCAGTCCCATCGCCCGGATCTGCGTCCGTTCGAGGGGGCGTCCGCTGATCGGGAAGTTCTCCACGGCACGTTGCGTCTGTGCCCGCCACAGGGCGTCGACGGGTACCCGGACCTCGCCCATGGTGTCGTGCTCGATGCGGTACTGCTCGCCCTGCGCGTCGGTCTGTGTTTCCTCGGTCATCGGCGTGCCTACTCCTTCGATCGAATCCTTATGCCGCTCAGCGGGACGTTGACGGCCCCACTCGGGTCGGTGAAAAAGTCGTTGCCCTTGTCGTCAACGACGATGAAGGCGGGAAAATTCTCCACCTCGATCTTCCACACGGCCTCCATGCCGAGTTCGGGATACTCGATGATCTCCTGGCTCTTGATGCAGTCGAGCGCGAGACGTGCCGCGGGCCCGCCGATGGAGCCGAGGTAGAAACCGCCGTGCGCGCCGCACGCCTCGGTGACCTGCTTGGATCGATTCCCCTTGGCCAGCATGACCATCGAGCCCCCGGCGGCCTGGAACTGCTCGACATAGCTGTCCATCCGGCCGGCCGTCGTCGGACCGAACGATCCGGAGGCCATGCCCTCGGGGGTCTTCGCCGGCCCCGCGTAGTAGACCGGGTGGTCGCGCAGGTAGTCGGGCATCGGCTCGCCGGCGTCGAGGCGTTCCTTGATCTTGGCGTGGGCGATGTCGCGCGCGACGACCAGCGGTCCGGTCAGCGACAGGCGCGTCTTGACCGGATACTCCGAGAGCTGCGCGAGGATCTCCGGCATCGGGCGGTTGAGGTCGACCTCGACCACCTCGCCGCCCGAGATGTCCTCGGCCACACCGGCTGCGGGCATATAGCGGGCCGGATCGGTCTCGAGCTGCTCGAGGAAGACGCCGTCGGCGGTGATCTTGCCGAGGGCCTGACGGTCGGCCGAGCACGAGACCGCGATCGCCACCGGGCACGACGCTCCATGGCGGGGCAACCGGACCACGCGCACGTCGTGGCAGAAGTACTTGCCGCCGAACTGCGCCCCGATGCCGAACGACTGGGTGAGCCGGAAGACCTCGTCCTCGAGCTCGAGATCGCGGAAACCGTGCGCCGACATCGATCCCTGCGTGGGCAGGTTGTCGAGGTAGTGCGCCGACGCGTACTTGGCGGTCTTGAGCGCGAATTCGGCTGAGGTGCCGCCGATCACGACGGCCAGGTGGTATGGCGGGCAGGCCGCGGTGCCCAGTGAGCGGATCTTCTCGTCGAGGAACTTCAGGATGCTCGTCGGGTTCAGGATCGCCTTCGTCTCCTGGAACAGGAACGACTTGTTGGCGCTGCCACCGCCCTTGGCCATGAACAGGAACTTGTACTCCGGACCGTTGGGCCCCTGCTCGGTGGCGTAGATCTCGATCTGGGCGGGCAGGTTCGAGCCGGTGTTCTTCTCCTCGTACGTCGTCAGCGGGGCGAGCTGCGAGTACCGCAGGTTGAGCTGCGTGTAGGCGTCGTAGACACCGCGGGAGATGGCTTCGGCGTCGTCGGTGCCGGTCAGGACCCCTTCGCTCTTCTTGCCCATCACGATGGCGGTGCCGGTGTCCTGGCACATCGGCAGCACGCCGCCGGCGGAGATGTTGACGTTCTTCAGCAGGTCAAGGGCGACGAACCGGTCGTTGCCCGAGGCGTCCGGGTCGTCGATGATCTTGCGCAACTGCGCGAGATGAGCCGGGCGGAGATAGTGGCTGATGTCGTGCATGGCCTCCGCGGTGAGCCTCCGGATGGCCTCCGGGTCGACCTTCAGGAAGGTCCGACCGTCGACGGAGAACGTGGACACACCCTCGGTCGTGATCAACCGGTACGGGGTCTCGTCGGCGCCGGTCGGGAGCAGATCGGAGTAGAGAAACTCGGGGGCTGAGGCTGGTTTACTCACGGACCGCATCGTATCGCCCACGACATCGGCCCCACGCCAGAGGTTGACTCGTGAAGTCACCGGTGTTGGTGTGGGGCCGATGTCGTGTCTCAGAGATCGATTCGGGAGTAGCCGCGAAGCTTGGCCGGCTTGTGGACGGCCTCGATGCGGCGGACGGTGCCGGACTTCGAGCGCATCACCAGCGACCGGGTCGTCGCGCCATTGGGCCGGTAGGTGACGCCGCGCAGCATGTCGCCGTTGGTGACCCCGGTGGCGCAGAAGAAGGCGTTCTCGCCGCTGACCAGGATGTCGTTGGTCAGCACCCGGTCCAGGTCGTGGCCGGCATCGATGGCCTTCTGACGTTCGTCGTCGTTGCGAGGCCACAGCTTGCCCTGGATCTCGCCGCCCATGCACTTCATCGCGACGGCGGTGATGATGCCCTCGGGAGTGCCGCCGACGCCCATCAGCATGTCGACGGTGGAGTAGTCGTCGGCGGCCGCGACCGCACCGGCGACGTCGCCGTCGGAGATGAGGCGGATCTTGGCGCCGGCCTGGCGGATCTCACCGATGAGATCGGCGTGGCGAGGACGGTCGAGGACGATCACGGTCAGATCGGCGACGTCGATGCCCTTCGCCTTCGCGACCGAGTTGATGTTCCACTCGACGGACTCGTTGATGTTGATGGCGCCCTTGGCCTCGGGCCCGACGGCGATCTTGTCCATGTAGAAGACCGCCGACGGGTCGTACATGGTGCCGCGCTCGCTGACCGCGATCACCGAGATCGAGTTGGGGCGGCCCTCCGCCATCAGCGTGGTGCCGTCGATGGGATCCACGGCGACGTCACAGTCGGGGCCTTCGCCGTTGCCCACCTCTTCGCCGTTGTAGAGCATCGGCGCCTCGTCCTTCTCGCCCTCACCGATGACCACGACACCGCGCATCGAGACCGACGACAACAGTTCGCGCATCGCGTCGACCGCCGCGCCGTCGCCGCCGTTCTTGTCGCCACGACCGACCCAACGACCGGCCGCGAGTGCAGCCGACTCGGTCACGCGGACCAACTCCATCGCGAGGTTGCGGTCCGGGGCCTGATGGGTGCTGACGGTCATGGGCAATCGACTCCTCTGTTCGGCGCGGGTCGACTCCAGCGGCGCCGAGTGATGGTGGCGGTGGTCTCGACCACCATCCTTGCATGTCACACCGGGCATTCGGTCAGTGACCCTGCTGGTGGGATACTCGGCGCCATGGCAGACAAACCCCGCATTCTGAACAACGGCAAGGACATGTTCTGGTCGTTGGTCCCGTTGCTCGCGCTGTGTGCGCTGGTGGCGATCGCGTCGGGGAACTGCTCGATCGGGGCCTCCAAGGACGTGGCCGACAGCAAGCTGCCGCCGTTCGACGTGGTCAGCGCATTGAACGCCGACGCCGCCCAGCTCCCGTTCCCGATCCGCCGCCCGCCGACGCCGGAGGGCTGGCGGCCCAACTCCGGTTCGTCGGACGCGATCGAGGGGCACCGGGTCAGCACGGTGGGATGGCTCAGCAGCGACGGCGCCTACGTCCAGCTCAGTCAGTCCGATGCGCCCGAGGACGTGTTCGTCCCCTACCTCGGCCGCGGCAGCGGGGGTGATTTCGCCGACATCTCCGGTACCGGTACGCGCCAGGCGGGCGGGCGGCAGTGGGTGACCTACGAGACGTCGGAGGGCAAGCGGTTCTGGATCACGGACCTGGGCAAGGTACGCATCGCGGTCCTGTCACGCGGCAGCGACGCCGACATCGAGACGATCGCGTCGTCGGTCGTCGCCCAGCAGCCGCTGCAATTGGGGTAGCGCACTACTCGTGAGAACCCGGCCCGCGGTTCCTAGCGTCTTCGGCAGGAGGCGCTCATGGATGGGGGATCGGGGTTCGGCTTGCACCTCGTGTGGGCCAGGCTCGTGCTCGTCGCGGTCCTCGTGCTGCTCGTGGTGACCGTTCCGGTGCAACAGGCGGGCGCCATTGATGCGCCGACCGACCCGCGATCCGGGGCCGCGACCGCATCCGGTCTTCCGTACATCGTCGGGCCGCCTCCGGATTGCGCTGTGGGGCGGCCGCTTTCCTCCTCATCGAGGGGTGGGGAGGATCGTCGGCCGGTCCTCGCGCGGGCCGGTGCGCGACCGACCGCCGAGCACACGCGCATCAGTGTTCTCGACCGCGAGGCGCTCACCCGGTTCGACTGATCGGTCTCAGTCGTCCTCGGGGTCGTCGGGATCGGAGCCGGTGCTGATGACCGCCTCGATGCGCTCGCGGGCACCGCGCAGGTGCTCCTCGCAGCGGGTCGCGAGGGCCTCGCCACGCTCCCAGAGCGCCAGCGAGGCGTCGAGGTCGAGTCCGCCGTGCTCGAGGGCGGTGACGATCTCGGCGAGTTCGTCGCGTGCTTCCTCGTATCCGAGTTCCTCGATCGGAGTGGATGATTCGTCGGTGCTCACGCATTTCCTCCGTGTTCCGGCATGGTCGTGGGTTCGTCGACCCGGGCGGTTGCGGCGCCGTCGGCGACCCGGATGCGCAGGGGTGCACCCGGCGGCAGGTCCGCGAGCGTGCCGACCACATGGGGTGGGTCGGTGTCGGTGCGCTGTACCACCGCGTAGCCGCGGGCCAGGGTCTGCGCGGGACCGAGTGTCGACAGGCGCGCACCGAGATGGTCGGTACGTCGTTCCTCGGAGTCGATGTGGCGCAACACATCTCGGCGCAGGGCGCGGACCAGCTCGGCCACCTGCCCGGCTTCGGAGTCCACGAGCACCCCGGGACGGGCGAGCACCGGCCGCGCCCGCAACGCGGCGACGACGCCGGACTCGCGGCGCACCCAGTTGCGCAGGGCCTGCGCGCTGCGTCGCCGCAGATCCGCGATGCCCGCGAGTTCGGCCTCGACGTCGGGAACGACGCGCTTGGCCGCATCCGTCGGAGTGGCGGCGCGCAGATCCGCGACGAGATCGAGCAGTGGATTGTCGGGTTCGTGCCCGATCGCGCTGACGACCGGGGTCCGGCACCGCGACACCGCGCGCAGCAACGCCTCGTCGGAGAACGGGAGCAGGTCTTCGACGCTACCCCCGCCGCGCGCGATGATGATGACCTCGACATCGGGGTGGGCATCGAGATCGGCGAGGTGGGTCAGGATGCGGGCGACCGCCGTCGGCCCCTGCACGGGGGCCTCGCGGATGTCGAAGCGCACGTTCGACCATCGAGCGGCCGCGACGCTCACGACGTCGTGCTGCGCTGCGCTCGCGCGGCCACTGATCAGGCCGACGGCGCGCGGCAGGAACGGCAGCGGCCGTTTGAGCCGTGAATCGAAGAGGCCCTCGGCGGCCATGAGCTGCCGCAGCCGTTCGATGCGCAGCAACAGCTCGCCGATGCCCACGGCCCGGATCTCGCTGACCCGCAGCGACACCGTGCCGCGCCCGGTGTAGTAACTCGGCCGGCCCAGGACCACCACGGAGCTGCCGTCCGTCAGCGGGACCTCGGTGCGTGCCAGCAGGTCGGGGCTGCACGTCACCGAGATCGAGATGTCGGCAGCGGGATCGCGCAGGGTGAGGAACGCGGTGCGGGTCCCCGGCCGCCGGCTGATCTGGGTGACCTGTCCCTCGACCCAGATCTGTCCGAGCCGATGGATCCAGTCGGCGATCTTGGTGTTCACCGTCCGGACCGGCCAGGGATGCTCGGCCGAGTTCGGTGACGAGGAACGTCGCGGTGTGTCGCTCGTGTCGGCCCCGGTCACGCTTCGGTGGAGCGCTTGTTCTGCGCGGCGATCCGGTTCTCGAGCATCGTCACGAACGGCGCGCGGTCGCGGCGGGATTTCTCATAGTCGACGAGTGCGATCAGGTCCTCGACGGCGACCGACCGCAGGCGGGCCCGGAGTTGCGCGAGGGTGAGGGTGTCGTAGTCGATGAGCTCGACGATCTCGGGCCCCGAGCCGTCGGCGGAACCCACCGCCTCGGTGCCCGGCACCTCGGCCGCGACGACCTCGTCGGGGGTCGAGCTGTACAGCGCGAACCGCCCGGCATCGGCGCGCGGCGGTGCGGCGAGATCGGCGTCGGCGGCCGCCTCCTCGATCTCCTCGTCGATGGTCGTGGGTGACGGGGTCGTCGCGGCGGCCTTCGGCTTCTCGTCCTGCACAGACGTGTCGGTGATCGCCGCGGGCGCGGCGGGCGCGACCGGGTCGGGACCCGCTGCGTCGTCCTCGTCGAAACGTGCCCACTCGGGCTGTTCGTCGGGCCGGTCGAAGAGCATCTCCAGGGCGGCGTCGCCTTTGATGGCCAGTTCGGCGATGTTCTGTTGCGCTCGCATACCGGCCTGGAGGGTCTGGCTGATGGCGGTCATCGGCAACGTGATGAGCAGCGCCGGGAGTTTCCGTGTCTCCTCGAGGGCGGTGACGATCAGACCTGCGGCTATCCGGGCGGGGTACGGTGCGCGATCCATGCCAACACTCTGCCATCACGGGCAACGCCGCGTAACCCGTACCCTGGGAAGCATGTCTGAGACGAAGCGTGTCCTGCTCGCCGAACCCCGCGGCTACTGCGCTGGTGTCGACCGTGCGGTGGAGACGGTCGAGCGTGCCCTCGACAAGCACGGCGCTCCCGTCTACGTGCGCAAGGAGATCGTGCACAACCGGCACGTCGTGGAGACCCTGGCCGAGCGCGGGGCGATCTTCGTCGGCGAGACCGACGAGGTGCCCGAGGGTGCGTTGGTCGTGTTCTCCGCGCACGGGGTGTCCCCGCTGGTGCACCAGACCGCCGCGGAGCGCAACTTGCGCACCATCGACGCCACGTGTCCGCTGGTCACGAAGGTCCATCAAGAGGCGAAGCGATTCGCGCGCGACGACTACGACATCCTCCTGATCGGCCATGAGGGCCACGAGGAAGTCGAGGGCACCGCCGGCGAGGCCCCACAGCACATCCAGCTCGTCGACGGTCCCGACAGCGTGGACGCGGTCGAGGTCCGTGACGAGTCGAAGCTCGTCTGGTTGTCGCAGACCACCCTGTCCGTCGACGAGACCATGGAGACGGTCCGTCGACTCCGCGAGAAGTTCCCGCTGCTCAACGACCCGCCCAGCGACGACATCTGCTACGCCACCCAGAACCGGCAGGTCGCGGTCAAGGCGATGGCTCCCGAATGCGACCTGGTGATCGTCGTCGGATCGCAGAACTCCTCGAACTCGGTGCGCCTCGTCGAGGTGGCCCTGCAGGCCGGCGCGAAGGCAGGCCACCTGGTCGATTACGCCCGTGAGATCGACGACTCGTGGCTCGACGGTGTGACGACTGTCGGGGTCACCTCTGGCGCGTCGGTGCCCGAGGTGCTGGTCCGGGGGGTTCTCGACTACCTGGCCGAACGCGGCTACGGCACGGTCGAGACGGTCAACACGGCCAACGAGACGCTGACCTTCGCGCTCCCGCGCGAGCTGCGCCCCGCACGTTCGTCCAGCTGACCTCGGGCCACGATCCGGCGTCGACAGATCAGAACTCGTCCGGGTCGAGCTTGCGCACCCGTCGGTGGGGTAGTGCGATCGCGAGGACGGCGGCGATGACGATCGCCGCGACGGCGCTGCCGATGATCGCGACGTTGCGCGCGGAATCGTCCGGTGGCTGCGCCACGGGAGGTGCGGCGATGGGCGCCGAGGCCCGGTCCTGCTGCTGATCGGCCGGCACTTCGGCGGTCAGGGCGGCGACCGGATCGATGACACCGTGTCCGATCCGCTGATCGCGCCCGGTTCCCGGGGAGTGGGCGGTGGCGATGATGCGGTCCATCACCTCGCGCGCGGTCAGATCCGGGAAGCGGGCCCGGATCAGCGCGGCGGTGCCCGCGACGTACGGCGCGGCGAAACTCGTGCCGATCAAGGGCACCGGCCCGCCGTCGCTCTGCTGGGCCGACGCCAGCCGGCTCGAACCGCGCTTGCTGTCCAGGCTCACGATGTCGGTGCCCGGCGCTGCGACGCTCACCCACGGGCCATGCAGGCTGAAATCGCTCGGTGAGCCGGTGTCGGCGTCCACCGAGCCGACCGTCAGCACGTACGGCGAGTACCAGGCGGGACTGGCGACGGTCGCGACCGACCGCCATCCGTCGGGGTCGTCGGCGGCGGGAGCCGGATTCTGGTTCTGGCAGGCGCCGTCGCGCGTCAGGTTGCCGGCTGCCACGACGACCACGACGTTCCGGTCGTAGGCGTGCCGGATGGCCGCACCGAGCGCCCGGTCGTCGACCGAATCCGCCGCCGACGCGCACGCCACCTCGGAGATGTTGATGACGGTGGCGCGTAGATCGACCGCGCGCACGATGGCGTGCGCCAGCGTCCGGACGGACCCGTAACCCGAGCCGACCACCGGCGCGGCGTCGTCCCGGGCGCGGTCGTTCTTCTTCTGGAAAGCGCTGCTGGACTGGCGGATCGCGATGATCGATGCCGCGGGCGCGACGCCGGCGAACGCGTCGGCGGTGCTGGGCCGGGCGGCGATGATCCCGGCGACCAGGGTGCCGTGGGCGTCGCAGTCGTCGAGTCCGTTGCCGCCCGAGACGTAATCGCCACCGGCGACGACGCGACCGAGCCGCGGATGGGGCGTCACCCCGGTGTCGATGACGGCCACTCGCTGACCCTGTCCGCGACTGAACCGCCACGCCTCCGGGAGATTCATCATCGCCTGCGCCGCGGTCGGTTTCGTCACGGTGCGCGTCAGTTCCGGGATGTTGCACAGGTGCCGCTGCTCGGTCGGTTCGAGCGGGGCGACCGGGGCCGACCGGACGAGGGCGCCGGGATCGATCCGAGGCGGGGTCACCGCCGCAGCGGGCGTCGCCGAGGCCCCGACGAGTGCCGCGACGAGGGTCGTCGCGAATACTCCAGCACCACGGACACGGTTGTCGCGCATCAGATCTCGCGGACCATTCGGTACAGGTCGAGCAGCCACAACAGCAGGGGCACGATCAGGGCGACGAGGATGTACTCGCCGATCTCGGCCCACCGACGCATCACGGGTGAGAAGTCCTGGTTCGGTGCGACGACCCCGAAGACGAGGGCGCCGATCACCACGAGGATGCCGAGGGCGAAACCGATCACCGGCCACTGGTCGTCGCCGAACGCGAGACCGGTGATCAGGGTGATCACCACGAGCGATCCGCCGATGACGAGGATTCCCGCCTGGAACAGGTCGCTGTGAGAGCGGCCCCGCAGACACAGCACGACGCCGATGATCGCGGCGTAGACGGCGTTGCGCCATTCGAACCCGGCGAGCGGGGCGGCGGTGAGCACGGCCGCGATGGCGGTGACGATCGTGAGCCCGCCGACGATGCCGGTCAGGTACGCGTTGGCGAGGTAGGAACGACGTTCCAGCGCATCGGCTTTGGGAAGGGCGGTTGCGCCGATCGCCCCGATGCCCTCGATGGCCGGTCGCGGTTCGATGTCCTTGACGTCGATGGCGGCACCCGCGGTCGGCACCGGGGGCAGCGGCAGTTTCGCGAGCAGGATCGTCGTGCGGGGAGCCAGACCGATGCACAGCAGACCGACCGCGGCGATGACGGCGGCGACATCGGCCACCGGCGCATCGATGAGGAGTCGCGCCCCACAACCGGTGGCGCCGAGCAGCGCCGCGCTGGTCACGGCGCTGTGTGCGGTCGCCCCGGCCGCGGTCATGCGATAACTGACGACCGCGGCGACGAGTGCGAACGCAAAGCCCAGGGTGAGGTGTGCGGCGCCGTATGACCCGGGCGTCACGATCATCCCGGTCACGAAGGCCATCGGTGCGGCACACAGGGACAGCACCGTCGAACTCTGCTCGTCGCGGTAGTAGCGGGACACGATCGTCGAGGCGGTGACGAATCCGACGACCGCCAGCCCGGACAACCCGGCGAACCACAGGGCGCCGGTGCCGGACCGGACCGCGGCCAGGGACGCCGCCGCCGCGACCGCGGCGACGAGTGCCAGTGCGTAACCGACCTTCCGGGCGGACGCCGCGGTCCAGTCGACGAACTGCGATTCGTTCAATCGGGCGACAGCGTCGACCACATCGTCGAACAGCACCGGGGACTCCCCGGTCCGCGTGGAGGTCAACAACAGCAGGTCGCCGTCACGGATACCCGACTCCGACAGCGACCGGTGCAGGGGTAGTGGGTCCTGTCCAACGAGCGCGAGCGTCCACTTGTTCTGCCGGTCGTGCGGGCGGCCGGGATTGCGGGCGTCGGCATCCGGGTCGTCGGGGTCCGACCTCGTGGGATTGCGCGATTCGATCTGGGCGACAAGGTCACCGATGAGTCCGGCGATGGGGATGCCGGCCGGCAGTCCGACGTCGAGCTGGGTGTTGCCGCCCAGCACGGACACCCGTACGAGTTGCGGCTCGACGGCCCCCTCACCCCGCCGGCGATCCCCGGTGTCCGCGTCGGCAGCGGTGGCCGGGTACCCCGGTGCGAATCCGTCCACAGACGACATCAGGTCAATCCTCCCCCTAGATTCAGCAGCTAACATAGCCAACCGCGGCGGGTTCGACCGCCCGGGGATACACAGCGCGACATGTCAGGGGGGACGTGTGGTCACGACGACGGAGGGCTTTGTGCGTCGCCCGCGCATCACGCCCCCACGCACGCCCGGAGGCGAGGTCAACATCCAGGCGCCGCCGGATGTGCCGCGGGTGGTGCCCGGCGGCCTCCTGATGAAACTGCTGCCGGTGGTGATGGTCGTCGCCGTCGTCGGCATGGTGGCACTGATGGTCGTCACCGGTGGGCGCAACATCCTGACCAACCCGCTGTTCATGATGTTCCCGCTGATGATGCTGATGTCGATGTTCGGCATGTTCGCCGCCGGCGGCCGTGGCGGGGGCAAACGCGCCGGAGAACTCAACGAGGAACGCAAGGACTACTTCCGCTATCTCGGCCAGCTGCGCGGCCAGGTCTTCGAGACCGTCGACAACCAGCGCGCGGCACGCACCTGGAGCCACCCGGACCCGCGTGCGCTGCTCGACGTGATCGGCAGCAGGCGCATGTGGGAACGCCGCCCCAGCGACGCCGACTTCGCCCATGTGCGCGTCGGGGTGGGTGTCCAGCGACTCGCCACGCGGCTCATGCCGCCGGAGACCGGGCCCCTCGAGGACATCGAGCCGGTGTCGATGGTGGCCCTGCGCCGGTTCGTGCGCACGCACTCCGCGGTGTACCGCCTGCCCACCTCGATCTCGCTGCGCGGCTTCCCGGCCATCAACATCGAGGGTGCGCGGCAGGAGACCCGCGAACTCATCCGGTCGATGGTCGTGGAGCTGTGTGCGTTCCACGGTCCCGATCATCTGCACATCGGCATCGTGACCGGTGATCCGGCGGGGGAGGCCTGGGACTGGGCGAAATGGCTTCCGCACGTGGGACATCCGACGCTGCGCGACGGCGTCGGGGCGATGCGGATGATCTATCCGACGCTGGCGGACCTCGAGAACTCGATGGCCGCGGACCTCCTCGAGCGCGGCCGGTTCAGCCGGTCGGCGCCGCCGAACGCCAACCGCGCACACCTCGTGGTGATCATCGACGACGGTTACGTCGTCGGCGACGAGCGGATCATCAACGACGCCGGCATGGAAGGCGTCACGATCCTCGACCTGACCGCGCCGCCGGACGGTCTCGCGGTGCGGCGCGGGCTGCAACTCGTCGTGCGCGGGGGCAAGGTCTCCGCGCGCAGTGCCGCCGGCGTCGAGGAGTTCGCCGACATGGACTCGCTGACGATTCCCGAGGCGGAGGCGATCGCCCGGCGCATGGCGCGCTACCGGCTGGCCACCGCGGCGACGCTGGCCCACCTCGAGTCCGAGGCGACCTCGGCCGACCCCGGCCTGCCCGCGCTGCTGGGCATCGACGACGCCGCACGCTTCGATCCGGCGACGGCCTGGCGCGGTCGTACCGGCCGGGAGCGCCTGCGCGTGCCGATCGGTTACACGCCGACCGGCGCGCCCGTGGAGATCGACATCAAGGAGAGCGCGCACGGCGGCATGGGTCCGCACGGGCTGTGCATCGGCGCCACCGGATCGGGGAAGTCGGAGTTCCTGCGCACGCTGGTCCTGGCGATGCTGGCGACTCATTCGCCGTCGGAGCTGAATCTCGTGCTCGTCGACTTCAAGGGCGGCGCGACGTTCCTGGGCCTGGAATCCGCGCCGCACGTCGCCGCGATCATCACGAACCTCGAGCAGGAACTCTCGATGGTCGACCGGATGAAGGACGCGCTCTCGGGCGAGATGAACCGGCGCCAGGAGGTGTTGCGGGCGGCGGGCAACTACGCCAACGTCGCCGACTACGAGCGCGCCCGCGCCTCGGGGGTGCGCCTCGATCCGCTGCCGGCGCTTTTCATCGTCGTCGACGAGTTCTCCGAACTGCTCTCGCAGAAGCCCGATTTCGCCGAACTGTTCGTCGCCATCGGTCGTCTGGGTCGCTCGCTGCACATCCATCTGCTGCTCGCCTCGCAGCGGCTGGAAGAGGGCAAGCTGCGTGGCCTGGACTCGCACCTGTCCTATCGGATCGGCCTGAAGACGTTCTCCGCCAACGAGTCCCGCTCGGTTCTCGGTGTTCCCGACGCCTATCACCTGCCGAGCGTCCCGGGTTCGGCATACCTCAAGTGCGATTCGGCGGACCCGATCAGGTTCAACACCTCCTACGTGTCGGGGGCCTACTACTCGCCGACGGTCACGGAGTCGGCCGATCCGACGACCACGGCGTCATCGCGTCGCGGAAACCTCAAGGTGTTCACCGCACTTCCGGTGCCGCTGGACGAGGGCGCGTCGCGTTCGCTGCTCGACCAGGCCGAGAGCCTGCTCGACGAGGAACCGCCGGCACCCGAGGCGCCCACCGAGTTCGAGCCGGTCTCGGCGCAGGTGCCCACGCTCATGGAGACCATCGTCGAACGCATGGAGCACGCGGGCCCGCCGGCCCACCGCGTGTGGCTGCCGCCGCTGGACGACTCGCCCACCGTGGAACATCTTCTCGGCGAGCGGGACTGGTCCCACCCGGCGGTGCCGGGGCATCTCACGGTTCCGATCGGCGTCGTCGATCGGCCCTACGACCAGCGACGCGACCCGCTCGTCATCGACCTCGCGGGGGCCGCGGGCAACGTGGCGGTGGTCGGCGGTCCGCAGTCGGGCAAGTCGACGACGCTGCGCACGATCATCATGTCGGCCGCCGCGTCCCACACGCCCGAACAGGTGCAGTTCTACTGTCTGGACTTCGGCGGCGGCAGTCTGGCCGGTCTCGCCGGCCTCCCGCATGTCGGCTCGGTCGCCTCGCGCGGCGACATGGACGCGGTCCGCCGTACGGTCGCCGAGGTGGCGGCCGTGGTCCGGTCGCGCGAACTGCTGTTCACGCGGCTGGGCATCGAGTCGATGCGCGACTACCGGTCCCGCCGGGAAGCGTGGTTCCGGTCCGGCGTCACCTCGCCGGCGTCGGACCCGCTGGCGCAGGACCGGTTCGGCGACGTGTTCCTCGTCCTCGACGGCATGAACGTGCTGCGTACCGAACTGGAATCGCTCGAGGAACAGATCACCGCGATCGTGGCCCAGGGGTTGAGCTATGGCGTCCACGTCATGGTCACCGCGTCCCGATGGGCCGAGGTGCGCCCGGCGGTCCGCGATCTCATGGGTACCCGGATCGAGCTGCGGCTGGGCGACCCGATGGATTCCGACATGGGTCGTCGCGCCGCCGCGCTGGTCCCGCAGAACCGACCCGGCCGCGGCCTGACCGGGCAGGAGCTGCACATGCTGATCGCGCTGCCCCGGCTCGATTCGGTCAGCAGTGCCGAGTCGTTGCCCGCGGGCGTCGCCCAGTCGGTCGAGAAGCTCACCGCCGCCTATCCGGGCCGCTCGGCGATGGCCGTGCGCAAGCTGAGCACCGAGATCGACTACGCATCGGTGCAGCGCGCGGTTGCCGCCGCCGGGCTGACGCTGGCACCCAATCAGGTGGCGATCGGTGTCGGTGAGCTCGAACTCGCCCCGGTGGTCCTCGATTTCACCGCCCAACCGCATTTCATGGCGTTCGCCGACGTCGAACACGGCAAGACCAACCTGCTGCGGACGATCGTCACCGGGCTGGTCGCGGGTGCCACACCCGAGCAGGTGCGCATCGTCTTCGTCGACTACCGCCGCACGATGCTGGGGATCATCGACGGCGATCATCTTGCCGGCTACGCGAGTTCGCCCGACCGCGCGGCGTCGATGATGACGGAGCTGGCGGCGTATCTGAAGAACCGGATGCCGCCTGAGGACGTGACGGTCCAGCAACTGCGGGACCGCACCTGGCTCGAGGGCCAGCCCGAGGTGTACGTGGTGGTCGACGACTACGACATGGTCGTCACCTCGACCGGCAATCCGATGCTGCCGATCGTCGAACTGGCCTCCCATGCGCGCGACATCGGGCTGCACATCGTGCTCGCCCGACGTTCCGGCGGCCTCGGTCGGGCGATGTTCGATCCGCTGATCGCGCGCCTCAAGGACCTGTCGTCGGACATCCTGCTGATGAGCGGCGACCGGGACGAGGGATTCATCACCGGCCGGTCGAGGCTGCAGACGCTGGTGCCCGGCCGCGGCGAACTGGTGTCGCGCGTCCGGCCGCAGGAGATGATCCAGGTCGCCCATCTCCCGATCGGCGACTAGGGGTGGGTCGGGCCGGATGACACAGCCGGGCGAGGTGCAACCGATCGGCGACGGGAACCGTCCGACGGTGGTCGATCTCGCGTTCGGGACGCCGCTGGTCCATGACCCGGAGCGCGGGCTGCGCCGGGTGGATCGCGATGTGCGGCCGCTGCTCGAGTCGGTGGACCAGATGAGTGTCGTGGCCGACGGTCGGCGCGAACACCTGCGCCAGGTGTGGCGACGGGTCTTCGCCGGCCTCGACTTGCCCGCGGGCCGACCCCTCGTCGTCGGGCACCCGAGCACCTGGGGACCCCGTCGGGCATCGACGCTCGCCGACCTCGGCGACGGCCGCGCGCCGGTGGCACTCCTACCGCGGGCGGTGCTCGTCGCGCGCAGTCACGCCGATCTCACCGTGCGGCGGTGCGCCGTCGTCGAGACCACACATCTCCCGCGCCCGCCCGCCGATCCCGGCCACCCGCGACCGGCGTGGTGGGACGTGCAGATCGTCGGGCGCGGTCCGGACGGCTGGGTGATCGAGCGCTCCGGGCTCATTCGTCCCGGTGCCGACCGTGCGCCGCGCTCCTCGTCGAACGCGGACGGCCTCGACGTCATCGACGACTCGGTCGAGGCGGTGTTCGTCGACGGGGACCGCCCGGACGAGGTGTCCGCGGCGATCGGCGTCATCGCCGGGCACGCGGTCGCGGGACGCGTGGTCGCCGTCGACCGCGAGCTCGTGGTCCGGCTCGGCCACCGCACCGGCGGTGCGGACGAGGACACGATGGCCCCGGGCGCCGATCCCGGACCCTCGCTCCCGGTCGGCGCCACCCGGCGCCGGTCGGGGACGCTGCTCGCCGCGGCGGTGATGGCGATCCTGGTCGTGAGCGGTGCGATCGGGGTGGGACTCTGGCAGCGCGGCACCGCACCGGACGCGGCGTCGACGGAGGTCGGCCTCGGGCGTGCGACGCTGGCGGTGCCCGGCGACTGGCGGCAGTCCGAACAGCGGACCCCGAGCGGTTCGGCCGACGACCCCTCGACCACTCGCGCGGTGTTCGTCGATCCCGACGACGGCCGGCGCATCATCGCCGTCCTCACCGAGGTGCGCGCCGGCTCCACCCGGGAATCGGTCGCGGGGAGCCTGCGCAACCGGATCGAGCAGCGCGGCGACGACGTCGTCACCGAGTTCTCCGCCGCCACCCGGTTCGGCGGGCGGGACGTCATCGGCTACCGCGAGTCACCGGCCTCGGGCGGCGCGATCCGCTGGTACGTCGTGGTCGACGATGGTCTGCAGGTCTCGATCGGTTGTCAGGCGGGTACCGCGGCCGAGTCCCCCGACGACGAATGCGCGGCGGCGGTGCGGTCGGTCCGGGTGTCGCCGTCGTCGTGAGGGCCGAGTCCGTTGTGACCCCGGCCGGAGGCCGAGTCCGTTTTGACCCTGACCAGCGCGGTCGCGTAGCCTGGGTCGCTGGTGCTCGGCGCCTGGCGCACAGCTGTGTGTCCAGGTCAGCGGAGGCCCGGGTCCCCACTGGTCGCCGGGAACAATCTCTGCCGTGCACCCGACCAGCATCCATTCGACAAGAGTTGAGGACAACTGTGCCTACCTACACCCCGAAGGCCGGTGACATCACGCGTACGTGGCATGTCATCGACGCCGAGAACGTGGTGCTCGGCCGGCTGGCCGTGCAGGTCGCGAACCTGCTTCGCGGCAAGCACAAGCCGACCTACGCCCCGCACATGGACGGCGGCGACTTCGTCGTCATCATCAACGCGGAAAAGGTCGCGCTGACCAGCAACAAGGCTGATCGCAAGCTGAACTACACCCACTCGGGGCACCCCGGTGGCCTGAAGTCCCGCACCACCACCGAGCTGCTCGCGACCTACCCCGAGCGGGTCATCGAGAAGGCCGTCAAGGGCATGCTGCCGTCGACCAAGCTCGGCCGCGCCATGGCCTCGAAGCTGAAGGTCTACGCCGGCCCGAACCATCCGCACGCGGCCCAGCGCCCCGTCCCCTTCGAGATCAAGCAGGTGGCCCAGTGAGCAACGAGAACATCAACGACGCCGTCGAGGCCGTCGACGAGGCTGCCGTCGAGGTCGTGGAGGCCGTCGAGGTCGCCGCTGACGACTACGACGCCGCTGTCGTCGAAGAGGTCCGCGAGCCGGTCGTCATCGACCGTCCGATCCAGACCGTCGGCCGCCGCAAGGAGGCCGTCGTCCGCGTTCGCCTGGCGCCGGGTTCCGGTGAGTTCACCCTCAACGGCCGTTCGCTGGAGGACTACTTCCCCAACAAGGTGCACCAGCAGCTGATCAAGGCCCCGCTGGTCACCGTCGAGCGCACCGAGTCGTTCGACATCTACGCCAAGCTCGTCGGCGGCGGCCCCTCGGGCCAGGCCGGCGCGCTGCGTCTCGCCATCGCGCGTGCGCTCATCGAGGTCACCCCGGAGGATCGTCCCGCCCTGAAGAAGGCCGGCTTCCTCACCCGTGACCCGCGTGCGGTCGAGCGCAAGAAGTACGGCCTCAAGAAGGCCCGCAAGGCGTCGCAGTACTCCAAGCGCTGATCTTGGCACGCCTTTTCGGAACCGACGGCGTCCGAGGCCTGGCCAACGACGAGCTCACCCCCGAGCTCGCGTTGCGCCTGGCCTCGGCCGCCGCGGTCGTTTTTGCAGAGAGTTCGGCGACCGAGTCGCACCGGCGTTCGCGCGCGGTCGTCGGTCGTGATCCGCGGGCATCCGGCGAGATGCTGGAAGCCGCGGTGTGTGCGGGGCTCGCCGCCACCGGAGTCGACGCCATCTGTGTCGGCACCGTGCCGACCCCGGCGGTCGCATTCCTGACCGCGGACTACCACGCCGACTTCGGCGTGATGATCTCCGCGTCGCACAACCCCATGCCCGACAACGGGATCAAGTTCTTCTCCGGCGGCGGGCACAAGCTCGACGACGCTGTCGAGGACCGCATCGAAGCGACCATGGACGGCGAGTTCATCCGCCCGATCGGGGCTGCGGTGGGCCGGATCGTCGCTGCGCCGGACGCCGGCGACCGCTACCGGCGCCACCTCGCACAGGCCGTCGACACCCGCCTCGACGGATTGACCGTGGTCGTCGACTGCGCGCACGGCGCGGCGTCGGAGCTCGCTCCGCAGGCCTACGCCGACGCCGGGGCGACGGTGATCGCGATCCACGCCGAGCCGGACGGCCTCAACATCAACGCCGACTGCGGGTCCACCCACATGGACAAGTTGCAGGCGGCCGTGCTCGAGCACGGAGCCGACCTCGGACTCGCTCACGACGGTGACGCAGACCGTTGTCTCGCAGTCGATTCCACGGGTCAGATCGTCGACGGCGATGCCATCATGGCCGTGCTGGCGACGTCCCTGAAAGACCAGGGCAAGCTCCACGACGATGTGCTCGTCGCGACCGTCATGAGCAATCTCGGACTGCACATCGCCATGCGCGAGGCCGGGATCACCGTGCACACCACCGGAGTCGGGGACCGGTACGTCCTCGAGGAACTGCGGCGGGGCGGTTATTCGATCGGCGGGGAACAGTCCGGTCACATCGTCGTCCCGGGTTCGGGCACGACGGGTGACGGCATCCTGACCGGGCTGATGCTGATGGCGCGGATGGCCGCCACGTCGACGCGGCTCGCCGACCTGGCCGGCATCGTGACGGTGCTGCCGCAGGAGCTCATCAACGTGCGCGTGGGCGACAAACACGCAGTGGCGCAATCGCAATCGGTGAAAGAAGCGGTCGTGGCCGCCGAAGCCGAGCTGGGGGAGACCGGTCGCGTCCTGCTGCGTCCGTCGGGAACCGAGCAGCTCGTCCGCGTGATGGTCGAAGCCGCGACCGCCGATCAGGCGCTGGCGGTGGCCGGCCGTCTGGCCGACGTCGTCCAGGGGGCCGGGGCATGACCGGTTCGGTTCCGCGCGCGGTCCTGTTCGACTTCTCCGGCACCCTGTTCCGCTTCGAGGCGCGCGACGAGTGGTTCGCCGACCTGCGCGACGACACCGGTGCCGAGTTCGACCGCGACCGTCAGGCGGACATCATCCGGCGCATGGTCGCACCCGTCGGTCTGCCCGACGGCGTCGTCGGTGCCGACCAGGACGCCTGGGAACGTCGCGATCTCGACCCGGCGCTGCATCGGACCGGTTACCTGGCGTTGCTGCGCACGGTCGGGATGAGCAATGTCGACCACGCGAACGCTCTCTACAACCGGGTGCTCGACCCGGCCTCCTGGGTTCCGTTCGCCGACACCGTCGCGGTGCTGCAGAAGCTCGGTGCGGTAGGGGTTCCGGTCGGCATCGTCAGCAACATCGCCTTCGACCTGCGCAAGGTGCTGGCCCTGCACGGCGTCGAGGACCTTGTCTCGGCGTTCGCGCTGTCCTACGAGGTCGGGGCGATCAAACCCGACCCCCGGATCTTCCACGCCGCGCTTGATCCGCTGGGTGTGCCGGCCGACGAGGTGCTGATGGTCGGGGACAGCGAGACCGCCGACGGCGGGGCGCGCGCCCTCGGCTGCGCGTTCGCGCTGGTCCACGACGTCCCGGCCGCCGACCGGCCCACCGCTCTGCTCGACGCCGTGACCTCGCACGGCATCGAACTGCCCGACTGACCGCTCGCCTGATGGCGCACTGGCGCCTCGCCCCTCCGTACGCGACAATTCCCTGCGTGTCCGGAGAAGTCCCGGGAACCGGCGGCCGCTGCCGTGCGTCCAAGAATGCAAGGCCGCTCGGAAGATCGCGGTGAACTGGCGGACGCGCGTCGGGGAGGGGTGACATGAACGGCGACGGTGCGGACGGTGTCGGGTCGCGCCCGATCTCGATGGACACCGCCCAGGTGTCCGCGGTGTCGGCGTACTACCGCAGGTCCTCGCTGGTGTTGTCGGCGGTCGCCGACGATCTGGCCGCACACGACTTCGGGACCTGGGCTCGGGAGTCGATCGCAGGAGACGGGAACCCGGTCGCCTTCGGGCCGTCGGCCGCGGCGTACGCCGAGATGAGCGCGACCCTGTCGCGCCGGTTACGGGTGCAGGCCACGGCCGCTGCGGCGCTCGCGGACACTCTCCGCAACAGTGCGCTGACCATGGCGGACGGGGATCGGCGCGTGGCGGACGAGATCTCGCGAGCGCTGCCGCCTTCGGGGGTGGACGGCCGGTGAGACGAGGCGTGGACTCGTTGTCGGTGCTCAGGTCCGACGCCCGGGGTGGCGTCGAGGCGTTGATCGAACTCGTGTCGGCCGGTCGTCTGATGGGGGTCGCCGCCCCCGACGATGCCACCCTCCGCAACGGACTCCGCGTGGTCGACGGATTCGACATCGCGGCCTTGTCCGCGGACAGTCGCGCCCTGGTGTCGGCGCACCGGGCCGTGTCCGAACAACTCCACCATCTCCCCGAACAGCAGGTCCGCCTCGACGACGGCTGGAACAGCGAGTCCGCGACTGTCGCCCTCACGACGGTCATCGACCATCAGCGTCGCGCCGAATCGGACCTGCACATTCTGCGCACCCTCACCGACGCCACCTCGGCCGCGGCGTCGGGCATCGACCGCCTGCTGCGCACCTTCTATCTGACCGTCGCCCGGTTGTCGGCACCGACCGCGGCCGGGGTGCCGCCGGCGGAACTGCCGCAGGCGGTGCTCACCGGTCGCGTGCCGATCGGGGTGGCGGTCGAGGACATCTCGTCCCGGCTGGCCCTGTTCAGCACCTCGCAGGAGACGACGACCCGCGGGATCGCCGGAATCCTCGACCTCCTGAACCGGTCCGTCGACGGCATCGACGACGAGTCCTATCCGGTCGACGCCGGGCCCCCGGACGCCGTCCCGGTCGTGTCGCCGGGATCACCGTCGGCGGCGGCACCGGCTCAGACCGTCGCCGCGCCCGCATCGGGACCCCAGACCTGGATGGCCGAATCGACCACCGATGCCCGGCCGGCGGAAACCGGGGCGGCGACCGCCGCGGCACGATCAGAGCCCCCGGTGTCGGTGTCAGGTGCGGCCGCGTCCGAGCCCCCGGCGTCCGTACGGTCGTCGGAGCCCGACGAGTCGGCGCGCGCACCCCGCGACGACGGCGTCGACGTCCCGTTCCGGCTGGGCGGCGCCGAGGGACACGACGCGCCCGTCGCGTCAGGGCCGACGGCCTCGGCCACCGTCGAGGCGGCAACCGGGGCGGTCGCCGAAACCGAAGCCGCGGAACCGAATCGGTCGAAACAGAATCGGTCGGGGCCGGAACCGGAGGCATCGCCGGACCGATCGTCGGGTGATCTGGCGTTGGCGGGTGACCAGTGAACCTCGCCGACCAGATCGAGGCCCTCGCCCGCACCGCGACCGCCGGCGTCGCGGAGGCGTCACACGTGTTCTCCGCTCGACAGCGGGACCTCGAACTCGCCATGGACGAGCATCGCCGCAACGCGGTGCGGTCGGAGACGCAGCAGCTCCGGGACGAGCTCGAGAACGCCGCCGACGCCGCGGACGCCACCCCGGGCATCATGTTGCCGGCCGACGTGGCCGACGCCAGTCCCCATCTGCCGCCGCGCAACACATAGGCTGTCTGCTGTGCCAGGCAAGAAGCAGCAGAAGCCGACGCAGTCGCCCGCGAAGCTGATGAAGGTGCTCGCCCGACGCGGCCCCCATCGCGTGTTGCGCGGCGACCTCGGGATCGTCGGGACCCCGGGTGTCGTGTTCACTCCCGCCGAGGGCGAACGACTCCCCGCCATCGCGTTCGGGCACGGGTGGATGACGTCGGTCGAGCGCTACCGCGACCTGTGCCACCACCTCGCGTCCTGGGGCATCGTCGTCGCCGTCCCGGCGGGTCAGCGAGGCCTGCTCGCGTCCGACGACACGATGGCCGCCCAGCTCCGTTCAGCGCTGTCGATCGTGACCCGGGTCCCACTCGGCTTCGGCGAGATCACCGTCGACCCGCGCAAGATCGGGTTCGCCGGCCACGGCTTCGGTGCCGCCGCAGCGGTATTGGCCGCGTCGGAGGGCGTGCTGCACGGTCAGCCGCAACCGCCGGCGCGGGGGGTGGTCGCTCTGTTCCCGGCGCCGACGACTGCGCAACTCCTGCCCGCGGCCCGCCGGGTGAGTGCTCCGGGACTCATCGTGTCGGCGATCGGCGAACTCGACACCATCGACGGCAACGCCCTGCCGCTGGCACAGGCGTACGGGTCGGAGTCGGCCGCCGATCCCCGTCCCGGTGTGGTGCTGCGTACCCCGCCGGCCGCGACCTCCCGCGGGCTGATCGAGCACCGATCGATCAAATCACTCCTCGGCGGCAACGGCGCCGACAAGAAGACGCACACCGCCGCACGCGCCCTGACCACGGGATTCCTGCTGCACACCCTCGACGACGACAGCCGGTACGAGGCCTTCGCCGACTCCGACACCGAGCTCGGCAAGGTGCCCGCGGTGGACCTCGACGATCCGCCGGAGATCCAGGACAAGATCGCCAAGTTGCTCGGCGCGAAAGAACGCAAACGCCGCCGCGCGGCGAGTCCGGTGCCGTCCCGGGCCCCGAACGCGGTGGTGCCCGACACCATCGAGTGACGTCCGTGCCGCGGCACCCGACGGCGGCCTGCTGTGACCCCCGCTCGGCACCCGACGCGCCGCGCTGCCGCTCGCGCGTCCGCAGGTACCCTGACTAGCTATGTGTGGAATCGTGGGATACGTGGGGCGGCGCGATGCCCTGGACATCGTCGTCGACGCGTTGCGGCGGATGGAATACCGCGGGTACGACTCGGCGGGCGTCGCAATCCTCGACGGCGAGGGAAGCACCGCGATCCAGAAGAAGGCACTCCGGCTGGAGAACCTCGAGAAGCAGATCGCCACGGTCGGGCGCGAGTCGCTGTCGGGCACGACCGGGATCGGACACACGCGGTGGGCCACGCACGGCAAGCCGACCGATCGGAACGCGCATCCGCACGCCAGTGACGACGGCAAGCTCGCCGTCGTCCACAACGGCATCATCGAGAACTACGCCGAGCTACGCGCCGAACTCGAGGACGACGGCATCGAGTTCGTGTCCGAGACCGACACCGAGACCGCCGTGCACCTCGTGTCGAAGTACTACGCGTTCGGGCCGACCGCCGGCGACTTCGTGGCTAGCGCGTATGCGGCGCTGCGTCGCCTCGAAGGTGCGTTCACGCTCGTGTTCACCCATGCCGACCACGCGGACACCATCGTCGCCGCGCGGCGGTCGACCCCGCTCGTGGTGGGTGTCGGGCAGGGCGAGATGTTCCTCGCGTCGGATGTCACGGCCTTCATCGAACACACCCGGGACGCGGTCGAGCTCGGCCAGGACGAGGTCGTGGTGATCACCGCCGACTCGTACACGGTCACCGACTTCGACGAGAACGCCCGGGACGGCAAGCCGTTCCACATCGACTGGGATCTCGCGGCCGCGGAGAAGGGCGGCTACGACTTCTTCATGCTCAAGGAGATCGCCGAGCAGCCGCGCGCGATCGCCGACACCCTCCTCGGGCACCTGCAGAACGGTCGCATCGTGCTCGACGAGCAACGCCTGACCGACGACGATCTGCGCGACGTCGACAAGGTGTTCGTGGTGGCCTGCGGCACCGCCTACCACGCCGGGCTGCTCGCCAAGTACGCGATCGAGCACTGGACGCGCCTCCCGGTCGAGATCGAACTCGCCAGTGAGTTCCGCTACCGCGACCCGGTTCTCGACCGGTCGACCCTGGTGGTGGCCATCTCGCAGTCCGGTGAGACCGCCGACACGCTCGAGGCGGTCCGGCACGCGAAGGACCAGAAGGCACGCGTCCTCGCGATCTGCAACACCAACGGGGCACAGATCCCCCGGGAATCCGACGCGGTTCTCTACACCCACGCGGGCCCCGAGATCGGCGTCGCGTCGACGAAGTGCTTCCTCGCGCAGATCGTCGCCGCCTATCTCGTGGGGCTCGCGCTTGCGCAGGCACGCGGCACGAAGTACGCCGACGAGGTCGCCCGCGAGTTCGCGGCCATCGAGGCGATGACCGACTCGGTCGCGCAGGTGTTGGACACGATGGAACCGGTCCGGGAGCTGGCGCGTTCGCTGGCGCACCACAACACGGTGCTGTTCATCGGCCGGCATGTCGGGTATCCGGTGGCGCTCGAGGGCGCTCTCAAACTCAAGGAACTCGCGTACATGCACGCCGAGGGGTTCGCGGCCGGCGAGCTCAAGCACGGGCCGATCGCGCTGATCGAGGACGGGCTCCCGGTGATCACGGTCATGCCCTCGCCGGACGGCCGCGCCGTGCTGCACTCGAAGATGGTCAGCAACATCCGCGAGATCCAGGCCCGCGGAGCCCGCACGATCGTCATCGCCGAGCCCGACGACGCGGCCGCCCGTGCCGTCGCCGACGAGTTCATCCCCATCCCGAAGACGCCGACGCTCCTGCAACCGCTGGTCTCGACCGTGCCGCTGCAGGTGTTCGCGGCGAGCGTCGCGCAGGCCCGTGGCTACGACGTCGACAAACCGCGGAACCTGGCCAAGTCGGTGACCGTCGAATAGCGGTTCCGCATGCCGATCCGGTACCTGACGGCCGATGAGGTCCGCGCCGCCGAGCGGGCGACGGGGAACCTGCTCACCGACGGCGTCCTGATGCGCCGGGCGTCGCACGGCGTCGCCCGGGTGATCGCGGCAGAGCTGAGCCGGACCGGCGGATGTTATGGACGGCCGGTCGGGCTGGTCGTCGGTGCGGGGGACAACGGCGGCGACGCGCTGTTCGCCGGTGCCGAGCTGTGCCGCCGCGGCGTGCGGGTCGACGCGGTCCTGCTCGCCCCGGACCGCGCCCACGCCGCCGGGCTGCGGGCATTCCGCGCCGCCGGCGGACGGATCGGCGAGCGGCTACCCGACGGCCTCGAGGTGATCGTCGACGGCGTGGTCGGACTCGGTGGCCGGGGGCCGCTGCGGGCGAACGCCGCCGAGGTCTTCGCGGGTGTCGATCCGGACACCGCGGTCGTCGCGGTGGATCTGCCGTCGGGTGTCGACGCCGACACCGGTGAGGTCCACGATCCGGCGGTCCGTGCCGACATCACCGTCACCTTCGGCTTCCGTCGCCGCGCGCACCTGCTCGCCGCCCCACAGTGCGGGCGGGTCGTCCTCGTCGACATCGGCCTCGATGACGCCGGCCTCGGCGACCCCGCCGATTCGGCGCTCGCCACCTTGACCGACGACGAGATCGATTGGCCGACACCGGGTCCCGGGGACGACAAGTACACGCAGGGGGTGGTCGGGGTGATCGCCGGGTCGCATCGGTACCCCGGTGCGGCCGTCCTCGCCACCGGCGCGGCGGTGACTGCGACCTCCGGAATGACCCGGTTCGTCGGCTCCGCCCACGCCGAGGTGGTGGCGCAGTGGCCGGAGGTCGTCGCCACGCCCGACCTCGCCGGTGCCGGACGCGTGCAGGCGTGGGTCCTCGGCCCCGGCATGGGTACCGACGATGCGGCCGCGACGACCCTGCGCACTGTCCTGGACACCGATCTGCCGGTCCTGGCCGACGCCGACGCGCTCACCCTGATCGCCCGCGACCCCGGGCTCGTCGACGGGCGGACGGCACCGACGCTGCTGACCCCGCACGCCGGCGAATTCGCCCGCTTGACCGGTACCGAACTGGGCGCCGACCGTCTGACCGCCGTCTCCGGTCTCGCTGCACGGTGGGGCGTCACGGTGCTGCTGAAGGGACGTATCACGCTGGTCGCCGACCCGACGGGTCACGTCCTGGGCACCGACGCCGGGTCGTCGTGGGCGGCGACCGCCGGGGCCGGCGACGTCCTGTCGGGGATCGCCGGGGCCCTGCTCGCCGCCGGGAGGTCGCCGCTGGTCGCCGGTGCGTCGGCGGCGCGCGTCCACGCCCGGGCGGCGCAGCTCGCGAGTGGCGGCGCGCCGATCGGGGCGTCGACGCTGCTGGGGGCGCTGCGGCCGGCGATCCGTGAGTTCACCACGCCGCCAGCACGAACGCGAGCGGGTACAGCGCCGTCAGCACGCTGAACGCGGTGACCGACGACAGCACGATCGCGTCGGCGATGACGCCCGGGCGCCGAAAGGCGCCGTGCCTGACCCGCTGGACGAATGACACGACGAGACCTGCGCAGGCGGCGATCGTCGCGAGTACTCCGACGCCGAAGGCGACGAGAGCCGCGACCCCGTACCCGTCGGCGGGTTCGCCCGCCATGGCGTGCCCGAGGGCGAGCAGGAAGAGCACCGCGGCCGTGGCGAACGCCACCCACCCGATCGTGTTGGCGGCCCACGACGTGAGCGATGCGCGCAGGCCCGGCCGACCCGGGCGCGCGGGCGGGACGATCGGGTCGACGGGCACGAAGCCGGCGGGCACGAAGCCGGCGGGCACGAAGCCGGCGAGGTCGTGGGCTGGGCGCAGGCGGACCGGGGCGAGAACGGCGGGGTCCTGCGGATTCGAGTTCGTGTACATGGTGACTTCCGGTGGATGCGGCGGTTCGGGATCAGCGTCGGGGTCCACTCAACCGTCCTCCCCGACGCCGCGCATCGGTGTGACTACTCAGACCATCTCCGCAGAACGACGCGCACCTCACGCCGGAGGCAGCCGGGACGAGCCGCACCCGGCGATCTGGGACAATGGTCGACGATGACTTCCCCTGCTCTGACCGCGACCGTGGATCTCGGCGCGATCGCCCACAACGTCGGCGTGCTGCGCGCCGCTTCGGGCGCTGACGTGATGGCGGTCGTGAAGGCCGACGCCTACGGCCATGGCGCCCTGCCGGTGGCCCGCGCCGTGCTCGCCGCCGGCGCCGCCGAACTCGGGGTCGCGCACCTCACCGAGGCCGCCGCGCTTCGCGCCGCCGGCATCGACGCCCCGATCACCGCGTGGCTGCACACGCCGGGAGCCGACTTCGCCGGAGCGATCGTCGACGGCATCGACATCGCACTCTCGTCGATCTCCCAGCTCGACGCGGTGATCGCGGCGGCACACCGCACCGGCCGGTCCGCGGTCGTCACCGCGAAGGTGGACACCGGCCTCAATCGCAGCGGCGTTGCGGTGGACGAGTGGGCGGATTTCGCCGAGCGGGTGGCGAAGGCGCACGTCGACGGCTCGGTGACCCTGCGTGCGGCGATGTGCCACCTCGCGCGCGGCGACGAACCCGAGCACCCGCTGAACGACGCGCAGGCGCAGCGACTCGACGCCGCGGTCGCCGACCTGGCCCGCCTCGGCGCTGCACCGCAGGTGGTCCACATCGCCAATTCGCCTGCCGCGCTGACCCGTCCGGATCTCGCCCGCGACCTGGTACGGCCGGGGGTCGCCGTCTACGGCCGGACCCCGGTACCGGCACGCGGCGACTTCGGGCTGATCCCGGCGATGACCCTGACCGCGACCATCGCGCTCGTGAAGAAGGTCGCCGCGGGGCAGGGTGTGTCCTACAGCGAGACGTGGATCGCGCCGCGCGACACGGTGGTGGCCGTGGTCGCCGCGGGGTACGCCGACGGCGTGCCGCGCCTGCTGTCGGGCCGGATCCGGGTCCGGATCGGCGAGCGGATGTTCGACGGGGTGGGCCGGATCTGCATGGATCAGCTGGTCGTCGACCTCGGACCCGACGGCGCGGGTGTCCGCGAGGGCGACCAGGCCGAACTGTTCGGCACCGGCGCCTCGGGCGGCCCCACCGCGAAGGACTGGGCGGACGCGATCGGCACCATTGACTACGAGATCGTCTCCCAGGTCGGGACGCGCGTGGTCCGTCGTTACCTCGGCGAGAGGCAGGTCGGGCTCGCCGCCGAGACAACGGAGACCGGACAGTGAGCGAGGCAGCAGTGGTGGAATCCGACCGGGTCGGACTGCTGGCCGGGGTGGCGGGGATCGCCGCCCTGGGCGGCATGGCAGCCGTCGGGGCAGCGCGCAACATCGCCCGCAAGAGCGTGGTGGGCCGGCCGGACCCGCACGCCGATGTCGATCTCACCGCGCTCTACCGCGAGCGGGGGACCACGGTCACCGCCGATGACGGCCTGGATCTCGCGGTGCGGATCGTCGACCTCGGGACGGTGTCGGAAGGCTCCGTGCCCGACCTCACGATCGTGTTCGTGCACGGCTTCAGCCTCCGGCTGTCGAGCTGGCATTTCCAGCGCGAGCAACTCGCCGCCGAGTGGCACGATCGCAACTACCGGCTGGTGTTCTTCGATCACCGGGGGCACGGGGAGAGCGACCCGGCCCCGACCGAGACCTGCACGATCGCGCAGCTGGCCGACGACGCGGCAGCGGTGATCCGTGCCACCGTACCCATGGGACCCGTTGTGCTCGTGGGTCATTCGATGGGCGGGATGACGCTGATGGGGCTCGCGCGCCGGCACCCGGCATTGTTCTCGTCGCACGGTCCGGTCGCCGGGGTGGCGCTGGTGGCGACGGCGTCGCGCGGTGTCACCGACGCCGGACTCGGTGAGGGACTGCGCAATCCGGTGGTGGATGCCTTCCGGATGAGTGTGCGCCGCGCGCCGCGCCTGGTCCAGGCGGGCCGCGGCCTGACCCGCGCCGCCCTCGAACCGGTGCTGGTCGCGGCGAGTTTCGGGCCGACGTTCTACAGTCCGGCCCTCGGCGCCGCGGTGGACACGATGATCCAGAGCACGCCGATCGAGACCATCGTGAACTTTCTGCACGCCTTGGAGATCCACGACGAGTCGACCGCCCTGCCGGTGGTCGCCCAGGTGCCGACCACGGTCGTGTGCGGAGACCGGGACCGGCTCACACCATTACGCAACTCGGTCCGGATGTACTCCCAACTGGGCGCCGATTCCCGCCTGGTCGTCGCCAAGGGCTCCGGCCACATGGTCCAGATGGAGGAGCCCCGGCTCGTCAGCGACGCGATCGCCGAACTGGTGGATCGCGCGCGGATCGCTCTGCCGGCCCCCCGTCGGCGCTGGTGGAAGCGAGGCCGCCGATGAGCGGCGTGGGTCCCCGCGGTACGCGCGACCTCCCCGAGGTCGATGACACCGAGGCCTTCGGCGCCGAGCTGGCGTCGACCCTGTCCGCAGGTGACGTGGTCATCCTCGACGGTCCGTTGGGCGCGGGAAAGACGGCGCTGGCCCGCGGGATCGGTGCCGGTCTCGGCGTCGAGGGACGGGTGACCTCGCCGACGTTCATCATCGCCCGCGAGCACCGGCCGGGCCGGCCCGACCGCCCGGGGATGGTCCACGTCGACGCCTATCGGCTCGGCGGTACGGGAAGCGGGTCCGGGATGCTCGACGAACTCGATGCCCTGGACCTGGACTCCGACCTGGACGAGGCGGTCGTCGTCGTCGAGTGGGGCGAAGGTGTGGCCGAGCGGCTCGCCGACCGGCATCTGGTCGTGCGGCTGCGACGGGACACCGAAACCGATGTGCGACACGCCGAGTGGGAGTGGGTGAGCGCGGAATGAGTCAGGGTCTGGTGCTGGCGGTCGACACCGCCACCGATTCGGTGGTGGCCGGAGTGGCCGAACTGCGCGACGGTGAGGTGCGCGTGCTGGCCGAACGGGTGGTCGCCGACCACCGACGGCACGCGGAACTGCTCACCACCCTGGTCGCCGAGTGTCTTGCCGAATCCGGCACGGCCCGAACCGAACTGACCGCGGTGGTCGTCGGCTGCGGGCCCGGGCCGTTCACCGGACTCCGGGTGGGGATGGCGACCGGCGCCGCCTTCGCCGACGGGCTGGGGATACCGGCGTATGGCGTGTGCTCCCTCGATGCGCTTGCCGTCGACGCCGGTCCGGACGACGCAGGATCGCGGGCTCTGGTGGTGACCGACGCGCGCCGGCGCGAGGTCTACTGGGCGCTCTACGAGGGTGGCCGCCGTGTGCGCGGCCCCGAGGTGACCGCGCCCGCGGTGGTCGCCGAGGAGCTCGCCCCCGATGTCGCCGGGGGGCGGATCGGTGCGGTGGCGGGTTCTGCGGCCCACCTCGAACTCGCCGGCTGGACCGGTGATCCACCCGCGACCGGCGTGCCGACCGTACGCGGGGTGGTCATGGCGGCTGCCGCCGACATCGTCGCGGGCGCCGAACCCGAACCCCTTGTGCCGCTGTATCTACGACGCCCCGACGCGGTCGAGCAGAAGGCCCGTCGGGCGGGTGCGGCGCGATGACCACACCGGAGCTGGTCATCGACGCGCTCACCTTCGGTGACATCCCGCGCTGCGCCGCGCTGGAACGGCGGATGTTCGCCGACGACTCACCCTGGCCCGCCGCGGCTTTCCGCGCCGAACTCAACGCCCCGTACAACACCTATTTCGCGGCTCGGGAGCGCCTCGGCGCCGACGTCATCGGTTACGCCGGGATCTCCACGCTCGGGCAACCCGACGCCTGGGAGTGCGAGATCCACACCATCGCCGTCGATCCGGACCATCGGGGACGGGGAGTGGGCCGGGCGCTGCTCGAGGCCATGCTCGCCGTCGCGGACGAGAACGACGCCGCGGTGTTCCTGGAGGTACGCACCGACAACGAGGTGGCGATCGGGCTGTACTCACATCACGGGTTCAGCACCGCGGGTATTCGCCGCAACTACTATCAGCCGTCCGGCGCGGATGCCTACACGATGTTGCGGCTCCCGGTGTCGGGCCGGCCGCTCGAACCGGAGGAGGGCCCGGCGTGATCGTTCTCGGCATCGAAAGCTCCTGCGACGAAACGGGTGTCGGCATCGTCCGGTGGACGCCGGGCGACGGCGACACACCCGGATTCGCGACGATGCTGGCCGACGAGGTCGCGTCGAGCGTGGACGAACACGCCCGGTTCGGCGGCGTGGTCCCCGAGATCGCCTCCCGAGCGCACCTGGAGGCGATCGTCCCCACGATGCGTCGGGCGCGGGAGGCGGCCGGGATCGACCGCCCCGACGCCATCGCGGTCACCATCGGGCCGGGACTCGCCGGCGCGTTGCTCGTCGGGGTGGCCGCGGCGAAGGCCTACGCACTCGCCTGGGACGTGCCGCTGTACGCGATGAACCATCTCGGCGGGCACGTCGCGGTGGACACCCTCGAGCACGGACCGATGCCGGAGTGCGTCGCACTGCTGGTCTCCGGTGGACATACGCACCTGCTGCACGTCACCGATCTCGCCGAGCCCATCGTCGAACTGGGCACCACGGTCGACGACGCGGCCGGGGAGGCCTTCGACAAGGTCGCCCGCCTGCTCGATCTCGGTTTTCCCGGGGGGCCGGCGCTGGACCGCGTCGCCCGTGAGGGTGACCCGGGTGCGATCGCCTTCCCACGCGGTATGACCGGTCCCCGCGACTCGCGGCACGACTTCTCCTTCAGCGGACTCAAGACCGCGGTCGCACGGTATGTCGAGAAATGCGTGCGCGACGGTGTGGAGGCACCGGTGGCGGACGTCGCGGCCTCGTTCCAGGAGGCGGTGGCGGACGTGCTGACGATGAAGGCAGTCCGGGCCTGCGGTGACCTCGGGGTGGACACCCTGGTCCTCGGCGGCGGTGCCACCGCCAATTCGCGCATCCGATCGCTGGCGGAGGAACGCTGCGCGGCGGCCGGGATCGACCTGCGGGTTCCGAAGCCGCGCCTGTGCACCGACAACGGCGTCATGATCGCGACGCTCGGCGCTCATGTGATCGGCGGGGGCGCGGCGCCCTCGCCGCTGACCGTGGCGTCGGACCCGGCGATGTCGGTGCGTGTCAGTCAGCTGTAGCGGACGGAGCCCGGCCGTCTTCGCGGGGAGCGAACACGGCCGGGTTTTTGCAGCCTCCACCCTTGAGTGCTGGCACTCGCATGTATAGAGTGCTAGATGGCGCTGACCGAAGCCTCGGACACCCGCGACGACGGGGTTTTGCAGGGCCGTGAACGTGCAGATTCTTTCTCAGTACGAAAGTTGAGGACTCACATCGTGGCGAGCGTGAACATCAAGCCGCTTGAGGACAAGATCCTGGTGCAGGCCGTCGAGGCCGAGACGACCACCGCGTCGGGCCTGGTCATCCCGGACTCCGCCAAAGAGAAGCCGCAGGAAGGCACCGTCATCGCTGTCGGCGAGGGTCGGGTCACCGAGCAGGGCAACCGCGTCCCCGTGGACGTCAAGGAAGGTGACACCGTCATCTACAGCAAGTACGGCGGCACCGAGATCAAGTACGCCGGCGAGGAGTACCTGATCCTCTCGGCGCGCGACGTCCTCGCCGTCATCGGCAAGTAGGACCGGCACCGAACTCCGGCCGAGTTAGACCCCGCGAGCCTTCATCGCGTCTCACATCGCCCCGGCGCCCCGTGCAGGGGTACCGGGGCGATGTGCGTTACGCCGACAGGCTCCCGTTGCAGAAAGTGATTCATGGCCAAGCAGATTGAATTCAACGAAACCGCGCGCCGGGCGCTCGAGCGAGGCATCGACCAGCTCGCCGACACCGTGAAGGTCACCCTCGGCCCGCGCGGACGGCACGTGGTCCTCGCCAAGGCGTTCGGCGGACCGAGTGTCACCAACGACGGCGTCACCATCGCGCGCGACATCGAGCTCGACGATCCGTTCGAGAACCTCGGCGCGCAATTGGTGAAGTCCGTCGCCACCAAGACCAACGACGTGGCGGGCGACGGCACCACCACCGCGACCGTGCTGGCACAGGCGATGGTCAAGGCCGGCCTGCGCAACGTCGCCGCCGGGTCCAACCCGATCGCTCTCGGGCAGGGCATCAGCAAGGCTGCCGATGCGCTGAGCGAGGCCCTGCTCGCCGCTGCGACCCCCGTCGCCGGTGAACAGGCCATCGCCCAGATCGCCACCGTGTCCTCCCGCGACGAGGAGATCGGCGAGATGGTCGGCAAGGCGATGACCGCGGTCGGCGCCGATGGTGTCGTGACCGTCGAGGAGAGCTCGGGGCTGAGCACCGACCTCGAGATCACCGAGGGCGTCCAGTTCGACAAGGGCTTCCTCTCGCCCTACTTCGTCACCGATCTCGACAGCCAGGAAGCGGTTCTCGAGGACGCGCTGGTCCTGCTCTACCGCGACAAGATCAGCTCCCTGCCGGACTTCCTGCCGCTGCTGGAGAAGGTCGTCGAAGCAGGCAAGTCGCTGCTGATCATCGCCGAGGATGTCGAGGGCGAGCCGCTGTCGACCCTCGTCGTGAACTCGATCCGCAAGACGATCCGCGCCGTCGCCGTCAAGGCGCCGTTCTTCGGCGACCGCCGCAAGGCCTTCCTCGAAGACCTCGCGATCGTCACCGGCGGAACCGTCGTCTCCTCCGACATCGGCCTGAGCCTGCCGACGGTCGGTCTCGACGTGCTCGGCTCGGTCCGTCGCGTCGTCGTCACCAAGGACGCCACCACCCTCGTCGAGGGTGCCGGCACCAAGGACGCGATCGCGGACCGTTCGGCGCAGCTGCGACGGGAGATCGAGCAGTCCGACTCCGACTGGGACAAGGAGAAGCTCGCCGAGCGTCTGGCGAAGCTCTCCGGTGGTGTCGCGGTGATCCGCGTGGGTGCGGCCACCGAGACCGCGCTCAAGGAGCGCAAGCACCGCGTCGAGGACGCCGTCGCGGCGGCCAAGGCCGCCGTCGAGGAGGGGATCATCCCCGGTGGTGGCTCGGCCATCGTGCAGGCGTCGAAGAAGCTCGACGCCCTCGCCGAGTCCCTGACCGGTGACGAGGCCCTGGGTGTGCGGGTCGTCCGCGACTCCGCGCGGGCGCCGCTCTACTGGATCGCCGCGAACGCTGGACTCGACGGTGCGGTCGTGGTCGACAAGGTCGCCGGTGGGGCCGAGGGCTCGGGGTTCAACGCCGCGAGCCTGTCCTACGGCGACCTGGTCGCCGAAGGCATCATCGACCCGGTGAAGGTCACCCGGTCGGCGGTCGTCAACGCCGCGTCGGTGGCCCGCATGGTGCTGACGACCGAGACGGCGATCACCGATCAGCCGGCCGACGAACCGGCCGGTCACGCGGGACACGGGCACGCGCACTGACGTAACTCCGCGCAGTTCGACGAACACGAGAGCCGGGCATCCTCGCAGGGATGCCCGGCTCTCGCGGTCGTGGTCTGGTCGGGTTCGACGCCCCTGGCCTCAGCTGGCCATCCGGCGGCCGACGCCCCGCTTCATCAAGATGCTGCGCTCGGATTCGGACAGTCCGCCCCAGATGCCGTACGGCTCCGCCACCGCGAGTGCGTGCTCCCGGCATTGCGCGATGACCGGGCACTGGTGGCACATCTCTTTGGCGCGTCGCTCACGCTGCGCTCGGGCGCGGCCGCGTTCGCCGTCCGGATGGAAGAACATCGACGAGTCGACGCCGCGGCAGAGTCCTGACATCTGCCAGTCCCAGATGTCAGCGTTGGGGCCGGGGAGATGATTGGGCTGAGGCATGACAGCTACTCCTTGTCGTGGGCCGCACCGGGGTGCTTCGGTGGGAAACGTCGATTTCCTGCAACGCTGAACTCACATTAAGCGGGCCTGAGAAATTGCGTCAATAGCCCTGAAATGGGACCGGATTGCTGCGAAAGTCTCAGAAATGTTAACGGCGGGTTAGGTGATCGCGGTTGGATAGCACAGCGCGGATGCGTCGTTGCGGTGCCCCCTGATCCGGGGTGACCGACCCGGTGTGACCTGCAATGATGACTGCCGGGTCCAGGTGTCTGTCCAGTGCGTCGGACGTAGGGGTGTGGTGACGTCGATCGAACCGATTTACACGGCGGAAATCTTCCGATGATGCACCCGTGATCTGTCCAGAGAATTAACGTTGGGAATCGTTCGTTAAATTCATGCAAACCGAAAAAGATCGAGTGACCAAGAACACCTCCTCGACGCTCGACAAAGCCGTTGAGCTGCGTCGACACCCCTCGATGCGACCTTCGGTGGTCCCGCTGCTGCATGCGTGGGCCGCGGCGGTCTCCGCCGGCGGGGACGGGAACTACGCCCGCGCGCTCACCGAGCTCGCGTCCCTCGAACGGGTCGCCGGTGTGCGAGCGCGGGGATTCGCGCCCACCGACCCCCACCTCGCCGTGCTGTCTCTGTGTCAGAGCACGCGGGCCTCGCTGATCCGCCAGGCCGGGCGACACCACATCTCGCATGGGGTCGACGGTCGAGCCCTCCTCACCGTCGGAATCTCCGGCGCCCGGGCCGAGCCGGGTGCACCGGGCCCCGGGCCACGCGAGGTCTCGCTCATCCGAGCGGCGGTCGCGGACGGACTCGTCGGGCTCGCGGCCGACAATCTGGGTCTGCTGCGGTTCGATGCGTCCCGTCGGCTGCTCGACCGGGCGCGAACGGTCCTCGATCCCACGGACGAGCGGCCGGTCGGGGCGAACCCCGAACAGTGGTCCTGGCGGCCGGCGGACGCGGACTGGATGACGGCCACGCGCTGCCGCCTGCGCTGGGAATGGGTGAGCGCCGAACTCGGTCTGTACCGCGGTGACGTGGCGTCCGGGCTCGAACACGCCCGAGCGGGGGCACTGCTGGTGCGGGAGATGCACGACGCGGCGACTCCGGTCCCGGCCCGCCATCGAGTGAAGACCGCGTTGATCGCCGCGGCTGCCGCCGCGGGCGCGGGGGATCGGGGTGGCACCGCGAACGCGGCGCGGGACGTCGTCGCCGACGCTCGCGACGAGGCCCTCCTGCCCCTGGAGTGGGCGGCGATGAGCCTGCTGCTGGGCACCGGAGCCGCGTCCGGCGACGAGGCCGTTCACCACCGCCGGCTCCGCGCCACGCTGATCGGCAAGGGCATGGCGCTGATGCCGGACGGTTGATCGCTAAGGTGTGTTGGGGTCTGCCACGTCGTCGCCGCCGGAGACGTCGCCGGAACGCGCTCTCCAGCCGCGTGCCACGACGATCGCCACCGGCGGCGTCACCGTGCCGGGGCCCGGACCAGGACCGGCAATTAGACCGGTTGGCCGACTTGTAACACGGGGATTCCTACGCGCGATGAAGTTGACAGGTGGTGAGTTGAACGACGCCGTTCGGGCCGCGGGCCAAGGCGATCGGGCAGCTCTCACGTCAGTTCTCGAAAGCGTGCAGGAACCGATCCTGCGCTACTGCCGAGGACGCATCGGGGTAGGGGAACGGCATCTGTTCTCCGCCGACGACATCGCGCAGGAGGCATTGATGGCGGTGATGACCGCGTTGCCACGGTACCGTGACCAGGGCAAACCGTTCATGGCCTTCGTCTACGGCATCGCCTCGCACAAGGTCGCCGACGCCATGCGGGTGGCGGCACGGGTGAAGTCGGACCCGGTCGAGGAGATCCCCGAGGTCTCACACGTCACCGGTGGCCCCGAGCAGTTCGCGATCGATGCCGACGGCAGCAGGCGGATGAGAGCCCTGCTGGGCATCCTCCCCGAGAAACAACGCGAGGTACTGGTCCTGCGGTTGATCGTCGGGATGTCGGCGGAGGAGACCGCGCAGGCGATCGGCAGCACCGCGGGAGCAGTACGAGTCGCCCAGCATCGAGCGCTGGCGAAATTGAAAGACGAGTTGAGACGGACAGGAGGTCACGATGAGCGGACAGTCTGATTGGCGTAGACGCCGTGTCGCCGGTGGTGACCAGCCGAATCGACCCGGTCAGCCGCCGGCGCACCGTCGCGCGCCCGGTTCGAGCGGCCCGGCGCCCGCCGGGCCCGGACCCCGCCCGGTTGACCCGTTCTCCTCGGACGCGGAGTCCGGACTCGACGCGTTCGATCTCTCCGCTTCCGATGACGCGCTCGATCTCTCCGAACTGAACTTCGACGAGAACTTCCTCGACGCGCTGACCCGCGATGTGCCGGTGCCGACCCGCGACGCGGCCGAGTATCAGCTGGCCGAGATGCTGTCGGGCTGGCGGTCGGAGATCGTGTCCACCCCCGAGCCCGAGCTGCTGTCCGTCGACGACGTCGAGCGGGCAATCGGGACCAGCGAGCGCGCGAGTCGCGGCCGCCGCATGGTCCGTCACCTGCGCGTCGTGTCGGGTGCCGCCGCGATCGTCATCGTTGCGGCTGCCGGCCTGACCGTGCTCTCCGAGGGCTCGCAACCCGGCGACCCGCTGTGGGGCATCAAACAGGTCGTGTTCGCCGAGGCCGCGTCGCAGACGCAGGCGGCCCACGACGTCCGGAACAACCTCGAGCGTGCCGAGGCCGCGATCGCCGCCGGTGATCCGGGTGCGGCGGCCAGCCTGCTGGCCGAGGCGCAGGAGCGCATGGGTCCGATGGACAACGAGATGCGTGACGAGATGACGGACTGGATGAACCGCATCCGCGCGGGTGCGGGTCTGCCGACCGAGACCACCGATCCCGCACCGTCGACCGGTGCGGAACAGCCCGGGACGATCGACCCGACCCGGCCCGATCTCCGGAACTCCGAGGACCAGCCCTCACCCGACGCGTCGACGCCTCCGGGCGGCGGGACGGATGAACCGACCACGCCGTCCGAGCAGACGAGCGAACCGCAGGAGCCGTCGTCGGTCCCGCCCTCGAGCGAGCCGGCAGAACCGTCGACGCCGTCGTCGAGCACGAAGGTCACCCGTTTCCCGGCCGAGTTCCCCGAGATCCCGTGGACGCCGCCGCCCGGCGTGGACGCCGGTCGGCCGATCGGCTGACGCGACCGCACCATCGCCGGCCCCAACGGTCGTTGGAGATCATGAGCGAGGCCCCGCACCGGATCGATCGGTGCGGGGCCTCGCTCATTGGTGGTGCCGGAGAGTCGGCGACAGTTACCGCCGCGTCCGTGGAGGATCAGCGCTCGTCGTCGAGATGACTACGGGCGTCGGCGTAACCGCGGCAGTAATCCCACGTGACGTAGGCGTCCGGACGGGGATCCACCGCGGGCTCGTGCGGCCGGACGGTGCCGTCGATGAGAAGCTGGATCAGGTTGGCGCGCAACATGTCCCAGTCGTGGTAGTGGTCCTCGCGGCAGTCCTCACACACGACGACCAGGCCGCGTACACCGCGATTGGCCAGTAGGGCCTCGTAGAGTGCGAGATCGGCGAGGTCTTCTTCGACCGCGAGCCGCTCGTTCTCGTCCAACGGGATACCCGGCTCCACGCTGTCCAATGCGGATGCGGGATCGCTGGGATCGTCGGCGAACGGATCCGGCGGGAGGCCGGGTGGCAGGTGGTCACGCACCACACCACCGTAGCCGATCCGCGGGTGCGCGCGCCGCAGGCGTTCACCGGTCGAGCGCACCTGTTGAGAGTGGGTCGGGCGACCTCATCGGCGCGAAGACTCCTGTGTGACGATCGCCGCAACAAGGGACTCGATACCATGGTCCGATGACTGCTGTTCGTACCGGTGGAGACGATCCCGGCAAGGTCGCGATGCTCGGCCTGACCTTCGACGACGTCCTGTTGCTGCCCTCGGCGTCGGACGTGATACCCAGCGAGGTCGACACCTCGTCGCGGGTGACCAAGAACGTGACGCTGCGTGTCCCGCTGGTGAGTTCGGCGATGGACACCGTGACCGAGTCCCGGATGGCGATCGCGATGGCGCGCGCCGGGGGTATGGGTGTCCTCCACCGCAATCTGTCGATCGAGGAGCAGGCCGGCCAGGTCGAGACCGTCAAGCGGTCCGAGGCGGGCATGGTCACCGATCCGGTGACGTGCACCCCCACGCACACGCTCGCCGAGGTGGACGCCATGTGCGCGCGCTACCGCATCTCCGGTCTGCCCGTTGTCGACGACAAGGGTGAGCTCGTCGGCATCATCACCAACCGCGACATGCGGTTCGAGGTCGACCAGAGCCGTCCGGTCGCCGAGGTGATGACCAAGGCCCCGCTCATCACCGCCCAGGAGGGCGTCTCCGCAGAGGCCGCACTGGGACTGCTCCGCCGGCACAAGATCGAGAAGCTGCCGATCGTCGACGGCAACGGTCGCCTGACCGGACTCATCACCGTCAAGGACTTCGTCAAGACCGAACAGCATCCGCTGGCGACCAAGGACTCCGACGGACGGTTGCTCGTCGGGGCGGCCGTCGGCACCGGTGACCCGCAGTGGGACCGGGCGATGGCGTTGGCCGACGCCGGGGCCGACGTGATCATCGTCGACACCGCCCACGCGCACAACCGGCTCGTGCTCGACATGGTGGCCAAGTTGAAGGCCGAGGTCGGCGATCGGGTGGACGTGGTCGGCGGCAACGTCGCGACCCGCGAGGCCGCGCAGGCCCTCGTCGACGCCGGCGCCGATGCGGTGAAGGTCGGCGTCGGACCGGGCTCGATCTGCACCACCCGCGTCGTGGCGGGTGTCGGTGCCCCGCAGATCACCGCCATCCTCGAAGCCGTGGCGGTCTGTCAGAAGGCGGGAGTGCCCGTGATCGCCGACGGTGGTCTGCAGTACTCCGGCGACATCGCCAAGGCCCTCGCGGCGGGGGCGTCGACCGCGATGCTCGGTTCGCTCCTCGCCGGCACCGCCGAGGCCCCCGGCGAGCTGGTCCTGGTCAACGGCAAGCAGTTCAAGAGCTACCGCGGCATGGGTTCGCTGGGTGCGATGCAGGGTCGCGGACAGGCGAAGTCGTACTCCAAGGACCGCTACTTCCAGGACGACGTCCTCAAAGAGGAGAAGCTGGTTCCCGAGGGCATCGAGGGACGGGTGCCGTTCCGCGGTCCGCTGTCGCAGGTGATACATCAGCTCGTCGGCGGCCTTCGTGCCGCGATGGGCTACACCGGCGCGTCGACGATCCCGGATCTGCAGACCGCGCGGTTCGTCCAGATCACCGCGGCCGGCCTGAAGGAATCCCACCCGCACGACATCACGCTGACCGCAGAGGCACCCAACTACTATTCCCGCTGAACTCCCCGAGGTCGTTCCCGCCGGACTCGTCCGGGGGGCCAGGCCGTAGGGTCGTTGTGCAGCTGAACTCCGCAGAAAGGCGCAGTGGTGCGTGACCTCGTCGAAATCGGCATGGGCCGGACAGCCCGACGGACCTACGAGCTGGGGGACATCAGCATCGTCCCGTCCCGTCGGACCCGTTCGTCCAAGGACGTCTCCACCGCATGGCAGATCGATGCCTACCGGTTCTCCTCGCCGATCCTGAGCCACCCGACGGATGCCCTGGTGTCGCCGTCGGTCGCGATCGAACTGGGCAAGCTCGGCGCGCTCGGCGTCCTGAACGGTGAGGGGCTGTGGGCCCGTCACCGCGACGTCGAGGCGAAGATCGCCGAACTCGTCGCCATCGCGGCGGAGGACCCGGATCCCTATGCGGCGGTTCGACACCTGCAGCAACTCCACTCGGCCCCGCTCGACAGCGGGTTGCTCGGCGAGGCCGTGGCCCAGGTCCGCGACGCGGGGGTCACCACGGCCGTCCGCGTCAGCCCGCAGCACGCACCCGAGCTGACCCCGGCGCTGCTGGCCGCCGGGGTGGAGATCCTGGTGGTGCACGGCACGATCATCTCGGCGGAGCACGTGGCGCAGGTCGATGCCGACGGCACGCAGCGGGAACCGCTGAACCTGAAGACCTTCATCGCCGATCTCGACGTACCGGTCATCGCGGGCGGCGTGCACGACCACCGCACCGCGCTGCACCTGATGCGGACGGGTGCCGCGGGCGTGATCGTCGGCTACGGTTCCGCCGCGGGAGCCACCACGACGGGCGAGGTGCTCGGCATCGGTGTGCCGATGGCCACCGCCATCGCCGACGCCGCCGCCGCGCGTCGCGACTACCTGGACGAGACCGGCGGCCGCTATGTCCACGTCATCGCCGACGGCGACATCCACAGCTCGGGCGACATCGTCAAGGCGATCGCCTGTGGAGCCGACGCCGCGGTCCTCGGGACCTCGCTCGCCGCAACGAGTTCCGCGCCCGGCAACGGGTGGTACTGGCCGTCGGCCGCTGCTCACCCCGACACCCCGCGCGGCGCCCTCCTGCAGGTCGCCGCGGGCGAGGACCGACCGAGTCTCGAGCGGGTCCTCTACGGCCCCTCCGACGACCCGTACGGCGAGCTGAACGTCGTCGGCGCACTGCGTCGGGCCATGGCGAAGGCCGGTTACTGCGACCTCAAGGAATTCCAGCGCGTGGGGTTGTCCGTCCGCGGCTGAGCTGAGGAGCGCCCGGAGCTTGCGGAACGGCAGCGGCCCCTCCGCTCCCTGGGGAGCGCTCGGAGCTTGCGGGACGGCAGCGGCCCCTCCGCTCCCTGGGGAGCGCTCGGAGCTTGCGGGACGGCAGCGGCCCCTCCGCTCCCTGAGGAGCGCCCGGAGCTTGCGGAGGGTGCGTCACGAAGGGTTAGGGTGACCTGGGTCTCGTTATGTGACAAGGCGCGTTAGTATGTTCGGCATGGGATTCGACAAGTCGACCGAACGCGCCACCGACTTCGACGTTCTGATCGTCGGCTCCGGGTTCGGCGGCAGCGTGAGTGCGCTGCGGCTCGTGGAGAAGGGGTACCGCGTCGGCGTGGTCGAGGCCGGTCGTCGGTTCGAGGACGAGGACTTCGCCAAGACCAGCTGGCGCCTCAACCGGTGGTTGTGGGCACCGAAGCTGGGCCTGTACGGCATCCAGCGGATCCACGCCCTGAAAGACGTGATGATCCTCGCCGGGGCGGGCGTCGGCGGCGGCTCGCTCAACTACGCCAACACGCTCTACAAGCCCCCGACGCCGTTCTTCACCGATCCCCAGTGGAATCACATCACCGACTGGGAGGACGAGCTCAGCCCGTACTACGACCAGGCCCGGCGGATGCTCGGCGTGGTCACCAACCCGACGGTCACCGCGTCCGACCGCGTGGTCGCCGAAGTCGCCGCCGAGATGGGTGTCGGGGACACGGTGACCCCGACGCCGGTCGGTGTGTTCTTCGGTGCGAAGACGGGTCTGTCCGGGGCGCCCGGCGAGACCGTCGCCGACCCGTACTTCGGCGGTGCGGGTCCGGACCGGACCGCCTGCACCGAGTGCGGCGCGTGCATGACCGGGTGCCGGGTGGGTGCCAAGAACACCCTGCTGAAGAACTATCTCGGCCTCGCGGAACGCCACGGCGCCACCATCATCGACCGGACCACGGTGGACTCGCTCCGGCAGCGCGCCGACGGTGTCTGGGAGGTGGGCACGCATCACTCGTCGTCGTGGGGTCCGCTCGGACGCCGTCGACGCACGATCACGGCGGGTCAGGTCATCCTGGCGGCCGGCACGTTCAACACCCAACGACTGCTGCACCACGCGAAACTCGGTACGCTGCCGCAGATCTCGGACGCGATGGGTCGGCTCACGCGCACCAACTCGGAGTCGATACTGGGTGCGATGGGGTCGCGGATCGATCCGGAGAACGACTACTCGCGCGGCGTCGCGATCACTTCGTCGTTCTATCCCGAGCCGAACACGCACATCGAACCGGTGCGATACGGCAAGGGCTCCAACGCGATCGCGTACCTGCAGACCCTGCTCACCGACGGCGGGTCCCGGCGCAATCGGTTCGGGCAGTTCCTGCGTCAGGTCGCCCGCAACCCGTTCCTGCTGGTGCGGTTGCTCGTGGTGCGACAGTGGAGCGAGCGGACCGTGATCGCCCTGGTCATGCAGAACAACAACAACTCGCTGACCACCTTCGTCCGCAAGCGCGGACCGGTGCGGTACGTCACCAGCAAGCAGGGCCACGGCGAGCCGAACCCGACGTGGATTCCGAAGGGCAACGAGGCAACTCGCCGGATCGCGGCGAAACTCGACGGCGGCGTCGCCGGCGGGACCTGGGGCGACATCGTCAACATGCCGCTGACCGCGCACTATCTCGGCGGCTGCGCGATCTCCGACGACCCGGACAACGGCGTCATCGATCCCTACCAGCGCGTGTGGAACTACCCGACGTTGCACATCGCCGACGGCGCGTCGGTGTCGGCGAACCTCGGCGTCAATCCGTCGCTGACGATCTGCGCGCAGGCGGAACGCGCGGCGGCACTGTGGCCGAACAAGGGCGAACAGGACCGGCGTCCTGCGCAGGGCGACCCGTACCGCCGCATCGAGCCGACGACGCCGGCGTCCCCGGTGGTGCCGGCCGACGCACCCGGCGCCCTGCGGCTGCCGATCACCCCGGTCGTCCCCGCCACTCCACTCACGGCACAACGCATCTCGTAGCGCCGGTGCGCCGTCACGCGCACTGTGACCACGAAATCCCGGTCGGAGGCGTCGGCGGGTAGTGTCGTCGTCCAGTGCCGAACGGGGGGAGACGCATGTCGGGTACAGAGCCGCTGACCGTGGTGTTGGCGGGCGGAAGTGGCTCGCTGGGAACGCATCTGGCGACCGATCTCGCCGAGCGTGGATACCATCCGGTCATCCTGACGCGGCGGGTCGATCCGTCGTCGCCGTTCGAGCAGGTGGTCTGGGACGGCAGGACCCAGGGCGACTGGGTCGAGACGCTGGCCGCAGATCGTCCGACGGCGGTGGTCAACCTCGCGGGCAAACTCGTGGATTGCCGCCCCACGGACGCCAACATCGCCGCACTGCGGAACAGTCGGGTCGACGCGACGCGAGCACTCGTCACCGCATCGCGCGAACGCACGACGCCGATCTCGTACTGGCTGCAGTCCAGCACGACCGCGATCTGGAGCGACGCGGGTGAACTGTGGTGCACCGAATCGACGCCGATCCCGGTGGGCCTCCCGCAGATGACCGGTGTGGCGCAGCCCTGGGAGGAGGCGGTGGACGGCGCGAACACCGACCATCTGACCGTGCTGCGCACCTCGATCGTGCTCGATGCGGATTCGCCGGCCATCCGACGCCTCGTGGGCCTGACCAGGTTCGGACTCGGCGGGCGGGTCGGCGACGGCCGGCAATGGTTCAGCTGGATTCACATCGACGACTGGCTCGCGATCGCCCGCGCGGCGCTGCGGGTCGACGGCGCGGTGTCGCTGCCCGACGGTGTCGTCGTGGCGGCCAGTCCGAATCCGGTGCGCAACTCCGAACTTATGGCGATGCTGCGCGCGGAGATCGGACGGCCGCCCGCGCCGCCGACGCCCGCGTGGTTGCTGAAGCTCGGTGCGGTGGTGCTGCGCACGGACCCGGCCCTCGGACTCACGGGGCGCCGCGCGCGGTCTGATGTACTGGCCGACGCCGGTTTCGAATTCCGCTTCCCACGGCTCGAGGACGCACTCTCCGATCTGCTCTGAGAGGTCGCCTCAGTCCAGTCCGCGCGCGGTGAGGGTGTCGGCGAAACCGTCGGCGGTGCGCAGGGCGGCGAGGACAACCGGCGCGACGAGGATGCGTGGACCGGGCCGGAGCCCGCGAGCCTTGCGTGCCTCGTCGACCTCCCGCACCACCTCGACCATCAGCGGGATCGCCCGAATGGTCAGCGCCAGCGCGAGGGCGATGAGGTCCACGCGCACCCCGAGCCGTCTCAGGGGGCCGAGCGCACGGACGATCGTGTCGAGCATGTCCGTCGTGCGGGTGGTCAGCGAGACGGCCGCGGCGAGTGCGACCGACAGCGCGAGGACGCCGCAGACGATTACCGCCCGCCGCCAGTCGGTGAAGACGACCTGGAACGCGAAGATGAACAGCAGCAACCACATCAGTGGCCGCAGCTGCCGCCACGCCTCGCGCGGCCCGATCCCCGCCAGCGCGTAGACGACCGCGACCCCGGCCGTCGCGATGCCGAGGGCGGTGAGCGACCGGACCGTCAGCGACAGCACCAGGATCACCACGCCCATCGCGACGAACTTGACGCCTGCGGGCAGTCGGTGCAGCAGCGTGTTGCCGGGACGGTAGACGCCGAGGACGTTCACGACATCATCCCGCGGTAGGCGGCCAGCGCAGGCCGAGGTTCGTCGTCGACGACGACCCGCCCCTCGTCGATGACGATGACGCGGTCGAAGTCGGCCAGGATGTCGAGATCGTGGCTGACGACGACGAGTTGCTCGTCGAGGGTCGCGAACACGTCGGTGAGCATGCGGGTGTTGCGCAGGTCGAGCAGGGTGGTGGGTTCGTCGGCGACGATGATCGCGGGGTCGGTCACGAACACCGACGCCAGGGCGAGGAGCTGCTTCTGCCCGCCGGAGAGCCGCTGGGCCGGATGGTCCGCGTGGTCGGCGAGGCCGAATCGGGCGAGCACCTCGCCGGCACGCTCGGCGCGCGCGGACTTGTCGAGATCGGTTCGACGAAGCGACAGTTCGATGTCCTCGCGGACCGTCGGCATGATGATTTGACGGTCGGGGTCGGAGAAGATGAAGCCCACCCGGCGTCGGACCTCACGCTTGTTCTTCGCGACCGATAGCCCGTCGACGATGACGGTCCCGGAGTCGGGCACGACGAGCGCGTTGATCATCCGCGCCAGCGTCGACTTGCCGCTGCCGTTGGCGCCGACGATCCCGATCCGGTTCTCCGACAACGTCAGTGAGACCTCGCGCAGGACGACCCGGTCGCCGTAGGCGTGGGTGACATCGGTGAATTCGATCATCGCCGCTGGGGTGGGGCGGCTTCTCAGCCGGCCACGGTGCCGGATCGGCGCGCGCGCAACGGTTCGATGAGGCCCGGCCGGCCGCGGTGGACCTGGGCCGCGACCAGGGCCGCGATGACGCACTTGGCGATGTCGCCGGGGATGAACGAACCGTTGGTCGCGATGGCCGCCCACAGTGTCAGGTCGGTCCGCACCAGCAGGCCGAGCACCCCGCAGGCGTAGAGGACGACGATGCCGCCGAGCGCGTTGATGCCGATGCCCCACAGCACGCGATATTTCCCGGAGCCCGTCTTCCCGCCGGTCGAGACCATGAGTGCGGTCAGCACCCCGATGACGATGACCGCCGGGAGGAACCCGATGAAGTATCCGGCCGTCGGGGAGGACAGCGCGGTGAGGCCGTTGCGTCCGCCCGAGAGGATCGGGAGTCCGGCGATCGCCAGCACCATGAAGATGACCACGGCCAGCGTGCCCTTCCGCGGGCCGAGGACCGCCCCGGCGAGGATGACCCCGAGCGACTGGAACGTGATCGGCACACCGCTGGTGCCGATGTTGATGGTCCCGGGCAGGCCGAGCGCGGCGATCAGCGCGGCGAACACGGCGGCCTGGGTGAGGTCGCCGATGCTCAGCGACCAGCGGTTGGGGGATTTCGGCGATGCAGTCATGTCGATTCCGGAGTATTTCACGCGGCGGCGGCGCAGCCGCACCCACCGGGCGGGGTGACCAGGTATCGACGCCGGTCCGCCCACTAGACTCGGCCCGGTGACAGACACTTCTTCTGCGAACTCGTCCTCTCCCGAGGATTTCCTCGAGGGCCCGCGGCCGGTGCTCGTCGTCGACTTCGGCGCGCAGTACGCGCAGCTGATCGCGCGTCGGGTGCGGGAAGCGCGGATCTACTCGGAGGTGATCTCGCACGAGGCGCCGATCGCGGAGATCCAGGAGAAGGATCCGGTCGCGATCATCCTGTCGGGCGGACCGTCGTCGGTGTACGCGGAGGACGCGCCGGACCTCGATCCCGCCCTCTTCGACCTCGACGTCCCGGTCTTCGGCATCTGCTACGGCTTCCAGGCGATGGCGGACAAGCTGGGCGGCGAGGTGGCCAACACCGGCGGGCGCGAGTTCGGCCGGACGACGTTCACGACCAACGGCGAAGGCGTTCTCCACCAAGGTCTCTCGGACACCCAGCCGGTCTGGATGAGCCACAACGACGCCGTCCAGTCCCCGCCGGAGGGGTTCACCGTCACCGGGTCGACGCCCGGCGCGCCGGTCGCATCCTTCGAGAACCTGAAGCGCCGGATGGCCGGTGTGCAGTACCACCCCGAGGTGCTGCACACACCGCACGGCCAGCAGATCCTCACCCGTTTCCTGTACGAGATCGCCGGTCTCGAGGCCACCTGGACGGCGGCCAACATCGCCGACGCGCTGATCGACGCGGTCGCCGACCAGATCGGTGACGGGCGGGCCATCTGCGGGCTCTCCGGCGGCGTGGATTCCGCGGTGGCCGCCGCGCTGGTGCAGCGCGCCATCGGCGATCGTCTGACCTGTGTCTTCGTCGACCACGGTCTTCTGCGCGCCGGAGAACGCGAACAGGTACAGCACGATTTCGTCGGGGCGACCGGGGCGAAGCTGGTGACGGTCGACGCCGCCGACACCTTCTTGCGTGAGCTGTCCGGCGTCAGCGACCCCGAGACCAAGCGCAAGATCATCGGCCGCGAGTTCATCCGGTCGTTCGAGGGTGCGGTCAGCGAGGTCCTCGGCGAGGAGGCCGAGGCGGGGGAGAAGGTCGACTTCCTCGTGCAGGGCACGTTGTACCCCGACGTCGTCGAGTCCGGCGGCGGCAGCGGTACCGCGAACATCAAGAGTCATCACAACGTCGGCGGTCTGCCCGACGACCTCGAGTTCAGTCTCGTGGAACCGCTGCGTCTGCTGTTCAAGGACGAGGTGCGTGCGGTCGGCCGCGAACTGGGGCTGCCCGAGGAGATCGTCGCCCGCCAGCCGTTCCCCGGGCCCGGCCTGGCGATCCGCATCGTCGGCGAGGTGACCGGCGACCGACTGGAGACGCTGCGCAAGGCCGACCTGATCGCGCGCGAGGAACTGACCGCCGCCGGCCTCGACTCGCAGATCTGGCAGTGTCCGGTCGTGTTGCTGGCCGACGTGCGCAGCGTGGGCGTGCAGGGAGACGGCCGCACCTACGGCCACCCGATCGTGCTGCGCCCGGTGTCGAGCGAGGACGCGATGACCGCGGACTGGACGCGTGTGCCCTACGAGGTCCTCGAGATCATCTCCACCCGCATCACCAACGAGGTCGCCGAGGTCAACCGGGTGGTGCTCGACGTGACGAGCAAGCCGCCGGGCACCATCGAGTGGGAATGAGCTGACGAGAGCGGCCGGTGGCGTCTGCCACCGGCCGCTCTCGTCTGCGCGTGCCGGGTCTCAGCGCCGGGAACGCGTGCCGGACACGATCAGCACGAGTCCGACCAGCAGCCCGATTCCGACGACGACCCATCCGAGGTCGGCGGCGTCGGGAAGTGCCGGCCCGTCGGCGAGCCCCCACCCGGCGACCGCAAGGGCGGCGATTCCGAGCAGCCCCAGACCGGGAGCGCGATGGGTCGCGCCACAACCTCGGTCGTCATCGGTGCCGGAAGCGTTCATCTCGGTGCTCATCGCAGGACCTCGACCTCTCCCAATCCGGTGCGGGCCTCGATCTGCAGGACCGGGCCATCGGTGCCGTCACGTCCGCCGTCGAGCCCGGTGGGGCAGTTGTAGTCGCCGACACCGGTCTGGCAATCGGCACGCACGTTCATCGTCTCTGGCACGTGCACCGTGATCTTGCCGACCCCGCTCTCGAGTCGTACGGTCCGGTCGGCGGTGAGTTCGACCGCGCGTAGGTCCAAGGCCATCTCGCCGATGCCGAGTGAGTACTCGGCCTGGATGTCGTTCTCGGTCAACGGCTTCCACTCGCGGTCACCGACCCCGCCGGGCGGCAGCGGGCCGGACAGGCCGTTGACCCCGGAGATCACGGTGGTGACGATGACCGCGGCACCGAGAGAGACCGCGATGGGCGCCAGGCCCGTGCTGTGCTCACCGGTGCGGCGCTTGACGACGGCCGCGACGAGGAGTCCGGCTCCGATCACGGCGAGGGAGAGCGACAGGATGTGGGGGACGGTGAACCACTCGACACCCATCTGGTGCAGGCCCGCACCGATCGCACCCACGATGGTCGCCAGACCGACCACGATCAGGGTCAGCGGTGAGCGTCGGTGCCGACGGACGGCCGGTTCGGCCGGGCGGGTCGGCTCGGGCAGATCCCAGGCGAACCGCGCCGCTCCCAACGGATCCCACGCGGGTGGACTCGCCTCGAAGTCGGCATCGAGTTCTCGACTGCTCTGGGTCTGCACGTCGCTCGACCCTCCGCTCCCTGAGGTGTGAGGAGCGTCAGCGCCCCTCTCTCCGCTCCCTGAGGTGTGAGGAGCGTTAGCGACGAGCCTCGAAGGGTCCTCTGACAGTTCGACGCCCGGCACCGGGGTGGCCGGGTGTTCGGTGGCCGGATTCCCGCCGATCGCGGACGTGCCCGGTGCTTTGGTCATGGATACTCCTGGGGTCTGGGGGCCGTCCGTGGGGGTGACCGCGCCGGGGGCCGGGTGGCTCATCGCGCGCGGCACCCACCGTTCGAACTGCCCGGCCGCCGGTGGCGGGACGACGATGTCGGTGACCGCCGCGGTGTCGATGCTGGTACCGGCCGGTGGAGTCGGGGTCCGCAGGTACAGCAGGTACCAGCCGCCGAGCATCAGGATCGCGCCGACGAGCCCGCCCGAGCCCCAGGTGCGATTGGGGCCGAATGAGGTGACGATGACGATCGCGAGCACGACCAGCAGGATCACCTGCGGATTCCCCAGGCCGTGCATCGAGTTGTGCGACGCGGTGTGACCGGCCCGGGGGGAATCGACACGGAGCGCATCGGCGCGGGCGCGTCCGGCGCCCGGGAACGCGACCCAGGCCGCGAGGTAGAGGATGAGTCCGCTGCCGCCGAAGAAGGCGGCCACCACGAACGCGACCTTCACCAGAGTCGGGTCGACGCGATACCGGGCGGCGATGCCGGTGCACACGCCGGCAATCGTCCGATCGTCGGGCCGATACGGACGGGTCGCCCACAGGCCCTGGATCTGCTGCTGGAACTCCTTGGTGTCCATGACGATCATCGTGCCGCCCGTCCGGCCCCGGACACATCGGGTGATCCCCTGAATTGTCCCCCGGAGAATCCGCCAGGCCCGGGGGCGGCGGAGCGGACACACCCTGAGATCGCGGCGCATGAACCGGGGTTGACCCCGATGTCGCGAAGCCGATCGCATGGGACGATCGAGGAGTGAGTCGAATGGAGGTCGAGCCGGTCCCGAAACTGGTGCGCCGCGACGGCGGCCGCGTCGTCGCCGGTGTCGCCGGCGGATTGGCCGATCATCTCGGGGTCGAGGTCTTCCGCGTGCGGATCGTCTTCGTGGTCCTGGCCGCGCTGGCCGGCGCCGGGGTCGCCGCCTACGGGCTGCTGTGGTTCTTCTGCCCGCAGGGCGACGACACCGCGTCACCGGCACCGGGAGAGCGTCGTCAATCCCTCGGTCTGGCGATGGTCGGGCTGGTGGCCATGGGCGTGGTCGGATTCGCGGCGTCGGGGACCCCGGCGGAGTACCTCATCCCGTTCGTCTTCATCGCGTTGGGCGCCGCCCTCGTGTGGCGCGAATTCGATACATCCCCGCGCGCACCCCGCACCCCACTGCGCACTTGGACGCGGTTGATCGGCGGCGTCGCGCTCGTTGTCGGCGGCCTCGTGGTCGTGGTGGTGGCCGGGGATCGCAGCTTCGGCGGTCTCAATTCCACGATCCTCGCGGTCGGGGCGACCCTGATCGGCGTCGTCCTGTTGACCGTGCCCCTGTGGATGCGGATGCTGCGCACCATCAACGAGGAGCGCTCGGCCCGCATTCGCAACGCCGAGCGCGAGGAGATCGCCTCGCATCTGCACGACTCGGTCCTGCAGACCCTGGCCCTGATCCAGAAGAAGGCGGGCCGCCCCGAGGAGGTGGCACGCCTGGCCCGGAGTCAGGAACGCGAGCTGCGGGCCTGGCTGTTCGGCGACCCGGCCACCGAACGCGGCTCGCTCGCGGCCGCACTCCGGAGTGTCGGCGCCGAGGTCGAGGACGCCTACGGTATCGAGGTGGAGATCATCACCGTCGGCGATCTGCGTCCGGACAACACCCGGGACGCCAAACGCTGGTCGGCTCTCGTGGGGGCCACCCGCGAGGCGCTGGTCAACGCCGCCAAGCACTCCGGTGAACGCACCGTGGACGTGTACGGCGAGATCACCGACGACGAGGTCGAGGTGTATGTCCGTGACCGGGGAATCGGTTTCGACCCCGACGCCGTCGACGACGACCGCCAGGGCATCTCCCGGTCGATCCGCGCACGTGTGGAGAGGATGGGCGGCCGCGTGCGGATCACGTCGACCCCCGGGCGCGGGACGAACGTGGGTCTGATGATGCCGCGTGGTGACGGGGGATCGGGATCGATCGACGAGAGAGCGGACGACACCCGACGCTCTGCCGAGGTGACCGTCGACGCGGTCGCCCCGACCGACAACAGGAAGGCACGATGACGCCGAGTTCCCCGAGTTCCGACCCGACCGGCCCCGGTCCGGTGACCTTCTATCTCGTCGACGACCATGCGGTCTTCCGCTCCGGGGTCCGTGCCGAACTGGCCGACGAGCCGGGCCTGCGCGTCGTCGGCGAGGCGGGCACCGTACCCGAGGCAATCGACGGGATCGTGGCGGCGGCTCCCGATGTGGTCCTGCTCGACGTGCACATGCCGGCCGGCGGCGGGGTGGCGGTCCTGCGCGGAGTGCTCGATCGACTCGGATCGAACGGAACGGGTTCGAATGCAACCGGTTCGAATGCCACGGGTTCGACACCGCCGGTCTTCCTGGCCCTGAGTGTGTCGGACGCGGCCGAGGATGTCATCGCGACCATCCGGGCCGGTGCCCGCGGTTACGTGACCAAGACGATCGCGGGCCCGGAACTCGCCGACGCGGTCCGCCGGGTCGCCGACGGCGACGCGGTGTTCAGCCCACGTCTCGCGGGTTTCGTCCTCGACTCGTTCACCGGGAAGTCCGCGGCACCCGAACCGCCGCTCGACCCCGAACTCGACTCGCTGACCAGGCGCGAACTGGAGGTGTTGCGCCTGCTGGCGCGCGGGTACACCTATCGGGAGATCGCCGAGGAGCTGTTCATCTCGATCAAGACGGTCGAGACACATGCGTCGAACGTTTTGCGGAAGACCCAGCAGTCCAACCGCAATGCCCTCACCCGATGGGCGGCCACCCGTCACATCGGCTGACCGCAGCGGCGCCGGCTCAGCGCAACAGCGCGATCGCGAGTACGACGACGACCGCGAGCACGGCGAAGAACACGAAGATCGACACCGCCAGTGCCGTGCTCGACGTGCCCGGCGCCGGCGGACCGGGGTTCGGTTGCCGGGATCCGGATGAGTACTGCTGGGAGGCAGGCGGTCTCGGCGTCGACGAATGTGGTTGCGGCGTCGACATCAGGGTCGGGGACATGCCGCGACGTGTGTCCGGAAGGTCGCGGGAGCCGCGATCGGCGGACATCGTCGGGGCGTATGGGGGCAGGGTGGCACCGGCCGGACGATGCGAACCGGTCGTCGACGACCGGCCGCCGCGCTGTGACCAGGTCGGCGTGCCCGCTCCGGGCCGGGTGATGAGGCCGGTCAGGACCGCCTCGCGGGTGCCTCGGGAACCGGCCGCGAACGAGGTGAGCATGTCTCGTGCCTGACTCATCGTCGGGCGTTTGGTCGGGCTCGGTTCCAGGAGGCGCAGCAGGATCGGCTCGAGCTCGGCGGCATTCTGCATGGGATTGATGCGTGCGCGTGCGACCTTGTGCAGCAGCGCGATCGAGTTGTCGTCGACACCGAAGGGCGGCTGACCCTCCACCATCGTGTAGACGGTCGCGCCCAGCGAGTAGACGTCCGAGGCCTCCTGCGGATCGGCGCCGCGCGCGACCTCGGGTGCGAAATACGCAGGCGTTCCGGTGATCACGCCGGTCTGGGTGAGAGTGACATCGTCCTTCGCCCGCGAGATCCCGAAGTCGGTGATCTTGACCAGGCCGGTCTGCCGTCCGCCCTCGGCGATGAGGATGTTGCCGGGCTTGATGTCGCGGTGCACGATCCCCGCGGCGTGGGCCTCGACCATCGCATCGGCCACCTGGGCGCCGATCTGGGCGGCCTCGGCGGGCGCGAGAGTCTTTGTGGCGTGCAAGATCTGGGCCACACTGCGGGAGGGTAGGTATTCCATGACCAGCCAGGGCTCGCCCCGGTCGAGGGCGACATCGTGCATGGCGATCGCATTGCGGTGGGAGAGCTTTGCGGCGATCCGCCCCTCCCGCATGGCCCGCTTGCGCACGTTGTCGGCGGAGTCCTCGGTGAGGCCCTCGGTGGAGACGACCTGCTTGACGGCGACGTCACGGTCGAGGAGTTGGTCGCGGGCGAGCCACACGGTTCCCATGCCGCCGCCGCCGATGCGCGACTTCAGACGGTACCGGCCGGCCACCAGGTACTGGGGACCCGGCGCATGGTGGGTTCCGGCGGTCGTCGACATACGGAGATGATAGCGGCGAGGTCGACGCCGCGGGCACCGCACTTGACAGCCATCTCGTACGTATGTTCGACTCCCATCATGCGATGGTCGGATCAGGCGGTCGAGGTCGACGACGGGTCGCTCCCGGGGCTGAGCCGCTCGGGTCTGGTGCGGTCGGTGCGTACGCCCGATTTCGAGGGTGTCACATTCCACGAGGTACTGGCCAAGAGTGCGCTCAACCGCGTGCCGGAGGCCTCGCAGCTCCCGTTCCAGTTCACGGTCAACACCTTTCGTGGGTGCACGCATGCCTGCCGCTACTGTTTCGCCCGTCCGACGCACGAGTATCTCGACCTCGACGCGGGCACCGATTTCGACACCCAGGTCGTGGTGAAGCTCAACGTCGCGGCAGTGCTGCGCAAGGAGCTCAAGCGCCGGTCGTGGACCCGGGAGACGGTGGCGCTGGGCACCAACACGGACCCGTATCAGCGTGCCGAGGGGCGGTACCGACTCATGCCCGGCGTGATCTCCGCGCTCGCCGAGTCCCGGACGCCGTTCTCCATCCTGACCAAGGGCACCTTGATCCGTCGGGATCTTCCGCTGTTGCGTCAGGCTGCGGGGGAGGTCTCGGTCAGCGTCGGGATCTCGCTGGCGATCCTCGATCAGGACCTGCAGAAGAAGATCGAACCGGGGACGCCGTCGCCCCAGGCGCGGCTGTCGGTGATCCGCGATCTCGCCGACGCCGGCATCGCGCCGCACGTGATGGTGGCCCCCGTCATCCCGTACCTCACGGATTCGACCGCGCATCTCGACTCGTTGCTAGAGGCCCTCGCCGAGGCGGGCGCGTCGGGTGTGACCGCGTTCCCGATGCATCTGCGCTCCTCGACCAAGCCGTGGTTCCTCGAGTGGCTGGCGGGGGAGCATCCGGCGCTCATCCGCCGGTACCGGGGGCTCTACGGGCGTGGCGCCTATGTCACCCCGGAGTACTCCTCGTGGCTGCGTGACCGGATGAAGCCGCTCGTGCACCGGCATGGCCTGGCCGGTTCCGGCGGTCTCCGGCAATCGGGTCCCGACTCGCCGGCGACGGTGGCCGCGCCCGAGTTGCAGCACGCCCTCACCCTGTTCTGACCCGTGCCGTCCTGACCGCGCCCGCTGAGCTGGGCGGATTCGACGTGGATACGAAAATCCTATGCTGCGCAACGGCTTTCGGCTTCGGTTGACGCTTGTCGGTGGTTGGTTCTACTCTCGAACAATCGAAACAGTGTTCGAATGATCGGCGGACGAGGGGCCTCCCTCGGGATCGTTCGGGAACTGTGTCGAGAACCCTGATGGCGCGCACCTTCCCGGCTCGTCGAGAACTACTCATGTCGACTGGAGGGTGCCGGAATGGATGTCTCTGCTGGTGTGGCCGTGACCGATGCCGTGACCGATACGGCGGCCGGTGGCCGGGCCGACGAGCTGGCGGGTCTGCGCCGGCGGATGGCGGCCATGTCCGGTCGGCCCGACCAGCGGGTGGTCGAGGTCCGAGACCGGTCGGTGGGTGTCCTCCCCGTGCCGGAATCGTTGTCGGATATCTTGCCGCACAACGGCATTCCGCGAGGTTCGGTGGCCCGGCTCGACGGCGCCCGTTCGGTGCTGATCGCGATGATCGCTTCGGTGACCCGTGCGGGTGGACAGGTGGGGATCGTCGGGTTGCCCCGGTTGAGTCTGCTGCCCGCGGCGGAGATGGGCGCCGACCTGTCCCGCATCGCCACCATCCCCGATCCCGGTCCCGACCCGGTCGAGGTGGCAGCGGTGCTGCTCGACGGTATGGACCTGGTGATCCTGGACCTGGGGAGCGGCGGCGAGGGGGCCCGCCCGCGGAACGAGATGGTGACCCCCTCGCGTGCCCGGGTGGTCATGGGCCGCGTGCGCAAGCAGTCGTCGGTGCTGCTGGTGACCGGTGGTGCATGGCCGGGTGCGCAACTGGCCATCGAGGCCCGTGTCCTCACCTACCGGCACAGTCCGGTCCTGCCCGGCCGGTCTGCTCCCGCCTCCCGCGCGGCCGGTCTCGACTCCGCACGCAGCGGCTACGGCCGCATCGGCGGGATGCGGCTGCAGGTCACGGTGTCGGGTCGCGGCCGGCAATCCGAGAGCACCGAGGTCGAGCTCCGGGCGACGGGCCACGGTGCCGATCGCACGGTCGAGATGGTCGCGGCGACGACCGTCTCCCCGGTGCTCGCGGTGGCGAACTGATGCCCTCCGGAGAGCCGGGGTCTCGGCGTATCCTCGCGCTCTGGTGCCCGGACTGGCCGGCGATGGCCGCGGCGGCCGAGGCGGATCTGCCCCCGCTGCATCCGGTCGCGGTGCTGTCGGCGAATCGGGTGGTGGCCTGTTCGGCCTCGGCACGGGCCGCCGGTGTGCGGCGGGGGATGCGGAAGCGACAGGCGCAGGCGGCGTGCACGGAGATGACCGTGGTCGCCGCCGACGAGAACCGGGACGGACGGCTGTTCGAACCGGTGGTCGCCGCGGTCGCCGAGGTGATCCCCGCCCTCGAAGTGCTCCGGCCGGGTCTCCTGGTGATCGCCGGCGACCGTGCCGCCCGCTACTTCGGCGGGATGGAGGCCCTCGCGGAGGAGCTCGTCGACGTGGTGTCGGCGTGCGGCATCGAGTCGCAGGTCGGCATCGCCGACGAGATCTTCACCGCCGTCCTCGCCGCCCGGCACGGACATCAGGTGGAGCCCGGGGGTGACCGGGAGTACCTCGCCGGCCGCCCCGTCGCCGACCTCGCCGTCGAACCCAGCATGAGCGATCCGTCCCGTGCCGATCTCGTGGAGTTGCTGCGCCGGCTGGGGATCGGCACGATCGGCGCCTTCGCCGACATGTCCGTCACCGACGTCGCCACCCGGTTCGCCCGGGATGCGGTCGTCGCGCACCGGCTGGCCAATGCGGTGCCGGGGCGTGTCCCGTCGTCACGTGGTGTGCCGGCCGAACTCGACGTCGACCACACCTGCGACCCGCCGGTCGACCGCATCGACGTCGCGGCGTTCATCGGTCGCACCCTCGCCGACGTGCTGCACCGACGCCTGCGTGATGCCGCGGTGGCCTGCACGCGACTCACCATCATCGCGACCACCGAACGCGGACAACAGCATTCGCGGACCTGGCGATGTGCCCAACCGCTGACGCCGGAGACAACCGCGGATCGTATCCGATGGCAACTCGAGGGGTGGCTGACCGGCGCGGCGCGGCCCACCTCCCCGCGGGTCGAGCCGCGCGCAGCGAGGAGCAGTGCCCGACCCGACTCGCCGATCGTCCGGCTGCGGCTCGAACCGGTCGAGGTCGTCGAGGCCGGGGCCCTGCACTATCAGCTCACCGACGATCTCTCCCGTGGCGGGCTGGCCGGTGAACCGGATGTGGAGGAGCGCGCCCGGCGTTCGCTGGTGCGGATACAGGGGCTGCTGGGCGGGGATGCGGTCCGTATTCCCGTGCTGAGCGGTGGTCGTGGACCCGCCGAACGGATCACCATGGTCTCACTGGGCGACGAGCCGGTGCCGCGCCGGGATCCGTCGGCGCCATGGCCCGGACGCCTGCCACAACCCAGCCCGACGGTGCTGGTGGAGACCGCGATCCACGTGCTCGACGCCGTCGGGCAACCGGTGAAGGTGACCGATCGCGGGGCCTTCACCGCCGAACCGGTGACCGTCGCGCTGGCCTCGTCCCGGGCGCGCCGGTCGAGTTGGGGTCTGTGCTGGTGGGCCGGGCCGTGGCCGGTCGGAGGCGCCGACCGGCCCGCCGGGGCCTCGGTGCCGACCGGAGCCGCCGAGACCGGACTGACCGCGCGGGCGCAGGTGCTGCTCGACGATTCGCGCGCCCTGCTGCTGTGCTACCGCGCCGGGGAGTGGATCGTCGAAGGTGTCTACGAGTGACTGCGTCCCGCGGAGTGGCCTTCGGGAAGAAACGCCGCGACCGAAAGCGTGCGCGTTCGCCTCGAAGATGCCACTCTCGACGCATGGCACGTACCTGGTTGTCGGTCACCGTGGAATTGCTCGGTGGTCGTGGAATCGATTTGTGGCCCTGGCCCGGAAGGGTTTTCGCGGTCGGGCCGGCGCACACGTTCAAGGATCTGGCGACCGCCATCGATGACGCGTTCGCTCGATGGGATCGTTCCCATCTGTCACTGTTCACCCTGGACGACGGCCGGGTCGTCGCCGACGCCGCGCTCGGTTCCGACCTGGCCGGTGGTATCGGCGGCCCGATCTCCGAGCCCGTGGACATCGCCACGGCCAAGGTCGCCGCGTTCGCAGCGACCGGCTCCGAGTTCCAGTACACCTTCGATCTCGGCGACGGGTGGACCCATCGGTGCGTCGTGGGGGATCTGAAGGTCGACCCGGTGGACGTGTTGGGCATCAAGCCGAAAGCGCCGTTGCCGTACTTCGGGTGGGGTGACATCCCGGATCAGTACGGTCGACGGACGGCCGATGGGGACGACGACACGCCACCACGCCCCACCGTTCCTCATCCGATGCTCGTCGGACAGTGGCCCGCGCAGAAGGAGATACGTGAACTCGATCTGGGCGAGGTACGCGGGTCGATCGCGTCGTCGGATGCCGATCGTTTCCTGGATGCCGTCATCGGATGCGATCTGCACGACGCACTCCAGCAGGTCGGCCCCGGGGTACCGATGGCACTGCAGAAGCGCCGCGAGCGAGCCGAACCGGTGGCCGTGTCGATCGTCGAACAACTCAACCGACGGGGAGAGGCCGGCGACGCCGAACTCGCCGAGGAACTGCTCGCGAGCCTGCGCGGGGAACCCGCGCCGGGACGGCCGATCGCGGTGGATCTCGAGATGCTCAGCGACGAGATGGAGGGTGATCCGAACCGGTCAACCGGCGGACTCATCGACCTGAGCACCGGCTTCGTGTACAACGACGAGATGCTCGACCCGGGCGTGCTCGATGAGGAGATCGACGTCGAGGAGGACCCGGACCGCTGGCTGCGCTTCGACTGCATCGGTTCGCGCGACAGCTGGCGGGACATGGCCGATTTCGCCACGCGCACCACTGATCCCGACCTGCGAAACCGTCTGGAGCGCGCGATAGAGGGACGAGGTGCGTTCCGCAGGTTCCGGGACGTCGTCCACGAAGCGGGTGTGAGTCAGCAGTGGTACGCGTTCTCCACCGACCGCAAGTTCGGACGGGCACGCAAATTCCTGGTCCGGCAAGGAATCCGACCCGTCTGACTCAGCTGTTGCGCCCCCGCGCGATGACCGGCCACCGGCTGTCCGAGCCGTCGGTCGCCACCAGTTCGTCGACGAGATTGACCGCGGTGCAGACGTGGTTGGGCACCGCCCGGATCACGTCGCCCAACCGGGGGGCTGACGTCGATTCCGCCGGGAACTCCACCACCGCATGATGTTCGGACAACTGCACGACGCGGGCGTCGGGGTGATCGAGGAGGCGTCCGTGGCCGGTCGCCCAGGCGGCTCGGTCGGCGCCGAGGATCTTGCTGCCCGCGTCGACGACGATCCGTCCGGGTTCGCTCCGTACCACGGTCGCCACCGCAGTCAGTGCGACGTCGTCGAATCCGCAGGTGCCGATCTCGACCTGCTGGGCGTCGTTGAGGGGATACACGCCCGGACGGATCTCGGTGAGCACGCCCGCATACGCGGGGTCGCCGACGAATTCGACGGTGGGTGTGGACCCGCCGCTACGCACCCGCGGATCGATGCCCTGCGCTCGGAGACTCTCCGCCGCCGTACGCAGTGCCGCCACCTCCTGTTCCGCGGCCCGCCGGCGGGTGTCGCCGACGCCGTAGCCGTGGCCGGGAAAGGTGAAGACGCCGACGACGTCGAGCCCCGCTGACACGCCCGCCACCGCAACGCCTCCGGCGTCCCCGGGCACGGCCCCGGTGCGGTGTTGTCCGGAGTCGACCTCGACGAGCGCCTCGATCCGCTGCCCGCCGAGCAGCGCCCCGAGATGCCGTGCGCCCTCCGCCGAGTCGACACCCACCCGTAGCGACACCCGGTCTGCAAGGGCGCGCAACCGGGCGGCTTTCGCCGGGGTCGGCCAGATGGGATAGGCGATGAAGATGTCGGTGCACGAGGTGATGTCGGCGGCGTCGGCGAAGGCCTCGGCCTCGCCGATGGTGGCCACCGCCAGCCCCGTGGCACCGGAATGGATCTGCATCCGCGCGATCTCGGCGCATTTGTGGGTCTTCGCATGCGGCCGGAAGTCGACGCCCGCCGATCGCGCGCGGTCGGCGAGCACCGCGAGGTTGCGCGTCATGCGGTCGACGTCGACCTCGAGATACGGGGTGTCGATCACGCGTCCCGCCCGCCGGCGTCACGATCCGAACGGCCCAGCGCCGCCGCCGATTCGCCGAAGACCAGGTACTCCTGGTGCAGGATGCGAGTGGTCAGTCCGGGGGTGACGCGGTGCCCGATCTCGACGACGAGCCCGACCAGCGAGTCGACGCGCTTGGGTCGATCGATGATCGCGTGCAGCACGCGCGCCGCGGCCCGGTCGACGTTCCAGGTCCCGGGCTGGTTGTCGTAGGCCTCGGTGGGCGCGATCATCCGCGTCTTCACGAGGGGGAGACGGACATTGGAGAAGGTCACGTGGTCGGAAACCGTCTCGGTACCGGTGACGTCGCTGAAGGCCTCCAAGGCGGCCTTCGACGCCGCGTAGGCACCGAACCGCGGGCCACGCGACTGCACCGCGATCGAGGTCACGTTCACCACATGACCCGCCTGCCGGGCGATCATGTGCGGCAGCAGTCCGAGGACGAGGTTCACCGCGCCGAAGTAGTTGACCGCCATCACCCGGTGGTAGTCGTGAGACCGATCCACCGAGTTGACCGTGGCACGACGGATCGACCGGCCGGCATTGTTGACCAGGACGTCCACGTGACCGTGCGCGGCCAGCACGGTCTTGACGAGCGCATGGACCGATTCCTCGTCGGTGATGTCGCACTGGTATGCGGTCACCTGACCGGGCGGGATGCCCTTCTTGCTCGTCGTCGAGTTCAACTCCTCGGTCGCCGACTCGAGTTCGTCGGCGTTGCGGGCGACGATGAGGACGTTGGCCCCGCGTGCGACACACATCCGTGCGGTGGCCTTGCCGATTCCGCTCGACCCGCCGGTGATCAGGACGTTCTTGCCGACGAGCGGCCCGCGCGGATCGGTGCGCCGGTTGCGCGACCGGTCGAGGTGTCGTGACCAGTAGGTCCACAGGCGCGGGGCGTAGTCGGCGAAGGCGGGCACGGTGATGCCGAGGTCACCCAGGACCGCCACGGTGGTGTCGGCGCGGAAGTCGACCGGCAGCGTCACCGCGTCGAGTACTGCCCCGGGGATGCCCTGCTGAGCGGCGACGAGGTTGCGTCCGACGCGCGCGACCCCCATGCCGGACAACGTCATCACCGGTTCCACCGCAGCCCGTGGGATGGCGTCGAACCCCTTCGGCGCGTTGAACGCCGGTGCCAGCGCGTTGTACATCTCGGTGGTGGTGAGCGACTTCGGGTCGCTGAGATGGAACACCAGTCCGCTGCGCGTGGGGTTCACGCCGAGGAGGGCGACCATTGCGGCGGCGACGTAGTCGACCGGCACGATGTTGAGCGTCCCGAGATCGGGCATCGGCAGTCGCAGCATGGAGGGCAGTCGGCCGAGCGTCGCGAGGTGGCCGAAGAAGTAGTAGGGACCGTCGATCTTGTCCATCTCGCCGGTGCGCGAGTCGCCGACCACGATCGACGGCCGGTATATGCGCCAGCGGAGTCCCTCACGTTCGCGCACAACGCGTTCGGCCTCGAACTTGGTGCGATGGTAGGGAGTCGGAAAGCCCTGTCCGACTTCGAAGTCCATTTCGGTGAAACGCCCGCGGTGATCACCGGCCACGGCGATCGAGGAGACGTGGTGGAACAGCGCATCGTGCGCGATCGCGAAGTCGGCGGCGCGCGAGGTCCCGGCGACGTTGGCGGCGCGCTGTGATTCCGCGTCGGCGGCCATGTCGTAGATCGCCGCGAGGTGGATGACGTGATCGATCGCGGGGACGGTGTCCGGTGCGATACCGAGTCCGGGTGCGGTCAGGTCGCCGACCACGGGGGTGACGCGGTCGCCCGCGTCGAGGTCGTCGAGCATGGCGACGAACGCGGAGCGCGAGGTCTCACGTACCAGTGCGTGGATGGTGGCGTCGGGAGCGACGGTCAGGAGGCGTTCGAGTACGCGTCGCCCGATGAACCCGCTGCCCCCGGTGATGAAGTAGCTCGTCATGGATGAGATCCCATCAGATGGGCGGGCCGACGGCCCGCTGGCTGTCCACGGCCCGCGGGCCGCGGATCTGTCTGGTACTCAGGGTGACACTAACTTGCGGTGATGGCAACGACTACGCGCGCGGCGTCGCGCGCCCGAATGCGTCGACCGTGCGCCTCAAGTCTTCGATTGTGCGCCCCGAGGGCCTGACCAGGCCGACTTCCGCAACAGGCGGGCGCCGTTGAGGGCGACGAGCACGGTCGAACCCTCGTGCCCGGCCACGGCCAGGGGAAGTGGCAGGGTGCCGATGAGATCCCAGGTCACGAGGGTGAGGATCACGGTGGCGGCGATGCACAGATTGGCGATGACGTAACGGCGGGCGAGGCGGGACAGCCGTATCAGTGCGGGGACCGCGGTGAGGTCGTCACGCACGATGATCGCGTCGGCGGTCTGGACCGCGAGGTCCGCACCGCGACGACCCATCGCGATGCCGGTCCCCGCCGCCATGAGTGCCGGTGCGTCGTTGATGCCGTCGCCGACCACGAGCACGTGTCCCTCGATCTCGCCGACGATCCGGACCTTGTCCTCCGGCAGCAGGTCGGCGTGTACCTCGCGGATTCCGGTCCGGTCGGCGACGTCCGCGGCGACCGATGGCCGGTCGCCGGTCAGCAGCAGGACCGAACCCGACGTGACGTCGCCGATCAGCCGCACCGCCTCGGCGGCGTCGTCCCGGAGGCGGTCGACGAGTTCTATCCGGCCGATCTCCCACCCGTCGACGAGTACGCCGACCACCGTCCCGGTCGAGCCGGCGACGGCGCGCTCCACGGTGACGCGGCGCCCGCCGACCGCCCCCGTCACCCCGCGTCCGGGAAGTGCGCGGAAATCCTCCACCGATTCGACGCCCAGTCCGCGGTCGGCGGCGGCGGTCACGATCGCGCGACCGAGGGGATGCTCGCTGGGGTACTCGACCGCGGCGGCCAGCGCCAACACCTGTGACGGGTCGTGACCGTCGAACGCCGTCACGTCGACGACCTGCGGGCGTCCCTCGGTGAGGGTGCCGGTCTTGTCGAACGCGACGACCGAGGTCCGTCCCACCGACTCCATCACCGCGGCGGACTTGACCAGGACGCCGTGCCGACCGGCATTGGCGATCGACGCGAGCAGCGGCGGCATCGTCGACAGGACGACGGCGCAGGGCGAGGCGACGATCATGAACACGATGGCACGAAGCAGAGCCTCGTCGAATGTGTTGCCGAACAACACCATTGGGACGCCCAGCACCAGCAGGGTGGCGACGACGACGATGACAGAGTACGTCTGCTCGACCTTCTCGATGAAGAGCTGGGTCGGTGCCTTCGTCTCGGATGCCTCGGCCACGAGCGTCGCGATGCGGGCGATGACCGACTCCGACGCCGGATGGGCGACCTCGACGATCAGTGCGCCGGTGCCGTTGACGGTGCCGGACAGCACGTCGTCGCCCGCCGCCCGCACGACCGGGACCGACTCGCCGGTCACGGCCTGCTGGTCGACCTCGCTGCGGCCGTCGACGACGACGCCGTCCGCGCCCACCCGTTCGCCCGGACGGACGAGGATACGCTGGCCGACTTCGAGTTCGCGGCAGTCGATCTCGCGTGTCATGCCGTCGGGCGCATACAGGGTGGCCCGTTCGGGGGCCAGTCCGAGCAGGGCGGTCACCGAATCGGCGGTGCGCTGGGTGACGACGACCTCCAGAGCTCCCGAGGTCGCGAAGATCACGATCAGCAGCGCGCCGTCGAAGACCTGCCCGATCGACGCGGCGGCGACGGCGGCGACGATCATCAGCAGATCGACGTCGAGTCGTCGTTCCCGCAGTTCCTGCAGGCCCGATCGCGTCGGTTCCCATCCGCCGGCCAGATAACACGCGAGATATGCGGTCCACCAGGACCATTCGGGCGCCTGGCTGATCTGGAGCAGCCAACCCGCGAGAAAAAGCGCCAGCGCGAGGCCCGCCCAGCGCACCTCGGGTAGCCGAAGTCCCGTCCGGAAGATCGACGGCGGGGTGGTCCCGCGGTCTGCTCCCGTAAGCGTCGAGTCGCGGGCCGTTCGTTCCGTCGTCTCCGCCGTACCCATCGTGTCTCCCGTCTGTCGTCGGCCCTTCTGCTGGTTGAGCCGGCACCGAGTCGAAGCCACTCGCCGGCAGCCACCCTCCTGCTGGTCGAGCCGGCACCGAGCGCGAGCGAGGCGCCGAGTCGAAGCCACTCACCGACAGCCACCCTCCTGCTGGTTGAGCCGGCACCGAGCGCGAGCGAGGCGCCGAGTCGAAGCCACTCGCCGACAGCCACCTCTTAGACAGTAACAGTTCATATGAAGATGTTTTCATGTGATGTCCAGCCGGTAGCATCCGCTGCATGGGACACGGCATCGACGAAGGGATGCGGCCGGTTGCGCGGCTCGATCCGGAATCTGCCGTGCACGTCGCCACCACCCTGCAGGCGCTGGCGACCCCGAGCCGGTTGCTCATCCTCACCGAGTTGCGGTCCGGACCGCGCTCGGTGACCGATCTCGCCGACGCCGTCGGCATGGAGCAATCCGCGGTCTCCCATCAGCTCCGGTTGCTCCGCAACCTCGGCCTGGTCACCGGCACCCGGTCGGGCCGGTCGATCAGTTACAGCCTCTATGACAGCCATGTCGCCCAGCTGCTCGACGAGGCGGTCTACCACAGCGAACACTTGCGGCTCGGGCTCGCCGAGCGTCCGCAATCGGCGGGTTGATCCGACGTCACCGAAAGGCATCGCATGACCAGTGACCACACGGCCACGTCGGGAGAACCGCTTCTGCTGATCGAGCAATCCGGGCGGGTGCGGACGTTGGTCTTCAACCGTCCGGAGGTCCGGAATGCGCTCAGCTCCGATCTGATCGACGCTCTCCGTTCCGAATTGGCGAACGCGGATCACGACGATGACGTCGACGTCGTCATCCTCACCGGCGCGGGCTCGGCATTCTGCGCCGGCCTGGACCTGGCCGAGTTGGGCTCGTCGACCGACGGTGCTCGACTGCTCGATCATGCGGACGTACCTGTCGGGCATCCGTGGCGCCCCATCTCGAAGCCGATCATCGGCGCCGTCAACGGTGTCGCCGCCACCGGTGGTCTGGAGTTCGCGCTCGCGTGCGATGTCCTGATCGCGTCCGAACGGGCCCGCTTCGTCGACACCCATTCGCGGGTCGGGGTGTTGCCGGGCTGGGGTCTGACGTCCCGATTGCCGGAAGCGGTCGGCCGGGGTTTCGCGCGCCGTATGAGCCTGTCCGGGGAGTTCGTCGATGCCCAGACGGCGCTGCGGGTCGGTTTGGTGACCGAGGTGGTGGCCCACGATCAGCTGATGGCCGCGGCGATGGAACTCGCGGTGTCCATGGCCGGGAGTGACCAGCTCGCGGTGCGGACCATGCTCGACTCGTATCGGCGTGCCGAGCAGCATCTCGTCGGCCCGGCGCTCGACGTGGAGAACGACACGTCGGTCGAGTGGATGGCAGGTTTCGACCCCGCTCGGGTCGCCGATCGTCGGTCCGGCATCGTCGAGCGGGGCCGGGCCAACAGCTGAGTCCTCCCCGCTGTCTTATCGAACTTGTGTTCGATAAGCTTGGCGGGTGGGCTGGGATCAAGGACCACCGACGTGGTCGGAGATGGAACGGGTGCTCGCCGGCCGGGCGCCCGGCAGTGCCGACCGGCCCGGCACCGAGTTCGGTCCCGACCTCAGCGAATGGGCGCCGTTCCCCGGGGATGGCGGCGACAGTCCGGCCTGGTCGCGCAAACGCGGCGCCTACCAGGCCGAGGACATCGCGCGCGGCTCGTCGGCGGTGCCCTACGCCGAACTGCACGCCCACAGTTCGTACAGCTTCCTCGATGGTGCGTCGATGCCGGAGGAGCTGGTGGAGGAGGCGCAACGGCTCGGACTCCGCGCACTGGCCGTCACCGATCACGACGGGTTCTACGGCATCGTGCGCTTCGCCGAGGCGGCCCGTGAGTTCGGCATGCCGACCGTCTTCGGTGCCGAGCTGTCACTGGAACCCGACATCGCGCGGACGGGTCAGAACGATCCACCGGGCGAGCATCTGCTGGTCCTCGCCCGGGACGGTGAGGGCTACCGCCGTCTGTCACGGACCATCGCCGACGCGCACATGGTCGCGGGGGAGAAGGGCCTGCTCCGCTATGACCGCGAGGCCCTCGCCGCGGCCGGTGGCGGGCACTGGCTCATCCTCACCGGATGCCGGAAGGGTGCCCTCCGACGCGCCCTCGATCGCGGCGGCGTCCCGGCCGCCGAGCAGGCGCTGCGAGAACTGATCGAGACCTACGGCCACGACAACATCGTCGTCGAGCTGACCGCGCAGGGCATGGCCGACGACGACGAACGCAACGCGGTGCTCGCCGGCCTCGCCGCCGGGGCAGGCGTGCCGACCGTGGCCACCACCGGCGCCCACTTCGCCGCGCCCCGGCGCCGACGGCTGGCGATGGCGATGGCCGCCGTCCGGGCCCGCACCGACATCGACACCATCTCCGGGTGGATGCCCGGCGTTGCCGGATCACATCTGCGCAGCGGCGACGAGATGGCGCGGCTGCTGCCCGCACATCCCGATGCCATCGACAACGCGGTGGGCATCGCCGCGGACTGCGCATTCCACCTGGGCCTCATCGCACCGCAGTTGCCACCCTTCGACGTCCCCGACGGGTACACCGAGGCGAGTTGGTTGCGCGAACTCACCATGACCCGGGCACGCCGCCGGTACGGCACCCCCGCCGAACATCCGCAGGCCTACCGGCAGATCGAGCACGAACTCGCCATCATCGAGACGCTCACGTTCCCCGGCTACTTCCTGGTGGTCGCCGACATCGTCGATTACTGCAAGGCCAACGACATCCTCTGCCAGGGCCGGGGGAGCGCGGCCAACTCGGCCGTCTGTTACGCCCTCGGCATCACCAACGTCGACCCGGTCGCCAACACGCTGCTCTTCGAACGGTTCCTGGCCCCCGAGCGCGACGGCCCGCCCGACATCGACATCGACATCGAATCCGACCGACGCGAGGAGGCCATCCAGTACGTCTACCGCCGCTACACCCGGGAGCGCAGCGCGCAGGTCGCCAACGTCATCACCTACCGGGGGAAGTCGGCGATCCGGGACATGGCCCGGGCGCTCGGGTACGCGCCCGGTCAGCAGGACGCCTGGGCCAAGATGCCTGACACCGCTCCCGCCGACGTCGCCGAACTCGCCGGCGAGATCCTCGGCATGCCAAGGCATCTGGGTATCCACTCCGGCGGCATGGTGATCTGCGACCGGCCGATCGCCGATGTCTGCCCCACGGAGTGGGCGCGGATGGAGAACCGCAGCGTGCTGCAGTGGGACAAGGACGACTGCGCCGCCATCGGACTGGTCAAGTTCGACATGCTGGGTCTCGGCATGCTCTCCGCCCTGCACTATGCGATCGACCTGGTCGCCGAACACAAGGGGATCGACGTCGACCTCGCCACCCTCGACCTCGCTGAACCCGCCGTGTACGAGATGCTCTGTCGCGCCGACTCGGTCGGCGTGTTCCAAGTGGAGTCCCGTGCGCAGATGGCCACCCTCCCGCGGCTGAAACCGCGCTGCTTCTACGATCTCGTCGTCGAGGTGGCCCTGATCCGGCCCGGCCCCATCCAGGGCGGCTCTGTGCATCCGTTCATCAAGCGGCGCAACGGAGAAGAGCCGGTGACGGTCGAGCATCCGTCGATGAGCAGGGCGCTCGAACGCACCCTGGGGGTGCCGCTGTTCCAGGAGCAGCTGATGCAGTTGGCCGTCGACGTGGCCGGGTTCGACGCCTCCGAGGCCGACCAGTTGCGCCGGGCGATGGGTTCCAAACGGTCGCCGGAGAAGATGGAACGCCTGCGGCAACGTTTCTACGAGGGCATGGAGAACCTGCACGGCATCACCGGGGACACCGCCGACCGCATCTTCGAGAAGATGGCCGCGTTCGCCAATTTCGGCTTCCCGGAGAGTCATTCGCAGAGCTTCGCGTCCCTGGTGTTCTACTCGTCGTGGTTCAAGCTGCATCACCCGGCGGCGTTCTGCGCCGCGCTGCTACGGGCGCAACCGATGGGTTTCTACTCACCGCAGACCCTGGTGGCCGACGCCCGACGGCACGGTGTCGCGGTCCATCGCCCCGACATCAATGCCTCACTCGCGCACGCCACTCTGGAGAACGAGGGTCTCGATGTCCGGTTGGGTCTCGACGGTGTACGCGGGGTCGGGGAGGAGGCGGCGCAGCGCATCGTCGACCGCCGGTCCGACGGTCCCTACCTCGACATCACCGATCTCTCCCGGCGCGCCCGGCTGACGACCAAGGAACTCGAGGGGCTCGCCGGTGCCGGCGCCTTCGACGGGTTCGGCCTCAGCCGGCGTCAGGCCCTGTGGGAGGCCGGGGCCGCCGCGACGGTGCGCGACGATCAGCTGGCCCTGGAATCGGCGCAGGCGACCCCCACCCTTCCGGGTCTCTCCGACGTCGAGCTGGCGGCCACCGACGCCTGGGCCACGGGGATCACCCCCACGTCGTATCCGACGCAGTTCCTGCGTCCCCGGCTCGACGCGATGGGAGTGCTGGCCGCCGATCGCCTGCTGTCGGTGCCCGACGGTTCGCGCGTGTTGGTCGGTGGCGCGGTGACCCATCGGCAGCGTCCCGCCACCGCGTCCGGGGTGACCTTCATCAACCTCGAGGACGAGACCGGGATGGTCAACGTGGTGTGTTCGGTCGGTTTGTGGGCGCGGTACCGTGTACTCGCTCAGACGGCACCCGCTCTGCTGATCCGCGGCCGGGTGCAGAACGCCGAAGGCGCTGTGACCGTCGTCGCAGATCGACTGCAGCGCATGGATCTTCGGGTGGGGAGCAGATCCCGGGACTGGCAGTAGTCCTCCGGCGGACGCGCCGGGATGTCCGAGCCGGATCGGTGTTCACGAAGAACAGGAAGAGTCATGCCGCAACAGGTCGTGGTGACCGTCAAACCGAAGAGCAGCAAGGGCCCGTTGGTCGAGACGGGTCCCGGCGGCGCGATCACCGTCTACGTCCGCGAGCCGGCCACCGAGGGCCGGGCGAACAAGGCCGTCTCCGAACTGCTCGCCGCCCACCTCGGGGTCCCGAAGAGCAAGATCGCGCTCATCGGCGGTGCCACGGCACGCATCAAGCGCTACCGCGTCGGCTGATCACACCGCGCCGGCGAAACCGTGCTGACGCCACGCCTCGTAGACGACGATGCTCGCGGCGTTGGCGAGGTTGTGGGAACGACGTCCGGCGAGCATCGGGATGCGGACCCGGTCGGTCACCTCGGGTTCGTCGAGGACCTCCGCCGGTAACCCGGTCGGCTCGGGGCCGAACAGCAACACGTCGCCCGGCTGGTAGTCGACGTCGGTGTGATAGCGCTCGGCATGGGCGGTGAACGCGAAGACCCGTTCCGGCTTCAGCGTCGTCCAGGCGGTCACCAGGTTCGGATGCACGGTGACGTTGGCCATCTCGTGATAGTCGAGTCCCGCGCGCTTCACCTGCGCGTCGGACATCGAGAACCCCAGCGGTTCGATGAGGTGCAGTTCGCACCCCGTGTTGGCGGCCAGCCGGATCGCGTTGCCGGTGTTCGGCGGGATGCACGGCTGGTAGAACATGATTCGGAACATGATGGTGTCAGCGTAGTCGGTGACGACCGTCGCAGATGTCGCGCGATCGCGCCGGTCACACGGCGAGCGCGGTGTTGGCCCCGCAGAGCACGATGCACAGCGTCGAATCGGGTTGCGGCCGAACAGCTCCCGAGACCACACCGGCGACCGCGGTGGCGGTGCCGTGTTCGACGAGGATGCGGTGGGTGTCCCAGAGCATCCGTCGCGCCGCGATGATCTGTTCGTCGGTCACCAGGACGCTCCCGACCGCCGGGTTCCCGGCGACGGCGTTCCAACAGAGCCCGCCGACGCTGGTGGCGCCGAGCGAGTCCGCGGCGATGCTCTCGAGTTCGACGGGTACGGGAGTTCTCGCGGCGAGGGCCTGATGCAGACATGACGCGCCGAGTGGTTCGACGCCGACGATGCGGTCGCCCGGGCGCAGCGTCGCCGCGAGGCCCGCCAGAAGCCCGCCCCCGCCCACACAGACGACGGTCGTGAGCGGTCCGGGCACGTCGTCGATCATCTCGAGACCGATGGTGCCGGCGCCGGCGACGACATCGGGGAGATCGTAGGCGTGCAGCGCGAGCGCTCCGGTCTGCTCTGCCAGCGCGACGGCGGCGTCGGCGGCCTCGGAATAGCGCCGTCCCATGAGGTGGACGCGCGCTCCCGCGGCGCGCAGCGCGTCGATCTTGACCGGCGGCGCGGTCTCGGGGATCACCACGGTGACCGGCACGCCGACGATCCGCGCCGCGATTGTCGCGCCGATCGCGGCGTTGCCGCCGGAGGCGACGAGCACACCGGCGTCGGTCAGCAATCCCTGGTCTTGGGCGTGCAGCGTCGCCCAGAGGCTGCCGCGCGGTTTGAAACACCCGCCGACTTGGGCGTACTCGAGTTTGAGAACCACCTCGACCGGCCCGTGGACGGTGTCGATGGTCGTGCGTAGTGTCGGCGTGCGACGGAGGTGGGGTGCGATCGCCGCGCGGGCGAGGTCGACGTCGCTGCGCACCACGGTCACCGTTCCGACAGTAGCGCCGTGGAAGAATGTCGGCGTGACCGCGATACGACTCGATGGCAAGACCACGCGCGACGAGATCTTCGCTGATCTGGCCGAGCGGGTGGAGAAGCTCAGGCTGGCGGGTATCACGCCTGGTCTGGGTACCGTTCTGGTCGGCGACGATCCGGGTTCGCACTCCTATGTCAAGGGAAAGCACGCCGATTGCGCCCGGATCGGCGTTGCCTCCATCCGCAAGGACCTGCCGGCCGATGCCACCACCGAGCAGCTCAACGCGGCGATCGACGAGCTCAACGCCGATCCGGCCTGCACGGGCTACATCGTGCAGTTGCCGCTGCCCAAGCATCTTGACGAGAATGCCGCCCTCGAGCGGATCGACCCGCTGAAAGACGCCGATGGACTCCACCCGATCAACCTCGGGCGGTTGGTGCTGGGCAAGGAGTCGACGCTGCCGTGCACCCCGCGCGGGGTCATCCACCTCCTGCGACGCTACGACGTCCCGCTGGCCGGCGCCCGGGTCACGGTGGTCGGGCGCGGGGTCACCATCGGCCGGCCCATCGGGCTGCTCCTGACCCGGCGGAGTGAGAACGCCACGGTCACGCTGTGCCACACCGGCACCACGGATCTGGCGTCGGAGATCGCCCGGGCCGACATCGTGATCGCCGCGGCCGGCGTGCCGCACCTCATCACCGCGGACATGGTGAAGCCCGGCGCCGCGGTGGTCGACGTGGGTGTCAGCCGTACTGACGAGGGTCGTCTCGCCGGCGACGTTCATCCCGATGTCTGGGAGGTCGCGGGCCACGTCTCGCCGAACCCCGGTGGTGTGGGTCCGCTGACGCGGGCGTTCCTGCTGGTCAACGTGGTCGAACGTGCTGAGCAGATGCTCGCCTCGGGGAGTGGTAGCGACGCGTGACCCGAGAGGAGCACCAGAGTGGGTCCGCTCACTCCGAACCGCCCGGCGCCGCGGACGCCCGTCCCGGACACCGGGGGCGTCGTGCCGCCGACTCCTCCCGGTTGCGGGCAGTGCTCATCCAGCTCCCGTACCTGCTGGTGATGTTGGGTGTGCTGGCCGCCGCGCTGCTCGTGATGTTCGATCGCTGGCGGCGTGGGTCCTTCGTTTTCGGGGCGGCTCTGCTCGTCGGAGCCGTACTCCGTGCCTTCATCCCCTCCTCGCAGGCAGGCCTGTTGCAGGTCAGGGGCAAATCGTTCGACGTGACGGCGATGGCCACGGTCGGCGGCGTGATGCTGTGGCTGGCGGCGTCGATCGACTCTTTGGGCACGGATTGATTACAATAGAGACCTGAGCGTGACCTGGCGGACCAGTCATGCGCTCAACCAGGCAATTTTCCGCTGCTCTGCGCAGACACACCGACCGCTGGAGTTTGTATCACCGCATCACCAACCGACGGCACCGTGAATGAAGTGACGTCCATGGGCGTGTCAGCAGGGGCTGGCATGATTCACTACGTCCTCTTGACGCGTGACGATCTCGGTCGCAGTGTGGTCGATTCCCGCGTGATCGACGTGGATCCCACCGACGGCCTCGATTCCGCCGGCCGGGTCAACGCCGGGATCGACGTGATGCTCAGCGCCGCCCGCGAGACCGGGACGCGAGTGGGCCCGATCGGGGTCGCCGCACGCACGGGGAGCCAGCGTCGGCAATTGCGTTCACGGGGCAGCGGACCCCGGCGTCAGGTCCGTCTCGCCGGCGAGGACGAGGCCGTGCTGGCCTACCTGACCGACACCGGGGAGATCGACCGTTTCTCGTCTGCCGTCGTCGTCGACTGCGGCGACACCGGCATGTCGCTCTACACCGTCGATCCCCGCGAGGGTCGCATCGGCGACGCCGAGCACTCGACCGTGCTGAGCGGTCGTCGTCTCGACCGGTCCATCGTCGACCAGCTGACCGCCGACAATCCCGTCCTGGGCGACGCCACTCGGACGCGGGCGGAGCGCAGCGAGTTGCGCAGCGCGTGCCGGACCGCGAAAGAAGAGATCGCCTACGGCGGCGTCGCGGCCGCCGAGTCGGTCGTCGCGGTCTCGGCGAACACCGGTCGTGTGGCGCTGTCCGCGACCCAGGTCGAGCAGGCGATCGCGCCGATGATCGGTGATGCGAAAGAAGTGTTCGCCCGCTATGTAGCGGCCGTCAGGTCACGCGGCGTACGACCGGACGCGGTGGTGTTCATCGGCGGACTCGCCAACCTCCCCGCGGTGCGCGCGATCGCGGCAGAGCATGAGCTCGAGGTCGTGAACCCGACGGCGCCGGAGCTGGTCGTGGCCACCGGCGCAGCCTTGCTGGCCCTCCAGAGTTATTCGGGCGCAGCGCGTCTGGCGTTCATCGGGGGCAAGCCGCAGCGCGAGTGGCTTTCCGCGACCCCAATTGCGGTTGCCGGGGCGGTCATCGCGGCCACATTGATGACGATCTACGCGGTGAGCTCGTCGTTCGCCGACCGTCCGGCCGTCGAGCCGCAGCCGTCGGTCAGCAGTGTGCCCCCCGCGGCGGCGACCAGCGAGGAGGAGCCGCCGTCCACCGCGCGGCCCACCTCCCAGCCGATCACCCGAATCCCGGCCGAACCCGTCGAGCCCACCGTCGTCACTCCCGTTCCGACGCAACGGCCCGCGCCCGAGACCGGCTGGAACGACCCGCCGGCATGGGCGACGACGGAGTTGCCGCCGACGCGGCCGTCCACGAGTACCAGCACCCGCACCCTCTCGCCGTTCCCGTGGCCGGACCTGACCTTCCCGCCCGGTTCGACACCGACGATCCCGCCGGACCTGCTGCCCCCGGGTATGCGTCCGCCGAGTGTGGCGCCCACTCCGCCGCCGCCCACGTACTCGACGTCGACGTTGCGCTCCGCGCCCAGCGGCCCGCCGCGGCCGAGCAGCACCCGCGCCACCGGGTCGACTGAGATTCCGGGTGTAGCCGAACCGGGGAAATCCGTTGACGGGGAGTCGGGCTCACCGGTGACCCCGGTACCTCGGTCCGGCAGCCCGGTCCCGTCGGTGCCGGCGCCGCGCTGACAGGACGCCGCCGACAGCTGGGTTACGGTCCGTCAGGCGTCGCGACGCGCGAGTTCGACAGTGCGCTTGAGTAGATCGCTGATGGCATCGAATTCGGTGAGGAATCCGTCGTGGCCGGTCTCGGAGTTGACGACCTGGAGCCCGCCGACGCAGTTGCCCAGCTCGTCGGCGAGTTCGACCTGCAGCCGGATCGGGTAGAGACGATCGGAGTCGATCCCCCCGACGATCACCGGAACGCGGCAATTGTTGAGCGCCTTGGCGACTCCGCCGCGACCACGGCCGACGTCGTGGTGGTTGAGGACCTCGGTGAGGACGACGTAGCTGGCCGGGTCGAAGCGGGACATCAGCTTCGACGCCTGGTGGTCGAGATAGCTTTGCACGGCGTAGCGCCCGCCGGTCAGGGGATTCTCGTCGCCCTGGGCGTCGTTGCCGAAGCGGGAGTCGAGCTCCGGCTCGCTGCGGTACATGAGGTGGGCGATCCGACGCGCGATCCCCATGCCCTGCAACGGAATGCGGCCGGTGCCGTGGTAGTCGCCGCCGCACCAGTCCGGGTCGGCCTTGATCGCGGCGATCTGTGCGGACTGGATACCGATCTGATCCGCGGTCGCGCGGGCGCCGACGGCGAGCACGAGGGCGCTGCGGACGCGGTCGGGGTACTCGATGGCCCACTCGAGCGCGCGGGCGCCGCCCATCGAACCGCCGAGAACCGCACCGACGCTGCGGATTCCGAGGCGGTCCAGCAGTGCCACCTCGGCGCGGACCTGGTCGAGCACGGTGATCTGTGGGAAGCGTGAGCCCCAGGGCCGACCGTCGGGGGCGATGGAGCCCGGACCCGTCGAGCCCTTGCATCCGCCCAGGACGTTGGCGGAGATGACGCACCATTCGTCGGTGTCGATGGCCTGTCCCGGGCCGATCAGCCCGTCCCACCATCCGGCCGAGTCGTGGTCGGCGTCGGCGGGTCCGGTGACGTGCGAGTCGCCGGTCAGTGCGTGGAGCGTGAGGATGACGTTGTCGCGGGACGGCGACAACGTCCCCCAGCGCTGGAACGCCAGGGTGACGTCGTCGATCCGTGCTCCGCTGTCGAGAGGCAACGAGCCGATGGGAATGCCGACGAGTTCCCCGTCCGGGAGGGTCTCCCAGTCGGGCTGATCAGATGCTGTCGCATTCAGGTCGATACTCACCGACAAAGCTGCCTCACCTGTTTCACTTGGCCGCCGCGAATCCCTGTTCGAGATCGGCCAAGATGTCGTCGATTCCCTCGATGCCCACGGCGAGCCGGACCAGTCCCGGGGCCACGCCCGCGGCGAGCTGCTCCTCGGGGGTGAGCTGGCTGTGTGTGGTCGAGGCGGGGTGGATGACCAGCGACCGCACATCGCCGATGTTGGCGACGTGGCTGTGCAGGCTGAGCGCGTCCACGAACTTCTTGCCGGCGTCCACTCCGCCCTGGATCTCGAAGGCGATGATCGCACCCTGACCCTTCGGGGCCAATTCCTGACCGCGCTTGTACCAGGGCGAGGACTCCAGACCCGCGTACGCCACGGACTCGACCTGCGGGTGTGCATCGAGGAAGGCGGCGACCTTCTGCGCGTTGGCGACGTGGCGCTCGATGCGCAGACTCAGCGTCTCCAGGCCCTGTGCCAACAGGAACGCGTTGAACGGGGAGATCGCCGCGCCGGTGTCACGCAACCACTGCACGCGTGCCTTGAGTGCGAAGGCGGGCGCGCCCAGGTCGGCGAAGACAGCACCGTGGTAGCTCGGGTCCGGCGTGGTGAAACCGGGGAACAGGTCCTTCCCGTCGCGCTGGACCCGCCAGTCGAAGGTGCCGCCGTCGACGATGACGCCGCCGATCGCGGTGCCGTGACCGCCGATGTACTTCGTCGCCGAGTGCACGACGATGTCGGCGCCGTGGGCCAGCGGGCTGATCAGGTACGGGGTGGCGACGGTGTTGTCGATGATGAGGGGTACGCCGTTGCGGTGCGCGACCTCCGCGATCCCCGAGATGTCGAGGATCTCGTTGTTGGGGTTGGAGATCGACTCACCGAAGAACGCGCGGGTGTTGTCCTTGACCGCGGCCTGCCACGACGCCGGGTCCTCGGGGTCCTCGACGAAGCTCACCTCGACCCCGAGTTTGGGCAGTGTGTAGTGGAAGAGGTTGTACGTGCCGCCGTAGAGGCGGGGGCTGGACACCACGTGCCCGCCGGTCTCGACGGCGTTGAGGATCGCGTAGGTCTCGGCGGCCTGGCCCGACGCGACGAGCAGCGCGGCGACGCCGCCCTCGAGCGCGGCGATCCGCTGCTCGACGGCATCCTGCGTGGGATTCATGATGCGTGTGTAGATGTTGCCCGGTTCGGCGAGACCGAAGAGATTGGCCGCGTGCTGGGTGTCGTTGAAGACATACGACGTCGTCTGGTAGATCGGCAGCGCACGGGCGTTGGTCACCGCGTCCGCGGACTGCCCGACGTGGATCTGCTTCGTCTCGAAGCTCCAGTTCTCGCTGGGATCGTTGCTGTCGAGGGTGCCGTCAGGGACATCAGACATGGCGATTCATCACTTTCTACGGTCGGCAGGGCCAACTCGACCCTGTTGGGGTCCGACCTTCGGACCCGCGCTTGCCGGGGATCGCCACTGCGATCCCGCAACCCGGTCATCACCCGGAGCACCCCACCGCGGAAGGAGGGTTGCCGATCAGCCAGCCGGGGCTTCGCACTGATACTCATGACCTGGCGACAAGGATATAACACGGATGTGAGCGCCCGAGAACCGTCCCGGTCACGCCGCGCCCAACCCTTGAGAAGTGCACCGGAAGGGTGCCGGTGGCTGTCCTCCGACCGAGTGAAATCGGGTGTGGTCAGATACGAAACCACTGGTCAAGGTAGTTAGCGACGCTCAGCGTGCTGTCGGTTCCGCGATCGCGGATCTAGAGTTCGGGACAGCCCCGGCTGCACCGGAATGCTCCGCTCAGGTGGTCCGGGTTCGCACAGGAGCGCTCATGGCCGTGATGGCTCATCTCCGGACCCGACGCGTCGCTCTGTTGGTCGCCTCGATGTCGACGTTGTCGACCCTCGCCGCATTCGGCTTCACCGGGGTGGCGGCGGCGACAGCCGGCGGGCCCTCGTGCAGCGGTGCCGTCGTGGTGGTCGGGGGGACCGTCGACGCTGAGTCGCTATTGCTCGAGGGCGTCAAGGAGCGTTACCGCGAGCAGGGCTATGAGGTGATCAACGCGCCCTACCCGGCGACCATATGGCCGCTCGGAGCGACGGGGTACGACCGCAGTACCGAACAGGGGATCGCATCGACGGCGTCGGCGATCTCGTCGTATCGAGACGCGTGCGGGTCCGAGCCGCCGGTGGTGGTGACGGGCTATTCGCAAGGGGCGCGCATCGCGGGAGACGTGCTCGCCGGTATCGGCACCGGCCGGAAGTTCGATGTCGCGAACACGCCCGACGATCCCAGCGACGACGTCGTGATCTCCGACGTCGGGGTGTCGGGCGAGCTGTATTCGGATCCGCGGCAGGCCGGTGACAAGACCGGGCGAGGTATCGAGTTGTCGCTGATCGGGATCATCCCGGGCCTGACCATGTCGGGGTCGCGTGGTGCCGGCAGCACGGACGCCGGCTTCGGGACGGTCAGCGACCGGGTCGTGTCGGTGTGCATCGAGGGCGACCCGATCTGCGACCTGCCCGATCCCGTCTACGACCCGATCGGCGCCATCGACGGCATCCTCGGCTACCAGGTCAAGCATTTCCTGTATCCAGAGGAGATGTCGGGCAACCCGCTGCAGCCGGGATACACGTGGGCGAAACGTCCGGTCGAATGTGCGGACGGCGTCTGTATGGTCGCTGCGGACTCCGCACTCGCCGAACTCGTCCAGGGCTGGGCTCGCAACCTCGGCTACCAGGGCGCCATCGGCGATTTCTTGTCCGATCGTCCGACCATCGGGCTTCCGTTCGGCATCGAACTGGCGAATCTGCAGCCGGTGGTCCGGCTGGTGCAGGGCTTGCTGCCGCCACTCCCACGTCTCGGGTACGGCGCATACCTACCCGACATCTTCGTCTTCGAGGACATCCTGCAGGGCATCGTCACCGCGACACCGGCTCGGTTCGTGCGCGGTGTCAGCGCCCTGGCTGCCAGCGTGCGCAGCATCGTCCTGCTGCCGGTCAATTTCGTCCGATACTGGGCGGGCGCGCTCATCGGGCCGGTGGCGTCGGAGGGCGGCGCCGTCACGATTCTCGCGGCGGACACGTCGCACCTGCGATCGTCCACGTTCGCGCGACTGGCAGCCGTACCCGACGAGTCCGTGGGGCCGGTCCGCGCTGACGAAGTGGGCGGGTCCGGCCCCTCGTCCGAGCCGTCGGCGGCCCGGGGTGCCGAACCGGATGCCACCGACCCGTCACCGGCCGAGCAGCCCCCGGTGGGCCACACGACCGACACGTCCTCGGGGGCCGACACGGGCACCGATACCGAGACCGGTACGCCGGACGCGGAGCCCGCGCCTGCCCCGCCTCGCGACGACGACTCGCCGGCCGTCACCGATCCCTCGGGAAGCGATGTCAAGACGTCTGGAACCGACGGTCACGGGGGAGAGGACGGCGAGAGGGCCGGCTCGTCCGACACGGCTTCGGATCCAGACGGGCCCTCCCCAGATCCGTCCGAGCCCGACAGCGATGGGGGCTCCGAAGCCGGCGACTGACACCCCGCGCGATGCTGAGGACACTGCGCGTGTGAATGAACTCACCACCGGCTGAGGAATCAGCGCTGACGGGCGCGGGTTGGCATCAACCGTGCCTGATGCTCTCTCGACGACCGAAGCCCCGGCCGACCCCTCACTGACGGGTCCGTCCACCGCCGGGGAACTCCGCAGCCCCGCGCGGGCCGAATCGGCCGAGGTGTCCCGCCGGGTGCGTCGGTGGACGATCCTCGCCCTTGCGCTGGGTGGATTCGGGATCGGGACGACCGAGTTCGTCGCCATGGGCCTCCTGCCCAACATCGCCGGATCTCTGGGTGTCTCGGAACCGACTGCCGGACATGTCATCTCGGCCTACGCGATGGGTGTGGTGGTGGGTGCGCCGCTGATTGCGGCGCTCACCGCGCGGATGTCCCGTCGGACGCTTCTGATCGGCTTGATGGTGGCGTTCACGGTCGGCAACCTCGCGACCGTCCTCGCACCGGATCACGGTTTGCTGCTGGTGGCGAGATTCGTCGCCGGCCTCCCGCACGGCGCCTACTTCGGTGTCGCGGCTCTGGTCGCCGCTCATCTGGCCGGCCCGCGCAACCGTGGCAAGGCCGTGGGACAGGTGATGCTCGGTCTGTCCGTCGCGAACGTCCTCGGCGTACCGGCGGCCGCCTGGCTCGGCGAGACGTTCGGCTGGCGGTCCGCGTTCGCGATCGTGGTCGTGATCGGAATCGCCACCGTCGTCGCGCTGATCCGGGTGCTTCCCGCGCTCAGCGGGATGAAGACCACCGACCCGCTCACCGAGCTCGGTGCACTCAAGCGGTCCCAGGTCTGGTTCACACTGGTCATCGGAACCGTCGGGTTCGGTGGGATGTTCGCGTTCTACACGTACCTCAACTCTGCGCTGACCACCGACACCGGGCTGTCGGTGTCGGTCGTGCCGTTCGCCCTGATGTTGTACGGACTGGGAATGGTGACCGGCAACTTCGTCGGCGGTTATGTCGCCGACCGCAGCGTGGCGGTGGCAATCCTCGGCGGACTCACCGCCACCGCAGTCTCCCTCGGCGCTTTTGCGGTGCTGGCCGAGAATGCTTGGGCGGCATTGATCCTCACCTACCTCGTGGCGCTCACGGGATCGATGATGCTACCCGCGCTGCAGACCAGGCTGATGGATGTGGCGGCCGATGCACAGACCCTGGCCGCGGCCCTGAACCATTCCGCGCTCAACATCGCCAACGCGGCCGGAGCGCTGCTCGGTGGCGTGGTGGTCGGTGCCGGCTACGGATACCTGGCGCCGTCGGTGGTCGGGGTGATGCTCGCGGTGGCGGGTATCGCGGTCACCGTCGTGGCCCTCGCGACCGCGCGGCGCCAGCCCGTCGGGTCCTGAACGAGCGCGGCCGTTCTACCTACGACGAGGGCCGACCGGATAAGTCCGGTCGGCCCTCGTGTCGTCGAGTCGGTGCAATCAGCCGTTCGTGGGCGGTGTGGCGATCGTCTTCGACAGGTAGAGCTGCTCGCCGAGCTTGTTGATCAGCTCGAGTTGCGTCTCGAGATAGTCGATGTGTTCCTCTTCGTCGGCGAGGATCTGCTCCAAGAGGTTGGCGCTGGTGATGTCGCCCTTGGACCGGCACATCGCGATTCCGGGGCGGAGTCGTTCCACCACCTCGACCTCGATCGACATGTCCGACTCGAACTGCTCCCGGATCGACTGCCCAATACGCAGCGGCAGCAGGCGCTGATAGTTGGGCAGGGCGTCGAGGAACAGGATGCGGTCGGTCAGGACCTCGGCGTGAGTCATCTCCTCGATCGACTCGGCCCGTGTCTTCGCGGCGATCTCGGTGAGACCCCAGCTCTGCTGCATCTTCGCGTGCAGGAAGTACTGGTTGATCGCGGTCAGCTCACTCGTGAGCTGTTCGTTGAGGAGGTCGATGACCTCGGGGTCGCCACGCATCTGTCCGCCTCCCATTTCCCGTGTATGTCCGTTCGAACCGTAACACGACAAAACCCCCCGCGCGTCGTCTCGCGCGAGGTTCGTCGGGTCGGAGGTCAGGTCATGCAGCGGTCGTCGCGGTTGACGCCCTTTCGCTCAGGATGGTGTGCAGTTCGTCCAGGCAGGTCCCGCAGCCTTCGCCCGCGCCGCAGCGGTCGCTGATCGCGTCGACCGTGTACGCGCCCGCATCGCAGTGCGCATGGACCTCGTCCACGGTGACGGCGCGGCATATGCAAACGAACATCTCGGAAACTCACCTTCGTGCCTGGATTAGGCAATGCTTACATATTTTAGGGTGTCCGCACAAGGGTTGCCTTACCTTTTATCGACGCTGTCCGAGTGGCGCGATCACGGCCGATGGGCTGTCGGACCGCCGCCGTAGGATGTGGCCCCGTGCCACTCACGATCTCCACGGTGAACGTCAACGGAATCCGCGCAGCGGTCAAACATCGATCGGAGGCCAACCGCGGCCTGCTGCCCTGGCTCGACACATCTGGACCGGATGTGGTCCTGCTGCAGGAGGTCCGCGCGAGCGAGGAACTCGCCCGCGACGCGCTGGTGCCGGTGCTCGACACCGGATGGCATCTGACGATGAGCGAGTCCTCGGTGAAGGGTCACGCGGGCGTCGGTGTGCTGACACGTAGCGCGCCGTCGGCGGTGCGCGTCGGATTCGGGAGCGCGGAGTTCGACGACCTCGGCCGCTATCTCGAAGTCGACGTCGACACCGACCTGGGACCGCTGACCGCGGGAAGCCTGTACCTGCCGAAGGGTGCCGCGCTCTCCGACGCCGAGAAGGACATCGCCAAGCACGACGAGAAGGTCCGTTTCATGCGTGAGTTCGGCGCATACCTGGATCGGTTGGTCCGTCGACGCCGCCACGTCGTCGTGGGTGGCGACTGGAACATCGCGCCCGCCGAAGCCGACATCAAGAACTGGAAGGGCAATCTCAAGAGCCCCGGCTTCCTACCGCACGAACGGGCCTGGGTGGCCGACCTGCTCGCCGCCGGGTGGCGCGACGTCATGCGCGAACTCTTTCCCGACGACGCCGGGCCCTACTCGTGGTGGTCGTGGCGCGGTAAGGCCTTCGACAACGATTCCGGATGGCGGATCGACTATCAGCTCACCAACAAGATGCTGGCCGGCCGGGCGACCAAGGCCGAGGTGGAACGTGCGGCGGCCTACGACCTCCGCTGGTCCGACCACGCTCCGGTCACCGTGCGGTACGAGTGACCGGGTCTGACAAACTGGGCGTCATGACCAGCGACGTAGAGCGCAACGGAGAGCCCGCGGCCGAGTCAATGCCGACCCGTCCGCGTGTGCTGTCCGGTATCCAGCCGACGAGTGACTCCTTCCACCTCGGGAACTATCTCGGTGCGGTCCGGCAGTGGGTGGCCTTGCAGGACGACTTCGAGGCGTTCTACTTCATCCCGGACATGCACGCACTCACGGTGCCGTTCGACCCCAAGGTCCTCGCCGAACGCACCCGCCTGAGCGTCGCGCAATTGCTCGCCGTCGGTGTGGACCCCGAGCGGTCGACGATCTATGTGCAGTCCCACATCCCCGAGATCGCCCAGCTGACGTGGGTCCTGTCGTGCATCACCGGTTTCGGCGAGGCCAGCCGGATGACCCAGTTCAAGGACAAGTCGGCCAAGCAGGGCGTCGACGCGGCGGGCGTCGGCCTGTTCACCTACCCCATCCTGATGGCCGCGGACATCCTCGCCTTTCAGGTCGATCGGGTTCCGGTCGGGGAGGACCAGCGGCAGCATCTCGAACTCACCCGCGACCTCGCCCAGCGATTCAACTCCCGGTTCGGCAAGGTGCTGAAGGTGCCCCAGGCGCACATCGTCGCCGAGTTCGCCAAGATCTACGACCTGCAGAACCCGACGGCCAAGATGAGCAAATCCGCCGAGACCGACAAGGGTCTGATCAATCTGCTCGACGATCCGAAACGTTCGGCGAAGAAGATCCGGTCGGCTGTCACCGATACCGGTTCGGAGATCCGGTTCGATGTCGTCGATAAGCCTGGTGTCTCCAACCTGCTGACCATCCAGTCGGCCCTGTCCGGTGTCGGCGTCGACGATCTGGTCGCCAAATACGAGGGCAAGGGATACGGCGACCTGAAGGTCGACACCGCGGAGGTGCTGACCGAGTTCGTCACCCCGCTGCGCGGGCGGGTCGAGGAGTACCTGTCCGATCCGGCCGAACTCGACGCCATCCTGGCTCGGGGCGCGGCCCGCGCGCGTGCCATCGCCTCCGAGACGCTGGCGTCGGTCTATGACAAGGTGGGGTTCCTGGCGCCTGGCCGGTGAGACCGCATCCGCCGGACGCCGTCCCGCGATCCGACCAGGAAGGCGATCCATGACCTCCGCGCGCGACTCGGCGAGATCACCGGTGGACACGGCGAAATCGGCGGTGGACAAAGGGATGACGACCGTCGACAAGGGCAAGTCGGCCTTCGCCGCGGCGCGGGAGAAGTGGCCCGCCGTCGAGCACCTGGTGCAGACCGTCGAACGCTACAACGACCGGCGCGGAAACGTGTATGCGGCGGCCATCAGCTTCAACGGCATCCTCGCGCTCGTCCCGATCATCATGGTGGTGTTCTCGGTCGCCGCGTTCGTGTTGGCGAATCAGCCACAGCTGCTCGAAGACCTGCAACAGGCGGTTGTCGACGCCGCGCCCGGCAAGATGGGCGAGCAGCTCAGTGAGGTCATCGATTCGGCGATCTCCTCCCGCGCCGCGGTAGGGATCGTCGGTCTGATCGGTGCCGCCTTCACCGGGATCGGGTGGATCTCCGGCGTCCGGGTGGCCTTCACCGAGATGTACGGGGGTCGCGTCGACCGCAACCCCGTGCTGTCGAAGGTGTGGGATCTCCTCACGTTCGCATTGCTGGGCATGGCCTTCGCCGTGACGATGGCGCTGACGACGCTGGGCAACAGCGGGCTCACCACCACGATGCTCTCCTGGGTGGGCCTCGACGACGCGTCATGGGCCCCGGTCGTGGTGCGGGCCGTCGCCATCGTCGTGTCGGTGTTCGCCAGCTGGCTGCTCTTCACCTTCGTGCTGGCGCGGCTACCGCTGGTGCCGCTGCCGATGACGCACGCCATGAAGGCCGGACTGGTCATCGCGATCGCGTTCGAGCTGATGAAATCCCTTGGCGGGCTGTATCTCCAGTCGGTCCTGGGCTCGCCGGCCGGGGTGGCGTTCGGTCCGATCTTCGGTGTGTTCGTCTTCGCGTACCTTGCGTCGCGGATCGTGTTGTATGCCACCGCGTGGTGCGCGACCGACCCCATCAACAGCAAGTACCAGGTGGTGGAAGAGCCGGACGCGGAACTGCACCGGCCGGTCCAGATTTCGCCGACGGTCGAGGTGAGCCCGGCGCCCCGGCCCGGCGCCCTCGCGGCCGCCGTCGGACTGGGCGCAGTCGCGGCCGCGCTGATCGGAGCCCTTCGGCGGCGTTGACCTCCGGCGCTGGTCGTCTGATCAGCGGCGTCCGGCGAGCTTCAACCCGATGAGCAGGAGGATGACCGCCGCGAGTGCGGCCACGAGCCCGATGAGGATCTGGACGGAGGTCGACGACGCCTGGTCGGAACCTGTTGCGACGGCGCGGTTCTCGGTCTGCGTCGGCGCTGGTGTCGAGGTCGGTCCGGACGCGGCCGACGGCTCGACGAGGCGGCCCACCGAGATGGCGGGGTCGGTTCGGAATCCGTAGTCGAACATCGCCTTCGCCTGGTCCCAGTACGGATCCCCGTCGACGGACAGGCCGAACATCTGCACGATGATCACCGTCTGGCCGTCGCGTTCGGCGGCACCCACGAACGTCTTCCGTGCGTCGTCGGTGTAACCGGTCTTGCCGCCGAGCATTCCCGGATACCCATCGAGGAGGAGGCGGTTGGTGCTGTACATGTCGTAGGGCGGATGATCCTTGTCGCCCGGCACATCTGGACGCCGCGGGTAACCCGGGAAGCGGATCGTGGGCATCGCGATGATCTCGCGAAAGGTCGGCTCGGTCATCGCGGCCCGGAACAGCAGCGCCAGATCGTAGGGCGAGGAGGACATCCCGGCGGCGTCCAGTCCGGACGGGCTGGCAGCACGCGTGTCCGTCGCGCCCAGCTGCGCGGCCCGGTCATTCATCTTCTCGAGCGTCGCGTCGACGCCGCCGAGCTGACGCGCGAGCGCATTCGCGCAGTCGTTGCCGGACACGAGCAAGAGTCCGGTGAGCACGTCGCGAACGGTGTAGACACCACCGGGCCCCATGCCACAGGAATCACCCTCGGTGCTCGAGTCCTCGACGGTGGGCACGACCGGCGCGCCGAGGTCGAGTTCGTCGAGGACGACCAGTGCGAGCAGCACCTTGATCGTCGACGCCGGCCGGTACCGGCCGTGGGGATCCTTGGCTGCGATGACCTGCCCGGACTCGAGATCGGCGATCAACCAACCCGCGGAGGTCAGTCGCGGCGGAACGGGACCGGCCGACGGATCGGCGATGACCCCGCAACCGGCGAGTTGGTCACCGCCGACGGCCGGTGCGGGAACAGGAAGGGGAGTGGGGGTCGTCGAACCCGGTGCGACGACCTCGGATTCGTCGACGGCCGGAGGCGTGGCGACTTTGTGCGGGCAGTGATCGGTGACCGGCGTGGTGATCGCCGGAGGCGGTACGGTCGGCAGCGGGACGGCCACGGCCGGGCCGACGCGAAGGACGAGGCCGAGCACTCCGACGGTCAGCACGGCGACGAGCGCGCACGCGGTACGACGAGTCCACGTCGGGGTCATCGGCCGCACGTTACCAGCGGGGCCGTGCGCTGCCGACGACATCGTGCAACCAGCGCCGCATCACTGCCTCCGCCGTCGGCACGGTCACTTTCTCGGCGGCCGCGGCGTCGATCGGGAAGCGGTCGGTGGCCGACTCACCCAGGACCTCGGCCACCGCGGACCGTGATTCCTGGTGTGACAGCCACCCCCTGACGAGATCGCCGCCGGCTTCGAGGTGGAACTGCACTCCGTAGCAGTTGTCCACGCGGAACAACTGATTGACGCAGGCGTCGGAGGACGCGAGCAGGGTGGCCCCGGGTGGCAGGGTGAACGTGTCGAAATGCCACTGGACTGTGTCGATGTCGCGTGGTGCGGGTGCGATGACCGCCCCGCCCCACACCGGGTCGGCCATCCCTGCGTCGTTGAGACGCACCCGGCGTACACCGAGTTCCGGTATGTCGCTCGTGTGCACCTCGCCACCGAGAGCCGCTGCCAGCATCTGCGCGCCCAGACAGACACCCCAGATGGGCACACCGCGTTCACGGGCACGGCGGAGCAGGTCGATCTCGTCGGCGATCCACGGGATGCGGTCCGCGTCACCGACTCCCATCGCTCCGCCGAGAACGAGGATGGCGTCGAAATCCGCTGGATCGACGGTCGCGGGTTCGCGCCAGATCCGCAGGGTGGCCGTCTCGGTGATCGCGTGCAGGGCGGGTCCGTAGGCGCCGGGTGGTTCGGACTCCGCGTGCCGGATCTCCAAGACCCGCAACCGCTCCCGCGGGCGCTCGACCGGCTGTGTTCTGGTGCTCATGACGAGTGCAAGAGTACGGTCTCGGTGGCGATTCCTCTCGCCGACGCGGGGTCGGAACCCACGCCGGGCTGCGTCAACCGGAATGACATGAACTCGTCGGACGGGACCCGTGCGCGGTGTGGTCGGCGACCCGTTCACCGTCGACGGTGATCTCGCACCGGGCGAACCGCCCGCCGGACTGGAACAGCGCGTCGACCGGTGCCTCGGCCGCGGCCCGCGTGTACACCAACGACGCCTTGAACTTGCCGTCTGGATCTCGTTGCGACAGCGGCACTTCGGACTGTGTGCGGAGTCTTCCGTCTGCGTCCGTCCACGCTGCGGCGCCGTTGTGCTCGTGGTCGGAGATCAGCGTGATCGTGATGCGTTGCGTGTCGGTGGTGGGTGCTGCCGCGGCCGGTGCGAACACCAGGAGGCACGCGAGCGCACTCACCGCGAGTGTCAGCAGCAGCCGGAACAGAAGGGCGCGGGCCATGAAGTACTCCGTTCGATGGGCGATCACCGGTCCGGCGACGGGCCGGGTTCCTCGGTCTTCCTTCGACGCATCGGACGGCATATCGGTTCCATCGCGCTGCTGAGCGAGCGGAAGTCGGGATTCTGCTGTCAGCGGGTGATCGTCAGCGGCAGCGTGGTGAAACGACGGACGAGAACCCCGGGCTCCCACGCCGTCTGCGTCAGATCGACCCGGAAAGCGGTCGTGGAGCGCAGCAGATGCTCGACCGCGAGGCGCGCCTGCAAGCGTGCCAATGTCGCCCCGACACACAGGTGCAGGCCCTTGCCGAACGCCAGGTGCGACCGCCGCGCCGCCGGATCGAGATCGATCGCGCCGGGATCGTCGAAATGCGCGGGATCCCGATTGGCGGCACCCCACATCAGGAACACATGTGACCCCGCCGGCAATGCGGAGTCGCCCAGCGTCGTGTCGGCGACCACGTGCCGGAAATGCCCACGAAACGGGGTCTCGAGCCGAAGGGCCTCCTCCACGAACACCGGGATGAGCCCGGGGTCGCTGCGTAACCGTTCGACGACGTCGGGATGGCGGTCCAACAGCCAGACGGCACTGTTGAGCAGGCTCGTGGTCGACTCGGCCCCGGCGGCGACCAGTTGGAACAGGATCATCACCGCGGTCTCGTGATCGAGACCGCCCTCGGCGACGCGGCGTGCCACCTCGACCAGCGCGGTCGGCCCGCTCGCTTCGCTCCCGGCGCCGGTGTCATTGTCTGCGTTGCTCATCGCCGCCGACAGATAAGCCGTCAGCTCACCGACCGCCGCGGTTGCCGTCGTCAGCTGGTCCGGCGTGATGACGCCGTCGATCAGGACGTTCGTCGCGATCGCCCACCGGGTCAGCGTGGCACGGTCGGCGACCGGCAATCCGATCACCGCCGTGGCGACCTCCATCGGAATCCGTTGCGCGACAGCGCTAACCCAATCGATCCGGCCACCACGGAGATCGTCGGCCCATGCCTCCGTGATGTATCGACGAATGGTCGGTTCGAGCTCGCGGGTACGTGCCGGAGACACCGACCGCATGGCGAGCTTCCGATGATCGCGGTGCCTGGCCCCGTCGGCGGTGGCGAGGACGTGCATAGCGTCGCCCAGGCCGGCGACCGGGAACTCCGAGACCGTGCCGTCGCCGTGCCACACCATCGTGGCGGTCAGGTTCGACGAGAAGTCCTCCGGGCGTCGGACCGCGTCGGCGATCAGGTCCCAGGAGCCGACGGCGAAGAACGATGAATCCCCGATTCGCTGCACGGGCGAACCGGTGTGCAGACGCGAGTAGAAGGTCGTGGGATCGGCGGTGGTGTCCATGGAGTCCAGCGTGGGCGACCCCGGGCCGTCGACGCACGCATATCCCCGAAGTCGAGATCGGTGAGAAGTCACAGCACCATCCGGTGTCTCAGGCTAGCCTCGTGAACAGCTGGAACGTCCTTCATCGACAGGATGGTTCGTCTCACCATGAGAACGGGGGAGCGATGGCCCGGGACTGGCTGGTCGACGGAGACCGGCACGATGCTGCACGCGAGCGTCTGATCGCGCACGCGGCGGCCCTCATCGCACGCCGTGGCCTCGACGGGTTCGACCTCGACGAGCTCGGTCGTCGGGCGCACTGTTCGAGGGCGACGATCTACCGCCATGCCGGCGGTCGGTCCGCGCTGATCGAGTCCGTGCTGGCCACCACGTCGGCACCGGTGCTCGCCGCCATCCGTGCGACCGTCGCGGATCTCACCGGGCCCGATCGCGCCCAGACGGCGATCATCGAGACCCTGCGCGCACTACGCGGCGACCGGGTCATCCGGCAGTTCCTCCGGCCCGACAACCTCATCGGCGCGACGCCAACCGTCCTGTCGTCCCCCGCGGTGCACGCGGTGGCCGCCGATCTGGTCGGCGTCGACCCCGATGATCCCGCGGATGCACGGTTCCTCATCCGTTCCGTTCTCGCCCTGCTGCTCTGGCCCGCCGAACCCGACGAGGAGGCGCGGAGCGCGGAATCGATCGTCGCCGGCATCTTCCGTCGGGACCCCGGCACCGACGACGACGGCCCGCACCCCTGAGGGTGCGGGCCGTTGCCGGGCTGCAGAGAAAGTTCGAATCGGCTAGCGCGAGAACATGAGTGCGCGCTTGACCTCCGAGATCGCCTGGGTGACCTGAATGCCACGCGGGCACGCGTCGGTGCAGTTGAACGTGGTGCGGCAACGCCACACACCGTCGACGTCGTTGAGGATGTCGAGTCGCTCGACGGCCCCCTCGTCGCGGCTGTCGAAGATGAACCGGTGCGCGTTGACGATCGCGGCGGGACCGAAGTACGAACCCTCGGTCCAGAAGACCGGGCAGCTCGTCGTACAGCAGGCGCACAGGATGCACTTGGTGGTGTCGTCGAACCGGGCGCGGTCGGCCTGGCTCTGGATGCGTTCGCGGGTCGGCTCGTTGCCCGAGGTGATCAGGAACGGCTTGATCGCGCGGAACGCGTCGAAGAACGGTTCCATGTCGACCACGAGATCCTTCTCCACCGGCAGGCCGCGGATCGGCTCGATGGTGATCGTGATCTCCTTGGACTTGTCCTTCGGGAGCATGTCCTTCATCAGCAGCTTGCAGGCGAGACGGTTGACGCCGTTGATCCGCATCGCGTCCGACCCGCACACGCCGTGGGCGCAACTACGACGGAACGTGAGCGTCCCGTCCAGGTAGCCCTTCACGTACAGGAGCAGGTTGAGCAGGCGGTCGGTCGGCAGCGCCGGGACGCGGAAGCTCTCGAAGCCCTGGGCGTCGGGATTCTCCGGGTTGAAGCGGAAGATCTTGAGCGTCACCATGGTGGCCTCGTCGGGCACCGGAGGCAACGGCGGATCGTCGGAAGACGGTGCGGGCTTGTCCAGAACAGATGTCATCAGTACTTACGCTCCATCGGCTCGTAGCGGGTTTCCACGACCGGCTTGTACTCCAACTCGATGTCTGAAAGGAGGTCAGTGCCCTTTTTGTAGGCCATGGTGTGCCGCTTGTAGTTGACGTCGTCACGATCCGGGTAGTCCTCGCGTGCGTGACCGCCGCGCGACTCCTTGCGGTTCAGGGCTCCGGCCACCGTCACCTCCGCCATCTCCAGCAGGAAGCCGAGTTCGATGGCCTCGAGGAGATCGCTGTTGAAGCGCTTGCCCTTGTCATGGACTCGGATGTGGGCGTAGCGCTCCTTGAACCGGTGGATGTCGGTCAGGGCCTGCTTGAGGGTCTCCTCGGTGCGGAACACCGAGGCGTTCGCGTCCATCGAGGCCTGCAGCTCGGTACGGATGTCGGCGACGCGCTCGTGTCCGTGGTCGCTGAGCAGCAGCTCGAGCCACGAGTCGACCATCTCGGTGGGCGTCTCGGGGAGCTCGGCGAACTCGGCCGAGTTCGCGTAGTCCGCGGCCGCGATTCCCGCGCGTCGTCCGAAGACGTTGATGTCGAGCAGCGAGTTGGTGCCCAGCCGGTTGGCTCCGTGGACCGACACGCACGCACACTCGCCGGCGGCGTACAGGCCGTGGACGACCTCGTCGTTGTTGCGCAGCACCTGACCGTTGATGTTGGTCGGGATGCCGCCCATGACGTAGTGACAGGTGGGGAACACCGGCACGTACTCGGTGACCGGGTCGACGCCGAGGTAGGTACGGGCGAACTCGGTGATGTCGGGGAGCTTCTCGTTGAGGACGTCCTCGCCGAGGTGGGTCACGTCGATGTAGACGTAGTCCTTGTTCGGGCCGGCACCGCGACCTTCGAGCACCTCGAGCACCATCGACCGGGCCACGATGTCGCGCGGCGCGAGGTCCTTGATGGTGGGGGCGTAGCGCTCCATGAAACGCTCGCCGTCGGCGTTGCGCAGGATGCCGCCCTCACCGCGGACCGCCTCCGAGATGAGGATGCCGAGCCCCGCGAGACCCGTCGGATGGAACTGGTGGAACTCCATGTCCTCGAGGGGCAGGCCCTTGCGGAAGATGATGCCCATGCCGTCGCCGGTCAGCGTGTGCGCGTTCGAGGTCGTCTTGTACATACGGCCCGAGCCGCCGGTGGCGAACACGATCGACTTGGCGTGGAAGACGTGGATCTCGCCGGTCGCGAGCTCGTAGGCGACGACACCGGTCGCGACCTGCTCGCCCTTCTCGTTCTCCGTGAGGCAGATGTCGAGGGCGTAGAACTCGTTGAAGAACTCGACGTCGTGCTTGACGCAGTTCTGGTAGAGCGTCTGCAGGATCATGTGGCCGGTGCGGTCGGCGGCGTAGCAGGCCCGCCGGACCGGGGACTTGCCGTGATCGCGGGTGTGGCCGCCGAAGCGTCGCTGATCGATCTTGCCCTCGGGTGTCCGGTTGAAGGGCAGGCCCATCTTCTCGAGATCGAGCACCGCGTCGATGGCCTCCTTGGCCATGATCTCGACGGCATCCTGATCGGCGAGGTAGTCACCACCCTTGACGGTGTCGAAGGTGTGCCACTCCCAGTTGTCTTCCTCGACGTTGGCGAGTGCCGCACACATGCCGCCCTGGGCCGCGCCGGTGTGGCTGCGGGTCGGGTACAGCTTGGTCAGCACCGCGGTGCGGGCCCGAGGGGCGGCTTCGATCGCCGCGCGCATGCCTGCGCCGCCGGCGCCCACGATGACGACGTCGTAGCGATGTTCCTGCATGTTGTGGGTCTCCTTTAGCCGACGCTGTTGACGTCGAAGGTCAGGAGGGCGTAGGTGCCCATCGTGAGGACGAGGATCATCGACACGGCGAGCAGCACGTTCAGCCAGAAACGGGTCGAGTCCTTGCGGGAGTAGTCGGCGATGACGGTGCGCACACCGTTGCCGCCGTGCAGTTGGGCCAGCCACAGCATGGTGAGGTCCCAGATCTGCCAGAAGGGTGAGCTCCACCGCGCGGCGACGAACGAGGAGTCGATGCGGTGCACGCCGCCGTCCCAGGCCAGCATGATGAACATGTGGCCGATCGTCAGGACGACGAGCAGCAGCCCGGAGAACCGCATGAACAGCCATGCGTTCTTCTCGAAGTTGCCGCCCTTGGGCTTGCGGGGCGAGCGCGGGTTGTCCAGGCTCGCGGGACGGTCGTGCTGAGTACCGAGGGTCTTGGCGACACCGGTGGCTTCCGAGGTGGTCATCTCTGGTGTCTCCTACAGGTGGCTGAACATGATCTGCAGCAGGCGGACCGTGCCGGCACCGAAGACGATGACGAACAGGGTCATGGCCACCCACAGCATCTGTCGCTGGTACTTGGGTCCCTTGGACCAGAAGTCCACGAGGATCAGGCGCACACCGTTGAAGGCGTGGAACAGGACGCACGCGACCAGGGCAATCTCCATGAGACCGATGATCGGCGTCTTGTAGGTCTCGATGATCTCGTCGTACTGATTGGGGTCGACTCGGATGACCGCGGTGTCGAGCACGTGTACGAAGAGGAAGAAGAAGATCGTGACGCCGGTGATGCGGTGCAGGACCCACGACCACATGCCGGGATCGCCGCGATAAAGAGATCGTCTGCGCACCGGGTCGGGTGCGACTTCGGTCGAGGTGCTCATCGGGAAAGTGGCCTCCAACATCGTCGATGGACGCGTCGAATCGGCATGCTCCGACTCGACCATGGACCCATACGAAGAGACTCTAAACCCATGCACATTCCGGTGGTAAATTGCCCGAACCGATCTGGGCGACAAGACATTACGACTTAGGTTTGCCTTACCCAAGCTTTGCGGTGATGAAATCCGGATGAACGGCCGATGACGCCGGGCGACAGGAGATCCACGTGGTTACAGAAATCGATTGGGATGTGTTGCGGGACAAGGCCAGATCGATGATCGGTCGTGCTTACGCACCCTACTCCCGGTACCCGGTGGGCGCCGCCGGGATCACAGCCGAGGGCGGTGTCGTCGCCGGTTGCAATGTGGAAAATGTCTCATATGGCCTGGGTATCTGCGCCGAGGTCGCACTGGTCGCGGCCCTGGTGAACGACGGAGGCGGAGCGCTGCGGGCGGTCAGCGTCTGCGACGCCCGCGGGGCGGTTCTGATGCCGTGCGGACGGTGCCGACAGGTCCTGCTCGAACACGGCGGGCGCGAGCTCCTCGTCGACCACCCCGGTGGTCCCCGGATGCTCGCCGAGCTGCTTCCCGATGCCTTCGGACCCGACGATCTCGAGGCGGTCCGTTCATGACGGTCGACGCCCGGGAGATCATCCACGCGGTGTCGGTGATCGCCACCAAGCGGGGCGGACACGAACTCGCCGACGCACAGATCGCGTGGATGGTCGACGGCTACACCCGCGGCGAGGTGGCGGCGGAACAGATGTCGGCATTGCTGATGGCCATATATCTGCGCGGGATGAATCGCCGTGAGATCGCGTCCTGGACGCACGCGATGATCGACAGCGGGCGCCGGATGGACCTGTCCGGTCTGCAGCGGGACGGGCGGCCGCTGGCCACCGTGGACAAACACTCCACCGGCGGCGTCGGGGACAAGATCACCCTCCCGCTCACGCCGCTCGTCGCGTCGTTCGGTGTCGCGGTGCCGCAGCTGTCCGGTCGGGGGCTCGGTCACACCGGTGGGACGCTCGACAAGCTGGAGTCCATCCCGGGGTGGCGGGCCGAGGTGAGCACGTCTGACATGCTCGACCAGCTCGAGCGGGTCGGCGCGGTCATCTGTGCCGCAGGCGCCGACCTGGCACCCGCCGATCGCAAGCTCTACGCCCTGCGCGATGTCACGGGCACGGTCGAGTCCATTCCGCTGCTGGCGTCGTCGATCATGAGCAAGAAGATCGCCGAGGGCACCGGTGCGCTGGTCCTCGACGTCAAGACCGGGTCGGGTGCCTTCCTGCCCGACGAGGACGACGCGCGCGAACTGGCGTCGACCATGGTCGAACTCGGTCACGACGCCGGTGTCGACACCCGTGCGGTCATCACCGACATGGGCACACCGCTCGGACTCGCGATCGGCAACGCCGTTGAGGTGGCCGAGTCGGTGGAGGTACTCGCCGGCGGCGGACCCGCCGACGTCGTCGAACTGACCCTGGCCCTCGCCCGGGAGATGCTCGACGCCGCTGGGCTCGTCGACGCCGACCCCGCAACCCATCTCGCCGACGGCCGGGCGATGGACACGTGGCGGGCGATGATCGCGGCGCAAGGTGGCGACCCCGATGCGCCCCTGCCGACGGCGCGCCACCACGACACCGTGACCGCGTCGGGCGACGGCATCGTCACCGAGATGGACGCGCGCGCGGTCGGCGACGCCGCGTGGCGACTCGGCGGCGGCCGATCGCAGCCGGGGGAGGCGGTCGCGGCAGAGGCGGGAGTGACCATCCATGCGAAGCCCGGTGATCGTGTCCGAGCCGGTCAACCGCTGTTCACCCTCCACACGCAGGATGAGGACCGGATCCCCGGAGCCCGCTCCTGCCTGGCCGGGGCGACGACCGTGGGGCCCGACTCCGCCGAACACGCGGGCGGCGCGCGCACCCGTCCACTGATCATCGACCGCGTTAGGTTTCCATCATGACGACGCTGACCCCGGCGAACATCTCCCTCGCCCCGAAGGTGCTCCTCCACGACCACCTCGACGGCGGACTCCGGCCCGCGACGGTCCTCGAGTTGGCCCACGAGGTGGGATACGACGGCCTCCCGGCGGATGAGAACGGCAGGCAGATCGACGACGCCGAGACGCTCGGGCAGTGGTTCCGACGTGCGGCCGACAGCGGCTCGCTCGAGCGCTACCTCGAGACCTTCTCGCATACGGTCGCGGTGATGCAGACCGTCGGCGGGTTGGAACGCGTCGCGCGCGAGTGCGTGGAGGACCTCGCCGCCGACGGGGTCGTGTACGCCGAGGTGCGTTATGCGCCCGAACAGCATCTCGAAGGCGGGCTGACCCTCGACGAGGTCGTCGAGGCGGTGCTGCGGGGCTTCGCCGAGGGCGAGGCGGTCGCGGCCGAGCGGGGCCGGACGATCACCGTGCGGTGCCTGGTCACCGCGATGCGCCACGCCGCCCGGTCACGCGAGATCGCCGAACTCGCGGTCCGCTACCGGGACCGGGGTGTCGTCGGTTTCGACATCGCCGGCGCCGAGGCGGGGCATCCGCCGACCCGCCATCTCGACGCCTTCGAATACATGCGGGCCAACTGTGCGCCCTTCACCATCCACGCCGGCGAGGCATTCGGGCTGCCGTCGATCCACGAGGCCATCGGCTTCTGCGGGACGGACCGGTTGGGTCACGGCGTCCGCGTCTTCGACGACATCGAACTCCCGGAGGGGGTCGATCTCGCGGCGCACTCGTTCGCGGGTGCGCGGCTGGGTCAGGTGGCGAACATCGTGCGGGACAAGCGGATTCCGCTGGAGCTGTGCCCGAGTTCGAATGTGCAGACCGGGGCGGTCGGTTCACTCGCCGAGCATCCGTTCAACGTGTTGGCGCGCCTACGGTTCCGGGTGACGGTGAACACCGACAACCGACTGATGTCCGACACCACCATGAGCAAGGAATTCGGCCTGCTCGCCGATCGGTTCGGCTACGGCTGGGCGGATTTCGAACGGTTCACGGTGAACGCGATGAAGTCGGCGTTCATCCACTTCGACGAGCGGCTGGCGTTCATCGACGACGTGATCAAGCCCGGCTACGCGGTGCTGCTCGGCTGAGCAGCACCGTCGCGGCCGGTTATGGGCGGAGAGGACTGCGCCCGTCAGCCCTTCTTGGTGAGCCGGGCCTCGAAGTCGTGCTCGAGCGCGCGCCACGCCTCGGCCTCGTTGTCGAACGGACCGCTGGGCGCCATGCGCTTGGGGTCGGGGTTGACGGTGTAGTCGACGAACCATCCCAGCGGGGTGGTGGTGCCGAGGGCCTCGGAGACCGTGTTGTCACCGGCGTAGTCGGCTGCGTCGGTGAAGAGTTCGACGGCGAGGTCGAGCTGGTCGCGATCCATTCGGCGGGGGCCGTCGGCGATGTCGTCGGCGAGACCCGGCAGGACGTAGACGTTGTCGTCGATGACGTCGAACTCGAGGGATCCGTTGGTCGCCTCGGTGCGGACCTCGTCGAACGTGGACAGGTCGGCGAGGTCATGCGTGTTGTCGTCGGCGAGGAACCGCGAGAGCGAGCGCGCCGAGGTGAACACGAAGATCTTGCCCTTGGTGCCGAGGAACACCGGGTCGTCTCCGAGATAGCACCGCAGTGTCAGGTACTCGTTCGCGCTGGTGACGATCTTGATCGGGTCGATGCCGACCGACGCCCAGAAATCGTCGTCGTCGTAGTCGTCCTCGTCCTCGTCGTCCGTGTCCTCTTCGAGGTCATCGTCGTCGGCGGCGTCCGAGGACTCGGCGTCGGGGGCACCGACGATCTCGATGTCATCGTCGGTCGGCTCGTCCTCGTCCTCGGCGGACGCGGCGGCCTCGAGTTCGGCCTCGGCGGTCTCGACGGCCTTGGCGTCCACCTTCGGTGTGCTGATGACACCGTCGATGGCATCGAGCACGTCATCCCAGTGCTTGGCGATGAGCCGGCCGATGCGCACCCAGAGGTCGGTGCCCTCGCGGCCGTCGAAGTTGCGTGTGCCGGTGGTGACGGCGCCCAGGATCGGGTTGCCGTTGAAGAACTTGGTGACCGGTGTCAGTTCGCAGACCTCACCGAGGATGCGCACGATCTCGAGTGCGTCTTCGAGTTCGGCGATGACCTCGGCGGTGGGGTCCTCCGCGGCGAGCTCGGGTACGCCGACGAGGTCGTAGCTGTGGCGCTCGTCGGGGACCAGTTCATCGGCCTGCAGGCCGACCACGGTCGACCACGCCGGATGCTCGACGAGATCGTTGTCCTCGTTGGTGCGGATGAACGCGGCGAGCTCGGCGACAGAGGGCAGGACGTACAGGTCCTCGTCCAGTCCGAGGAAGGCCTCCCATTCGTCATCGCCCTCACGCCAGCGGGGTGCCCACAGGGTGAAGCTGTTTCCGTCGGTGAGTCCGAGCTCAATCGGGACGATGTCTCCGGCCATGGGGACACAGCCTAGCGATTGTCGGCGGCGGATCCAGTAGTGCCCCCACAGACGGTCGGTGGTGTGCCGACGACTTTTCGATGAACTCCTGACTCGCCCGCGGGTGCGACCATCGGCGCGGCTCTCATCGTGGACGGAAGAATCCTTCGAATGCCTGGTCGAGGTTCGAGGTTCGCACCGGCGAGACGCCTACGGGGTCACCGGCTTCGATCATTTGACCATTGCCGATGTACATCGCCACGTGGCCGGACCACACCGCGAGGTCTCCGGGCTGCAGCTGCGCCTGGGACACCTGATACCCGGCGGTGTCCTGCTCCTGGGCGAGGCGGGGGATTTCGAGCCCGGCCTGCCGGTAGGCCCACTGTGTGAAGCCGCTGCAGTCGAATCCGTCGGGCGTCGTCCCGCCCCAGACATAGGGCACCCCGCGTTGACTCAGCGCGGCCCGCACCGCGGTCGCCGCGCGTTCGTTCGGAGCGTGGGCGACCGAGCCGTCGGGCAGCGTGATGGGGACGCCGCCGGGCGTGGGGACGGGCGACAGTCTGGCGGCGTCGCCGCCTGCGACTCCGACCATCTCGGCCGGCGCCGTGCGGCGGGCCAGGGCGGCCATCGCCTCGGTGTCGGAGCCGAGCTCGGCGCGAGCACGACCGATGATCTCCACGCCGCGGCTCAGATGCTCGACGGCGATCGGCAGGACCGCGAGAAGGACTGCCGGAGTGGCCAATCCGCCGTTGAGGCCACGGACATGCCGTTCCAGGGAGTCCACGAGGCCGTTCAGCGCGGTCGACGCCATGTGGACGGTACGGCCGGCGCTCTCGACGAGCCGGCCGAACTGGGCGGCGCATTCGGTGAGTTCGGTGAGTCGGCGCTGGTTCGCCGCGGTCGCGGCTGCGGCTCCGGCGGCCCCGGCTCCGTCCCACCGCGTGCGGACGGACTCGGCGGCCGACGTCGACCGCTGGCGCACCGACTCGACGGTGCCCGCTACGGTCCGGACCTGCTCGGCGGGGTTGCCCGGTGCCAGGATGCCGGTCCCCAGCGCGGCGATCAGTTGCCGCAGTGGCTCGATGAGGAGTTCGACGGGGATCACAGCGTCAGCTCACCGGCCGTCGCGATCCGGTCGGCGGCGGCGCAGTCGCAGTCGGCGTAGGACGTTGCGGCCGAGCTCGTCGTGAGTCCGACGCGTTCCTCGCGCGCCGTCGCGGCCTCGATGGTGCGACGGTGCAGGTCGAGGAACTCGACGACGGCGGTGAGGAACTCGATGCCGATGAGACCGAAGGTGATGGCTAGTTCGACCACGGCGGCGTCGTCGCTGCCGGTCCCGCCCTCGAGCATCTGGGCGTTCGTGCGGTGTGCGCCGGAGAACTCGTGCAGCGCAGACGAATCGGCGAACAGTCGGCCACCTGTGTCCGGGCCTGGCCGGGTGGGTGCGGGATAGGGATGGGGGGAGGACGGGCTCATGGGTTTTCGACGCGGCGCGGCCCCGTTGGGTTCCATCAAATTCTCGCGGCGACCCAGACCGGCGTGGTGGAGCTCGCCCAAGCGGCACGCGAGCGCCGGGGAGGAAATAGGGTGTCGGCATGGAGTCCCTGATCGTCGACCATCCCCTCGCAGCCGCGCGTCTGACCACGATGCGTGACGAGACCACCGACAACGCCGGATTCCGGGCTGCGCTGTCCGACCTCACCCAGATGCTGATCTACGAGGCGCTTGCCGGTGCGCCGCGCGCCGACGTCGCGATCAACACGCCGATGACCGCGCACACGGGATCGAGGCTGGCATCCCCGCCTCTCCTGGTCCCGGTCCTGCGGGCCGGCCTCGGGATGGTCGAGCAGGCGCACGCGATGGTGCCCGAGGCGCATGTCGGTTTCGTGGGCCTCGCCCGCGACGAGGAGACCGCACAACCCGTGCCGTACCTGGAGTCGCTGCCGGAGGACCTGTCGGGACGGCCGGTGTTCGTCCTCGACCCCATGCTCGCCACCGGCGGCTCCATGCTCCACACCATCGAGTTGCTGGTCGCCCGCAATGCCACCGACATCACCGCCGTGTGTGTCGTCGCCGCACCTGAAGGGGTTGCGGCGCTGGAGAATTCCGGTCACCCGTGCCGGCTCGTCGTGGCTGCCGTGGACGACGGGCTCAACGAGGTCAACTACATCGTGCCCGGTCTCGGTGACGCGGGCGACCGGCAGTTCGGTCCGAGGTATTCGTGAGTATGGCTGAACCTCGCGCGGCACGTCGCTGAGACAAGCCACACGTCGTCATTCAAAGGCCCTCATGACCCGCCCTGATGTTCTTTTCGCCGAACGCCGCCGTCTGGTACTGGCAGGATGCTTCGTCGATCACCGATCACGGACGGCCGCTGCGGTGGGCCGCCGGACGGTTTGAATGCTCGAGCGACGGCCGAGAAACGGGTCGACGGCTACCGCGTTCACGGCGAAGCCGGCATGACAGATCACTCCAGCCGCCCCACCTGTCACCCAACGAACCCCGGTGCGACGTGAACGTCGAATCATCGAGCTACGCCTATCTCCCCGCCGGGACGCAGCTCCTATTGCCACGCATCTACTGCTGCGAGATCGACCGTCGAGGCGGTGCTGCGCCGATACGGGATGCCACTGTTGCGACACCTCGCCCAGGCCACCGCGCTGCCGGTACGCCGAACCCCACCGCGCCGCTTAGATCACGGCGCTCCCGGAGGCCTCCATATCGTCGACGACCACACTCGGCTGCGTACTCCGAGATCCTCACCGACGAACGCACAGAGACCGATACGCAATTCTGGGGCCGGGCACGCCCTTCTTCCACGCGCACGGCATCACGGACAAGAGTTGTTGACCGACTACGGCGGCAGTTGCCGCCCAGGGCTTTCCGCGCATGCCCTCGGCCATGAGATCGCGCACCAGAGACCCGTCTGTACCGGCCACAGACCACAACAGAGTTGAACGCTTCCACCGGTTGCTCGCCTCGGAAAGGGCCTACGCGAGGTCTACACCACTGAGGCCGCCCGAGCGGCGACCTACGACGACTGGCTGCACGACTACGAAAACCACCGAATCCACACCGGTATCGGCGGATTCGCCCGAACGCCTACGCGTCCACAACTTCACCGGGGCTACAGCGAGTCCGCGGCAAGAACACCGTTGGAAGAACGAATTCCGAAACGGGTGTGACTGAAGTTCACCACTGTCATCGATCCACGCACTGCAAACGCACGGTGGACGAAAAGCGCTGCACAGTCATTGGTTTCGTAATTTCTGGGCTTGTGGAGTTTTCTCGTAATCGAATGGATGTTCCTGTACCTTGGAGTCATGTCAGAGCTAGCCACTCTCCTCGATCAACTCATCGAGACCACCCCACCCGCCGACGACCCCACCGGCAGAGCAACATTCGACGCCCTCGACACATGGCGCCTGATCCGCAACCTTGCTGATCATCAGATCGTCACCCACGCAGCGCAACTCGACGAACTCGGCGTCGCGCAGAAAGCCGGCAGTACCACCAAGAAGTTGCTGATCGAAAGCGGCCACGCACCTGCCGCTGCTCTTCGCACCGTGCGAAGTGTCAACGCCCTACCGACGCTGCCCGTGGTGGCGCGTCACGCGGCCGACGGGAGACTGGCTGGCGAGATCGTCGACGCCATCGTGCGCGGGGTGAACGAGATCGAGAAACGTTGTCACGAAGGGCTTTCCGACGACGATCGCACCCGGCATGAGAGCGAGCTCGTCGCCCAGGCGCTGTCGGGCGCGACACCGACTGAAGTACTCAAGCACGCTCGAGCCATCGGCAACACACTCTGCGACGACTCTGACACCGGTGTACCGGCGGCCGACGACCCATCGCTGAACTCGGTCAACGCACACACCACCGACGACGGCCGCGTCGAGGTCCGTGCCGATCTCACCCAGGTGGTCGGCGAGAAGTTCCTGGCCATGATCGACGAACGCTCCTGCCCAAAACCCGAACCCGACGGAGCCGAGGATCGTCGCACCGCCGAGCAACGCCGCGCCGACGCTTTCGAGTTGATCCTCGACCAAGCCGCGATCGGCGCGACCATCGATACCGTTGGTTCCCCGCGCACGCAACTGATGCTGACGATCCCCGCGACCGGAGAGCTGGCAACGCTGCCGTGGACCGGGACGGTCAGCCAAGCGACCGCCAAAAAGGTGTCGTGCGACGGGTCCCTGACCGAGATAATCCTCGACCGTGAGGGCGTACCGCTGCAGATGGGTCACACCCGCCGGTTGTATCCGGCACACCTCCGCAAAGCAATCATCGTGCGCGACGCCTGCTGCATCAAATGCGGTGCACCACCCTCACATACCCAAGTCCACCACATCCGGTCATGGGCCGACGGCGGACCCACCGACCTCGACAACGGCTGCCTGCTCTGCCAACGCTGCCACACCCAGGTCCACCACCACGGCTGGGACATCGTCATTGGTTACGACCGGCACCCGTGGCTCATCCCACCCGCGTCGATCGACCCGCACCGCCGGCCACTACCCGCCTACAACCGACGCACCATGCGACTCGACGACGCCGCCTGACCACACCTTCGCGCAGCACCTTCCGCACCCGGGCCACACCCGGGACCGAACCTGTCCCTTGACAACTCAACAGTGTCACCCCAGCGGCAACCGCCCGTACGAGACCGGAACGTCTCGTCGTCGTGGGTGGAAGGCGACTGCCGAGCGCCGAATGAGGGCCCGGACCTGGGCCAGTGCTGCCGGGTGTTCCAAACTGCCGGGGACGGTGGTCGTCTGTGCCCCAGGCGAACTGGCGGCACGTCCAAGCGGGGGCGGCAACGTCGGCGTGGCAACGGTCGTCCCGTCACGCACGCTTCGAATTACGGTGACCGGGCTGCGCCGAACCGCGGTCAGCGAGGTGCGGCGGGTCTCAGCCGGGCAGCGACCAGTACGCGAGCATCGGCTCCTCGGTGAGCACGGCGCCGCCGTCGACGATGGTGAGACTTGTCGGCGAGACGAGGTAACGCACCGAACCGTTGCGCGCCTCGAAGGTGTCGCCGGTGCGGGTCGGGAACTGGAGTTCGATCCCGCCCTCGGGTGCGGCGCCCTTGTAGTACAAGCGGCCCGTCTGGGTGCCCACCTGGCAGATCACCACGCGCGACCGGGCGGTCTGTCCGACGGCCACGGCGGGGTCGTCGGCGGCGTTGCAGCGGGGGCCGCTGGTGAATCCCTGCCAGTCCGCGCCGGCGACGGTGGGGGTCGGCCGGACCGGGGGCGGCGGCGTCGTGGTGGTGGTCGCGGTGGTGGGGGTCGTCGTCTCCGCGGGGCGGGTGACGGTACTCGTGAAGGTCGACGCCGACGGTTGTCCGCCGTCCGCGCTGTCGCGGTCCGCGGACTCGTCGTCCGCGGGGATCAGGAGCAGCGCCGCGAGGACGCCCACCACCACCAGCAGCACGCCCGCGCCGATCGCCACCAGCACCGCCGGCGACGACCACGGGGACCGAGGCGGGCCAGGTGGCACCGGGCCCTGCGGGTAACCGCCCGACGGATAGCCATACTGGGGATAGCCGCCTGGACCGCTCGGTGGATAGGTCATCTCGCTCCTTCGGTTCGGCCGGCCGCCGGTTCCGTTCGGTCCTACAGTTCGCCGATGATCCGGGCCAACAGCTCGCCCATCCGGGTTGCCGACGCGCGGCCGACCTCCAGGACCTCTGCGTGGCTCAGGTGTTCGCCGGTCATGCCGGCCGCGAGGTTGGTGACAAGGGAGATGCCGAGCACGTCGAGTCCGGCGGCGCGCGCCGCGATGGTCTCGTGCACGGTCGACATCCCGACCAGGTCCGCACCCATCGTCCGCAACATCCGGATCTCGGCGGGGGTCTCGTAGTGCGGGCCGGGGAGCCCGGCGTAGACCCCATCGGCGAGGCCCGGGTCGATGCCGCGCGCGATCTGTCGCAGCCGCGGTGAATACGCATCGACCAGGTCGACGAACTGGGCCCCGACCAACGGGGAGCGGGCCGTGAGATTCAGATGATCCGAGATGAGCACGGGTTGCCCGACCGACATGTCCTCGCGCAGACCGCCCGCCGCGTTGGTGAGCACGACGGTGTGGACACCGGCCGCGGCTGCGGTGCGGACCGGGTGGACCACGCGAGCGAGGTCGTGGCCCTCGTAGGCGTGAATACGTCCCAGCATCAACAGGACTCGTCGATCACCGATCCGGACGGAGTGGACCACGCCGCCGTGGCCGGCGGCCTTGGGCGGGACGAATCCCGGGATCGACGCCATCGGCAACGAGCGGATGGGCCGCCCGAAGGCGTCGGCGGCGGGTGACCATCCCGACCCGAGGATGACGGCCACATCGTGTGTAGCGGCGTCGGTCTCGGCAGCGATCGTGGCCGCGGCGACGATGGCCGCGGCATCGGGGTCGGCGGTGGGCTCCATGCGCCAACCCTAAACCGTTCCCCGGCCCACACGGCCGCGCGTCGCACCGCGCCGACCGATCGGGTCGGTGGCGACGAGACCGGGAGCGATAAGGTCGGGACATGCCATTTCTGAACGGTGACGGGGAGGTCGTCGAGCTCCATCTCGGAGCGCGCGGTGAGGAGATCAGCGAGTCCAATCCGGAGAACCGCTTCCGGGCCGACTGGTTGGACGAGGTCGATGCACTGCTGGACCAGGTGGTCGCCGACCCGACACGACCGCTGGTGATCACCGCCACCGGGAAGTTCTTCTCCAACGGCCTGGACACCGACCACATCTTCGCCGCTCCCGACCAGCTGCCCGGTTACCTCGACCGCGTGCACGCCCTGTACGCGAAGGTGCTCACCCTGCCCGTTCCGACGGTCAGCGCCGTCAACGGACACGCCTTCGGCGCCGGAGCGATGCTCGCGTTGTGCACCGACCACGTCCTGATGCGCACCGAACGCGGTTTCTGGTCGCTGCCCGAGGCCGCTCTCACCATGCCGTTCACCCGTGGGATGGCCACGTTGCTGCGCACCCGACTGACCGATCGCACCGCCACCGAGGCGATGTACACCAGCCGGCGGTACGGCGCCGACGACGCGGTGCGTGCGGGAATCGTCGACGAGGCCGTGGACGCCGAGCTCCTCGTGAAGCGGGCCACCGAGATCGCGGCCGCCCGCTCCGCGACCGCCGGACCCAACCTGGCGCTGATCAAGCGCGGACTCCGTGGCCCCCTGCTCGACGACCTCGCACGTCAGACCCCGCCCGGAGTCTTCTGATGTCGGCCGCGGGAGCGGACTTCGCCGCGGCGGACGATCCCATCGACGCCTGGCTGGCCGAGCACGGCGGCGATCTCATCGCGTGGCGCCGGCAGATCCATGCGCATCCGGAACTGTCCCGGCAAGAGGTCCGCACCACCGAGCTGGTGATGAGCGAGCTCACCGCTGCCGGACTCACCCCGCGCCGGCTGCCGCTGGGCACCGGAGTGGTGTGCGACCTCGGTCCCGCCGGTGAGCCCCGTATCGCGCTGCGCGCGGACATGGATGCCCTGCCGGTGACCGAACACACCGGCCTGCCGTTCACCTCGGCGGTGGAGGGCGCGTCGCACTCGTGCGGTCACGACGCGCACACGGCCATCCTGATCGGCGTCGCGAAGCTCCTCGCCGCGGCCGAACCACTTCCGGTCGGCGTGCGTCTGATCTTCCAGGCCGCCGAGGAGGTCATGCCCGGCGGAGCCCTCGACGCCATCGAGGCGGGCGTCACCACCGGTCTCGGCCGCATCTTCGCCCTGCACTGCGACCCTCGCCTGCCGGTCGGCACGGTCGGCCTGCGGTCCGGCCCGTTGACGTCCGCGGCCGACCACATCGATCTGCAACTGCACTCGGCCGGCGGGCACACGTCGCGGCCGCACCTCACCGGGGATCTCATCTACGCGATGGGCACGGTGATCACCGGCCTGCCCGGGGTGCTGTCGCGACGGATCGACCCGCGTTCGGGCACGGTGATGGTGTGGGGCGCGGCGAATGCCGGCAGCGCCGCCAACGCCATCCCGCAGGAGGGTCGCATGCGCGGCACGGTCCGCACCGGCGATCACGCCACCTGGGCCCAGCTCGAACCGCTGGTCCGCAGCGTCGTCGGCGAGCTGCTGGCACCGCTCGGCGTCCGTTACGACCTCTCGTACTTCCGCGGGGTGCCGCCGGTCGTCAACGACGAGGTCGCGGTCGGGATGTTCGAACGGTCGGTCGCCGCGATCGGGCCCAACGCGATCGCGGACACCCCGCAGTCACCCGGCGGCGAGGATTTCTCCTGGTATCTCGAACACGTGCCGGGAGCGATGGCCCGCCTCGGCGTGTGGGACGGATTCGGACCGCAGGTCGATCTGCACGCGCCCAACTTCGATCTCGACGAACGTGCCCTCGCCATCGGTGTGCGCGCGCTCGCCGGGATCGTGCTGAACGCGACCAGCGCCGCCGGCTAGGACACCTCGTTCTATTCCGCGGGCCCCGGTCCGGGTCCGACATTGCGCGACTCGCGCAACCGGAGGTCCTGCACATACTCCGCGGGTGCGCCGGCGATCTCCGCCGCCTCGGCCATGACGCCGAGGTAGCGCGCCGAGGGCAACCCGCCCTCGAAGGCGTCGAGGACGTACAACCAGGCCAGTACCGGGCCGTCGGCGGTGTCGACGCGGGCGCGGATCTTGCGGTGGATGCCGAGCTCGGAACCCTCCCACCGGTCGAGCAGATCCTCATCCTCGGTGGTGACGTCGTAGAGAACCACGAACACCCGGGCGTCGGGGTCGTCGCGGTCCTCGGTGACCGTGGCCAGGGACCCCTCCCACCCGATGTCGCCGCCGCCGAACGTCAGACGCCAGCCGCGGAGCCATCCGGTGCCCGACATCGGGGAGTGCGGCGCGCGCTCGGCCATCTGCTCGGGATGCATGTTGGATCCATAGGCGGCATAGATGGGCACGGATGGAGCCTAGATGGTCTCCGCCGAGTCCGGAAGGCGACACCGTGGCCCGGCCCCGGTGTGCGACCACGTTCACAACGACGGACCCGCCCGACTAGTTTGGTAGGCGGCGCGAACGGGGTCGACCGTCTCGCGCGACCCGAGGAGCGTGTCACCCCGCGTTCCCGTCGAGCCACGACACACAGCCGGGCGCAGCTTCCCCACGAAGGACGCGGCGAGCCGGCGTGGAGAACAGGAGTCACAGTGACCAGGATCGTCATCATCGGCGGAGGACCCGCGGGTTACGAGGCGGCGCTCGCGGCGGCCGCCTACGGGGCCGACATCACGGTGATCGATTCGGACGGGATCGGCGGTGCCTGCGTGTTGTGGGACTGCGTCCCGTCCAAGACGTTCATCGCGTCCACCGGCATCCGCACCGAGGTCCGTCGCGCCGTCGACCTGGGCATCAACATCAAGACCGACGACACCTCCGTCACGTTGCCGCAGATCCACCAGCGGGTCCGCGACCTCGCGTTCGCCCAGTCCGCGGACATCCGCTCGCGACTCATCAGCGAAGGCGTGACGCTCGTCTCCGGTACCGCCGTGCTCGACGAGCGGCAGGTCGGCGTCTCGACGCATACCGTCGTCGCGACCCTCGCCGACGGAACCACCGAACGCTACGACGGCGATGTGGTCCTGCTGGCGACCGGCGCCTCGCCCCGCGTGCTGCCCGACGCCCAGCCCGACGGCGAGCGCATCCTCACCTGGCGTCAGCTCTACGACCTCGAGGAGCTGCCCGAGCACCTCGTCGTCATCGGTTCCGGCGTCACCGGCGCCGAGTTCGTCCACGCCTACACCGAACTGGGCGTCAAGGTGACGCTCGTGTCGAGCCGCGACCGGGTCCTCCCGCACGAGGACGAGGACGCCGCGCTGGTGCTCGAGGACGCACTCGCCGAACGCGGCGTCGAACTGGTCAAGCACGCCCGCGCCGACAAGGTCGAGCGGCACGGCGATTCGGTCACCGCGCATCTGGCCGACGGCTCGACCGTGACCGGCAGTCACGTGCTGATGACCGTCGGTTCGGTCCCCAACACCACCGATCTCGGACTCGATCGTGCCGGGGTCGCGGTCGGCAAGGGCGGTTACATCGAGGTCGACCGGGTGTCCCGCACGTCGGTCGCGGGGATCTATGCGGCCGGCGACTGCACCGGGCTGTTCCCGCTGGCATCGGTGGCCGCCATGCAGGGCCGCATCGCGATGTACCACGCACTCGGCGAGGGCGTGAGCCCGATCAAGTTGAAAACCGTTGCGTCCGCGATCTTCACGCGACCGGAGATCGCCACGGTGGGGGTGTCGCAGAACGCCATCGACACCGGTGAGTACCCGGCGCGCACCGTGATGCTGCCGTTGGCCACCAACCCGCGCGCCAAGATGAGCGGTCTGCGCCGGGGCTTCGTGAAGATCTTCTGCCGGCCGGCCACCGGTGTGGTCATCGGCGGTGTCGTGGTGGCGCCGAACGCCTCCGAACTGATCCTGCCCATCGCCCTCGCGGTGCAGAACAAGCTCACCGTCGGTGATCTGGCCCAGACGTTCTCGGTGTACCCGTCGCTGACCGGGTCCATCACCGAGGCGGCGCGGCAGCTGGTTCGGCACGACGACCTGGACTGAGCGCCGCCCGCCCGCTGTGCACAGCCGGTGCCGGTGTGCGCCGCCGGGTGCGTCGTCACGGTAGGGTCGGACGAATTCGTTCGTCCCGGCCGGCGACCAAGGGGGTGTCGTGAGCTCGCCGCAGCAGTCCTACAACACCTACGGCAGTCGCAACGACCGCGCGTTCGCTCGCGGTCGCACGCAGTGGGCGGGCATGAGCATCGACGAGATCCTCGACGTCCTGAGCACGATGGAACCCGGTCGTGCCGGCGGTGACGTCAACACGATCCTGCAGGCGATCGAGTCCGTCCGCCGCGCGGCCGAACGGATGCACGCGATGTTCGGCGACGGCATGCTCGGTCAGGCTTCCGACGCGGCGCTGGAGGCGGGCCGGTCGCTGTCGGCCGATCTGGCGACAACCTCGGAGACCGCCGGTCAGATCGGGGATGCGCTGGCCGGCGCGACGGGCATCCTCGGGTCGGCTCGCGGGCAGGAGGGACGGTTGCGTGAGCTACAGCAGCACATCCGTGACAATCCCGAGGACGCGCCGGCGGTCCGGCACGAGGTCGACCGGGCGATGACGGGCGCCTACTCCTCGCCGATGATCGGGCTGCAGCGCTCCCTGCCGAACGACCCGTCCGGGGCGAACGGGGTGACCGCAGGACTCGGCGGCGGGCCGACCGCAGGCGGTTCCGGGGCCGCGGGCTCCGGGCCGGACGCTCCCCGCGGTCAGGCCGCCAACACCGTCGACGCCGGCGACTTCGGGCGTGCCACTCCGACTGCCGGGCCGGTGCCGGTCGCTGCGGGCGGTCCACCGCCCGGTGGCGGCGGACCCGGTGCGTCGTCGACGCCGCCAGGGCCTGCGGGTCCGGGCGGCGGACCATCCGGTCGTGGCAACACGGACGGCCCCGACGGGTTGGTGCGTGGTGGTCGGGCGACGCCCGAGTCGACGACCCGCGGCGCCGCGGCTCCGGGAACGCACCGGTCGGAGGGCGCCGACGGGATCGGCGAGAACAGCGGATCCGGTTCCGGTGCCGGTGCGCCGGCGAGTGGAGGCGCCGGGGTCCCGGTCGCGATGCCCGCTCCCGGCTTGCTCCCACCCGCATCGGCGCCGACGCCGACCCCGGGCGCCGGCGGCTCACCGACGCCGGCGACCCCCGCCACCGCCGGGCCGGTTGCCCAGCGCCCGACGGGGATGCCGCTCGCCGGGGCCCCGGGCGGCGGACGGCGGCCCGGCGCCGACGACGACAGCCACCGGGCCGCGCCGTACCTGCACACACGGGAACACGGCGCGCAGCTCGTCGGCGACATGCCGCTCGTCGGTCCGCCCGTCATCGGCGACTGGATCCGGCAGGCCTCCCCGGCGGTCGACGACGCCGCGCCGGCCGGGCCGGATCAGGCCTTGTCCCTGCGGCCCGCGGCACCCGGCGACGCCGTCTCCCGGACCCCCGTCGACGGTGCGGCGCAGGGGATCTCGGACGACACCGGTGCACCGGCGGGCGGTTCGGCCACGTCGAAACCGGAGACCGTGTGAACGCCGGACTGAAGCGTGTCGACCGGTTACCGGGCGGCGTCGCCCGCCTCGTCGACTCGGTGCCCGACGAAGACCTCACGGCGTGTCTGCACCTGATCGTCGCGACCGTCCTGGACGTCACGGCGGTCTCGACGCCCGAGATCCGGGAGGCGATCAGCCAGTGGCGGCGGCAGGGCGGTGCGTCGACGGCCGGCATCGCACGTCTGCGGCTCGTCGCGGCACAGCACGACTTCGACGCCTTCGCGCATCAGCGTCGTGGCGACGTGGACGCCCAGCGCGACAGCTTTCGCCGCGCCCGCGCCGTTGACTGCCTGGTAGCCGCGATGTCGACGCCCGCCGCTGGTGAGTCACTGCGCGATGCGCTCCGCGAATCGGCCTACGAGGCCGCCGCGGCACTGGGCGGCACGGCCGGTGTGGTCGCCATCCTCGCCGACCACGTGATGTGAGGCGGCGGCGCCGTCGCGCCGGTCAGGTCAGGCCGAAGCTGTGCTCGACGGCTCGGTTCCATCCCGCGTAGAGGCGGTCGCGGTCGTCGGCGGCCATCCCGGGCTCCCACCGGCGGTCTTCGGCCCAGTTGGCGCGGATGTCGTCCTCGCTCTCCCAGAAACCGACGGCCAGGCCGGCCGCATAGGCCGCGCCCAGAGCGGTCGTCTCGTTCACGACCGGCCGCACGACGGGTACGTCGAGGATGTCGGCCTGGAACTGCATGAGCAGTTCGTTCACGACCATTCCGCCGTCGACCTTGAGCGTCGACAGTTCGACCCCGGAGTCGGCCTGCATCGCCTCGATGACCTCCCGCGTCTGAAAGGCGCTGGCTTCCAGTGCGGCTCGGGCGATGTGGCACTTGTCGGCGAACCGGGTGAGACCCACGATGACGCCGCGGGCATCGGGGCGCCAGCGCGGCGCGAAGAGTCCGGAGAACGCCGGCACGAAGTAGACGCCGCCGTTGTCGTCGGCCCCGGCCGCCAGCTTCTCGACGTCAGATGCCTGCGGGATCAGGCCGAGATTGTCACGCAGCCACTGGATGAGCGAACCGGTCACCGCGATCGAACCCTCCAGCGCATAGCGGGCCGGCTCGTCGCCGATGCGGTAGCAGACGGTGGTGAGCAGTCCGTGCTCACTGAAGACCGGCTCGGTACCGGTGTTGAGAAGCAGGAAGTTCCCGGTGCCGTAGGTGTTCTTGGCCTCGCCGGGGTCCAGGCAGGCCTGGCCGAACGTCGCTGCCTGCTGGTCCCCGAGGATGCCCGCCAGCGGCACGCCCGGTAGCGGTCCGTTGCCGCGAAGGGCGCCGAAATCGCCCGAGGAGCTGCGGATCTCGGGCAGCATGGCCATCGGGATGCCCATCTCGGCGCAGATGTCGGGATCCCACTGCTGAGTCCGGAGGTCCATGAGCATCGTCCGCGAGGCGTTCGTGACGTCGGTGACGTGCTGGCCGCCGTCGACGCCGCCGGTCATGTTCCACGCCATCCAGGAATCCATGGTGCCGAAGCACAATTCACCGTTCTCGGCGCGTTCGCGGAGGCCGTCCACCGAGTCGAGGAGCCAGCGGGCCTTCGGGCCGGCGAAATAGGTGGACAGCGGCAACCCGGTGCGGTCGCGATAGCGGTCCATGCCCACGTCGCCGGCGAGCTCGGTGCACAGGTCGTCGGTGCGCGTGTCCTGCCAGACAATGGCGTTGTGCACCGGCTTGCCGGTCTCGCGATCCCAGATCACGGTGGTCTCGCGCTGGTTGGTGAGTCCGCACGCGACGATGTCCTTGGCGGTCAGCTCGGCCGAGGCGAGGGCCGCGGCGCCGACGCGGCGCGTGTTGCGCCAGATCTCGGCGGCGTCGTGTTCCACCCAGCCTGCCCGCGGAAAGATCTGTTCGTGTTCGAGCTGCTCGACGCCGACGACGCGACCCTCGTGATCGAAGATCATCGCCCGGGTCGAGGTGGTGCCCTGGTCGATCGCCGCCACGTATTTGCCTGACCTACCCACGCCGGACAGTGTCGCACGCTGTCGAGGTCGTCGAGATCAATTAGGCTCGGCAACCATGAACACCGAGTTCAATCCGGACCGGCCCGCCGACATGGGGCCCCTCTACCGCGCCGAGGCGTGGCGGAGGTTCGGGGAGGAACAGTTCGACGTGGTGGTCATCGGTGGCGGCGTGGTGGGTGTCGGTGCCGCACTCGACGCCGCGACACGCGGTCTGCGCGTGGCGCTCGTCGAGGCACGCGACATCGCCTCGGGCACATCGAGCAGGTCGTCGAAGATGTTCCACGGTGGGCTCCGCTATCTCGAGCAGCTCGAATTCGGCCTCGTGCGAGAGGCTCTACGCGAACGCGAGTTGTCGCTCCGGTTCCTCGCGCCCCATCTGGTCAAGCCGTTGCCGTTCCTGTATCCGCTCACGCAACGGGTGTGGGAGCGGCCGTATGTCGGAGCCGGCATCTTCCTCTACGACCGGATGGGCGGCGCCAAGTCCGTTCCCGGACAGCGTCATGTCACCCGATCTGGTGCCCTGCGCGTGGCGCCGGCGCTCAAGCGCAGCTCGCTGATCGGCGGGATCCGGTACTACGACACCGTCGTCGACGACGCGCGGCACAGCCTCACGGTCGCCCGCACAGCGGCCAATTACGGTGCGGTCATCCGGACCTCGACCCAGGTCACCGGATTCCTGCGCGAATCCGACCGGGTGCTCGGAGTCCGGGTGCGCGACACCGAGAACGGCGATGTGACCGAGATCCGTGCCCATTGCGTGATCAACGCCGCGGGGGTGTGGACCGACGAGGTGCAGGCACTGTCCAAGCAGCGCGGGCATTTCAAGGTCCGGGCCTCCAAGGGCGTGCACATCGTGGTGCCGCGCGACCGGATCGTCAGCGAGACCGCGATCATCCTGCGCACCGCCAACTCGGTGCTGTTCGTCATCCCGTGGGAGACGCACTGGATCATCGGCACCACCGACACCGACTGGAACCTCGACCTCGCGCATCCGGCCGCCACCCGCGCCGACATCGACTACATCCTCGAACGCGTCAACGAGGTCCTGGTCACCAAGCTCAACCACGACGACATCGAAGGCGTCTACGCCGGCCTCCGGCCGCTGTTGGCCGGGGAGGACGACGAGACCTCGAAGCTGTCCCGGGAACACGCGGTCGCGACCGTCGCGCCCGGTCTCGTGTCGATCGCCGGCGGCAAGTACACCACCTACCGGGTGATGGCCGCAGACGCCGTCGACGCGTGCGACGACTTCATTCCCACCCGGGTGGCGCCGTCGATCACCGAACGCGTCCCGCTGCTCGGGGCGGACGGTTACTTCGCGCTCATCAACCAGTGCGAGCACCTCGGACGCCGATTCGGGTTGCACCCGTACCGGATTCGCCGGTTGCTGAACCGCTACGGCTCGCTGATCGACGACGTGCTGTACTACGCCGACGGCGACAAGAGCCTGCTGCAACCGCTGGCCGCGGCGCCGCAGTATCTGCGCGTGGAGGTGGTGTACGCCGCGGTCGACGAGGCGGCGCTGCACCTCGAGGACGTCCTCGCCCGGCGGACCCGCATCGCCATCGAATACTCCCATCGTGGCGTCGACTGCGCCGACGAGGTCGCCGACCTGCTGGCGCCCCTCCTCGGCTGGACCACCGAGCAACGCGACTTCGAGGTGGCGACCTACGTCGCGCGCGTGGAGGCCGAGGTGGCATCGCAGCAGCAACCCGACGACGACTCCGCCGACGCCCTGCGCGCCGCGGCCCCCGAGGCCCGGGCCGAGATCCTGGAGCCGGTTCCCGTTCCGAAATGACCTGGCTCCGGTCGAGTCGGGACGTTGGCCTCTGTCTCCGCCCCCTGATGCCGCGGCACGATCGGGGTGGGGGAAGAAGGAGGCGAGATCATGGTCGACGAACCGGTACGGGTACTCACTCCCGACCAGGCCTGGGATCTGTTGGGAGGAACCGAGCTCGGTCGGATCGCATTGGCCGTCAACGGTCAACCCGACATCTTCCCGGTGAACTTCCATGCGCACGACGGCCGCATCCTGCTGCGGTCCGGCGAGGGCACGAAATTGTCGGAGCTGGCTGTGAATTCCCGGGTGGCGTTCGAGGCCGACGGACACACCGAGACCGACGGGTGGAGTGTCGTTGCCAAGGGGACGGCGCGGATCCTGGTGTCGCTCCACGAGATCGAGGCGGCCGACCAGCTGCCGCTGCGCCCGTGGATCGCCACGATGAAGTACAACTACGTGGAGATCGCGGTCGACTCGATCACCGCCCGCCGCTTCGAGTTCGGGCCCGAACCGGAGCGCTACCCCGTGTGAGGGGGCCTCGGTCGGATCACACCTGGCACCGTGGACACCAGTAGACGGATCGTTCGCCGCCGGGGGATTCGAGTTCGCCCCGCTTCACCGGGGTGGCGCAGCGCCGGCACAGCCGCCCGTGGCGTCCATAGACCCACATCCGCGCATTCGGCGACGTGTTGCCCGTGGTGGTACGGGCCGACCGCATCCGGTTCGCCCACAGCAGGCGTCGGCTGAGGTCCACGACCGGCCCGAGGTCGACCTCGCCGACCGGCCGGGTCGGCAGGACTCGCCGCAGGAAACAGATCTCGCTGCGGAAGACGTTGCCGATTCCCGCGATCAGCCGCTGGTCGAGCAAGGCCGCACCGATCGTCGCGTCCGGGTCGGAACCGAGGCGTCGGATCGCCTCCTCGCGATCGAAGTCGTCGGCGAGCAGGTCGGGGCCGAGGTAGGCGAGCGCGGCGTCGGGGTCGGCGAGCAGTTCCAGTACGCCGAGGTCGAAACCGACCGCCTCATGGTCGGCGGTGCGCAGGACCGCGCGGGCCTGGTAGGCCGGGCGGCGCCACCGTTGCCCCCGCGGGTGCACGTGCCAGGCGCCCTCCATCTTCAGATGCGAGTGGATGCTGAGGGTGTCGCCGACACCCGGACCGCTCTCGGCGACGTCGATCAGCAGGTGCTTGCCCACCGATCGCACCGCGAGGACCTCGCGTCCGGAGAGGTCCGCGGTGGCCAGCGACGGGATGCGGAAGTCCGACGACTCGAGCACCCGTCCCGCGAGCCCCGCCCGCAGTCGTGCGGCGGCCGCGTAGACGGTGTCGCCCTCAGGCATGATCCGCCTCAGGCATGATCACCGAAACGCAGCCGGATGCCGCGCGGGGTCGTCGAGAATCCCGCTTCGACGAGCACCTTGCCGAAGTCGGTGGCGCGCACGGGTTCCGAGTCGATGTGGTCGATCGTCAGACGTGCGATCCGGCCCTTCCGGACCAGTGCGACCAGCGCGCCCGCGGCCGACTCCAGCCGCGGGATCGAGTCGCTGAACGTCAGCAGCGTCTTGCCGCCGCGTTCGACGAAACACACCACGTCACCGTCGACGATGACCACGAGCGCCCCCGGTTTGCGGCCCGGGCGGTGACCGGCCTCGGTGTCGCGAGACGCCGGCCACTCGAGCGCCGCCCCGTAGGGATTGGCCGGGTCCGTCGCGGCCAGCACGGTTGCCTCGCGGGGCGCTTTGCGATCGGGCAGCGCGTGCCGGCGCAATTCGTCGACGGTGGCCGGCGAGGCGAACTGCGCCCCGCCGAGGCCGTCGACGTAATAACCGCGACGAACGTGTCCGTTGTCCTCGAAGACGGTGAGGGCCTTGTAGACCCGCGCGAAGCCGCCGGTCACCTCCTCCGAGACGACGCTGCCGCGCGTGATCACGCCGTATCGGGTGAGCAACTGATCGCAGAGGCACTGCGTGGCTATGGTCGGCTCGGTGGACGGGTGGTCGAGGGCGAACCAGCGGCCACTCGCCGTCGGCGACACCGGGGGAGCGACGGAGTGTTCGGTGAGGTACCGGGCCGACAGGCGGCCGGCGCGGAGCCGGGGTGCGCGTCCGCGTGCCCGATGCGCGGGCGCCGAGCGCGGTGCGGACGGGCTGCGCCGCGGTTGCAGCAGGGCTCGGACGGGCGCGAAGCTGTCGTTGCTGACCCGCCCCGCCCACACGAGGTCCCACAGGGCACTCTCGATGTCGGCGGCCGGCGTGGTGGTGCCGGTGCTGATGTCGGCGGCGATCTGTGGGAACCGCAGGGCACCACCGGGTTCGAGTGCGGCCGTGACCCCGTCGTGGACCGGGGTGGTGTCGATCTCGTCGGCGTCGGGCAGCGTCAGGACGGCGACGTCCGCGGGATGCAGCGCCACCCAGCCGTCGGAGTTCCCGATGCGGCCGTGTCCGGACCAGATGACCTCACCGGCGCTGAGCAGTTCGTCGAGCATCGGCGCTGCGTAATCGGACACCCGGGCCGGCAGTACGAGGGACTCCCACGCCGACGCCGGCAGCGGGAACCCGGCCAGCTGGTCGATGACCGTCGCCACTCCGTCGACACCCCGGAGCTGGGTGCCCGACGACGCGTGCTGCCAGTCGAGGAGGAACCGGGTGAGGACGTCGGTACCGACGGGAGCCACCTCGGCGCGGCTCGCCGCCAGGGAACCGCGCCGGATCTGACCCAGCACGTCGCTGTGACACCACTGGCCCTCGCGAGGTGTGGCCTCGCCGCTCTCCGGCAGGAAATCACCTTCGACGACGCGTCGCTCTGATGCGAGACGGTTGAGGGTGTCGCGCACGACCCCGGTCGCGATACCCAGAGCCGCGGAGGCCTCGGGCACGGTGAACGGGCCATGGGTGCGGGCGTACCGGCCGATGAGGTCTCCGACGGGGTCGGGCACCTCCTCGAGATAGGCCGCCGGGATGCCGAGAGGTGCGGGCACCCCGAGGGCGTCACGGAGGCGGGCGGTGTCGTCGATGGCCGCCCACAGCGCACGTGCGTTGTGGTTGACCGAGATGATCTGCCCGACCCGGTGCAACTCGGTGAGCAGGTCGGCGGCCGGCTCGTCGCCGCGATACCGGGCCGCGACCTCCTCGGTGGTGAGCGGGCCCAGCCATCGCAGCAGGTCGACGATGTCCTCGGCGTCGCGCGCCTGACGCTCGGGGGACAGGCGTTGGAGCCGGGCGATCACGTCGGCGATGACCGCCGGATCGAGGAGCTCGCGCAGGTCGACGCGCCCGAGCAACTGGGCCAGCAGGCTGGTGTCGAGGGAGAGGGCGGCCGCGCGGCGCTCGGCGAGCGGCGCGTCGTCGGCGTACATGAAGGCTCCCACGTACCCGAACAGCAGCGACGCGGCGAAGGGAGACGGGCTCTGGGTCTCGGTCTCCACCACCCGGATCCGGCGCGTGCGGATGCGGGTCAGCAGATCGAGCAGGGCGGGGAGGTCGTAGACGTCCTGCAGGCATTCGCGGACGGCTTCGAGCACGATCGGGAACTCGGGGAATTTGGATGCGACGGAGAGCAGTTGGGCGCTGCGCTGGCGCTGTTGCCACAACGGGGCGCGCCGGCCCGGATCTCGGCGCGGCAAGAGCAGGGCGCGGGCGGCGCATTCGCGGAAACGGGACGCGAACATCGACGAGTCGGCCAGACCGTCGGTCACGAGTTGCTCGACCTCATCGGGGTCGAGGAGGAACACATCGGCTCCGGGTGGGGCGTCGTCGGTGTCGGGCATTCGCAGGATGATGCCGTCGTCGGAGGCGGTGGTGGCGCCCTCGATGCCGAGGGTCTCCAGCAGGCGCTGCGAGATGGCACTCGCCCAGGGGGCGTGCACACGTAAGCCGTAGGGGGAGTGGAGGATCACCCGCCAGTCGCCGAGTTCGTCGCGGAACCTCTCGACGACCAGCGTGCGGTCGGTGGGCAGGTGTCCGGTCGCCTCGCGCTGCTCGGCGATGAGTGTCGCGAGGTTGCTGCGGGCGTTGTCGGTGAGGCCGAGCCGGTCTGCCTGGTCGTCGAGCTTCCCGGGATCGGCGATCGACTGGGTGAAGGCGCCGATCGCGGCGCCCAGTTCGGCGGGGCGTCCGATCGCGTCACCGATCCAGAACGGCAGCCGGCCCGGTTGACCGAACGCGGGGGAGACGAGTACGCGGTCGTGGGTGATGTCCTCGATCCGCCAGCTGGTGGCGCCCAGCGCGAACACGTCGCCGACCCGGGACTCGTAGACCATCTCCTCGTCGAGTTCGCCTACGCGAGTGGCCTTCTCGCCGACCATGAACACGCCGAAGAGCCCGCGGTCGGGTATGGACCCGCCCGAGGTGACGGCGAGCCGCTGGGCGCCGCGCCGGCCGGTGATGACTCCGGCGTCGCGGTCCCAGTTCACCCGGGGGCGCAGTTCGGCGAACTCGTCGGACGGGAAGCGGCCCGCGACCAGGTCGAGGGTCGCGTCGAAGACGCCCCGGCCCAGTTCACGGTAGGGCGCCGCGCGCCGGACGACCTCGTACCAGTGATCGACCTCGAGGTCGTCGACCGCGGCCGCCGCGATGGTCTGCTGGGCGAGGATGTCGAGCGGATTCTGCGGGACCTTGATCTCCTCGATCGCGCCGTCGAGCATCCGGCCCACCGTCACCGTGCAGTGCAGCAGATCGGTGCGGTGCTTGGGGTAGAGGATGCCCTGGCTGATCTCGCCGACCTGGTGCCCGGCGCGGCCGATCCGCTGCAGTCCACTCGCCACCGACGGCGGGGACTCCACCTGGATGACGAGATCGACCGCACCCATGTCGATGCCGAGTTCGAGTGAGCTGGTGGCCACCACACACGAGAGGCGGCCGGCCTTCAGGTCGTCCTCGATCTGGGCGCGCTGCTCCTTGCTGACCGAGCCGTGATGGGCGCGGGCGAGAACCGGCTCGGCGCCGGAGCTCGCGCCGCTGCCCATCACGAACGCCGGGGCGCCGCCCGCGACCGACGGATTGCCGGTCGGTTCGGCAGTCTCGCCGTGGCGCTCGGCGTGGATCTCGTTGAGCCGAGCGGTGAGCTTCTCGGCGAGGCGTCGGGAGTTGGCGAAGACGATCGTGGCGCGGTTCGCCTCGATCTGGTCGACGATCGAGGCCTCGACGTACGGCCACAACGAGCCGGCAGTCGGCGAGAATGCGTCGTCCAGCGCCGCGGGATCGGCATCGGACACCGGCGGCGGGATGTTGGCCATGTCCTCGACGGGGACGTCGACGCGCAGGTCGAATGTCTTGTCGGCCTTGGGTTTGACCACCTGGCACGGCGCGGCGCCGGACAGGAACCCCGCGACCACCTCGGGCGGGCGGACCGTCGCCGAGAGGCCGATCCGCTGGGCAGGTTTGTCCAGCAGTTCGTCGAGGCGCTCGAGGGTCAGCGCGAGATGGGTACCGCGTTTGGTCGCGGCGACCGCGTGGACCTCGTCGACGATGATCGCCTCCACGCCGGTGAGACTCTCCCGCGCGGCCGAGGTGAGCATCAGGTACAGCGACTCGGGGGTCGTGATGAGGATGTCGGGTGGGGTCTTGACCAGCGCTCGCCGATCGGCGGCGGAGGTGTCGCCCGACCGCACGCCCACGGTGATGTTGGGCTCCGGAAGGTTCAGTTCCTGGGCCGCCCGCGTGATGCCGGTCAGCGGGGCCCGCAGGTTGCGTTCGACGTCGACGGCCAATGCCTTGAGTGGCGAGATGTAGAGGACCTTGGTGCCGGCGGGCCGCGAGTCCGGGTCGGCGGCGAGGCGGTCGAGGGCCCACAGGAACGCGGCGAGGGTCTTGCCCGATCCGGTGGGGGCGATGACCAAGGTGTGCGAGCCGTCGGCGATCGACGTCCACGCACCCTTCTGCGCGGCGGTGGGAGCGGTGAAGGCGCCGGAGAACCACCGTCGGGTGGGGGCGGTGAAGCGGTCGAGCACCGAAGCGCGGGGCATCTCTCCACTATGTCTCACGCGTACGACAGAACGCGGTATAGAGTCATCCCACGCCTGTGCGGGGAATCCGGTGAGAGTCCGGAACGGTCGCGCCACTGTGAACGCAGCCCAGATCGACACGGTCGACGTGACGGGGCATGCGTGAGTCAGGATGCCGTGCCGGCGTGCACCACCACCCGTGAACTCTCCGACGCGAGATCGGCGAAAGGACCCACCATGACAGCTCCCCGTACCGAGGCGGCATCACCGGTCGCCCCGGCCCGTGCCCTGCCCGTACCGAACCTGTCGGTCGCCAGTGCCGCCCTCTGGCTCAGCCTGACCGTGCTCCTGGCCGGTCTCGCCTACTACTTCCTCGGCTACGACCAGGGCGTCGTGTCGGTCTTCGGCTCCGACACCCACGTGCACGAGTTCGTCCACGACGCCCGCCACTTCCTCGGCTTCCCCTGCCACTGAGTCGGCCTGAACCGACCACGTCCGACTCAGGAGTCAACTTCATATGGAGAAGAAGTTCATCGGCGCGGGCCTGCTGGCAGGACTGATCGCCGGCATCGTCTCGTTCGTGTTCGCCCGGTTCCACCTCGAACCCGTCGTCGGCAAGGCCATCGACTACGAGAGCGCCCGCTCGGCGGCCGAGGAGGCCCTGGCCCATGCCGCCGAACCGGGTGGTCACACCCATGGTGAGGGCGGAGAGTTGTTCACCCGCGCGATGCAGGAGAACCTCGGCGCGGGGATCGGCAACGTCGTGTTCGCAGTGTGCATGGGCGCGTTCTTCGCGGTGGCGTTCACGGTCTTGTGGAGCCACGTCGGCAGCCGTCACCCGGCCACCGATCCCCGTGCGGTCGCCGGCGTGCTCGGCGGCATCGGTTTCGTCGCCGTCTTCGCCGTCCCGTTCTTCGCCTACCCGGCGAACCCACCCGCCGTCGGCGACGACGACACCATCGGCGAACGAACCGGTGCCTTCCTCACCATCACCGTGTCGTCGGTGATCCTCGCCATCGCGGCGGTGGTCCTGGCGTCGTGGTTGCGTCCGCGCATCGGTGGGTTGGTCTCGGCGTTCGCCGCCACGGTCGCCTATCTGGCCGGCATCGCGATCGTGCTCGCCTTCCTGCCGTCGTTCAGCGAGGTCCCCGGCCCGGTCCGCGACGACGCCGGACAGGTCGTGTTCCCGGGCTTCCCCGGTGACGTGATCGGGGATTTCCGGGTGTACGCGATCGCCAACCAGGTCATTCTGTGGACGGTTCTCACCGTCTCGTTCGCACTGATCGTGGGGGCGATGGCCCGGTCGCGGGCGACTGACCGCGCTCGCGCGGTCTCCGCGCCGAACTGAGGCGATCACTGCCCGGCATGCAGATCATCACCGCCGGGCGCACCGGCCCCAACCGGTCGGTGCGATTCGGCGGTGACCCGGTTCTCGATCAGCGGGGTCGACGCGACGTGCTCGTTCTGAGCGCGTCGCTCACGCGCCCGATCGACATCTGCGGCCCGGAGGCGGCGACCCGCGCCACCGCCGAGGTACTCGGCGCGACAGGCGGCCTCATCGTCGACGACGCGCTGCGGACGCTCGATGTCGGTGCGTGGTCGGGCCTGTCCCCGGAGGAGATCGACCCCGTCGACCTCGGCGGGTGGTTCACCGACCCGGAGGCCCGCCCGCACGGGGGTGAGAGTGTCGCGCAGTTCGTCGACCGAGTCCATGCCTGGCGTGCCGGGCAGGCCGAGCACGGCGATGGCTACGTGGTGGTCGCGATGCCGGTGGCGCAGGCCCTGCTGTGCGCCGATGCGGACGGGTTCTTCGCGCGGGAGGTGCGCCCGGCCACCCTCTACACCTGCACCGATGTTCGGTAGGAACAGATCTGCGACGACGTACCTAGACATCGGCAGTGACTCCTGACACAGTTGGGGACGACAAAACTGAAACGTGTTCGCCCCGGCGCGGACACCGGTCTGGGAGTGTGACGATGTTCGAGTGGTCCGACGAAGATCTGATGGTTCGGGACGCCCTGCGGGCGTTCATCGACAAGGAGATCCGGCCACATCTCGACGAACTCGAATCCGGCACGCTGCCGCCCTACGACATCACCCGCAAACTGCTGTCGAGCTTCGGTGTCGACGCGATGGCCAAGGACGCTCTCGAGAAGGAACTCGAGGCCGAGGCCAACGGGGAGAAGAAGCCCTCGGGCGACGGCGGCGGTATGGGCGGCTCGATGTTCATGATGGTCAACATCGAACTGGCGGGGGTCTGTCTCGGTCTCGTCGCATCCCTGGGCGTGAGCATGGGCCTGACCGCCTCGACCATCCGCGGCAAGGGCACGCTCGCCCAGAAGAAGCGGTGGCTGCCCGAACTGGTGACGATGGAGAAGGTCGGCGCCTGGGCGATCACCGAACCCGACTCCGGTTCGGACGCGCTGGGCGGCATGAAGACGACGGTCCGTCGCGATGGTGACGACTACATCCTCAACGGACAGAAGACCTTCATCACCAACGGTCCGTACGCCGACACCATCGTCGTGTTCGCCAAGCTCGACGACGGCAGCGGCACCCCGATGCGGGACCGCAAGGTCCTGTCGTTCGTCCTCGACAAGGGGATGCCGGGACTGACCCAGGGCAAGCCGTTCAAGAAGATGGGCATGATGAGTTCGCCGACGGGCGAGCTGTTCTTCGACAACGTGCGCGTCGGCAAGGACCGCCTGCTCGGCGAGACCGAGGACACCGGTTCGGACGCGCGCGGATCCGAAGGCGCCAAGGCCGGTTTCACCGCGGAGCGGGTCGGGATCGCGGCCCTCTCGCTGGGCATCATCAACGAGGCGCAACGGCTTTCGATCGACTACGCGAAGAACCGCAAGCTGTGGGGCCAGGAGATCGCACAGTTCCAGCTCATCCAGCTCAAGCTGGCCGAGATGGAGGTCGCGCGTATCAACGTCCAGAACATGCTCTTCAGTGCCCTGGAGCGGGGCAAGGCGGGCAAGCCGCTGAGCTTGTCCGAGGCGTCGGCGATGAAGCTCTACTCGTCGAAGGCGGCCACCGACGTCGCGATGGAGGCGGTGCAGTTGTTCGGCGGCAACGGCTACATGGCCGAGTATCGCGTGGAGCAGCTCGCGCGCGACGCCAAGTCGCTGATGATCTACGCCGGCAGCAACGAGATCCAGGTGACCCACGTCGCCAAGGGGCTGCTGCGGGGCTGACGAACAGGCCCGGTCGTGTCGGACCATGCCGACACGACCGGGCCGGGTTCAGGCACCCTCGTCGGCCCGTACCTCGGGCGCCCGCGGCGTGGTACCGGGCGTCGGCGACACGAGCGTCAGGTGGCCCGGCTGTGCCAGGAAGTCCTCGATGTCGCGTCGAGCCGCTTTCTCGACCAACAACGGCACGAAGATCCTGACCTTACAGTCGGCGAAACGTCCGTGAATGGCGCGCACACGAGCGTTGATGTCATCGACAGCCATAACCGGAAACCGTGCGATCAGGCGACGAATCACCTGTTCGACTTCGAGCATCTCCTCAACCCGAGCCATTGGGTCATTTTGCGGCAAAACCCCCCGCGGCTGCCGGCTCATCGAGGAAACGACTGGTCACGATCGAGCAGGCGCCGATTTCCCGCAGTCGCCACGACAATTGCGCGTCCTGTTCGTCGGTTACCGCGCGTATGTCTCGGACGTGGCACAGAATGACCAGTTAGTCATTCGGTCCAGCCACGGGAGCGTACGGCCATGCCTGATTTCTCATCGTCCTCGGGTGAACTGCGAGGCCCGGGTCGCGACGGCCCGCCCGCCCCGATGTCGGGCAAGAAATACCGCAAGCATCTCGAACCGCTGCATGCCGAGTTGGTCGCCATGCAGGAGTGGGTGCGTGCGACCGGGGCGAAGGTCTGCATTCTCTTCGAGGGCCGGGACACGGCAGGCAAAGGCGGTGTCATCAAGGCGATCACGGCCAGGGTGAGTCCGCGGGTCTTCCGCGTGGTCGCGCTGCCCGCGCCCACCGAACGGGAGAAGTCGCAGATGTACCTCCAGCGGTACATTCCGCATCTGCCCGCGGCCGGCGAGGTCGTCATCTTCGACCGCAGTTGGTACAACCGGGCCGGTATCGAACGAGTGCTCGGGTTCTGCACGGAGAAACAGGCCCACCAGTTCCTGGAACAGGTGCCCACGGTGGAACGGTCGATGGTCGAGTCGGGGATCATCCTGCTCAAGTACTGGCTCGAGATCAGTGAGGAACAGCAGACCCTTCGCCTGCAAAGCCGGATCGACGATCCGCGGAAGATCTGGAAGCTCTCCGACATGGACCTCGCGTCCTACAGCCGCTGGTACGACTATTCGCGGGCCCGAGACGAGATGTTCCGGTTCACCGACACGGGCTGGGCGCCCTGGTATGTCGTCTCCACCGACGACAAGAAACGGGGTCGGTTGAATGTGATCGAGCACCTTCTCGGTCAGGTTCCCTACACGCCGCTCGAACGTCCCCGGATCGAACTGCCGAAGCGGCAGAAGGCCAAGGACTATCGGCCACCCGAGCAGGCCCTGCACTGGATCCCGACCCCGTATTGACGACCCGAAACCGAACCGCAGTCGAGTAGTCACGACACCGCCCGAGCCCGAGGCAGGAGAGTTGTATGGCCATCGCACGCCCGCCGTCGTCACCGGAACGTCGGGAGGACGACGCCCCCGCACCGGCCTGGCACGTCCAGGACGTCGAATCCGTCGTGTCGGCGCTCGAGTCCGACAGCACCGGTGGACTGTCGTCGGCCGAGATCGACGACCGACGGACGCGGTTCGGCGACAACGTGATCGCCGCGGAACCGGCCCCGTCGGTGGCTGCACTGGTGCTGCTGCAGCTCAGGGATCCGATGAACCTGATGCTGATCGCCGTGGTGATCGTCAGCCTGGTGATCGCGGAGGTCTCGACCGCGCTGGTGGTCGCCGCCCTGGTGGTGCTCAACCTGGTGCTGGGCACTCGGCAGGAGCTGAAGGCCCGGGCCAGCGTGGACGCCCTGGCGCGGATTCAGGTTCCGCAGGCCCGCGTGGTCCGGGGTGGAGTCCTGGTGGAAGTTCCCGCGGCGCAACTCGTTCCCGGGGACATCGTGCAGCTCGAAGCCGGCGACTTGGTGCCGGCCGACGGACGTCTGGTGCGGGCCGCCACGCTGGAGACGCAGGAGGCCGCGCTGACCGGCGAGAGCGCGCCGATCCCGAAGGACCCCGCCGCGCTCACCGATGTCGAGCTGGCCCTGGGTGACCGCAGCAACATGCTCTTCCAGAACACCTCGGTCACCCGCGGCACGGCGACGATGGTCGTCACCGAGACCGGGATGCGGACGCAGATGGGACAGATCGCGTCGATGCTGTCGGCGATCGCCCCACAGCGGTCACCCCTGCAGCGGGAGCTGGATTCACTCACCAAGATCCTGGGCGTGATCGCCTGGACCGCCGTGGCGATCATCGTGGTGATCGGGCTGGTGCGCGGACAAGACCTGGCGACGGTGATGCTGCTCGGTATCTCGATGGGCATCTCGGCGATACCCTCCGGTCTGCCCACTTTCGTCCAGGCGATGCTGGCCTTCGGGGCCCGGCAGCTCGCGGATGCGAAGGCGGTCGTCAAGAACCTCACCGACGTGGAGACGCTCGGCGCGACGAGTCTGATCAACTCGGACAAGACCGGGACGCTCACCATGAACCAGATGATGGTGCGCTCGTTGTACTTCCACGGTCAGTGGTTCGCCGTCGACGGTGAGGGCTACGGCAAGACCGGGAGCATCACCCAGGCGGCGGGCGAGCCGGTTCCCGACTTCACCATGCTCGCGTACGGACTGTGCCTCGACAGCGACGCCACCGTGTCGGACGCCGGCGCCGTCATCGGCGATCCGACCGAGGCGGCGCTGATCGTGCTGGCAGCCAAGATGGGGGTCGACGCGCCGCTCACCCGCCAGACCTATCCCCGTCTCGCCGAGGTTCCATTCGACTCGGCCTACAAGTTCATGGCGACGTTCCACCGGCTGCCGGTGGACGGCACCGTCCGTTTCGTCGAGATGGTCAAGGGCGGTCCGGATGTCGTGCTGAACCGCTGCCGCTGGGCGTTCCGCCCCGGACGGGAGAGGGTGGAGCTGGCGGAGGTCCGGGCCGAGATCGAGGCGGCCAACGAGCAGATGTCGGCCGAGGGCCTACGTGTGCTGGCCTTCGCCGCGCGCGTGCTCGACGGCCGGGAGGACGAGGTGACCGCCGACCCGATGGCGTTCGTGGACGATCTCGTCTTCGTCGGGATGGTCGGGATCATCGACCCGTTGCGTGCCGAGGCCGTCGACGCCGTCCGCACGGCGCACGCCGCGGGGATCGATGTGCGGATGATCACGGGGGACCACACGGGAACCGCGTCGGCGATCGGTGCGCAGCTGGGACTCGGTCCCGGGGCCATCAGCGGTACCGAACTCGCCGCGATGTCCGACGAGGAACTCGCCGAGGCGCTTCCGCGGTTGCATGTGTTCGGGCGTGTCACGCCGTCGGACAAACTCCGGCTCGCCGACGTGATGCAGCGCCAGGGCGCGGTCGTCGCGATGACCGGCGACGCGGTCAACGACGCGGCCGCGCTGAAGAAGGCCGACATCGGGGTGGCGATGGGCTCGGGCAGCGAGGTCACCAAGCAGGCCGGCAAGCTGATCCTCACCGACGACAACTTCGGGACGTTGATCACCGCGATCCGGTTGGGGCGCAGCGTCTACGACAAGATCGTCGCCTACATCCGCTACCAGATGTCCAAGCTGTTCTCACTGGTGCTCCTGTTCCTGGTCGCGAGCATCTTCGACATCAACGAGGGCGTCGCGCTGGCGCCGCTGATGGTGGTCTTCCAGCACTTTTTCATCACCCTGTTCCCGGTGATCGTGATCATGCAGGACCCGCCGGCACCGGATCTGATGGCCAAACCACCACGGGACCCGAAACAGCCGATCACGAATCGCGCGTCGTTCGTGCAGTGGTTCGCCTACGGGGTCCTGCAGTTCGCGGTGACCTTCGTCGCGATGATGGTGGCGCCCGGTCCGATGAGCCCGACCGAACCGAACGTCCCGATGACCATGGGCTTCGTGGTGCTGTCCCTGGGTTCGGTGTTCGCCGGGTTGGTGATGCGGCGCGATCCGGAGTCGGGCCTCACACCGCCGATCGTCAACGCCGTGAAGATCCTGTCGATCCCGATCATCGTCACCGTGCTCGCGGTGGAGCTCGGATTTCTGCAAGACCTGCTGCAGACGACCTCGCTGACCGGCGGCCAGTGGCTCGCCTGCATCGGATGGTCGCTGATCATCCCCGTCGTGGTGGAGGCGGAGAAGTGGGTGCGACGTCGCCGGAGTCCGGCGGTGTCCGCGATCTCGGCCGTGGAAGCGGTGGCACCCCGGCGAGCTCTTCGCTGACCGAACGGGCGGCTACGAGGCCCGGTGTGGGTTCCACGCCAGGTACCACAACTGCAGCCAGTCCAGTTGCGGTGGCGCGATCCGGGTCTCGGGGCGGTGCCGTGGGACGCGGACGCGCAGCGCACCGGGCGTGATCGTGCATAGCACCGGCGTCGTGAGCTGGAGCGATTCGCCGTCGACCCCGACCGGGATGACCTCGGCGTCGGCGTCGACGGTCACCTCGGTGGCGATGCGCTGGACGAGTCCGCGGTCGTGGGTGCGCCGCAGGAGGCCGACGGCCTGCCGGGTGTCGGACACCGAGACGGTGACGACCCCGAGCCGTCCCTCGTCGATGCGGGTGCGGCGACCGAGCCCGGCCACGTCGTTGGTGGCATAGGGGCCGTTGCTGACGAGGACGGCCTGTGGATCGGCGACGGTCTCGCTGCCGATGACGGCCCGCAGACCCGACCTCGTCCCTCTCCCCAGGAGGTCGGGAAGCATGCGTAACACCGTGCGTGTCTTGTCATCTCGATACTGCGGACTCTGGACCACCTCGGCGTAGATGCCGAACGACGCGTTGTTGACGAACGGCCGACCGTTGATGTGACAGAGGTCGACATGGAATTCGACGCCGTCGCGCAGCGCGTCGAGACACCGGGCGGGGTCCTGGCGGTCGAGCCCGAGATCGAGAGCGAAATGGTTTCGGGTGCCGGCACTGATGACCAGGAAGGGTACGCCCGCCTCGGCCGCGACTCCGGCGACGAGGGCCTGGGTGCCGTCACCTCCCGCGACACCGAGCAGGTCGGCCCCGCGCGCCACCGCGTCCCGTGCCAATTGCTCCACGTCGATCTCCACCGGCCCGTCCAGCAATACGACTTCGGCGCCGAGGGATTCGGCCTTGCGCTGCAGATCGAATCGGACGACCTTCCCGCCACCCGAACGCGGGTTCATGATGATGAACGGGCGGTGGACGTCCGGCGCCGGGTGTTCGGGCATCAGGGAGTCGATGCGCGACGGCCGCAGCGCGCGCCGACCGCATCCGACCGCGGCGGCCGCCAGCAGCGCGGCGGCGATCACGACCCAGAGCTGTCGCTCGCGAAGGAGGAACACCACGAGAACCGCCACCGGCAGGACCGCGAGAGCGGCCGAGACGATGCGGAGGACACCACGGCTGATGAGGAACCAGTACACCGCGGCGACGATGACGACGGCACAGACACCACAGATCGCCAGGAGGCCCAGCAGGCGGAGGAGGCCGGCGGCGGCCACCGGCAGCAGGATCGCGGCGACGGCCAGCGCCATGGCCGCGCGCGCCCACCATCTGCGTGTCGTGGGCGGCGCGACCTCGGCGGCGACCGACGCCTGACTCATACCGTCTCGACGGCCGGCGTCGCCGCGCCGGGCGTCTCCTGATCCGGCGGATCCGACTCCTCGTTCCGGTCCTTGGCGGCCCAGTCCTTCGCCGGCCTGATCACGAGTTCGAGGATCAGGAGTGCGAGGAGTCCGAAGACGGCGATGAGGAGGACCACCAGACCGGTCGGATAGCTCCAGAAGACGAGCAGCAGCGCCGCGATGCCGATGATCGCGCTGCGCAAGGCGATTCGCGTGCGGAACAGGCTCTCCTCGAAGGCATTCGGCGGCCGCGAGCGTCGTATCCGCTGTACCGAGTCGAGCCCTTGCCCGAATCCGCGCCGAACGGCCGTGGCCGAGGCGGACCCGCCCAACAGGTAGGCCCCGACGGCGACCACGAGCCCGAGGACCGCCACGGCACGTAGCGCCAACCGCAGCGGATCGAGCACCGTGTCGATGGTGGCGGCCGCGGCATCGGGGGCGAGGATGTCGGGCGGCATCGCGTCGAGATAGAGCGCTCGGCCGATCAGCAACGCGATGGCGAGGACGAGCATGGCGAGGACGAGTGACAGTCCGGCGAGCGAGAGGGCCCGCAGACGCCGACCGCGGGGTGCGACGGCCACGGCGGCGAAGGCGAGCGCGATCGTCAGCCAGGGCAGGACGTCGGCGGCGGTGTCGAGTGCCGAGACGGCACGCTGGGCGCGGACCAGTTCTGGTGAGCGGAACAGGACGAACTGCGTGTCGACGGCGGGGATCTTCTCGGCGAAGGTGAAGCCGCGGTCGAGGAGGCGTGCCTTGACGTTGTCGATCACGGTGCCGAGCGAGATGCTGACGGTGCCGGAGTCGTCTACGGTCACCGACGACGGTCCGACGTCGCCGGTCACGACCGCGACCAGGGCGGTGTGTGCGGACCGATTCGCCTGCAGCCACAGGGATTCGAACTGATCGCCGGCGACGAACGACGACACGGTCTGTTGCACGAAGCCGCGGGCCTGGCCGGCCAGGACGGGAGCGAGGCCCTCGACCGCCCGGTCGACGCGTGGTGCGTTCTCGGTGGCCGGAACCGCGTCGGTCAGGGTCGTCAGCGCCGCCGCGGTGAGTCCCTCGACGTCGATGCGACTGAAGATCTCACCGGTGATCGTGTTCGAGATCTCGGCTTGCACTGCGGGATCCGAGGCGAGCGGAGCGACGGTGCTGACGTAGCGGTCGGTGTCGAGGATCTCGCCACGGACGAATCGCGAAGTCACCGAGGTGATGGCGAGTACGGCGACGAGGATGCACAGGACCGCGACCGCGAACCAGCGCCACCGGGTCCGACGGGTCGGGTCGGGGGTCTTGGTGGCCGGCCCGGTGCCGGCCGCGTCGCGCAGGCGCGCGACCTCGGCTCGTAGTCGTTCGAGTTCGGCGCGCTCGGAGTCGGTGATGCATACGCTCGGCTCCGCGCTCTGTCCGTTGGTGTCCGTGGTCATCTCGACGCCGCCCTTCCGGCCGCTGATCGTCTGGGGTTCCGGTGCTGACAGAACGCGCTCCACCGCCGAGGGGTGCCTCGACGGTGCAGCGGGGGTCGGGATCTAGCGGTATTCGGCCTTCGGCGGCCAGGTCGAGACGGCCCAGATGACCACGATGTCGAGAGCGATGATCAGGATCGACCACCAGGGGTAGTAGGGCAACCACAGGAAGTTGGCGATGATCGACAGACCGGCGATCACGATCGCGGTGAACCGAGCCCAGGTCGCGCCGGTGACGAGTGCGATGCCGACGCCGGCCATCACGATCCCGAGGGCGATGTGAATCCAGCCCCACGTGGTGAAGTCGAGCTTGTAGACATACTCGACGCCGCGGACGAAGACCTCGTCTTCGGCGACCGCGGCGATGCCCTGGAAGAGTTGGATGACACCGAGGACGATGAGGATGATCGCGGCGCCGATGGAGGTCCCCGCGGCGATGTTCTGTGAGGTGGATGGACGGTTGTTCTCGTGGGTGGGTGCGGTGTGAGTCATGATGACGCCCTTCTCTGGACAACCTTGACTGTGGACTACACGTACAGGGGGAGTGTCCTCCGAGTCATGCCGCCCGGCAACCGTTTCGGCGAGAGCGGGCCCAGAATTGTGACCATGTGCGGGAACTCGATGCCGTTGCCGCGCAGAATCATTGCGCATTGCTAACGAAAAAAGGGTTCAGGTCTCTTGCCGAGCGAGTCGCCAGATGCGGTCGCGTGACATCGGCGTCTCACCGGGCCGGCTCCCGAGTGCGCGACGGATGGCGTTCGCGAGCGCCGGCGCCACCGGGTTGTACGGTGACTCGCTCATCGATTTGGCGCCGAACGGGCCGAGTTCGTCGCTGGTCTCGGCGAAGTAGACCTCCGTGACGGGGATGTCGGCCATCTGCGGGACGCGGTACACCCGGAAGACGTTCGTGATCGGCCGTCCGCCGTCGTCGATCATGATCTCCTCATAGAGCGCGGTGCCGATGCCTTGCGCGACACCGCCTTCCACCTGACCGCGGCATTGCTCGGGGTTCATCACGGTGCCCGCGTCGGCCGCGTGGACCGATTGCAGGATGCGGACGGTGCCGGTCTCGGTGTCGACCGCGACGCGGAAGGCCTGCACGTTGAACGCGATGGATCGCATCTCCCCGCGTTCGGCGCCCGCGGCGACGGCGCGCGGTCCCGCGGGGTGCTCGACCCGGTTCGGCGGATCGACAGCGCCGATGAGATCGGCGAACCCGACGATCCGGCCGTCGACGAGCGCGCCCTCCGCGCCGAGTCCGACCTGTGCCGGGTTCGTTCCGGTGAGCCGCGCCGCGGCATCGACAAGGGCGTCACGCAATGCGAGACATGCTGAGTGCAGCGCCTTCCCGGCCACGGTCGTGCCCGCCGAGGCGAACGCCCCGGTGTCGTGCACGACGGCATCGGTGTCGCCGTGCCACAGCGAGACCCGGTCGAGTCCGGTCGACAGCGCGGTGGCGACGATCTGGGCGTGGACCGTGGTCGTGCCGTTGCCGAACTCGGCGGTGCCCACGCCCACGTGGTACGTGCCGGCGGCGTCGACCGCGACGGTGACGTCGGCGAAGTGCCCGCGGGGGGCCATGGTGGCGATCGCGGCGATGGCCATGCCCTCGCCGACGCGCCAGCGGTCCCCCGACGGTGCCTCGACCCCGTTGCCGGCGTGCAATGCACGCTCGGCCAGATCGAGACACTGGTCGAGTCCATAGCTGCCGTAGACCAGGTCGACCTCGGGTTCGGCGCGTGCGATGAGGAGGGGATCGCCGTCGGCGACGGCGTTGCGGCGTCGGAACTCGAACGGGTTGATGCCGAGTTCGATCGCGAGTTCGTCCATCGCGCTCTCCACGGCGAAGACCACCTGGCCGAGGCCGTAACCCCGGAACGCGCCGGACGGCGGGTTGTTGGTGTAGACGACCTCCGCGTCGAGGCGCTTCACCGGGCAGTTGTACACCGACACCGATTCCGCGCACGCGTGGAACATCACGCCGATCGCGTGGTTGCCGTAGGCGCCGGTGTCCGACAACAGGTTCACGCGCAGGCCGGTGAGCCTGCCGTCCGCGTCGGCTCCGACATCGACGGTGACCCGCATCGGGTGCCGGTACGTGGTCCGGGTCAGTTCGTCGGTGCGGCTCATCTCGTAGGCGCAGGGTTTGCCGGTGCGGAGTACGGCCAGGGCGACGAGGTCCTCGGTCAGCATCTCCTGCTTGCCGCCGAACCCACCGCCCACCCGGGCGCTGAAGACCCGGATACGCTCCGGCGGCAGATCGAAGAGGAGCGCGAGCTCGTTGCGGACCAGGAACGGGACCTGGGTGCTGGTCCGGATGACGAGGCGCCCGTGTTCGTCGAACCACCCGATCGACCCGTGGGTTTCCAACTGGGCGTGGGAGACCCGCCCGCTGGACCAGGTGCCGTGCACAGTCGCCGACGATGCGGCGAGTGCGGCCTCGACGTCGCCGCCGAACCCCTCGTGAAAGGTGGCGATGACGTTGCGATGGGCCTCGGCGACCCGGTCGGCGGGAGTGCGATCGGGGTGCAGCAGTGGGGCTCCGGGGCTTCTGGCCGCTTCCGGGTCGAAGACCGCGGGCAGAACTTCGTAGGTGACGTCGATGAGCGCCAGGGCCTGGTCGGCGACGGCCGGGGACGACGCGACCACCGCGGCGACCCGCTGACCGACGAATCGCACCACCGGGTCGAAGACGAGTGTGTCGTCGGGATCCTCGAGGCGGCTCTCGTGGCGTCCCGTGGAAAACCGCGGAGTGGAGACGTTTTCGTGGGTGAGGATCAGCTCGACGCCGGGTAGCGCGGCGGCGTCGGTGGTGTCGATGGCGGTGATCCGTGCGTGCGCGTGCGGCGAACCGAGTACGTGGATGTGCAACGTCCCGGGCGTGGGGACGTCGAAGGTGTACGGCTCGGTTCCGGTCACCACGCGCCGGGCGGCGAGCGGAGCGACCGACTCGCCCACGAATGGCCGTTGCGCGGGCTCCGCGGGCGCAGCGGGGGACGCGGTGCCCGTGGCGGCCGCGGTGATCGCGTCCCGGATGGAGCGGTAACCGGTGCAGCGGCAGAGGTTTCCCTTCATCCGCCGCGGCAGGTCGGGGAGATGCTCGGCGGTGACGGTGGAGGCGGTCACGATCATTCCGGCGGTGCAGAAACCGCACTGGAATCCGAAGTTGTCGACGAAGGACTGCTGGACGGGGTGCAGGTCGTCGGGGGTGCCGAGCCCGGCCACCGTCGTCACCGACTTCCCGGCGGCGCGGTGAGCGGGATAGATGCAGGAGTGCACGGGCTGTCCGTCGACGAGCACCGAACACGCCCCGCAGTCGCCGGCGTCGCAGCCCTTCTTGACCTCGTAGTGTGCGTGTTCGCGGAGCAGCATCCGAAGGCACTGTCCCGCAGCGGGTTCGGCGTCGAGCGACTCTCCGTTGACCTCGAATCTCATGCGCCGGCTCCGAATCCCATGTCCTTGATTCCGTTCGTCGCCGACGACAACTCCGTGCGGATCTCCTCGCCCAGCACCGCCGAGACGCCGCGGCGCCAGTCGGCCGAACCCAGCGCGTCGGTGTAATAGCCACTTGCCGAGACGATGTCGTCGTGCAGCGCGTCGCGGGTCGGTAACCCGGTGTAGCGCAGAACGGTCGGCCATTCGGTGGCCGCGGTGATCCCGAAGGTGGCGGCGCCGTCGTCGTCGACCCGGCCGGTCACCACGGCCCCCGAGCGACCGAGCTCGGCGAGGGCGATCTTGCGCACGGAGGTGCGGGCGCGTAACGCGTGGGCGGGGAAGTCGATGGCGCGCAGGACTTCTCCCGGTGCCAGGAGGTTGATGCCGTTGCCGATGACCAGCTCGACGACGGGTAGATCGCGGTCGGTGCCATCGGGACTCCACACGTGGGCGGTCGCGTCGAGCCCGACCGCCAGCGAGACCATCGACGCCGCCGCGTACGACCGGCAGATGTTGCCGCCGACGGTCGCCATGTTCCAGATCTTGAACGACGCCAGCAGTGCGTTCGCGCACTGCGCGAACATCGGGTGGGCCACGAAGCCGGGGCGCGGGGGGAGTGCGACGAGTTCGGCGATCGTGCAGGTGGCCGCGATCCGGAGACCACCTCCCGGCAGGTCTTCGACAGGTGCCCAACCCATCTCGCTCAGGTCGACTAGTCCCGTGGTCGCCGGCTGCGGCTCGGAGAACACCCAGGTGCCACCGGCGACGATCTGTTCGCCGGGGGCGGGGAACGCCTCATCCCGCGTGCGCGCGAACCGGTAGTGGGAGACGGCGGTGAGGTCCATCAGCGTGCCTTGTCGAGGAGGCGGGATGCGGCGGTGGGTGGCTCCCACCGTACGAGGCCGATGCGCCCGTCGGAGCGGATCGCGGAGATCGACGTCGAGAGAAGCACGGCGTCACGCTACGTGCATCCGGTGCGGTCCGCATCTCGTGGGCCGGCGACCCGGCCCACAGGTGACCGGGTCGTCAGACCGGGGTCTCGGTGCTGCGGCCGTGCGCGGGAATCGCGAAGGCGACCACGGCGGCGATCGCACTCATGACGAGGGCGATGGCCGACGCCCACAGGTAGCCCTCGGCGGTCGGCACCTCGATCGCGGTGCCGTCGGCGACGGGAACCGAGATCATCGACCACGTCAGCAGCATGCCGACCGCGGCGGCGGCCGTCGAGGTGCCGATGATCCGCATGAGGGCGTTGACGCCGTTGGACTCGCCGGTCTGCTCGACGCTGACCGACTGCATGATGAGGGCCGGCATCGCCGAGTAGGCGATGCCGAGACCGGCGCCGATGCAGCAGGCGATGACCATCATGTGGATCCAGGTGAGGTCCCACGGGCCGGCGATGCCGACGATGAAGATCACGTAGCCGATGCCGATGATGACCGCGCCCAGGGCGAGGGAGATGCGGGCGCCGAAGACGGCGTTGATGCGACCGCTGATGTGTGAGAACACGAACATGACCAGACCGCTGGGCGCGAGGATGAGACTCGCGTGCACCATGTCGTACCCGAAGCCGTCCGGGCTGTCCGTCGGGGCCATCAGCAACTGGATCGGGATGAGTTGCATCGCGTAGAAGGCGAAACCGGTCGCGATCGAGGCCAGATTCGTCAACAGCAGCGGGCGCTTGCCCAGGATACGGAGATCGATCAACGGACTGTCGCGACGGAGTTCGACGAGGACCCACACGCCCAGCGACACGAGGAAGCCGGCGAACAGGCCGAGCGTCAGCGGAGCGGACCATCCCCACTCGGCGCCCTTGGACAACGGCAGCAGCAGACAGACGAGGAGCACCGTCAGACCGAGGGCGCCGAGCGCGTCGAACCGGCCGCCGGAGGGCTTGGCGGTGGAGCGGACCGTGAGGGCCACGCCGACACCGGCCAGCGTCGCGGCACCCGCACACGACCAGAACAGGGCGTGCCAGCTCACGTGTTGGGCGATGAGGGCGGCGACGGGGAGCCCGAGCGCACCGCCGATGCCGAGTGAGGCGCTCATCGTTCCCAGCGACGAGCCGAGGTGGCGGGGCGGGACGATGTCGCGCATGACGCTGATGCCGAGCGCGACGATGCCGAAACCCAGCCCCTGGAGACCGCGGCCGATGATGAACAGCGGGAGCGACGTCGCGACCGCGCAGGCCACGGAACCCGCTGCGACGAAGCCGAGACTGACCAGGATGGCGAGGCGTTTGCCGTACATGTCGCCGATCCGCCCGCCGATGGGGGTGGCGACCGCGCCGAGCAGCAGCGTGATCGTGATCGCCCACGTGGTGTCGGAGGCATCGGCGTGCAGCAGCGCGGGGAGCTGAGGGATGAGCGGCACGATGATCGTCTGCATCAACGCGACGACGATGCCGGCGAGGCAGAGCACGGCCACCGCGAGCCGCGGGTGGGGCTTCTCGGCGGTGGGATCGGGGGGCGGGAGGTCCGGAGTGCTGTCCGTCGTTCCGTCGGCGTCGGTGCGGCTGGTCACGCCGTCATCCCGCTGGTTCCGCTCATCGATTGTGCACACCTCCGAACGACCAGGATATCCGGCGGGCCGCGGGTGCAGACGTTCGCACCCGGCGGGAAGCCTCGGCGTCCGGGCTACGCGAGGTCTGCCAGGCCGACGGGACGGGGCCAGCGCGGGGTGAGTCCGTCGCCCGACGAGACGCCGCGGATGCGGCGCACCACCCAGGGGCCGAGAAAGGTCCGCGCCCACTCCGCGTTCTGACGCCGCTGCTCCCGCCGGGTGGCGACCGCGGCGGCGGCCATCGTCTCGGGCGTGATGTGGTGGTCGACGCCGAGCAGGTCGAGGACCCGGCCGGCCATCTGTGCGTGACCGAGCGGCGACATGTGCAGGCGATCGGCGTCCCACATGCGGTAGTCGTCATAACCGGCCATCCGCCAGAAGTCGCAGATCAGTGCACCGTGCTTCTCGGCGACCGCCCGGACGAGTTCGTTGTAGATGGCGACCCGTCCACGCAGCATCCGGAACACCGGAGCCCATCCGGTGTCGTAGGCGGTGAAGACGACGACGGTGGCGCCCGTCGCGGTCAGGTCGCGCAGGGCCTCGTCGTACCGCGCGATCATCGCGTCGAGGTCGAGGGACGGGCGCATGAGATCGTTGCCGCCGGCGTAGATGGTGACCAGGTCGGGCTCCAGGGCGATCGCCGGACCGATCTGCTGGGCGAGCACCTCGTCGAGCAACCGGCCGCGGATGGCCAGGTTCGCATAGCCGAAGCCCGCGCCGCCCTCGGCGGGCGCCGCGACGGCGAGTTGTTCGGCGACACGGTCGGCCCACCCGCGTACCCCGTTGGGTCGGGCCGGGTCCGGATCGCCGACTCCCTCGGTGAACGAGTCGCCCAAGGCGACGTAACGGGTGAAGCCCACGGCAACGCCTTCCGGTCGGATCGGAGTGGTTCCGACGACGCTAATCCCGTGCGCCGTCGGCCGACAAAGCGAGCCCGTGACAGAGCGATCGGTCGGCATTCCGACGGAGCGATCGATCGGCATTCGCGAATTCTCGACGCCGCGGATCTCTCATTGTCGAATCCTGCTGGAGAGTATTTCTCAACACTGCGGCAATGAGTGCCACGTACATTGCGCGGCAATTGTTTTCGATCACCTCTCCGGAGGCGTCACAGTGCCGTGCAGCCGCCTTTCCGACGCGGTGGACGGCGTCGGGGAGCACGGTTTCCGAGGGGGTCGAAGGCGGTGTGAGGGGGTGGCCGAACGGCCGGTCTCGGTGAGTAGGATCACGACGTGAACTGCCCGTGGAAACGGGTCGGCGTCGTCGGGACATTCGCGTCGATCCGTGCCCGCCGGGAGTTTGTTCGCGCGATCTCCACCGCGATTGTGCGAGTCGCTGAGCACGCGCCGGACCGGCGCAGGCGTGAGAGAAAGAGAACACCACGATGTTCGACAAGGTTCTGGTCGCCAACCGCGGCGAGATCGCCATCCGCGCATTCCGCGCCGCCTACGAACTGGGTGCGCGCACGGTCGCGATCTTCCCGTACGAGGATCGCAACTCCGTGCACCGGCTGAAGGCCGACGAGTCCTACCAGATCGGGGTGCCGGGACATCCGGTGCGGGCCTACCTGTCGGTCGACGAGGTCGTCGGCGCGGCGGTCCGGTGTGGCGCCGATGCGATCTACCCCGGTTACGGATTCCTGTCGGAGAACCAGGGTCTCGCCGCCGCGTGCGCGGCGGCGGGCATCACCTTCGTGGGCCCGAGCGCCGACATCCTGGAGATGACCGGCAACAAGGCGACCGCGGTGGCCGCGGCGAAGGCGGCGGGGATCCCCGTGCTCGCGAGCTCGGAGCCGTCGTCGGATCTCGACGAGTTGCTCGCCGCGGCGGAGGACATGCAGTTCCCGGTCTTCGTCAAGGCGGTCGCGGGTGGCGGCGGGCGGGGGATGCGCCGCGTCGACGAGCGTGCCGACCTCGCCGAGGCCATCGCGGCCGCGTCGCGCGAGGCCGAGGCCGCGTTCGGCGACGCGACGGTGTTCCTGGAGCAGGCCGTGGTCAACCCGCGGCACATCGAGGTGCAGATCCTCGCGGACACCTACGGCAACGTCATCCACCTCTACGAGCGCGACTGCAGCCTGCAGCGCCGCCACCAGAAGGTGATCGAGCTCGCGCCCGCACCGAACCTCTCCGACGAGTTGCGCGAGCAGATCTGCTCGGACGCAGTGGCTTTCGCGCGATCGATCGGCTACTCGTGCGCGGGCACGGTGGAGTTCCTGCTCGACGAACAGGGTCGCCACGTGTTCATCGAGATGAACCCGCGTATCCAGGTCGAGCACACGGTGACCGAGGAGATCACCGACGTCGACCTCGTCAGCGCGCAGCTGCGCATCGCATCGGGGGAGTCGCTGGCGGATCTCGGACTGACCCAGGACACGATCCGCATCCGCGGTGCCGCGCTGCAGTGCCGGATCACCACCGAGGACCCCGCCAACGGCTTCCGGCCCGATGTCGGGCGCATCACCGCCTACCGTAGCCCCGGCGGTGCCGGCGTCCGGCTCGACGGCGGTGCGAACCTCGGCGCCGAGGTGAGTGGCCACTTCGACTCGATGCTCGTCAAACTGACTTGTCGCGGACGGGATTTCCCGACCGCGGTGCGGCGTGCGCGCCGCGCCGTGGCCGAGTTCCGAATCCGTGGCGTCGCGACCAACATCCCGTTCCTGCAGGCGGTGCTCGACGATCCGGATTTCCGCGCCGGGCGCGTCACGACCTCGTTCATCGACGAGCGTCCCGGTCTGCTGACCTCGCGTTCGTCAGCCGACCGCGGTACCAAGATCCTGTCGTACCTGGCCGACGTCACCGTGAACAAGCCGCACGGTGAGCGGCCCACCACGGTGTACCCGCGCGACAAGCTGCCCACCGTCGAGCGGTCGGTGCTCGCCTCGCCGCCGAACGGCTCGCGGCAGCGTCTGCTGGAGCTCGGACCCGAGGGGTTCGCGCGCGACCTGCGCGAGAACCCGCGGCTGGGCATCACCGACACGACGTTCCGCGATGCGCACCAATCGCTGCTCGCGACTCGCGTGCGCACCAACGGGCTGCTCAACGTGGCGCCGTACGTGGCCGCGCTGACCCCCGAACTGCTGTCCGTCGAGTGCTGGGGCGGGGCGACCTACGATGTGGCGCTTCGCTTCCTGAAGGAAGACCCGTGGGATCGGCTGGCGCAGTTGCGGGAGGCGATCCCCAACATCTGTCTGCAGATGCTGTTGCGCGGCGCCAACACGGTCGGTTACACGCCGTATCCCACCAAGGTGACGACCGCGTTCGTGTCCGAGGCGACCGACGTCGGCATCGACATCTTCCGGATCTTCGACGCGCTCAACAACATCGACGCGATGCGACCCGCGATCGACGCGGTCCGCGAGACCGGTACGGCGGTGGCCGAGGTGGCGATGAGCTACACCGGCGATCTGTCCGACCCGGGCGAGGACCTCTACACGCTCGACTACTACTTGCGGCTGGCCGAACAGATCGTGGAGGCGGGCGCGCACGTCCTGGCGATCAAGGACATGGCGGGTCTGCTGCGCGCTCCCGCGGCGACCACCCTGGTGTCGGCGCTGCGGCGTGAGTTCGATCTGCCGATCCACGTGCACACCCACGACACCCCGGGCGGACAGCTGGCGACCTACATGGCCGCGTGGCAGGCGGGGGCCGACGCGGTCGACGGCGCCAGTGCCGCGCTGGCGGGCACCACGAGCCAGCCGCCGCTGTCGGCGATCGTCGCCGCGACCGCCCACACCGAGCGGGACAGCGGCATCGACCTCGCGCGGGTGTGTGACCTCGAGCCGTACTGGGAGGCGCTGCGAAAGGTGTACTCGCCGTTCGAGTCCGGTCTCCCGGCGCCGACCGGGCGGGTCTACTCGCACGAGATCCCGGGCGGGCAGCTGTCGAACCTGCGGCAGCAGGCCATCTCCCTCGGGCTGGGCAACCGGTTCGAGGCCGTCGAGCAGGCGTACGCCGCCGCTGATTCGATGCTCGGCCGACTGGTCAAGGTGACCCCGTCGTCGAAGGTCGTCGGCGACCTCGCGCTCGCGCTGGTCGGCCGCGGCATCACCGCCTCGGACTTCGCGGCCGACCCGGCGTCCTACGACATCCCGGACTCGGTGATCGGCTTCCTGCGCGGCGAGCTGGGCGACCCCCCCGGTGGCTGGCCCGAACCGCTGCGCACCCTCGCGCTGCAGGGTCGCGCGCCGGCCCCCGAGGTCACCCCACTGTCCGCCGACGACGAGGCCATCCTCGACAAGCCGGGTCGTGACCGTCAGGTCCGGCTCAACCACCTGCTCTTCCCCGGTCCGGCAAAGGAATTCGAGGAGCACTACGAGGCCTACGGTGACACGTCGAGGCTCTCGGCCAACCAGTTCTTCTACGGACTGCGCTACGGCGAGGAACACCGCGTCGAACTCGAACCCGGTGTCGATCTGCTCATCGGGCTGGAGGCGGTCAGCGAACCGGACGAGCAGGGCATGCGGACCGTCATGTGCGTCCTGAACGGTCAGCTGCGCCCGATCGCGGTGCGCGACCACTCCGTCGACTCGGCTGTCGCGTCGGCGGAGAAGGCGGACCGCTCCAACCCGCACCACATCGGTGCCCCGTTCGCGGGCGTCGTGTCGCTGTCGGTCGACGTCGGCGACGAGGTCGCCGCCGGCGCGACGATCGGCACCATCGAGGCGATGAAGATGGAGGCGGCGATCACCGCCCCGGTCGCGGGCACCGTGACCCGACTCGCCATCGGACAGGTGACGCAGGTCGCGCCGGGGGATCTGTTGATCGAGATCCGCTGAGCAGATCGGCGGCGGGGCGCCTGGCCCCGCCGCCGGTTCAGCTACCCCGGTACGTCGAGTAGGCGAAGGGGCTCAACAGGATCGGTACGTGGTGATGTCGCCCGGGATCGTCGATCTCGAAACAGACGTCGATCTCGGGATAGAAACCCTTGATGTCGTTGTCGGCGAACCAGTTACCGGTGTCGAAGACGAGATGGTAGATCCCGGGGACGAGCGCCTCGGTGTTCACTGCGGTGATGCGACCGTCCGAATCAGTGCTGCCGCTGGACAATTCGGTCCCCGACGCATCCTGGAGGGACACCTCGAGGCCGACGGCGGGTGAACCCGACACCGCGTCGAGGACGTGCGTGGACAGACCGGTCATCTCGAAATCCCTTCGTCGGCGGCGTGCTCGGTCGACAGCATACGGAGCAGGCGGGCGCGGTTGATCTTCGCCAGTTCCGCACGCAGTACCCGGCGTTCGGTGGAGGCGTCGTTGGTCATCCGCGTCCGGAGGATGGCGAGCAGCTCGTCGGCGGGCCGCCCGTTCGCGAAGACCAGGTAGACGTGCCCGAACCGCGCCTCGTAGGCGACATTAGCGTCTCTCAGCTCGGCGAGCACCGAGGCCGACGAGCCCGCCACCCCGGACTGTTCGCGCGCCGACGAGGCGTTGTCGGGCCGGTCGCCGATCCGCGGATGCCCGGCGAGCGCCTCGTCGAGGTCGTCCTCGCTGATCTCGGCCAGTGCTCGATCGGCGGCATCGGGCACAGCGGGTACATCGCCGAAGGGCCGCGCGAGCATCATGCGCTCGACCCAGGCCGTCGATGCGCAACAGCTGCGCAGCGCTGCACGGGCTTCGTCGTCGTCCATCTCGTTGAGCCGCATGATGACCAGCCTAGGAGGCGTGGTCGCTGACGGCGCGTGGAAGATGGGGCGATGGACGACGTCACCGGGACAGCGCCCCCGGACGACCCCGCGGGACGGGTGCTCGGTGTGGTACTCGCCGCCGGAGCCGGGACCAGGTACGGGATGCCGAAGATCCTCGCGCACGACGGCCGGTGGCTCGAGCGGGCGGTCGCGGCGTTGCGCGACGGCGGTTGCTCCGAGGTGACGGTCGCCATGGGCGCCGCGGTCGTCGAACCACCGGCCGGTGCCGAGACGCTGATCGTCGAGGACTGGGCCGACGGCGTCGGCGCCACGGTGGCGGCGGCCCTGCGGTGGGCGATGGCACGACCGGACGCGGCGGGGCTGACGGTGCACGTGGTCGACACCCCGGCCACGGGCGCCGACGTCGTAGCCCGCGTCCTGGGCGCGGCATCGGGTGACCGCGCACTTCTCGCGCGAGCGGTCTTCGACGGCAGTCCGGGGCACCCGGTGTACATCGGTGCCGACCATTTCGGACCGGCTCTGCGTGTGGTCGATGGTGACGTGGGTGCTCAGGTGTATCTCCGGTCCCGGGCGGTGACCCGCGTCGAGTGCGGGGATCTGGCGCCCGGCGTGGACACCGACGAGCGGCCCTGACCGGGGATCAGCGTGCCCATTTCGAGACCTTCTCGTCGCCGTTCCGGTGCACGGTGATCCCACGTGGGACGACGTCCATGTCTAGGGTGCAGACATAGCCGGGTAACGGAGCGCTATTCGTCGAAGCGGGTGATCACCGTGGCGCACGATCGTCGTCGACGCCTCACCGCGATTCTCGCCGCGCTCGTCGTGGGAGCCGGCCTCGCGGCATGCGCCACCGGGCCCGACGGACCGGAGCGGACACCGCCGGCCCACGCCGCGCAGGACGCGCATCTGCCGCCCGGATTCGACACCACCTTCCGCTGGACCGCGACCGGTGTCCTCGATCCACAGTCCGCCGAGGGCACCTTCGTCCGAGCCTTCACCGAGTCCTTCGAACTCGCCAACGCCGGACGGTCGGCGCGGTGGGGCTACCCCGGTTTCGCCGACGCCGCGCCGTCGAACATCGACCAGATGGTGACGGCGTACCCCCCGATCCAGTCGACCTCGGGCCGCGAGGTCGGCACCGCCTTCTATCAGGGGTTGCGCCGCGTCGACGACAACGGCTGGGCGCGAATCGTGATGTGCCGTCACGGGTATCGGTCGGTGCAGCAGAACGGCGAGTGGACCGTCGGGTACGACACCCCGCGGCCGGTGGAGATCGACATCCGCCGCGTGGGAACCGATCCCGCGGCCGCACCACGCGGGGGCGAGCGGACCCCCGGCGCCGACGTGTTCGGCGGCTGGTACACCTCCCGCTACGACTTCGCGGCCCTGTATCCGACGCCGACCCCGGATCAGAAAGCGTGCGCCGCAATGACTCCGGACGGTATGCCGCATTGGCTGCCGATGGCCGACACCGAGCCGTGGCCGGCCCAGCAGCCGGTACCGGGGTGGTCGAGCTATCCGGGCGCGGCCTGACTCCGCACCGCTGGGGCAGCGACTACTGGTCGGGCAGTCCGCCGAGCAGATCGTCGAGGTGCGCCGGCAGGTTCCGGACCCGTACCCCGGTGGCGTTGTAGATCGCGTTGACCACCGCGGCGGCACTGCCGACGATCCCGATCTCGCCCGCACCGCGCGAACCCATCGGGGTGGCGTGCTCGTCGCGGTCGTCGAGGCAGATCGCGTCGACGTCGGCGATGTCGGCGTGCACGGGGATGTGGTACTCGGCGAGATCCTGCGTGACCACGTGTCCGAACCGGTGATCGCGGACGCTCTCCTCATGCAACGCCATCGAGATACCGAAGGTCATGCCGCCGATGAGTTGCGAACGGACGGTGCGCGGGTTGATGGCGCGGCCGATGGAGAACACCCCGAGCATGCGCGGGATGCGGATCTCCCCGGTGTCGATGTCGACGCCGACCTCGACGAAGTGCGCGCCGAACGAGGCCACGGTGAACTTCTCGAGATCGGGGTTGTCCGCCGCCTCCGCGCTGAGTTCGGCGTCCGGAGGCGGATCGTCGCCGAAACGTGCACGGAACTGATGCGCGGCGGTGACGATGGCCGATCCCCAGGACGAGGTGCCCGACGAACCGCCGGCGACGGTCGCGCTGGGCAGCGCGCTGTCGCCGATCTCGATGTCGACGACGTCGGTGGGTACGTCGAGCGCGTCGGCGGCGATGATCTTCAGGGTCGTCCACGCACCGGTGCCGATGTCGGTGGCGGCGATCCGGACCGTGTACCGGCCGTCGCGATGGGTGATTGACGCCGCGTTGCCCGGCTGCACCATGTGGGGATAGGTCGACGACGCGACCCCCAGGCCGACCAGCTGCCGACCGTTCCGGCGGGCCGCCGGCTCGGCCACACGCCGCTCCCAGCCGAATCGTCGGGCTCCCTCGCGGAAACAGTCGAGCAGCCGCCGCGACGACCACGGGTTGCCCGTCTCGGGGTCCTCGGGCGGTTCGTTGCGCACTCGCAACTCGATCGGATCGAGGTCGAGGGCATGTGCAAGTTCGTCCATGGCGACCTCGCCGGCGAACATCCCCGGAGCCTCGCCGGGCGCACGCATCCAGAACGGGACCGGGACATCGAGGGGGACGACGTGGTGATCGGTCCGCCGATGGTCGGCCGAGTACATCGATCGTGAGGTGACCGCGGCCTGCTCGGCGAACTCCCCGGCGTGTGCGCTGTGGGTGAATGCCTCGTGCACCATCGCGGTGATGTGGCCGTCCCGATCGGCGGCCAGCCGCAGACGGGATCGGGTGGGCGCGCGGTGTCCGACGTAGACGAACATGTGCTGCCGGGTCACCGCGAACTTCACCGGACGACCGGGCAGGCGCATGGCCGCCATGGCCGCGAGCACGTCGTGCGAGTGCGGCGAGCCCTTCGACCCGAATCCACCGCCGACGTGCGGCGCCATCACCCTCATCTGCTCGGGTTCGAGACCCAGCACCGGCGCCAGCGAGGACACCACGCCCTGGGTCGACTGGGTCGAGTCGTAGAGCGTGAGGACAGCGGCATCCGCATCCCAGGTGGCCACCACGGTGTGCGGCTCCATCGGGTTGTTGTGCTCCTCCGGGGTGGAGTACCACTGGTCGACCGTGACCGTGTCCCCGCCGGTGGTACTGGCCGCTTCGTCCAGGATTCGATCGGGGTCGCCGTCCTGTGAGGTGGGCTCGAACCCGCCGTTGACCTGTTCGGGCCGGTAGCTGTCGGGGTGATCGACGCGGAACTCGGTGTCGTGGGCGTCCTCGTCGTAGGTGACGGTCACCGCCGAGGCGGCTTCGCGTGCCGTCTCGGGACTCTCCGCGACGACGGCGCCGATCAGCTGCCCGCGGTAGGCGATTTCGGGCGACTGCAGGATCGTGAGGTCGCCGCTGGAGGTGTCGGCCAGTTCCGGTGCATTCTCGGGTGTGAGTACGTACAGCACACCGGGCGTCGATTCGGCTGCGGCCGTGTCGAATCCGGTGATGCGTCCGCGCGCGATGGTCGCGGTGATCGGCCACAGGTACGCGGCCTCGGTGAGGTGCTCGTAGGCATACGGCGCGGTGCCGCGCACCTTGTCGGCGCCGTCGATGCGGGCGTGGGAGGTACCGATCGCGGTCATCGAGTGCTCAGCTCCCGCAGGGTGGCGATCAGGGTGCGGCGGGCGAGGGGCACCTTGAACTCGTTGCCCTCGAGTGCACGGGCCTCGCCGAGTTCGGCATCGGCTGCCGCGGCGAACAATTCGGTCGACGGTCGCTGACCACGCAGCACCTCTTCGGCCCGCGCGGCCCGCCAGGGCTTGTGCGCGACACCGCCGAACGCGATCCGCGTTTCGCCGATGGCGTCACCGTCCATGCTCACCTCGGCCCCGACGGACACGAGCGCGAAGGCGTACGACGCACGGTCGCGCACCTTGCGGTAGGTCGACGACGAGTCCGGCAGGGGCGGTGGCACGTCGATGGCCACGATGACATCGTGCGGCTCGAGCACCGTGTCGCGCTCGGGATGCTCACCCGGGAGCCGGTAGAAGTCACCGATGTCCACCACGCGCTCGCCGTCGGGGCCTTGCACGACGATGCGCGCGTCGAGGGCGGTGAGGGCCACCGCCATGTCGGAGGGGTGGGTCGCGACGCAGGTCTCGGATGCACCCAGGATGGCGTGATACCGCGTGTATCCGCCGACGGCCGAGCAGCCCGAGCCCGGCGTCCGCTTGTTGCACGGGGTCGTGACGTCCTGGAAGTAGACGCATCTGGTGCGCTGCAACAGGTTTCCCGCATTGGTCGCGAGGTTGCGCAACTGCGCCGAGGCGCCCGAGAGCAGGGCGCGGGCCAGGACGGGGTAGCGGCGCCGGACGAGGGGATGGGCGGCGGTGTCGGCGTTGCGGGCGGTGGCGCCGAGCCGGAGCGAGCCGTCGGGGCGTTCGGTGATGTCGTCGAGCGGCAGGCGTGAGATGTCGAGCAGCGCCGGCGGGTCGGCGACGCCCAGCTTCATGTGGTCGACCAGGTTGGTGCCGCCGGCGATCAGCTTCGCGCCGTCGTGATCCCGCAGGAAGTCCACGGCGGTGGGGACGTCGGTCGCGCGCTCGTAGGTGAACGGGATCATCGATCGGCCGCCTGTCGGATCGCCGCGAGGATGTTCGGGTACGCCGCGCATCGGCAGAGGTTGCCGCTCATCCGTTCCCGGATCTCGTCGTCGGCCAGCGGACTCGCGTCGCCGCTCGACGACGGGTCGAGGTCCTCGGTGACGTGGCTGGGATACCCCTGTTTCGCCTCGTCGAGCATCCCGATGGCCGAGCACAACTGGCCGGGGGTGCAGTAGCCGCACTGGAAGGCGTCCTCGTCGATGAACGCCTGCTGCATGTCGTGTAGCTCGTCACCGTCGCCCAGGCCCTCGGCGGTGACGATGTCGCTGCCTTCGTAGGAGACGGCGAAGGACAGGCAACTGACGATGCGCCTGCCGTCGACCAGCACGGTGCACGAACCGCACTGGCCGTGATCGCATCCCTTCTTGGGCGAGAAGATGCCCAGCCGGTCACGCAGACCGTCGAGCAGTGTTGTTCGCGTGTCCACGACGACGTCGTGTTCGGCACCGTTCACGGTCAAGGAGACTTTGGCTTCCACGTCGCGAGGCATACCCGTCCGTAGAGGCGGTAAACACCCGCCGAGAACCGCGAAATGTCTGGAACAATCGGTCGAATGGCCCCCTCGAGACCCAGAGTTGTTGTGATCGGTGCCGGATTCGCGGGTATGCACTGCGCCCGCAGGCTCAAGAACGAGCCGGTCGACGTCACCATCGTCGACCGCGGGACCAGCCATCTGTTCCAGCCGCTGCTGTACCAGTGCGCCACCGGTCTGTTGTCCGAGGGCGCGATCTCCAGCCCGGTTCGGCATCTGACCCGTCGGCACAAGAACCTCGACGTCGTCCTCGGCGAGGCGTCGGCCATCGACGTCGAGGGTCACGAGCTGACGGTCGACCGCATCGACGGGTCGTCGTTCCGTCTCGGCTACGACTACCTCGTGGTCGGCGCCGGCATGCGCACCGCCTACCGCGGCAACGAGACGTTCGCGGAGTTCGCGCCCGGGATGAAGACGCTCGATGACGCGCTGTCGATCCGCCGCAAGATCATGGCCGCGTTCGAGATGGCCGAGACGATCACCGACCCGGAGGAGCAGCGGTCGTGGCTCACCTTCGCGGTGGCGGGCGGCGGCCCGACCGGCGTCGAGCTCGCCGGACAGATCCGGGAGGTCGCGACCCTGGCGCTCGAGCGCGAGTTCGACGCGATCGATCCGGCGCAGGCGCGGGTGCTGCTGCTCCACGGCGGCGACCGCGTGCTGCCGTCGTTCTCGACGCGGCTCTCGGCCAGCGCCCAGCGCACGCTCGACAACCTCGGCGTCGAGACCCACCTCGGCGTGCACGTCACCGGGGTCGGAGAGGACCACGTCGAGACGACCCGCAAGGCCGACGGGACCAAGAACGTCTACCCGGCGCGCACGACGCTGTGGACGACGGGCGTCGAGGCCGTCCCCTTCGCCACCACACTCGCCCGGTCGCTGGGTGTCGAACAGGACCACGGCGGGCGGATACCGGTCGAGGACGATCTCTCGGTCCCGGGCCATCCCGACATCTTCGTCTGCGGCGACATGAGTTCCTACCGAGACCTGCCCGGGGTCGCCGAGGTGGCGATGCAGGGCGGCCGGCACGCCGGGGCGGTGATCGCGGAAACCGTTGCAGGGCAACAGGAAAGAAGTCCGTTCAGATACCGCGATCTGGGTACCGCGGCCTACATCGCCCGCCGCCACGCGATCGTCCAGTCCGGCCCGCTCCAGCTGTCGGGGTTCCTCGGCTGGGTGGCCTGGGGCGTCATCCACATCGCCTTCCTGGCGGGTGTCCGCAACCGGATGGGGACCGTCATGACGTGGGGCGCAACGCTGCTCACCGACACTCGGCGGGAGCGCGCCATCACCTACGGCAGCCCGGAGACGGCGAGGCAGCCCTACGGGCAGTGAGCGGGTAGATTCGGCCCGCTCGCTTGTCCGTGACCGGCTCGCCTGGTATCCAGAGTAGAACACGTTCTAATTCTGGTCGTTCTTCCGACGGGCGAGGAGTCCTCCATGCACACCCCGATCTGCGACGAGCTCGGTATCGAGTTTCCGATCTTCGCGTTCACCCACTGCCGGGACGTGGTGGTCGCGGTGAGCAAGGCGGGCGGTTTCGGAGTGCTCGGCGCGGTCGGCTTCACCCCCGAAGAGCTCGAGATCGAGCTCAACTGGATCGACGAGCACATCGGCGACCGTCCCTACGGCGTCGACATCGTCATCCCGAACAAGTACGAGGGCATGGACTCGAACATGTCGGGCGAGGAACTCACCAAGATGTTGCAGTCGATGGTGCCGGCGGAGACCCTCGACTTCGGGCGCAAGCTCCTGCGTGACCACGGCGTGCCGCTCAACGAGGACAGTGACAACTCGCTGCAGCTTCTCGGTTGGACCGAAGCCACTGCCACGCCGCAGGTCGAGATCGCGCTCCAGCACCCCAAGGTCACCCTGATCGCGAATGCCCTCGGGACGCCGCCCGCCGACATGATCGAGAAGATCCAGTCCGCCGGCCGCAAGGTCGCCGCGCTGTGCGGGTCGCCGAAGCAGGCCCGCAAGCACGCCGATGCGGGTGTCGACATCATCATCGCCCAGGGTGGCGAGGGTGGCGGGCACTGCGGTGAGGTCGGCTCCATCGTGCTGTGGCCGCAGGTCGTCAAAGAGGTTGCGCCGGTGCCGGTTCTGGCCGCCGGCGGCATCGGCAGCGGAGAACAGATCGCGGCCGCGCTGGCCCTGGGTGCGCAGGGAGCCTGGACCGGCTCGCAGTGGCTCATGGTCGAAGAGGCCGAGAACACCCCGGTCCAGCAGCAGACCTACATCGACGCCTCCAGCCGGGACACCGTGCGGAGCCGATCGTTCACCGGCAAGCCGTGCCGCATGCTGCGCAACGACTGGACCGAGGCCTGGGAGGATCCGAAGAATCCCGATCCGCTGGGGATGCCGTTGCAGTACATGGTCTCCGGGATGGCGGTGGCCGCGACGCACAAGTACCCCGACGAGAGCATCGACGTCGCCTTCAACCCGGTCGGGCAGGTGGTCGGGCAGTTCCGCAAGGTCGAGAAGACCTCCGCGGTGATCGAACGGTGGGTCACCGAGTACATCGACGCCACGAGCAGTCTGGACTCGTTCGCGAACGCGAACGCCTAGTCGGGGCTAATTCGCGCGGCCTCGTTTCCGTCCCGCTGATTGGATTCAATCAGCGGGACGGAAACGGCGACGCGGGAGCCGGGGAGTGGCCGGCGCCGTCCTCGGCGATCGTCGCGAGAGGGAGCGTCACCTGGACGGTGGTTCCCGACGGTTCGTTCGGCAGGTACCGGATCGTCCCGCCGTGGCGTTCGACGATGTGCTCGGAGATGATCAGCCCGATTCCCGAACCGTCCTGCTTGGACGAGAACGCCCCGGACGCGAGGCGGTCCGCCGGTACGCCGCCGGTCATGCCGCGTCCCTGATCGCGGATCCACACCGAGGCCAGTCCGTCGGCTTCACCGGTCTGGATCGTCAGTTCCTTCACCTCGGTTGTCGGACGGACGATCTCGTCGAGTGCATTGACGCACAGGTTGATGATGACCTGTCCGATGAGCACGTTCTCGCCCTGGATCGGCAGGTCGCGGTCGGGGATCTCGGCGTACACGCGCACGCCCTGCTCGGCCGCGCGTAGTCGCACGAAATACAGGCTCTCCTCGACGGTCTCGTTGAGATCCATGAGCGTCGAGGTGCTCTCGATGCGTCGTACGTAGCGGCGGACCGATGCCACGATGTCGGCGGCGCGGCGGAGTTGCTTCTCGATCTGGTCGATGCCGTAGGCGAGGCTGCGGGCGTCGACGGTCTCGGCGGAGACGCGGGCCTTGAGTCCGCTCAGGTAGTTCGTCGACGCCGCGAGCGGCTGCCCGAGCTCGTGGGCCAGGATCATCGCCATGTCACCCATCGCGTGGTAACGGCTCAGATATTGGAGGTTGGCCTCCTGGTAGGCGTTGCGGCGTTCCCATTCGACGCGGTCGGTCACGTCGCGCACGGTCAGGACCCGCGAGGAGATGCCGTCGTGGGCGACGATCTCGAGTTCGCCGGCCAGCCACACGGTGCTGCCGTCGTCCTTGATGATCTCCTGTTGGATCTCGACCGAGCCCGCTCCGTCCGTCAGCCGTTCGACGACGGGGTCACTGGTCAGCCGGGGCTCACACCGGCCGAGGTCTTCCAGATGGACGCCCGACAGCTCCGCGGGGGTGCGGCCGAACAGCTTGGCGGCCAGTGGGGAGATGTCGTCGATGCAGTTGTCGTCGTCGAGCACGACGATCCCGGCCGACGTGTGGGTCATGATGCGCTGCAACGACTCCGACACCCAGGTCAGTTCTTCCTGCAACTCGACCTCGTCGGAGATGTTGCGGAACTCGACCATCACGACCGGCCCGTCCTCGCAGCGCACCAGGGTCGCGCGGGCATCGGTGAGGAACTCGGTGCCGTCCTTGGCGCGGTACTTCCACTGTTTGCGGCTCGACCCGTGCACCACCGCGGACTGGAGCCATGCCACGCCGACCTCGCGGCGGTACTGACGCTCCTGGGCGCTCATGTGGTGTGCCTTGAGGGGCTTGAGTTCCTCCAGGGTGAACCCGAAGATCCGGCACGCGGCCGGGTTGGCCCACAGGATGTTCTTCGAACTCGCCTCGTGGATGAGGATGCCGGTGCCGGTGTGCAGGATCATCTGCTCGAAGTCCCGACGGGCGGGGAACATCGCCATCACCTCACCTTCGCCGAGTTCTCGTCTTCGCCCCCGCCACGATGCCATGCGGGTGAGGACACGCAAGTAAGGAATTGCTTACCCGCGGCGCGGGAAATCCCGATACCGCGTCGGGTCCCGCGTCCATAGTGTCGGACTCGAGATCGAGAGTCGATTCCGAACGGAGACAGTGATGACCGCGGAGAGCCTGACCGAACGGGTGTGTGCGGAACCGGCGGGGGCGGCGCGCGACGCCGCGTTCGACCACGCGCTCGACGTGCTCCGGGATCGTCGGGACGAGTTCAACTCGCAGCGCTACGTTCCCGCCGACTTCATCGCGTTGCTGAAGCGTGCCGGCATGTACCGGGCCTCGACGCCGGCGGCGTTCGGTGGCGAGCCGATGGCACCGTCGGATTTCATGTCGCTGGTCGAACGCATCTCCGCCGTCGACCCCGCCACCGGGTGGGTGTCCAGTTTCGGATCGTCGCTGGTCTACTTCGCCGCGCTGCCGGCCGAGACCCAGCAGAAGATCTACGCGCACGGTCCCGATGTCGCCTACGCGGGCGGGCTGTTCCCCATGCAGGAGGCACAGCGGGTCGACGGCGGCTACCTGTGCTCGGGGGTCTGGCAGTTCGCCAGCGGATGTCGCGGCGCCGACCTCCTCGGGATCGGTCTGGCCGGCGGACCCGAGACCGGCGGCAAACCGCTGACCGCGCTGGTCGATCCGGCCGAGGTCGAGATCGTCGACAACTGGGATGTCGCCGGGATGAAGGCGACCGGCTCCCATGCCATCCGCGCCGACCGCGTGTTCGTGCCCGAGGAGATGACCTTCGTGCGCGGCGGCGCTCCGCAGATCGACGAACCCCTGACCCGGTACCCCGCGCTGGCCTACGCCGCGCAGGTGCTGGCGGTGGTGACCCTAGGCGCGGCCCGGGGCGCCCTCGACTACGCGATCGAGGTCGGCGCGGCGCGGACCTCGATCACCGGAGGTGCCAGCAAGGGCAACCGGCCGGCGTACAAGAGCGGCCTGGCGGTCGCCGAGGCCGAATTGCGTTCGGCGCGAGCGTTCTTCTACGACAGCACCGACCGGGTGTGGGCCAAGGCCGTCGCGGGACAGCACATCTCGACCGACGATCAGGCCCTGTTGCGGTTGAGTGCCACCCACGCCGCGCACGTCGGGCGCAGCGTCGTGCTGCAGGTGTTCGACCTCGCCGGCACCGGGGCCATCTACGAGACCCATCCGCTGCAGCGGTTCCTGCAGGACGCGTTGGTGCCCGCGCAGCACGCGATGCTGCAGACCAACACCTACGAGGCCGCCGGTGCACTGCTTCTCGGCCTCGAGGCCGGAATCCCCAGCTTTCCCTGACCCACCCGTCATCCAGCCCAGACGTCACGACCGCGAGGAGACCATCACCCATGTTCGACGAACCGTTGCGCACGCTGTTCTGTGTCGGGAACAATCAGAACTTCTTCGACCTGCCCAAGGCCGACATCGGTCCGGTGTGGGAGGCCACGATGGAGTTCCTCACGAGTCTGAAGAACCTCGACGGTGTCGAGATCATCGGGACCTTCGACGACGACGCCCACATGGTCGGCCCGTCCGACGGCTGGCCGTGGACGTTCTACGTCCTCGCCGACGTGCGCGACCAGCCGACCGTCCGGGCGGCCTGCAACCTGTTGCGCACCATCATGGTCGGTGAACATGCGCTCTGGAAGTACTTCAAGGTCGAGGCGCGGATGGGACGAGCCCTCACCATCCGCGACGACGTCCCCTCATGAGCACCGCCTCCTGATCTCTCGCGCACCGACAGCCCCTCTCCGCGCCCCGGCGCGGTCGACACACGAAGGAACATCGATGACCACCATCGAGCGGCCGACCCGCGGCTTCGCGGACCTCGCCGAGAAGGACCGCGTCGCCGGTCAGCTGTACACCGATCCCGAGATCTTCGCCGAGGAGATGCGCAAGATCTTCTACCGCACCTGGGTGTGGGTCGCGCACGAGAGCGAGGTCCCCGAGGCGGGCTCGTTCAAGACCACCCAGGTCGGGGATCAACCGGTCATCGTGACACGGGATCGCAAGGGCAACTTCAACACCCTGCTCAACCGGTGCCGGCATCGCGGGGCGACGGTGTGCGACCAGCGCAGCGGCAAGGCCAACGGCTTCACCTGCCCGTACCACAACTGGTCGTACACCCTCGACGGTCGACTGCGCGGCATCCCGTACCCGGACGGTTACGAGGGCGTCGTCGAGAAGAACGACTTCCCCCTGCAGAAGCTGCGCACCGAGAGCTATCTCGGCATGATCTTCGCGACGTTCAACACCGAGATCGAACCGCTCGAAGACCACCTGGGTGATGCGAAGATCTGGATGGAGCGATTCCTGAAGCAGTCCAACGGATTCCCCACCAAGGTCCTCGGCAGTCACAAGTTCCGGTTCAAGGGCAACTGGAAGATCCAGCTCGAGAACACCACCGACGGTTACCACTTCCCGATGGTGCACAAGTCGTGGATGGCCTCTGTCGACGCCGAGACCGCGAACATGATGTCGTTCATGGACGATCCGGCCGCCGAGACGCACGCGCTCGGCAACGGTCACAGCGTCGCGATCATGGCGGCCGCGCACGCGGACCTCGACATCGACGACGGTTCCGAGGAGGTGCAGCCGCGGTTCCAGCATCTCGTCGACGAACTCGCCGAGGCGGGGGAGAGTCCCGAACGCATCCGTCGCTACATGCGCTCGATGCACGGCTGCGGGTTCAACCTCAACATGTTCCCGAACATCGCCATGTCGTCGTCGTTCTTCCGGGTCCTCATCCCGATCAGCGTGGACGTGACCGAGGTGTGGCACATGGCGATCGGCATGGACGGCGGGCCGGAGAGCATCAACCGCGAGCGCTTGCGGATCCACGAGCACTTCCAGGGCCCCTTCGGCTTCGGCAGCCCCGACGACGCCGAGGGATGGGATCGCGTCCAGATCGGCGCCGGTGGCAACCCGAACATGCCGATCCTGGTCAACCGCGGGGAGAACCGCGAGTACACGACCGAAGAGGGTTGGCCCACATCGCATGTCACCGACGAGACGGGGATGCGTGAGTCCTACGCCATGTGGAAGAAGATGATGAGCGATGACTGAATTGCACAGTTTCAACGACCCGCGCGTCCTGCGCGCGATCGCGCTCGTGTGGAAGGAAGCCGAACTCCTCGACGCCAAGGACTACCCGGCGTGGGAGGCCCTCTACACCGATGACGCGCACTACGTCATCCCGATCGATCCCGACACCGACGATTTCGACTCGTCGCTGAACATGGTGTACGACGACCAGCGGATGCGGCGCCTGCGCGTCGAACGGATGATGCAGGGTTACGCACCGTCGGCGGTCGCCGCTGCCCGCACGGTCCGGGTCATCTCGCGGTTCACCGTGTCGGACGTCAGCGACGACACCGTCATCCTGCGGTCCGCGCAGATCCTCAACGCGTTCAAGCGCGATGCCTTCTCGACGATCGGCGCCGAGCTCACCCACACCATCAGCCTCGGTTCCGACGGTAACGACCGGATCAGTCTGAAGGTGGCCCGTCTCATCGACAGCGAGGACGCGGTCAGCGCCTCCGGTTACCTGGTGTGAGGACGGACCTGGACATGAGTTCGACGAACAAGGGGATCGCGGTCGTCACCGGTGCCGCCGGCGGCATGGGTTCGCACATCGCCCGCCGGCTGCACCGGGACGGTCATCGCGTCCTGCTCACCGACATCGCCCTCGATCCGGCCCAGCGCATCGCCGAAGAACTCTCGCCCGACGGGTCGGCCGCACGGGCGGCCGTCCTCGACGTGGCGCACCGGCAGGGTTTCGTCGACGCGCTGGCGCATGTGCAATCCGTCTGGGGCACACCGACGATCGTCGTGAACAACGCGGCATTGACCCAGGCGGCCGATCTCATGACGCTCGACGAGCCGGACTTCACCCGCGTGCTGAACACGAACGTCAACAGCATCTTCTTCGGCTGCCAGGTCTTCGGGGCCGCGATGGCCGACGAGGGGTACGGCCGCATCGTCAACATGGCGTCGCTGGCCGGTCAGAACGGCGGCACCGCCACCGGCGCGCACTATGCCACGTCCAAGGGCGCGATCCTGACGGTCACCAAGATCTTCGCCAAAGAGCTTGCGGCCAAGGGTGTCACGGTCAACGCGATCGCGCCCGGGCCGCACGACCTGCCCGTCGTGAAGGCGACCGTGCCGCCGGAGAAACTCGACGCCGTGATCGCCGGCATCCCCGTCGGGAAGCTGGGCCGCCCCGAGTTCATCGGGGACATGGTCGGCCTGCTGACCGCCGAGAACGCCTTCTTCGTCACGGGTGCGTGCTGGGACGTCAACGGCGGGCTCTTCGTCCGCTGATCGCACCTCGAGAATTATTCGCCACCACCAGGAGCACCGCCATGGCCCTCACCGACGTCGTCGTCTCCGCGATCGTCCAGGAGACCCCGAGCATCAAGACCTTCTACCTGTCGAGGCCCGACGGCTCGACGATGGGGGAGTACACGCCCGGAGCGCACATCGATGTCGTCGGGCCGACCGCCATCACCCGCCAGTACTCGCTGTGCAGCCGGCCCGACGGGCGGGAGTCCTTCGCCGTGGCCGTCAAGCGCGAGGATCAGTCCCGAGGTGGTTCGGCCGCACTGCACGAACTGCGCGTCGGCGACCGGCTGCAGATCAGCGAGCCACGGAACCTGCTCGGGATCGATTCCACGGCAACGCATCACGTCCTGGTGGCGGCCGGCATCGGGATCACCCCGATGCTCAGCATGGCGCGCTACATGGACGTGCACGGGATCAGCTTCGAACTGCACTACTTCGCCCGGACGGTCGATGACGCGGCGTTCCTGCCGCTGCTGCGGGAGCGTTGCCCGGAGAAGCTGCACGCGCATGTCGGCGTCGGTCGTGAGGCCCACGGACCGATTCTGACCGCCGCGCTGGAATCGGCGCCGCAGGGCTCGCATGTCTATGTCTGCGGCCCGGACGGGTTCATGACCAAGGTCCGCGAACTGGCGGAACAGTACATCCCGGCCGACGCGGTCCACTTCGAGAACTTCCACGCCACCGATCAGCCGGATGCGTCGGAGAACACGCCCTTCGACGTCGAACTCGACGGCGAGACCTATCACGTCCCGGCCGACCGGAGCATCGTCGAGGTCCTCGAGGAGAACGGCTGCGACGTCGACACCTCGTGTCAGGAGGGCATCTGCGGTACCTGCATCATGCAGGTCCTCGCCGGTGAGCCCGAGCACCGCGACAACGTGCTGACCAAGGCCGAGCGAGAGTCCGGAGAGGTCATGGCGGTCTGCGTCTCGCGGACCACCGGCGAGAAGATCGTGCTCGACTATTACTGACCCCGATCAAGGGTTGGTCGGCACCTCGACGTCGAACCGCAGGATGTCCCGGACCAGCGTGCTGATGCTGTCGGCGTCGGTCTTGCTCTTGATCCGGGCACGGTGCACGTCCACCGTCTTGACGCTCATGTCGAGGCGGCGGGCGATGTTCTGGCTGGGTAGACCTTCGACGACCAGCGCGAGGATCTCGCGTTCCTGCGGGGTCAACAGCGCGACCTTCGATTCCACCCACCGCTTCTGCGCGTGGGTGCGGAAGCGTTCGACCGCCTTCTCCATCCCCGCCTGGACGGCGTCGAGCAGCCGCTGCGGGTCGTAGGGCTTCTCCAGGAAATCCATCGCGCCGGCCTGCAGGGTGGACACCGACATCCGGATGTCGCCGTGCGCGGAGACGAAGATGATGGCGACGTGCGGTGCTAACTCGTTGAGCTTCTCCTGCAGCCGCGGGCCGCTCATCGTCGGCATGCGGACGTCGAGCACGATGCACGCGGGGGTGTCCCCGGAGTACTGCGCGAGGAAGTCGTCGGCACTGTGGCAGATCCGCGGCGAGATCCCGATGCTGCCGAGCAGCCAGTCGACCGATTCGCAGAGTTCCGGGTCGTCGTCGACGACGTACACCGCCGCGGTCACATCCGATGCGGTCACGTCCACGCCGCGTCGGCCGTCCAGTAGTTCATCCCGACGGCACTCACCTGATGGCGCCACTCCGACGTCCGGTTGAGCCAGGGTTCCTCGCGCCGGACCGACTCGTCGGCCGCCTCCGGGCCGTCGGCCTCGACGGTCCAGTGCACCCAGTTGACCTCCCGGCCGTACTCGTCGTGCACGAACAGGTCGACATGGTGCCAGCCGTAGTTGAAGGTGTCCTCGTAACACGTGAGGAACATCCGGTGGTGCGTCTCGGGACGGGGTTTGACTGTCATGCAGATCTTCTCTCTCGCAACCGGATCAGACCGGGACGACCGGATGGGACCGGAGCTCGTTCTCGAGCACCGCGGCGACCTCGAACAGGGCCGACTCCCGCCCCGGCAAGCCGATCACCTGTAGTCCGAGGGGCATCCCGGAGTCCGTGGTCGCCCCCGGGACGACGACGACCGGGCAGCCGAGCAGCTGCCACGGTCGGCTCAGGACCGGCGACCCGGTCGCGTCGAGGCCGCTCGGTGCGGGGCCGGGTGCGGCGGGACCGACGATCACCGTGTGATCGCCGAGCGTCTCGGCCAGCAGATCCCGCGAGCGGTCGCGGCGGATGAGGGCGGCCGCGTGGTCCGCGGGCCGGACCGCGCGGCCGGCGTCGACGAGGTCGAGCAGCGCGGGGCTGAGCGCGGCCGCATGGTCCCGGACGACATCGTCCAGGGTCTCGGCCGCCTCATGGGACATGACGGTCACGTGGTCGTCGGCCAGGGTGCGGACATGATCGTCGAATTCGAGTGCGCGGGTCTCGACGTCGGCTCGCTCGAGCAGGTCCGGCAGCCGGTCGACCAGGTCTGCCATTGCCGGGTCGATCGGGTGCAGGTCGCTGCCGCCCCACACCACCACGGTCCGGACGGTGGAGCGACCGGGAACGATCGGCGAGCGGCCGGTGAAGGCGGTGTACACGTACTGCAGGTCGGCGATGTCGCGGGTGAGGATGCCCAGCGAGTCCAGCGACTCCGAGAGTCCGGTGACGCCGGACAGATCCGTCGAGCCGTGCGCGAGGACCATGCCCGCGGCGCCGCAGTAGGCGGCCGGCCGGGTCAACGAGCCGGCGGTCTGCGTACCCAGCGCCACCGGGATGACGCCAGCCCCGACGGCGGCGGCCGAACCGCTCGACGACCCGCCCGGCGTGTGCCCGGGGTGGTGCGGATTGCGCGTCGGCCCGGGCGAGAAGTAGCCGAACTCGGTCGTGACCGTCTTGCCCTGGATCACCGCGCCCAGATCGCGAAAACGACTGACACAGGGCGCATCCGACGCCGCCGGCGACGACGACGTGACGGGTGAACCGGCACGGGTCGGCAGACCCTCGACGTCGATGAGGTCCTTGACCCCGAGCGAGACGCCTCGCAGGGGCCGGCGACCCGGTATCCCATCCTGCCGTCGTGCCTCGTCGACGACGCCCGGGGACAGCTCGACCCACGCGCGCAGATCGGTGTCGGTGCCGACGATCTCCTCACGGACCTGTTCCGCGAGAATTTCCGCCGACACCACCTTCTCGTGGACCGCGGTCGCCTGCTCACTGATGGGCTGTTTCCAGTAGGCCGAGCTCACCGTTCCTCCTTCATGTGCTGGGACCAGTCTGCCCTGTCGCGCATCGCGGCGACAGTAAAGATTTCCCTCGTATCCCCGTAGGGACGGGTGGCCATAACGTCGTTGCCAGCCCCCGACAGCCCGGCGTCTTCGCACCCTGCCAGTCCAAGGAAACCCAATGAGCCTCAGAGAACCCGCGGTGACGACGCCGTCGTCGCCGACCGCCCCCGATCGACGAATCGACTTCGGCCGCATGTCGAGACGGGCCTGGATCGTCACCGGCATGCTCGTGCTGTTCCAGATCATCGCCTTCGCCGACAAGGCGGTGCTCGGCCTGGTCTCGGCCGACGCGATGCCCGAACTCGGCTTGACCGCAACCGAATTTGGATTCATCGGCAGTGCCTTCTTCTTCCTGTACGCGATCGTCTCGGTCGTCACCGGGTTCCTGGCGTCGAAGATCTCGGTGAAGTGGATCCTGTTCGCGATGGGCGTCACCTGGGCGGTGCTGCAATTCCCGATGCTGCTCGGCGGCGGCGCCGCCATCCTGCTGGTGACGCGGATCATCCTCGGCGGCGCCGAGGGACCCGCGACGGCCATGTCGCTCACCTCCGCGCACACCTGGTTCTCGCCCACCCGTCGTGCGCTGCCGTCGAACCTGATCGCCGCCGGCTCCACGCTGGGACCTGTCTTCGCGGCGCCGCTGCTGGCCTGGGTCATCGCCGTGTGGGGTTGGCGCTGGGCGTTCGGTGTTCTGGGAATCATCGGCCTGGTGTGGGTGATCGCCTGGTGGGCGATCGGCGCGGACGGTCCCTACCGTCCCAAGAAGGCCTCGTCGCCGGACGAGCCGGCACTCGACACCGACGAGACGGTTGACGATGCGAAGGAGGTCGCGACCTCCGCGGTCGACGAGCAGAAGCCGGTCAAGATCTGGCGTGCGCTGCTCAGCTTGGCGTTCATCTCCGCCGTGATCGGCGGGGCGTCGAACTTCTGGGTGCAGGGCTTCCTGACGACCTGGCTGCCCCAGTACCTGGGCACCGTGGTCGGGCTGTCGCTCGGTGAGGTCGGTGCGGTGACCACCGTGCCGTGGGTGGTCGGCGCGCTCGTCCTGCTCGGACTGGGTGCGCTCGGGCACCGGATGCTGCACCGGGGGAGTTCGGCACATCGGGCGATCGCCGTCCCGTTCGGCTGCGCCGCGGTCCTGGCCGGGTTGTGCTTCATCGCCATCCAGGCGTCGTCGGGGATCACGGCGGTCGCGCTGCTGTGCCTCGCCGGTGGATGCAGCCTGGCGTTCCCGATGACCGCCACCGCGATCGGTTATGCGGTCGGCGCTCGGCAGCGACCGATCCTCATGGCCACCCTCGGCGGCGTGGCGTCGTTCGGCGCGGTCATCTCGCCGATCCTGGTCGGCTGGCTCATGACCGACGCGGGGTATGTGTCGCCGCCGAAGGGTGAGAAGCCCAGCGCGGAGATGGCCGACAACATGGCGGCCGGCGTGCACCAGGCGTTCACGATCACCGGCATCGTCCTGCTGGTCGGCGGCGCACTGTGCATCGCCTTCCTCCGGCCGGAGCGACTCGGTGCCATTCTGCAGAAGCGTTACGTCCAGGAGCCGGTCGAGGCCCGGTCCGCCTGAGTGCCCGACCACCGCGACGATTCGATCCCAGGAGAAGACATGTCCGACAATGTGATCAGTGCCATCGACCCAGGCATCTTCCGAAATGTGATGGGGCACTATCCCACCGGCGTGGTCGTGGTGACGGGACGCGGTGACGACGGCTCCGTGCTGGCCATGGTCGTCGGGACTTTCAGCTCGGTGTCGATGGACCCGCCGTTGGTGTCCTTCATGCCGATGAAGACCTCGCGCACCTTCGAGAAGATGCGGGCCTGCGAGTCGTTGTGCATCAACATCCTCGGCGGTGAACAGGAGGACGTCGTCCTCACCATCGCGCAGCGTTGGGAGGACAAGCTCGCGGGCATCGACTGGTTCCCTTCGCCGTCGGGCGATCCGGTTCTCGCGGATTCGGTGGCCTGGATCGACACCCGCATCAGCAACGTCGTCGAAGCAGGCGATCACTGGATAACGCTCTGTGAGGTGCGGGATCTGGCCGTGACCAACCCGGTGTCGCCGCTGATCTTCTTCCAGGGTGGTTACGGCAGTTTCGTGTCGACGTCCCTGATGGCCCGGATGGACCACGAGATCCTGCCGACGATCCATGCCGCACACGCGGCGCGCCCGCAGGTGGAGGCATTGGCGACGTCCGTCGGCTGCGAGGTGTCGGTCCTCACCGCGGTCAGCCGCGACGAGATGGCCGTCGTGTTGTCGGCCACCGCGCCGGGCGTCGACCGTGACGAAGGCCTCGCGTACCGCATCCCGATGGTGCCGCCCATCGGGGACACGTACGTGTTCGACCAGGACGACGAGACCCGGGAGCGGTGGCTGGCGAAGCTCCGGCATGCCGACGATGATGTGCGACAGGTACATCGCGACCGTCTCGACTTCGTGCGGCGGCACGGTTACCTGGTGTCCTTTCTGCCCGATGCCTCATCGACTGCGTACGAGGAGATGCGAGAGGCGACGAAATCCTATGAGCGGGGCCGGTTGACGCCTTCGCAGGAACGCGAGATCTGCGAGTCCATCGGGAAGTCGGCCGTCGACTATCGCCTCCGCGAGGTGCGACCCGATCAGACCTATGACGTCGGTTCCGTCGTGCTGCCGATCCGGGACGCACGTGGCGGATACTCGATGACGCTCCGGTTGTCGCAGTTGCCGCTGGGCGTGAACGGCTCTGAGGTCGAGGCCTGGATCTCGGAGGCGCGTGCGGTGGTCGAGGTGCTTGGCCGATGAGCGACGACGATGCCAGGATCTCGGCGCTCGTCGCGCGGGTCGAGATTCTGGAGGCCGAAGCCGAGATCCGACGAATCCAGGCTCGATACATGTTCCTCTGTGACACCCCGTGTCCCGAACCCGGTCTCGCGGATGACGCCGAGCGCATCGAGCGCATCCTGGACCTCTACACCGACGACGCGGTGTGGGAGGGCGTCGGCGAGTACTACGACGGACAGTTCGGGCGTGCCGAGGGCAAGCCGGAGATCCGCGAACACTTCCAGCGCTTCTGGGATGAGAAGCGGGACCCGGCACTGGTGCTCAACGCGCACTACCTGACTTCGGAGCAGGTCCATGTCGACGGCGATGACGCCGAGGGACAGTGGATTCACATGCAGCCGTGGCTCTTCGGCGACGGCTCGGCCCTGTTGCGGTCGAGTCGGCTGAACAACGCCTTTCGCAAGCACGACGGCCGGTGGCGGATCACTCGTACCCGCACCGAGAACGTCTTCATCGCGCCGCTTCCCGACGGATTCGCCGAGAGCTACCCCTCGGCGTCGGCGTTGATGGGCTGAGGCGTTCGACGCCGGTGACGGGTCACGCGCCTGTGGTCAGTCGGATCATGTAGACCGTAGCCGCCACGCCGAGGAGCAGGAAGGCGCCCGGGAACGCGATGTTGTAGAAGACGCGGGCCCGCACATGGGCGATGACCGCGCCGACGAAGAACAGAGTGAGCCCGGTTCCGGCGGCGACGCCGATCCAGGGTTCGATCGTCAACCCGAGGACAAGCCCTGCTGCTCCGGCGGCCTTGAGTGTCGCGAGGTGGGGCAGGAACCGAGGTGGGACGTGGACCTCGGCCGAATTGGCCAGCACGAACTCGGCCCGGGCGAAGTCGGCGATGGCGATACCGCCATTGGCCACGATGCAGATGATCGTGGCGACGAACAGGGTGGTGGTCATCGCCGGGGGCCCTTCGCTGGTCGGGTTCCGCCGCGCGGTGGCCGGGTCGGTACGGTCGACATGTGTCCTCCTCTGAGGTGGGTTGTCGGATGGACGATGTGAGTGTGGTGCTCTCATCCGTACCGACGTCCTACCCCACGAGAAGGTGACATCCGGTGGTACCGACCTCAGAGTTCGAAGATCTACGACCGCAGCTGACCGCCATGGCGTTCCGGATGCTCGGCTCGATCCACGACGCCGAGGACGCCGTGCAGAGCACGTGGCTCAACTCGCTGCGTGTCGACGGCACCGAGATCCGCAACCCTGCCGCATGGTTGACGACAACACTCACCCGGGTGTGTCTCGATCAGTTGCGCGCCCGCGGCAGACGACAGGAAGATCCGCTGTTCGCCGACGCTCTCCCCGCGGAGGCTGTCGCGGCCGACGAGCTCTACCTGCAGCGCGAGAACGTGTCACGTGCGCTGATGGTGGTCCTCGATCGGTTGACGCCGTCGCAACGCGTGGCCTATGTGCTGCATGACCTCTTTGCGGTTCCGTTCGGTGAGGTCGCAACGATCCTCGACACCAGTGTGGACGGTGCGAAGAAGCATGCGAGCCGGGCACGCGGACGGATCGCGTCTTCGCGGTTGAACTCCGAGCTGGACCCTGAACTGCCGTCGGGTGATGCGTCCCTGGTCGTCGACGCCTTTCTGGCCGCGGCGCGCGGCGGCAGTCTTGATGCGATGGTCGCGCTGTTGGGCGAGGATTGCATCCGTGTCGCCGACCGGTCACTGGTACCGCCGGACACACCGACCGTGGTCCGGGGCGCCCGGGCGGTCGCGGAGGAGACCCGATTCTTCGCCGACCGTATCCGGGCAAGCACGCCGATGTGGCTGGGAGGTCGGATGGTTCATGTGATCGCACCGGGCGGTCACCCGCTCGCCGTCATCGACATCGCCGTGAAGGGTGGGCGAGTCGTGCGGATCGACATTCGTCGCATGACGTCACCCGCCGTGTCCAGGTAGTCCTGACCGGCGATGTGGCCTCTGCGGTGTTCAGAAGGGCGGCGGGTTGGCGTCGTTCCAGCGCTTCTCGGCGCGTTGGTGGCGTCGGAAGTCGTTGTCGCGCTGCGTGTCGAGTCTGTCGCGGGCGGGATGATCGGGTGACCGTCTGGGGAAGAGCTTGTTGAACAGGTCGCGTCCGCTGAAGGCGTTGCCGACGAACATGTGCCCGGTGGGGGTGGTGAACCAGGCGGTGCGGGACTCGTCTTGGTGGTCCTGCCAGCTGGTGAAGGTCTTGATGCGGTGATGGAACCGGCACAGCGGTTTGAGGTTGCGCGCATCGGTCGGGCCACCGCGACGCGGGTCGGTGTGATCGAAGGGTTCGGTGTGGTCGAGATCGATCTGCCAGACCGGGGCGTTGCAGCCGGGGAAGGTGCAGCACAGTTCGCCGGCGCGCACCAGCGCCTGGAGCTTCTTCGAGGGGGTGTATCGCGTTGTCGAACTGTCCGCGTCGGGAGCCGGTGAACCGTCGGGTGCGTCGGGTGCGGGATGGATGTAGGTGCGGCGGGCTTCGGCGAGGAGTGTTCGGGCGGTGTCGGCGTCGATGATGCCGTGGCGGTCGAGGAAAGCGGGGTCGTTGTCGAGACCGAACAGGGTCGACAGGTTCACCACGATGTGAAAGGTCGCGCGCGGCGCCAGCGATGACGACGGCGACGCGTCCGGACCCGGAGGGTCGGCGACAACCGTGTCGCTGTCCGGGGTGTTGGTGTCATCGTTCCCGGAGTGGCGCGCGGGTGCCTCAGTCGTGTGGTCGGCGGTGTCCACTGTCGCTGCGTCGACGTCCCCGGTGGTGTCGGCTTCAATGTCCATTGCGGCAGGTCGGCAGTCGTCGCATTCGCACGCGATAGAAGCTTCGCCCCGCGCGAGCGCTTTCAGAGCATCGACCCGGCGGTTGGCCAACTTTCGAGGGTCGCCGGCGTGGACCGCGGTGGCCATCGCCGTCAGGCGGGCGTCGAACTCGGCGGCATCAGCATGGGGCAGCGTGCCGGAGATCCGGGACTGCCCGGGTGTGAAGCGGTCGGGGGTGACGGTCACCTTGCGGTCGGATTTCACTCGCTCCTTGCGTCGGCGGATCGCGTCGGGTGCCCACTTGGCGACGATGGAATCGACCATGGCGGTGAACCGGGCCGTGGACATCGGTGCGCGGGCGAAGATCGCTTCGGCGAGATGGGCGTCGACGGTCTGCATCTCCTCGTCGTTGGTGATGAGGTCGGTGCGTTTGAGGGCGATGAGGAAGCGGCGCTTGTCGATTCGACCGCACGCGAGTGCGTGTCCGGTGAAGGAGAGTCGGTAGCGCAGTGCGTCGCCGGCTTCGATGAGGTTTTTCGCCTCAGCCGGTGTCACGGTGAGGGTGGCACCGACTTCGGCGATGGCCTGCTCGAGACCGTTGGGCCCGAACTGCTCGTAGGGGTTCTCGCCGGCAGCCACTCGCGCGGACAGGTGCTCGAAGGCTTCGATGGAGTCGAGTTCGCCGCTGTGCGTCTCGGCGCGCCGCTGGGCGTAGTCCATCTCGCGTTCATCGTGAATGAGGCTGGCAACGACCATCATTCGATGCGCGGACGCCGCCGCCAGGCCGGCGCAGTGATTCAAGACCTCGATGAGTTCAGAAGCGGAGAGTTCATGGTCGGGACGAAAGCGTGGCTCGACCGACTCCTGTGATGGGTCCACCGATGTGGTGGATCCGGCCCCCGCCCCCGATGACATGCCACCACTATACTCGAACATGCGTTCGAGTCAAGTGTTGATTATCAACTTCCTCAGACTCTTGTCGAATGAAATCACGACGCACCGACAGGTCGGAGGGTGCTCACTGCCTACCGCAGTTGGTGTGCAGACTCCTCAGAGCTGCTCACGGTGCCATCATGGTGTGGCTACAACCGACAACTTGTAGTCCAGGGTCAGGCGGGAGGTAGAACGCAGCGTGACCACCATCGGCGATCCTCGCTTTGATGCAGGCATTCTCACCATGAGCGATGCGGCTCGCTATCTAGCCATCAGTCAGCAGACGTTTCACCGGTGGGCGAAAGGCTACGACCGTGGGGAACCGCTTCTACATGTGGTGGACGCGCCACAGCGACAAGCAAACGTGTCCTTCATCGCCCTGACCGAGGCATACGTACTCGACGCCCTTCGCAGCGCAGGCGTTCACGTTCGCAAGATCCGTCCCGCGCTCGAGCAGCTGCAACGGGACTTCGGTCGTGACTACGTGCTGACAGCGCCGAATCTGGCCACAGGCGGTGTTGATGTCCTGTGGGACTTCGCCAAGACCCGAGCCGGTGCCGGGCTCATCGAAGCGCGATCCGGGCAGAATGTCATCCGCGAGATCGTCCAGGACTACATCTCATATGTCAGTTGGGACGGTGAGCATCCGAACCGCCTACAACTACGCGAATGGGAGCCGGAGAAGGTCATCGTCGACCCAGATGTTGCGTTCGGGCAGCCTCGGTTCGGAGCATCAGGACCTCGCCTTGCGGACGTCGCTGCAATGCTGAAAGCCGGAGAGGACGGCGAGGTCGTTGCCGAGGAGTTCGACATCTCGAGATCCCAGGTTCGAACCGCCGCCCGCGTCCTCCTGGGCCGCACCGCCTGAGTTCTATCTGGACGAGAATATCGCCGGCAGGACCTTGCGGCGATCGATCGAAGAGCTCGGCTATATCGTCCATACTCCGGCTGCGGTGTACGGAACTCGCGCGGCAGCCGAGGGGACGCCAGATGAACGCTGGCTCCGTGATGTCGGCCGGAACGGGTGGGCGGCAATAGGTCGGGACACCACAATTCTCGTCACGCCCTCGGAATTGCAGGCCTACAAGCGCGCTCGCATCCACCTGTTCCTGTTTCACGGTCAGGCAACCAGGCAGCAGCTGGTTGATACCCTCCACGCGAACCTGCGCGACATCTGAACGCACTGCATGAGCGGCACCCCGTCCGTGTGGCGCGTCTTCGGTGACCCACGCCCGCGTCTCGAGCAGTTGATGTAGCCGTCGTCGTTGGCCTCCAGGCGTGACGTCAGCGATGTCCATGGGGCGGGCCGATGCGGACAAGGCGTGGGTCCTGCGTGATCTCGCGTACCTCAAACGACGGGTCGATGTCCTCGGTGAAACGTTCGACGACCAGAGAACCGTTGCTGTCGAACCCGATTCGGTGATGAGTCAATCTTGTGGTGAACTTCCAGACGGCCATCTCTTCGATGTCGGTGGTGACAGAGTCTTCGCACTGGACGCATTCCAGTGCCTCGTCGCTGTCCGGGTCGTCGGTGTGTTCGTCGCACGGCTTCCACTCGGAGGTGACGAGATACCCGGGGGTCCACAGTGTGGCGTCGGTCGGAGGCCATTCGACCGAGTACCACTCGCCAGGGGCGACGCCGTACGCGCTGGCGGCTTCGTCGAGGGCGATCTTGCGGTCGGCTTCGGTCCATACGACCCGGGGCGGAATCGCCACGTCTTCGATGGGATCGATTCCGGCGTAGTCGGCGGGATCGCCGAGCAGTTCGGTATCGGTGGCATCCTGCTGACTTGCCGGACCACCTGAGCGGTGCGAGTCGAGCGTCGCTGCTTCGGCTGTCGCCGCGTCGATCTCGGCTGCGAGATACGCAGCGGAGTTCATCCGCTCATGAACCGATTTCGCTGGGATCCGCGAGACGAGCTCGTCGATCACTGCTTGGTCGGCGGCGTACAGCACTTCGGAAACCTGGCGCAGAGCGGTTTTTCCATCCTGCACCGGGATTTCGGACGCCTTGGAGTCCCACGTTTTGGTGGCGATCTGATCGCGCCGGTCAAGCATGTCTGACACGAGCGAACTGATGTCGTCTGCGGACGTCGTGTCAGGGAGGAGCGACAGCTCCCTCAGATCGGAGATGACACGCGTGAATCGATCGCGTGCATCAGAAGACCAATCGATCCAGCGCTCAGTCATCGTCGTCTCCCGGGGCGTTCTCTGCTGCGAACCTAGGTGCCATCATCTCCATCTGCTCGAACACCGTGGTGATGGCGGCCGGCTGCTTGTCCGGCGGGTATTTGTACTTGACCAGCAAGCGTTTGATGGAGGACCGCAGTTTCGCGCGCACGTCGTCGCGGACGGTCCAGTCGAATTTGGTGTCGCGCTGCATGATCCGGACCAGCTCGCGCGCGATTTGGGCGAGGACTTCGTCGCCCTGGAACTCGACCGCCGACTCGTTCTTCGCAACGGCGTCGTAGAAGGCGAGTTCGTCCTCGCTCAGAGCGGGTGAGAAGCGTTCACCGCGGCTTCCCTCCGCCGCCACTTCTTTGGCCATCGCGATGAGCTCGGCGATGACTTCGGCGGAGGTGATCTGTTGGTTTGTGTAGCGCTTCATCAGATCGGTGATCCGCTCGGAGAAGTCACGCTGCCGAACGACGTTGTTCCGCGTTGCACGCGCCGATTCCTCGGTCAGGGTCGCGCGAAGCGCTTCGATCGCCAGGTGCGGGTTGGTGGCGGCCTTGGCCTTGGTCTCGAAGTCGGGCCCGAGGTCGGACAACGACGGCTTGGGAAGTCCTGCCGCGTCGTAGATGTCGACGATCTCACCGCTCGCGGTGGAGCGCGCCACCAAGGACGACAGCAGGCGTTTGATCTCCTCCGGAACCGGGCGACCTTCGGCCTGCCGGTCGGCGGCGTCGAACTTGCCCATCCAGACGCGGACTTCTTCATAGAACTGGACCGTCGGCCGCAACTCGCCGAGCGACTTCTCTCCACCGGCTAGTGCCCAGGCTCTTGCGAGATGGGCGGAGAGGGAGCGGTAGCGTCCGCCGAGAGTCTCCTCGTCTTCGGACCCTGCGTTGCCCGGGGTTTCGGGCGAGCGCAGGTACTCGGTCAGGCCGACGGCCGCTTTCATCCACCCGCGGTCGGGGTCCTTGGCCTTGCTTCGCCAGTCGTATCCGGAGCACACGTCATCGAGTTGTGCGAGCAGCTGCTGGGTGAGTGCGACCGCCTCGTCGATGTTCCGGCCGACCGGTTGCTGTGCCTGGTCGGTCTCGGTGTATTCGGCGAGTGCCTTGTGCAGGTTGTCGGCCAGGGGCGCGTACGCGACGAGCAAACCGGACGGCTTTCCTCGAAAGGTCCGGTTCACGCGCGCCAAGGTCTGCATGAGCAGTGCGCCCTTGAGAGGACGATCGAGATACAGCGTGTGCAACGGAGGCGCGTCGAAGCCGGTGAGCATCATGTCCTTGACAATGACGATTTGCAGCTCGTCATCGGCGTCCTTCAGTCGCTTCTGGATTATCTTGTTCTGTGCATCCCGCCGAACGTGCTTTGCGACGAGGCCCTGGTCCTTGGCGCTTCCGGAGTAGACGACCTTGATGATTCCTCGGTCGACCGCGTCGTCGTGCCACTCCGGACGGAGTGTGACGATCTCCTCGTAGAGCCGGGCGGCGATGTCACGGGTGGCGGTGACGACGAACGCCTTACCGGGGGTCGAGATGAAGGTCTCGAGGGATGCCGACCGGCCGTCCCAGTGTTCGACGATGTCGGCAGCGAGTGCTTTGACGCGTTCAGGAGCGCCGTACACCGCGTTGATGACGGCCACGGACTTCTCGATCTGAGCGCGTTCGGCGTCGTCGAGGCCGCGAGTTGCTTCGTCGGCGGCGCGGTCGAGATCGTCCTCGGTCACTTCGTCGGTGAGTCCGACCTTGATCAGTCGCGGCTCGAAGTAGACCGGCACGGTGGCGCCGTCGTCGACGGCCCGGGTGAGGTCGTAGATGTCGATATAGGGGCCGAAGACCTCTCGGGTGTTGCGTTCGGCGAACGAGATCGGGGTGCCGGTGAACGCGATCAGAGTCGCGTGCGGCACCGCATCGGCGAGATGTCGGGCGTATCCGTCGAGGTCGTCATAGTGACTACGGTGCGCCTCGTCGACGACGACGATCACATTGCGACGGTCGGTCAACAACGGGTGGTCGGCGCCCGCCTCGCGCTCGGCTTGTGTCCGACTGAACTTCTGCAGGGTGGTGAAGTAAATGCCGCCGGTCGTTCGGTTCGACAGTTCATCCCGCAGTTGTTCTCGCGAAGTAACTTTCACCGGCGATTCGTCGAGGAGTTCGGACCGGTTGAAGGTCTCGAATAGTTGTCCGTCGAGTTCACGTCGGTCGGTCACCACGACGATGGTCGGGTTCTTGAGCTTCGGTTGACGTGCCACGAGATGCGCGTAGAGCTCCATCTCCATGGACTTGCCCGACCCCTGGGTGTGCCACACGACGCCGGCCTTGCCGTTGCTCTCCGCAGCCGCAACGGTGTTCCCGACGGCCTTGGTGACCGCGAAGTACTGATGCGGCTTCGCGATTCGCTTCAGGTAGCCGTCGGCGCCGGCGTCGAAGGCGGTGAAGTTGCGCAGAATCTGCAGAAAGCGTTCCGAATTGAACACGCCGTCGATGAGGTACTCGAGTTCGAGGCCGAGCTTGTCGGGATCGTTCGAGTGGCCCGACGCGATGGGCTTGCCGTCGTCATCGACGTTCCACGGTGCGAAGTGCTCCAGCGGCGTGAACGGTGTGCCGTACCGGGCGGTGATTCCGTCACTGATCACCGAGATGACAGCGAACCGGAACACCATCGGGAATTCGTGCAGATAGGTCCGGAGCTGAGCGTGGGCCGACGCGAGGTCGGCCTGCGCCGAACCTGCCTGTTTGAGTTCGAAGAACGCAACCGGGAGACCGTTGAGGTACACGACGACATCGAATCGACGCTGGTGCTCCGAGTTGCGCACGGTCACCTGCTGGACCGCGAGCATCTCGTTGTCCTCTGGGCGAGCACCGATAAGACGGATGGTCGGGGTCTGCTCGAGGCCTTCGTGATCGACGTAGGAGATGCCTCGGAAACCCTTGACGAGGATCTCGTGCAGCCGATGATTCTCCGCCAGTGGGTCTCCCGACTCAGGAGCGAGAATGGCCGCCCTCGCCTGAACGAGATATTCGTAGGGCACATCGGGATTCAGCTCTCGCATCTTCGTGAGAAGCCGGTCGGGGAGGACGATGTCGTCCCACGCCGTACGACCGTCCTCGGTGCCCGGTGCGATCTCGGAGCCGTGTGTCGGCTGCCACTCCTGGTCAGCCAGCCACTCGAGTGCCAACGTCTCCCACTCGGATTCGGGAATCATACTCATCTAGTGGTCCTCCGACTGTCGATGTCCGCGGATGTCGATGCCCCCGCGTCGGTGTGTGTTAGACGATGTCTTCGATGGTGCCCTCGACGTCCTTGACTGTCACCCTTCCAGACATCAGCAGGGGGAGGAGCTGGTCGCGGGTTTGGGCGAGACAGCGGGTTTGCTCTCGTAGGGATTTCGCGAGCTCGAAGTCGCGCTCGAGCCGCCTCGCCAGCTGTTCTGCGTCCGAGCCGAGAGGCACTCTCAAATACTGGCCATACGCTTCATCGCGATTGAGGCCCGGTACAGCCGAATCCGAATTGAGTTCACTCAGTCTGGCGGCGCGAAGCGCGTAGTAGAGAATGTACGGCGACACGCCAGGCTTGGGAACCACATAGTAGGTGGTGTCGATTGGAAAGTGCGGGCCGTCAGACCAATAGAGTGCGCCGACCGTGCCCTTTCTACCGACAACAATTCCGGGGCCGTCGACCAGCGCCGTGTCGTGGGTGCCGACCGCACCGCCGCTGCCATAAACAGTGACAATCCCGGTCGTCCTCGATGCGACGGGGAGTGCTTTTCCATACAAGAAATCTGCGACCGTGCGAACTGTGCTCGGCGCAACAGTCAACGCTTGCTGGTTGACCGCCGCCTCGCCGAGATTGTCAAGGAGACGGCCTACCCGCTCATTCGCCGCGATCTTGTCGTCGAGAACGCCGAGGACATCCGCGATCTCCTTCTGCTTGACAGCATCCGGAACCTCGATTGCCATCTTGTCAACTCGAGTGATGTAGATGTGCTTGATGGTCGAACCATCTGCGTCCGCAGCCATTGCTGTTTGGTATCTCGGAGCCTGCAAAAGGTACGCCAGAAATCGTGGGTTGACGTCTGACTTTGGCTGCAGGAGGGCAACTGACTGATTGATACAGATGTCGTCCCGATCGCATACGGCAACGCGGCCAATACTTCCATCCTTGGTCAAGAGGATGTCTCCGACTCGTGGCCGACTCTTGTCGGTTAACCTTTCTCGGAACGCTTCAGCGGACGTATGGCGCACGGTGCTGTAGTCAATGCGGCCTCCCCGGATGTCTTTCGCAGTCACCATGGTGGGTCCGGAGTCTGTAGTCGGCATCGGGTTGGTGAAACCGTACGTGATGCGTGTCAAGAGGTCGCCAAGCTGGACCTGTTGCCACGAGGTATTTTGTGACTTAACCATGAAGCCGCTCCATCTGCGCGCGAACAACCTTCTCCAGCCGCGTGGATTCATCGAGAGCGGCAAACAGCTCCGTCCGGAGGCGAGCGACCTTCTCATCGATCGGCTCGCCGTCATCCTCGACCTCGCGTGCGTCCACGTACCGCCCGGGCGTCAGCGCATAGCCCGCAGCCTTGATTTCCTCGAGCGTCGCCGACTTGCAGAACCCCGGGACGTCCTCGTAATCGACCTCTTTCTCGGCAGCCGAGGTGGACCCGCGCCAGGCGTGGAACGTATCGCTGATCTTGACAATCTCCTCGTCGGTCAACGCGCGTTCCGCGCGGTCGATCATGTAGCCCATCTCGCGGGCGTCGATGAACAAGACCTGTCCGCTTCGGTCGACTGACCCCTGCTTGCCCTTCGTCTTGTCCTTCGCGAAGAACCAGAGGCACACAGGGATTCCGGTGCTACGGAACAGCTGCGTCGGTAGCGCGATCATGCACGACACCAGGTCGGCATCTACGATCTGGGCGCGTATCTCGCCCTCGCCGTTGTTGTTCGACGACATCGATCCGTTCGCCAGCACGACGCCCGCCTTGCCGCCAGGAGCCAGCTTCGACAAAATGTGCTGCAACCAGGCGTAGTTGGCGTTCCTCGCAGGCGGAACGCCGTACCGCCATCGGGGATCCTCCTCGTTCCTGGACCAGTCCTTGATGTTGAACGGCGGATTGGCCATCACATAGTCCATTTGAAGATCCGCGTGCTGATCCCGTGCGAACGTGTCACCCCACCGAGCGCCGAGACCATTGTTGTCGATGCCGTGGATCGCGAGATTCATCTTCGCCATCCGCCATGTCTCCTCGATGGCCTCCTGGCCATAGACCGAGACCTGTTTCGGGTCGCCGTCGTGCTCGTAGATGAACTGCTCGGTCTGCACAAACATGCCACCCGAGCCACAGCATGGGTCGTAGACGCGACCCTTCGAGGGCTCGAGGACCTCGACGATCACCCGGACGACGCTGCGCGGGGTGAAGAACTCGCCGCCCCGCTTTCCTTCCGCACGAGCGAAGTTGCCCAGGAAGTACTCGTAGACCTCACCCATCAGGTCACGCGCCTTGTGTTCACCTTGGCGGCTGAACCGGGCGCTGTTGAACAGGTCAACGAGCTCGCCGAGGCGACGCTGATCGATGTTGTCGCGGTTGTAGATCCGGGGGAGCGTACCCGCGAGCGACTTGTTGGCGGCGATGACCGCGTCCATCGCCTCGTCAATCAATTGGCCGATGTTCTTGTCTGGCGAACCGTCGTCGGAGGCGAGACCCTTGGCGTTGTCCGCCAGAAATGACCAGCGTGCGATCGGCGGGACCACGAAGACCCCGGCACCCTGGTACTCGCCGGCGTCGTCGATGACATCGGCTATCTGCGACTCGTCGAAACCGTCATCGGCCAGTTCGCGTCGGATGTCTTCTCGACGTTCGTCGTACGCATCCGAGACGTACTTGAGGAAGACCAGCCCCAGGATCACGTCCTTGTACTGACTCGCCGACAGCGACCCGCGGAGCTTGTCCGCCGCTTTCCACAGTGTGTCCTTGAGCTCTTTCATCGTCGACGGAGCCGACGGCTCTGCCTTGCGCCTCGCGGCCATTGGTGGTTCCTCTCTATCGAAGCTGCGGTTGGGACAGGGGAGCGGTCATCGACCACTCATCCCCGCCCCGCCGTTGTCCTCACGGCCGTTATGCCCGGTGTGGTTTCGGTGGTGTCAAGGGAGATGTCGCCGGCGGCGACGCCATCGATGAGCGCGACGGTCAGTTCTCTGGCGGCCGCCACCTTTCGCTCGACGGCGCGCTGGTAGTCCGCGACGTCGGCGAGAGCTCGTTCGAGTTGGTCGGACTCGGTGGAGGTGAGCCCGGGTACACGCCAGGTCTGCCACTCGGAGCCGGGTTCGCATCGCGAGTTGATGATCGCCGCGAGCGTGTGGGGACCGAGCGGCGCCCGCGGGTCGATTCGCAGGAGCTTCGCTGGAGCCTTCACGAGCGACCCGCCCACGTTGTCGATGACCGCGTGCGGGACCGGCTTCTCGACGAACACGATGTCGCCCGGATCGGTTCGTCGGGCGCGTGGATAGCGTTGCGCCGCATCGAACGGATCGAAGCGTAGCGTTCCCTCCGGCAAGACAATCACCGTTCCATGTGGGTCGGCATCCGACTCGTCGAAGCGGTTTCCCGAGCGCACCGTGATGAGTTTGCTCTCCTGTAACTCGGCTAGCGACTGATCGTGCGTCCGGAACCGTCCGGACGCTGCCTTGATGAGCACGTCCACCGTGCGTGCGGGAGTCGACGTCTGCAGCGTGGCGTGGTGGACACGGTCAGCGTGGTCGGCGAGCGCGCGGGATCGGAGGCGCGGCGCACTGGTCCCGCGGGGAACGACCGTGCCGCTTCCCCGGATCGCGATCAATTCGCGCGACCGAAAATACCGGTGGGCGCGCCGGGCATCCCGGTCGAGGATCGCGGTGACGTCGCTGGCGAGGTCGCCCAGGTCGTCGACGGAGAACCTGTCCAGGTCGGCAGTGCCGATGAGGTCCGAATCCGTCCCGCCCCGACAGATCCACAAAGCCTGGCTTTGCCGATGTGCCTCGCGCCAGAGACCGCGCGGAAGGCGTAGTGCCGCAACGACACTGCCGAGCTTGAGCGTCTCGGATCGGCGGATCTGCAAGTCGCCGGCGAGGTGATCGGTGAGCGCGGCCGCCGGTGCCATGACCACCGCGACGTCGCCGTCCCGCAGATCGAGAAGGAGTGCATCCACAGCTTCGAGCACATCGCACACCTCGGACCCGATGAGCGAGGCGACAACTGCGCCGCGTGCCTGTACGGCGGTGCTCACGTCGACTCTCGCGATCGCCGCTCGCCGCCGGAGATCCCGGGCCTCGCTGTCGGTGCCCCGGACGACCAGCTCCGACGCCAGGTCGGCGCACGCGAGCGCCAGGGTCGGGTCGCCGGCCGGGACGATGGACACATCTGCGTCGAGGTGCGCCACTGCGGCGCCGACAACTCCGCGGACGAGACCCAGAGCGTCGGGGGTCAGGTCGCGTACGCCGCGTGCTCTGCCCAACCGTCCTCGCTCCAGACGCGTCAGCGCATCAGGTGTGCCCAGGGAGGCGTCGACGAGCTGCTCGGTGAACCGCACCGAATCCGATGTTGCCGTGAACGCGTCGATTTCGCGTCGGATCAGTTGATCGTCAGGGTCGACTCGCGCGGCCGCAGTGGTCAGTTCGCCGTGTGATGCATCCGCGAAGTCGACGCCTGACAACGCGTACAGAGCCAGTAGGCAAACGACATCGTCGAACCGGACGTGCTCCGGCACTGCCAGAGCGTCGACGTCCAGATGTTGTTCGGCGCGGTTCTTGCCACGACCCGTTCGGTCGAGCCACTCCACGATCTCGGTGCGGTCGAAATGTTCGATGCCACCGATCGTCGAGACCGCAGTAGGGAAGGGGAACGACTCGCCGCGCACGATCGGGCGTTTGCGCCACTGGCTGACTGCCGGCCGCGTTACTCTCGCAAGGTCGGCGATGTCCTGCATCGTCAGTGTGGTCATTGCGGTCACCTCCTCGCCCTTGTCGACTGCTCATCGTTTCCCGGAGAACACTACCCAGCCGGCACTTGTACAGGTTCGTCTCACTGTTAAGGCGGCTTAACAGTGAAATAGTATCGGCAAACGGCGGCCCCGGCGCAGTCTGTGTTCGGCAGCCGATCCCCTTGGTCGGCCAGACCGGGAGGAGCTGAAATGACCGAACCGAAAGCACCCGCACACTTTGATGAACTGGCCGCAGCCGTCGTCATCGAAGGGGTGACACTCCGAGACAAAGACGTTGTCCGCGAAGCGCAGCGATGGACCACCGGCGAACGAGGGCCGATCGTCGAAGACCAAGCGACCCTCGTCGAGGCGGACCTCGGAGATTTCGTTGCCAAGGCGATCACCATTGGTTCTCACGCCCTGTCGGCGACCGGCGACGCCCAGGAATCGCGTGCCCTCAAGCGGATGATCACCGAACTCGGTGAGAGGGCTGCGTCGTCGACGGCAGAGGCCGCTTCGATGACCGACCGCAGCGTGAAAGCCGCGTCGGAGGCCGTCAGCAAGGCTGCCGCGGAAGCGCAGAAGAACCTTCGCGAGGCCGACGAGGCAACTCGCAAGTCACTCTCGGAGGCCATTGCACTGATGCGCCGCGAGACCGAAGCCGAACTCAAACGGCTGTTCGGAGGTACCGACCCGGAGGTCGTCGACCGCTTCGCGCCACTGCTCGAACGTTTTGCCGCGAACCTCGACAAACGAGCCGCCGAGAACACCAGCGAACTGCTCGCCAAGGCGGCCAAACAGTTCGATCCTGCCGACCCGACATCTCCCATGGCCAAGCACACCGCAGACCTCGCCAAGCGTCAGGACGCTCTGACTGCCCAACTCGCAGAACAGCACTCGGCGGTGGCCCGGCGGCTCGACGAGGTGGTCACGGCGCTGAAGGTAGCCGAGGCGAAAGCGTCGGTGAGCAAGGTGTCCCCGATCAAGGGGAGCACCTACGAGGCCGAGATCCATCAGGTTCTCCACCAGGTCGCCGCCGGCCTCGGGGATGAGTACCTCGAAACCGGTGCCGTCGTCGGCTCGGTCGTTCGCTGCAAGAAGGGCGACGGCGTGCTGGTCGTCGACGGCGGAGACGCGCGCGTCGTCGTCGAGGTGACCGACTCGAAGCGGGATCATTGGGGGGCGTACTTCGACGAAGCTGAACGAAACCGGAACGCCACTGCCGCGATCGGCCTGGTCCGGTCCGTGGAACAGAACTGCGGTGAGACGATCCGCGTGCTCGGTCGGCGTCGAATCGTGCTCGCTTTCGACCCGACTGCCGATGACCCCGACCTCATGCGTGCGGTCGTCATGCTCCTGCGGACCGCATCCCTGGCTGCGGCCACCAGGTCGGGCGCGCAGGAGATCAACACCGCGGAGGAGAAGATCACCGCCGCAGTCAAACAACTCGAAAAGATCGACGAGATCAAGAAGTCTGCCGGTGCGATCGCGAACAACGTGCGCAAGATCGAGAGCACCTGCGGGGCTGTCTACTCGGCCATCGACCGACTGCTGGCCGACGCACTGAACGCGCTGGCGGGCGTGGATTCTGACGACTCGGCAATCGCCACCGAACGCGGCGTCGCGTGATGCCGGAGCCTGTCCGACTTCCCGACGCGATGGCGCCTCCGGCCGTTGACTGTTCCGTCAACACAGGGTGGTATCCGCTTCTGGTCCGTCTCCATCGTCAACTCACCGCCGTCACCGACGATTTCACCTACGTGCAGATCAAGGAGAAGTTCGGGGTCCTGCGCTGCTACGTGAACTACGGAGACTCGGTCGACGAATTCACCCGCGGTGTCTGCGAGCTCCTGATCGACGCCAGCGTGGAGGAGTCCAGCACGATCTGCGAACTGTGTGGCCGGCGCGGACGAATCCGAACGGGCATCGCCCGCATCCGTACCGCATGCGAGTGGTGCTTCCGAGGAGTCGACATGCAGTAGGCATCCATCGGCTGTCGGGCGACCAGACGATTGCCTGGTCGGCCCTGTCAATCACGCGGGTGAATTCCGTCCGACACGCACACGTGCGCTGTGTCCGCGGCGTCACCTGGAACCATCGCTACACAAGGAGAATTGAAATGCGCAAGATCATCCGCACGGCTCTCATCGGCGCCGGAGCCATCATCCCCGCGCTCGCACTCGCGGTCCCTGCCGAGGCCGTGATCACCGACCAGTACGACCGCGTGAAGACCGTATTCTGTTCGTCCGAGCGGTACGGCAACGACGTCGAATACGACAACGGCAACCGCCACTACGATCAGCGGGTCCAGCTGTCGGAGCGGAACAACGGACTGTGGTGCGGATCGTCGAGCTTCACCGAGTACAAGGAGTACGGCCAGTACATCTCGGCAGACATCCAGAACGACAACGCGAGCTACGTGTACTGCGCGATCTGGATCAACGGGCAGATCGCTGAACGCGACGAGGACCGCTCCGAGTACGGCGCTTGGGCCATGTGCTGATCGAAGCCTGCTCGACCGGGGCGCCCTTGTCTGGACGTGTAGTCCGTCCGTACCAATTTGAGCCGCGGGCCATCCGTTGAGCGCGCTGTCCGTATCGAGCCGTGGGACGATGCCGTGTCTGTCGGTACTGAGAAAGGGTCGCACATGCGTCGGATCGTGCTGGGAATCATCGGGATCGCCGCTCTGGGTGTGATCACAGGGTGTGCGGAGGAGCAGGCGCCTGCGCCGGAGACGGTGACCGCAACCGTCACCGCCACTCAGGCCACCAGCTCCACGACCGCGGTCTCCACCGGTGCCGCCGCATACTCGTCGGGGACCAGTGCTGAAGCGAGTGCCGACGTCGATGCGATCCGGTCTGTGAAGCTGGAGTTCTACAGCGGGGACAAAGTGGGAGACAAGATGATCCAGCTCAATCGACGCGGCGGTACGAGCTTCCCGGGAGTGAGCTGGACGTCGCGGTCGGAGGACGGCGACCTCGAGTCGGATGACTGTGCGGTGGTGATCGATGTGACCGGTCCAGGCGATGTCGATGAACGGTACCGGAGCGATGAATGCAGCGGCGGGCGGACGTTCAGCCAGATGCCATCGATCACCGTACCGGGCGACTACCGGATCACGGTGTCGGTGACCCCGCCCATTGGTGGACAGCCGATCGTGGCCACCGAGACGATCAAGGTGATCGGAGTCGGACAGTGAGGTGGGACGATTCACCGGTCCGGAGGACAGACCTGCTTGATCTTGCACCGTAGATTTCGTCCAATGCGTGGAGTCTTCGATCCGCGCACTTCGCGCATCGGAAGGGATGACCAATGAGAAAACGATTGACCGCCACGATGGTTGCGAGCGCTGCGGCACTGACACTCGCGGTGGGCGGAGCAAGTGAAGCATCCGCAGCGCCGACCCAGTGCACCAAGGGTGGGGGCTTCACCTACTCAGATGCGTTGTGCAAGGGCGGAAACGGTTCGTACCAGGCATATGCGGTCTGCTTCAACACAGTCAACCCCAAGCTGTTCGGGAAGAAGTTCGTGCAGAGTTCGTGGCAGAAGGCGAGAAGCGGTAAGACGGCCCGAGTGTGGTGTCCCGCGCCGTATGCCGTCGAGAGCCGCGGCATCGGATTGAAGAACTAGGTCCACACCGTCCGCTGACTACGGACCTCAGCCGATGCCGCGCGAAAATGGTTGCTCGACAGCCAGACCCAGCGCACCCTCGGCAAACCTCGAGACCGGACCGACGGCGGTGTCCAGCGCCTCGTCGTAGCCGTCGCGAGCCCGGCCCCACAGGCGGCCCGACGAGCCGTTCGGCGTGACCCCGATCAGGGCGATGAGCTCACCGGTGGTGGGGATGCAGATCGCCCAGACGAATCGTGTCTCCGACTCCCAGTCACGCTGCGCCGCAGCGACGTACGCGGCGGGGTCGTCGACCTCGAGATGAGACAACGCCGGGACGTCGGTGATCCGCTCGTCCGCACGAAGCGCACGCAGATACCACGTTCCGGCGTTGATCTCGACTGGTTGCACAACGTCCCTTCGATGCGCTTGCGCCCACTGTTCCCTGAGGTGCGAGCGAAGTGAGCCACGAAGGGCTGGCGAGATCGTCTCACCAGGCCTTCGTGGCTCGTCGCTATCGCTCCTCGCACCTCAGGCAGCGAGGGAGCGGTGTGTCTTACTTCAGCTCGAGCAGCACCGTGCCCTGGGTGACGGCAGCGCCGGCCTCGATGGTGAGGCCGGTGACGACGCCGTCCTTGTGGGCGGTGACCGGGTTCTCCATCTTCATGGCCTCGAGGACGACGACCAGATCACCGGCGGCGACCTCCTGGCCCTCCTCGACGGCGACCTTGACGACGGTGCCCTGCATCGGAGCTGCCACGGCGTCGCCGGAAACGGCTGCGCCGCCACCCTTTTTACGCGAACGTGCCTTCGGCTTCTTGCGGACGACGCCGTTGGCCGAGCCACCACCGCCACCGAGGGCGAGATCGCCGGGCAGCGACACCTCGACGCGACGGCCGCCGACCTCGACGACGACGTTCTGCCGCGGGGCGGCCTCCTCGTCCTCGATGGGCTCGCCGCCGGTGTACGGCTCGATCGGGTTGTCCCAATCGGTCTCGATCCACTTGGTGTAGACGTCGAACTTCTCGCCGTCGCCGATGAAGGCGGGATTGGAGACGATGTGCCGGTGGAACGGGATGACCGTCGCCAGGCCCTCGACCTCGAACTCGGCCAGTGCACGACGCGAACGCTCCAGCGCCTGCTCACGGGTCTCGCCGGTGACGATCAGCTTGGCCAGCATCGAGTCGAACTGGCCGCCGATGACGTCGCCCTCGACGACGCCGGAGTCGACGCGGACGCCGGGGCCGGTCGGCTCCTTGTAGACCGAGATCGGTCCCGGGGCGGGCAGGAAGTTGCGGCCGGCGTCCTCACCGTTGATGCGGAACTCGAAGGCGTGGCCGCGCGGGGTCGGGTCCTCGGTGATCTCCAGCTTCTCGCCGTTGGCGATGCGGAACTGCTGACGCACGAGGTCGATGCCCGCGGTCTCCTCGGTGACCGGGTGCTCCACCTGCAGGCGGGTGTTGACCTCGAGGAACGAGACCAGCCCGTCGCTGCCGACCAGGAACTCGACCGTGCCGGCGCCGTAGTAGCCGGCCTCGCGGCAGATGGCCTTGGCGGACTCGTGGATCTTGGTGCGCTGCTCGTCGGTCAGGAACGGGGCCGGGGCCTCCTCGACCAGCTTCTGGAATCGACGCTGCAGCGAGCAGTCGCGGGTGCCGGCGACGATGACGTTGCCGTGCTGGTCGGCGATGACCTGGGCCTCTACGTGGCGGGCTTTGTCGAGGTAGCGCTCGACGAAGCACTCGCCGCGACCGAACGCCGCGACGGCCTCGCGGGTGGCCGACTCGAACAGGTGCGGGATCTCCTCGATCGTGTACGCGACCTTCATGCCACGTCCACCGCCGCCGAATGCCGCCTTGATGGCGACCGGCACGCCGTGCTCCTGGGCGAAGGCGACGACCTCGTCGGCGTCCCTCACCGGATCCTTGGTGCCGGGGGCCATCGGTGCGTCGGCCTTGAGCGCGATGTGGCGCGCGGTCACCTTGTCGCCGAGGTCGCGGATCGACTGCGGGGACGGACCGATCCAGATCAGCCCGGCGTCGATGACGGCCTGCGCGAAGTCGCCGTTCTCGGACAGGAAGCCGTAACCGGGGTGGATCGCGTCGGCGCCGGACTTCTTGGCCGCGTCGAGGATCTTGTCGAAGACCAGGTACGACTCCGCCGATGTCTGCCCGCCCAGTGCGAAAGCCTCGTCGGCGAGTTTGACGAACAGTGCGTTCGCGTCGGGCTCGGCGTAGACCGCGACGCTCGCGATGCCTGCATCCCGGGCGGCGCGGATCACGCGGACAGCGATTTCGCCACGGTTGGCGATGAGGACCTTGCTGATTGCGGACGGAGTGTTCGCAGAGGTACTGGGCACTTGTTCTCCTGGGCCTTACTCGTACTCAGGTGCACGACGCGGTAGCGCACGCGACACGTTGGGCGGACGTCGGTCAAGTCTGGCGGCCCGCCGTCACCGGCCGGGATGCGGACGGCGAGGGCGATGCGACACCTTCGCGGTGCAGGTGTCGCGACCTTCCGGGCAATACCCTAGCCCACCGAGCAATCGTTCGGTGGAGCCCTGGGTCACAACGCCGGGGAGAATGTGCTCGCATCACCGAGGCGTCGGACCAGTTCGGCGAAAGCACGCAGGTAGGCGTGGACGGGACCACCTGTCGGGTCGATTGCCCAACCGTCTTCGGAACGGGCCTCGGCGGCGGGAAATGTGACGTTTCCCTCATGTTGTGCACCCGGGGTGTTCGCCGAGGCGGCGACGCCGAGCTCACGCAGTGGCGACTCGCGCGGGAACCGGGCGGAGTACCGCAGCCCCGACGGGGTGCGGTTGATCCAGATGTACACCTCGTCGGGCGAGTAGCTGTGACTGCGGAGGACCTTCGCACGCCCCGCGTCGGCGGCCCCGGCGCCCGGCGCATAGCGCGTGTCGATGAACGAGATGACGAACCGCGGGCCACCCTCGTGCCCGATCAGGTCGGCCACCCGCAGGAACGGCAGCGAAGCGCCCTGACGCCCGTGCTTGAGCGCGGCGGTGGATCGGACGACGGCCTGGTCGAACGTCGGGGAGTCGGACATGTCCAGACAGAAGGGAGCGACCCCGACGAACCAGCCGAGGGAGGTCAGCCAGCGGGCGTCGTCGCGCGTGTGCCGCGGCAGCACACACCGGAACTGCCGATCGCCGGTCAGTTCGTGGTGCACGACGGCGAAGGCCGCCAGCACCCCGGCGGTCAGCGTGCCGCCGGCCTCCGAGCAGATCGCGGTGAACCTGTTGGCCGTCGCGTCGTCGGCGACGACACCCCACAGCGACTCCTGGGGGAGTGCCGCGTCCTTGTCGACATCGTCGGGAGCGGCATCGTCGTGGGTGCGGTGGCCGGTGGCCGGGTCGGCCGTGTGCAGACCGGGCATGTCACCGTTGCCGGCGGCCAGGAACTCCGACCACAGGCCGACGGCCGGATGATCGCGCCCGGTCTGGTCGGCGAGCCGGCGTTCCTCGGCGCTGAAGTCGACATAACTGCCGACCTCGGGCAGATTCGCGCCGCGATGCTCCCGCGCCGCCCGGTACATCGACACCAGCTCCTGCTGGGCCATGATCAGCGAGTACCCGTCGACCAGCGAGTGATCGGCGGCGAAGAGGAGCGTGAACGAGCGTTCGCGTCCGACCGTCGCGAACCGGTAGGCCGGCCAGTGCAGCGGCGCGGTGGCGCGATCGAACGAGCCCGCCAGTTGCTCCACGAGCGGACCCGACTCGGCGTACCAGCCGACCCGGCCCATCTTGAGTTTCACGGTCCCCGGCGCGGTGGTCAGCCGCTGCAGGCCGGACCCCTTGATCACGACGTGACTACGCAGCACCTCGTGCCGGTCGATCCACTGGGTCAGCACCGACCGGATGGCCGGAATCGACAGCGGCTCGTCGAACTCGATGCTCAACCCGAGCCAGGCCTCACGTCCGCCCTCGCGACGCGTGCGGACCCGGTACTCGAACGCCGCCCGCAGATGTTGCTCGTGATTGTGCGAGGTCAGGCGCGAGTCGTAGTCCCAATTGCCCAGTCCGCCAGGCACATACGGCGTCCACTCGACGAGACCGCCGGGCGCGATGGGTTCGTCGCGGATCTGGATGAACTTCATGCCCCGGGGGTGTCGGGCACCTGGGCGCGAACCTGCGCCTTGATGCGGCCCAGCATGCCCGCCATACCCCGCAGGCGCAGCGGACTCACGGCGCTGCCGAGTCCCAGGTCGTAATAGAAATCCGATGGCACGTCGAGGATTTCGCGCGCCGACGCGGTGTCGAGTCCCTGATGCAGGATGGCGGCGAAACCGCGGGTCGTCGGCGCCTCGCGCGGAGCGCTGAAATACAGCCGCACCGACGACGGGTCCGCGGCGTCGACGGACAGGAAGACCGGCGACTGGCACTCGGGTACCGGTTCCATCGCATCCTGCTCGAGATGCGCCGGTATGTCCGGCAATTCGCCGGCGAACTCGAGCAGGAGGGTGACCTTGTCGGAGTCGCCGAGTGCGCCGAAGTCGTCGACGATCTCGGCCAGGGCTGGAGGCAGACTCATCGTGCGGTCGGGTTCACTCGGTGCCGGGAACGGCGCCCGGCTCCTCGCCGACGGCGATCGGCACGCGCACCGCGTTGCCCCACTCGGTCCACGATCCGTCGTAGTTGCGGACCGCGGTGTGCCCCAGCAGATGTGTCAGCACGAACCAGGTGTGGCTCGACCGCTCACCGATGCGGCAGTAGGCGATCGTGGGCGTCTTCGGGTCGAGCCCGGCGTAGATCTCGTCGAGTTCGGCGCGGCTGCGGAAACGGCCGTCGGGGGCGGCGGACTTCGCCCACGGGATCGAGATGGCGGTCGGGATGTGCCCGCCGCGCAGCGCGCCCTCCTCCGGGTAGTCCGGCATGTGCGTGCGCTCGCCGGTGTACTCCTGCGGGGAACGGACGTCGACGAGGGGCTCGGTGCCCAGGGCCTCCAGGACCTGCGGCGCGAACGCGCGGATCTTGGCGTCGTCGCGCTCGACCACCGGGTAGTCCGACCGCGGGTAATCGGGGACGTCGAAGGAGGTGTCACGGTCCTCGGCCATCCAGGCGTCGCGGCCACCGTCGAGCAGGCGGACGTCCTCGTGGCCGAACAAGGTGAAGACCCACAGCGCGTAGGCGGCCCACCAGTTGCTCTTGTCGCCGTAGATCACGACAGTGTCGTCGCGTTCGATTCCCTTGCTGCGCATCAGTTCCGCGAACTGCTCGCCGTTGATGTAGTCGCGAGTGACCGGGTCGTTGAGATGAAGGTGCCAGTCGATCTTCTGAGCGGTCGGGATGTGGCCGATGTCGTAGAGCAGCACATCCTCGTCGGACTCGATGATCTTGAGTCCTTTGGCGCCGAGATGCGCCGACAGCCACTGGGTCGTCACCAGCCGCTCGGGGTGGGCGTAGTCGGCGAAGGCCGGATTCGGGTCGGTGTCAACGCTCACGGTGCTCTCCAGCTCGCTGTTCGGACGTTCCGCGTGGATCACGCGCGGACCATCTGCGGTCCCGCTGATAAAGCGTAGGGCATCGGCCGGAGCGTGCTTCGATCAGACGACAAACCCCAGGTGAAGCGGGTCCCGCCTGCTACGTTCGCCGAATGATCGATCGACGCGGGCCCCTCGCGATGCGGTGGGCGGTCGCTCTGGCCGCCGTGGTGACACTGACCGTCGGAAGCGGATGCGCACTCATCCCGTCCGAGAATTCCGGGGAGTCCCGTCCGTCGTCCGCGTCGACGAGCAGCGCACCGAGTCCGACGCTGTCGCGCTCAGCGGACCCGACCGGCCACGCCGACGCGGCGCAGTGCCGGCCCGACGACTGCCCGAAGTTGCCGACGCCGACCGCGGAACTCATGACCAGCGGGGTCACCCCGGCCAACGTGGACACCGCGGTGCCCGACTACCTGACCACGCTCCTCGACGACCTCGACCAGACATGGGGTGGGTGGTTCGACGAACTGGGCTGGGGCGACCCGGCACCGGGACGGGTGCTGATCGAGTCCGGCACCTCCTTCGCCACGGAGTGCATTGCCGGCGACGAGGATTCGAACCCCGTACCGATCCCGTCCGACGAGGCCAACGCGTTCTTCTGTGGAGTGGACACCGAACCGAACGGAGAGGGCACCCCGACCGAGGGCAGCATCGTGCTCCCGGTCGACACCTTCGCGGCCATCTGGGACGGCAACGTCTTCGGGGTGCCATCGCCGATCGTCGGCGACTTCACCGCGGCGATCGTGGTCGCGCATGAATACGGCCACAACGTCGTGTTCCGGATGGCCGAGGCGTTCGACATCCCCGACAGCCGTCTCCCGGCCGGCAAGAACAGCGAGCTCATCGCCGACTGCCTGGCCGCGAACTGGGGTGCAACCGCCTACCAGCGTGATGCGCTCGGCGCGCGGGAGATCCTGCAGGTCGCGACGCTGCTGCCGATCATCGGCGACACCGGCGGCGCCTCCGGACACGGCTCGGCGCGCGAACGTGCGGTGGCGTTGACGGTCGGACTGACCGGCCCGCAGTTCAACCGCCAGGGTCAGCCGGTCGACTGCATCGAGCGGTACTGGCCGGAGTTCTTCGAGGTGGAGTGACCCTTCGTGACGCGCCCTCCGCAAGCTCCGGGCGCTCCTCAGGGAGCGGAGGGGGTTGATGCGCTCACCGCAAGGAGCCGGGCCGGGCGGTCGCGCCTCAGGGAGCGGGTCGTCGTCAGTGGCGCCAGAAGTCGGTGACCGAGAGCCCGACGTCGGCCAGGAGGGTGCGGACCAGCGGCAGGCCGATACCGATGACCGACGACGGGTCGCCCTCGATGCGCTCGACCAGCCAGCCACCCAGACCGTCGAGGGTGAATGCGCCGGCCACCTGTAGAGGTTCACCGCTGGCGACATACCGCTCGATGACGTGGTCGTCGGCGGCGGCGAAATGGATCGTGGTGGAGCTCGTCCCGCCGGCGGTCGCGGGCCGGTCGAGGCGGATCAGGTGATGGCCGGTCAGCAGGTCCGCGCTACGACCGCCCATCTCCGACCACTGCGCGACGGCGCGTTCGGGGGTGTGCGGTTTGCCGAGCAGCCGGCCGCCTAGATGGAGCATCGAGTCGCAGCCGATGACGGCCACGGCGCTGCCGGACCCGGCGAGTTCGGCGATCTCCGGAAGTGCCGCAACGGCTTCCGCCTTCGCGCGGGCGAGTTCGGCGACCACCACACCGGCCGGTGTGGAATCGGGGATCGCGGCGAGGAGCGCATCCTCGTCGACATCCGACACCCGCACGACCGGCTCGACGCCTGCCGCCCGAAGGATGCGGAGCCGGGCAGGGGAGGCCGAACCGAGTACGAAGATCGGGCCGGGAGTACCCGGCCCGATCTCGGATTCGGATGTCATCGTCAGTAACGCAGGTTGGTGAAGCTTCCCGGACCGCCCCACTGCGGACGCAGCCGGTCGATCGGGTGGCCCCAGTCGTTCCGGGTCTCGGGCTCGGCCGAACCGCCGCCCGAACCGGCACCGGCGAGGACGGTCACCAGCACGGCGAGGTCCTCGTCGGTCGGATTGCCGCCGACGACCGTCAGGAACGGACGCTCGGACTTCGTGGAGTCTTCGCTCACGGAATTCTCGCTCTCGGAACTGACCGCTGGTGTCACAGGGGGATGTTGCCGTGCTTCTTCGGCGGCAGGTTGACCATCTTGCGCTCGAGCAGCTTGAGCGCGGTGGCGATCTGACCGCGGGTGTGGCTCGGCGGGATCACCGCGTCCACGTATCCGCGGGCGGCCGCGACATACGGGTTGACGAGGGTGTCCTCGTACTCCTCCTGCAGCTGCAGACGCAGTGCGTCGACGTCCTCGCCCTTGGCGGCCGCGTCCTTGAGCTGGCTGCGATACACGAACCCGACCGCACCCGAGGCGCCCATGACGGCGATCTGGGCGGTGGGCCACGCCAGGTTCACGTCGGCACCCATGTGCTTGGAGCCCATGACGTCGTACGCGCCGCCGTAGGCCTTCCGGGTGATGACGGTGATCTTGCCGACCGTCGCCTCGCCGTAGGCGTAGAGCAGCTTCGCACCGCGACGGATGATGCCGCGGTACTCCTGATCGGTGCCGGGAAGGAAGCCCGGGACGTCGACCAGGGTGACGATGGGGATGTTGAAGGCGTCGCAGGTGCGCACGAACCGGGCGGCCTTCTCCGAGGCGTCGATGTCGAGGCAGCCGGCGAACTGCGTCGGCTGGTTGGCGACGATGCCGACGCTGCGGCCGTCCACCCGGCCGTAGCCGATGATGATGTTCGTCGCGTACTCGGCCTGCACCTCGAGGAACTCGTCGTCGTCGAGGATGCGACGGATGACCTCGTGCATGTCATAGGGTTGGTTCGGCGAATCCGGGATCAGGGTGTCGAGCTCGAGGTCTTCTTCGGTGAGGGTGTCCTCGATGGAACCGGCGGCCGGCTGCGCGACGGGCAGACGCGGGGCATCGGCGCGGTTGTTGCTCGGCAGGTAGCTCAGGAGTTCCTTGACGTACTCCAGGGCGTCCTCTTCGTCGGAGGCGACATAGTGCGCGGTGCCCGACTTCGACATGTGCGTGTGCGCACCGCCGAGCTCCTCCATCGTCACCTCTTCACCGGTGACCGTCTTGATGACGTCCGGACCGGTGATGAACATCTGGCTGGTCTGGTCGACCATGACCACGAAGTCGGTGAGCGCGGGGGAGTACACGTGACCGCCGGCCGCGGCGCCCATGATCAGCGAGATCTGCGGGATGACACCGGAAGCACGCACGTTGCGGTGGAAGATCTCGCCGTAGAGGCCGAGCGAGACCACGCCCTCCTGGATGCGGGCGCCGGCGCCGTCGTTGATGCCGATCAGGGGGCGACCGGTCTTGATCGCGAGGTCCATGACCTTGACGATCTTCTCGCCGTAGACCTCGCCGAGACTGCCGCCGAAGACGGTCGAATCCTGCGAGAAGACGCAGACCTCGCGACCGTCGATGGTGCCGTAACCCGAGACGACGCCGTCACCGAGCGGGCGGCGCTCGGCGAGTCCGAAGTTGGTGCTGCGGTGCCGGGCGAGGGCGTCGAGTTCGACGAAGGACCCCTCGTCGAGCAGGTGGGTGATCCGTTCCCGCGCGGTGAGCTTGCCCTTGGCGTGGGTCTTCTCGACGGCGGCCTCACCCACCGGATGCTTGGTCTCCTCGAGACGATTGCGCAGATCGGCGAGCTTTCCCGCCGTCGTGTGGATGTCGGGAGCGGCGGCGTCGTCGCGCGAAGCAGTGGTCATGACTGACGATGCTAACTACCCGAGTGTGAGCCACGTCAACCGGATCAACGTGAGATATCCCTCAGGTTTACGAGCGATCGGTCGGTGGGCCGGCGGGTCGACCGTGAAACCGGTGGTATCCGTTCGTGCAAAGGCGGCGGCCAGTAGTTTCGTCAGGTATGAGTCTCGACGCCGATCTGCTCCGCACCCGTCTCACCGGCACCCGCTGGCACCGGATCGAGGTGGTCGAGGCGACCGGTTCGACCAATGCGGACCTCGTCTCGCGCGCCTCCGGCGAATCCGTCGGGGGCATCGTGCGGATCACCACCGACCAGACCGCCGGACGTGGCCGCCACGCCCGCACCTGGACCGCGCCGGCCGGCACGCAGCTGGCCATGTCGGCCGCGCTCGACGTCGCCGACCACACCGAGGACCTGGGCTGGCTGTCGCTGCTGGCCGGACTCGCCGCCGTGCAGGGTGTCGACGACGCGATGGGGATCCGTCCGACGCTCAAATGGCCGAACGACGTGCTCATCGACGGCAAGAAGGTCGCGGGCATCCTCTCGGAATACACCCGCAGCGAGCATGCCGCAGGGGGCCCGGGAGGCGTGGCGGTGATCGGCACCGGGCTCAACACCACGATGGCGGAGGAGCAGCTGCCGGTCCCGACCGCCACCTCGCTCCGGCTCGCCACCGGCCGCGACGTCCCCCTGACCGAGCTCGCCGCGTCGTACCTGCGGGCGCTCTCCGAGCTGCTCGACCTGTGGCCGCACGACCTGGACGGGCTCGCGGCGCGGTACCGCGACGACAGCGACACCATCGGCCGTCGCGTACGGCTGGTCCTGCCCGGCGATCGTGAGGTCGTCGGCACCGCGACCGGTGTCGACTCCTCCGGCCGGATCGTCGTCGACGCCGACGGTGAGCAGGTGGTGGCCGCCGCGGGGGACGTCACCCACCTGCGGCCGGAGTGACTACTAGCGCTGGACGCTCTTGCCGGCCATCGCCGGGATGATCGTCAGCGAGGGCAGACCGATCACCAGGTGCACGATCGCGGTCTCGATGCCCACCGAGATCTGGTTGTAGGTCAGGATCGGGATCAGCACGGCTGCCACCAGCAGCAGGCCGACGATCCACCGGTAGAACTGATCGGGTGACGGCGTGATGAGGTGCAGCACGTACCAGAGCGCACCCGCGGCGAGCGCGCACAGGAAGCCGACGACGCCGAACCAGAGCTCGCTGGCGGCGACCGGGTTCCACACGCCGAACTTGCCCGACTCGTTCACCTTCTCCACGAATGCGGAGATGATCCAGGCGACGAGCCATGCCGCGAGACCGGTCACCACGCCGGTCATGACCACACCGCCGGCGAACGTGACGGGGTTGATGTCCGGGCCACGACGGGGCTTGGCGGGTTGGCCGGGCCGGCCGTAGGCGCCCTGGCCCCCGTACGGATCCCCCGCATAGGGATCGGCCGCGTATGGATCGCGCGCATACGGGTCGTTCTGGCTGCTGTAGGCACGCGACTCGGGTGTGTAACCGGACTCGTAGCGCGCGGTCCGCGGGGCGCGGGGATCCTGGTAGCTCATGGCGTTCTCCTCCCCGACCGGTCGTGGGAGCCGATGGTCGGATCTGGTGTCGGTCGGATCTGGTGTCAGGGCCCTGGCATGCTCACGGCACGAGGACGGCGGTCGGCGTGATTGGCAGTCTACTGCGGCACCCGGCCGTTTATGCTGAGCCGCATGGCCTATCCGCGGGAGAACCTGGCGTCGGGGGAACGCGTCGTCCTCCATCGGCACCCGCACTGGAAATGCCTGCTCGGGCCGTTCCTGTTGTTCGGGCTCCTCACCGCCGCCGCCGGCGTACTCCTCGGCGTCATCACGTCGTCGGGGTTGCGGTCGACACCGCAGACCGTGCTGCTCATCGCGGTCGCGGCGGTCTGGGCCATCGGCTTCTGCTGGTACTTCGTCCGCCCGCTGATGTCCTGGAAGACAACGCATTTCGTGCTCACCGACCGGCGGGTGATGTTCCGCAACGGAATCATCACCCGGTCGGGCATCGACATCCCGATCCGCCGGATCAACACCGTCGAGTTCCGGCACGGCCTCGTCGACCGGATGCTGCGCACCGGCACGCTGGTCATCGAGTCGGCCTCCGACGAACCGCTGTCCTTCGACGACATCCCGCAGGTGGAGAGGGTGCACGCGCTGCTGTACCACGAGGTGCTCGACGTCCACGACGACGAAGATCATCCGTGGGACGGACACCGGCGAGACTCCTACGACCAGCCCGCCGACGGTCCCGTGCACCCCGGTGACCGGGCGGAGAACCGGGGGGTCCGCGACCGATGACGACCGTGCTGCTCGCCGAGGACGACGCCGCGATCGCCGAACCGCTCGCGCGGGCGCTGTCGCGTGAGGGTTACGGCTGCGAGGTGGTCTCGACCGGGGCGGATGCCCTGGAGAAGGCCCTCGATACCCGCTTTGAACTGCTGATCCTCGACCTCGGGCTACCGGTGCTCGACGGTCTGGAGGTGTGCCGGCGGGTACGGGCCCAGCGACCCGCGCTCGCGGTGCTGATGCTGACCGCACGCACCGACGAGGTGGATTTCGTGGTCGGCCTCGACGCCGGCGCGGACGACTACGTCGGCAAGCCGTTCCGCCTGGCCGAGCTGCTGGCGCGGGTGCGTGCCCTCCTGCGGCGTCGCCAGCCCGGCGACGTCGTCCTCGAGGGCGGTGCCCTGCGCCTGGACGCGCGGGCACGCCGCGTCCTGGTGAACGGACACGATCTCACCCTGGCCAACCGCGAGTTCGACCTGCTGCGCTTCCTCATGGAACGCGCGGGCGAGGTGGTGACGCGCGAGGAGATCCTCACCGAGGTGTGGGGTTCGGCCGACCTGCGGTCGTCGAAGACCCTGGACATGCACATCTCGTGGCTGCGCCGGAAGATCGGCGACGACCGCCACGACCGTCCCCGCCACATCGTGACCGTGCGCGGCGTCGGCTTCCGGTTCGACCCCTAGTCGTCTCATGCGCCGTCGCCTGCTCACGACCATGATCGCCGTCCTGCTGGCGGTCGGTGGGCTGCTGGGCATCCCGCTGAGTGTCGTCGCGTGGTGGTGGGTCGCCGACAACGCGCACCAGGACCTCGACAACCGGCTGAAGGTCATCGCAGACCAGCTGATCCGGCAGGAGGGGGCCGACGGCCGGATCCCGCCGGAGTCCCTCGACCGTGAGGCGTTCCAGCTGCTGCTGCCGCCGAACGGCAGCCTGATCGTCACCTTCCCCGACCCCACCGGCACCCTGCAGCGCACGGTGGTCGGGGCGGACATCAGCGAGCCCCGGCTCTCGGAGTCCATCTCGCTCGGCGCAGCCGGGACGCTGACCCTGTCCATCCCGCGCGACGAGGTCCGCAACGACCAGTTCACCGCCGCGTCGATCGTGGCCGTCATCGTCGTCGCGTCCGTCATCGGCGGCACGCTGGTCGCCGCGGTCACCGCGGGTCGGATCGTCGATCCGCTGACCGATCTCGCCGATCGGGCCGCGACCATGGGCCGGGGCGACTTCCGGACCCAGTGGAAGATGTACGGCATCGCCGAACTCGATCGGGTGTCGCGTGCACTGGCCGACGCGAACGCCGAACTCGCCCTGCGCCTCGAGCGCGAGCGAGAGGTCGCCGGTGACGCCTCCCATCAGCTGCGCAGCCGCCTCACCGCGATCCAGCTACGCCTGGAGGAACTCTCCCTGCACGATGACCCCGCGGTCGTCACCGAGGCCGAGGCCGCCCTCGATCAGATCGAGCGGCTCGCCGCCGAACTCGACGAGCTGGTCGAGGCGTCCCGGGCCGACGAACCCGCGCCCGAGTTCGTCGACGTGTCGGACATGCTGACGACGCTGGTCGGGGATTTCCGGCACGCCTTCGAGGCGAGGGGCCGCGAACTGCTGGCGACCTTCGACGGCGTCCCGCACGCGCTGACCGCGAACCCGGGTCGTCTCCGGGAGGCGGTCAGTGTGCTGGTCGACAATGCCCTGCAGCACGGCCGCGGGACCTGCCGGATCCACGTCGGCACCCTGCCCGCGGGGGACCTGGTGCGCATCACCGTCGCCGACGAGGGTGACGGGGTCGCCGACGAGATCGCCGCACACATCTTCCGTCGGGGTTTCTCGGCCGGCCGACGGCCCGGCGCGGGCCGGAGCGGGGTCGGCCTGTCACTCGCGCGGGCACTGATCGAATCCGACGGTGGCCGACTCGAACTGACCGTCCGGCGACCGCCGGTGTTCGCGATCGTCGTGCCCGCGCGGCTGGTCACCGGACGCGATCAGCTCGGCACCGACCGGGGCGACTCCGAACTCGCCGACGAGATCGACGAGAACTCTGGTCGGCCCCCGCGATCGGGCGTCAGGCGTGACCGAGTTCCTCATCGTTGAGCTCGGCGAGCGAGGGGTGCAGGTCGGTCGATCCGGCGTCCCCGCCGCGCAACTGTTCTTCGGGGAAGGCGAACTTGCGCAGTGCCCAGAACCGGAACGCCATCTGCATGAGGTTGCCGATGATGTAGCCGAGCACGAAGTCGATGACCACGATCTCGGACACGCTCAGGTTGGAGCGCATGTCGAAGATGTTGTTGGCGACGAACAGTGGAGCGGCCTGGAGGATGACGCCGATACCGCTGATGGCGAAGAACAGCATCGCCTCGTGGTGACGTTCGCGGCCGCCGCGGTTCTTGAACGCCCACTCGCGATTGAGGATGTAGCTCAGGATGGTGGCCAGGACGCCGCCGATGACCTTGGCGATGACCGGCTTGGTCTCCAGGACCGTGAGGCTCAGGCTGTAGAAGATGGCGAGGTCGAAGACGAAGGTGGTCCCGCCGACCATCGCGAACTTGATCAGTTCGTGGTGCCGCATCACGAGCCGACGGACCGGCGCTGGGAGGCGGGCGATCATCTCGTCGATCAATGGCACAAGATCCGAGTGTACGAAACGAAACCGCCGGGACACGTGCCGGGCGGTTGTGCGAATGATGCCGCATACATGCCACGATGGTGCGCGTGAATTCACGCGAGCAGGTCGGCGGGGCCGTGTCCCCGTCGTCGCAGGTGCCGCCGGTCCCTGAATCGGGGCGCCCGGGCGGCCGGGCGTCGGGGATGCCGACCGTGACGATGATCGGCGGTGGGCAGCTCGCTCGGATGACCCACCAGGCCGCCATCGCCCTGGGCCAGTGCCTGCGAGTGCTCGCCGCGTCCGAATCGGACCCGGCCGCCCAGGTCAGCGCCGACATCGTCCTGGGGTCGCACGACGACCTCGACGATCTGCGGCGCGCCGCGTCCGGGTCGGTCGCGGTGACCTTCGACCACGAGGGCGTCCCGCTGGCGCACCTGCAGGCACTCGAAGCCGACGGGGTCGCGGTGCTGCCGCCGTCGAAGGCGCTGCATTTCGCGCAGGACAAGCTCGCCATGCGGTTCCGGCTGGCCGAGCTCGGCCTGCCCGTGCCCGACTTCGCCGACCTGTCCGGGGACCGGGCCGCGGCCCGGTCTCGTCTGATCGAGTTCGGCGAGGCCAACGACTGGGCCATCGTCGTCAAGGCGGTCCGCGGCGGTTACGACGGCCGCGGGGTGTGGCTCGTCGACGGCGCGGACGACGCTCTCGCGGTCTTCGACGAGTACCCCGACGACGCACCGGCGCTGCTCGCCGAACAGAAGGTGCCGATGCGACGAGAGTTGTCGGCGATGATCGCGCGGTCGCCGTTCGGTCAGGGTGGGGCGTGGCCGGTGGTCGAGACCATCCAGCGCCACGGGCAGTGCGCGGTCGTCCTGGCACCGGCTCCCGGGCTCGACGACGAGGTCGCCGCGCACGCACAGCAGATGGCCTTGCGGCTCGCCGACGAGCTCGGCGTGGTCGGTGTGATGGCGATGGAAATCTTCGAGACCGTCGACGGCGAGCTGGTCGTCAACGAACTGGCGATGCGTCCGCACAACAGCGGGCACTGGACGATGGACGGTGCGGTGACCTCGCAGTTCGAGCAGCACCTGCGCGCCGTCCTCGACTATCCGCTGGGCAGCACGGCACCGAGTGCGCCGGTGACGGTGATGGCCAACATCCTCGGTGCGGCGGACGCACCGGCGATGTCGATGGACGAGCGGCTGCACCACCTCATGGCCCGGATGCCCGAGGCCAAGGTGCATCTCTACGGCAAGGGCGAGCGACCCGATCGCAAGATCGGGCATGTGAACATCGTCGGGCGCGAAGGGGATCGGCCGGAGTCGGTACGGGAGCGTGCCGAACGCGCGGCCCAGTGGATGTCGCGGGCGACGTGGACCGACGGATGGGATGAACATTCATGAGTGAGACGCACGGCCCGCGGGTGGGCCTGATCATGGGCAGTGATTCGGACTGGCCGACGATGAAGGCGGCCGCCGAGGCCCTCGCCGAGTTCGACGTGCCGTTCCAGGTGGGTGTCGTCTCGGCTCACCGCACGCCGCAGCGCATGCTCGACTATGCGGCCGGCGCGGCAGGCCACGGCATCGAGGTGATCATCGCGGGCGCCGGTGGCGCCGCGCATCTTCCGGGCATGGTCGCGTCGGCGACCCCGCTGCCGGTGATCGGGGTACCGGTCCCGCTGCGGCATCTCGACGGACTGGATTCGCTGCTGTCGATCGTGCAGATGCCCGCCGGGGTCCCGGTGGCCACGGTGTCGGTCGGGGGTGCGCGCAACGCCGGGCTGCTCGCGGTCCGGATCCTCGCCGCGGCCGACGCCGACCTGCGCGCCCGAATGGTCGAATTCCAGCAGGGGCTCGAACAGATGGTTCTCGACAAGGACGCGGCACTCCAGCAGGAACTGTTGGGGGAGTAGCACTTCCGCCGATCAGATCGTCGGCTGCAGGCCGAGCTTCGCGGTGAAGAAGTCGATGACCCGATCGTAGGCCTCGCGGGTCGGCTGCCCTGGCTCGTCGAGGAGGTCCTCGGTGAGCACCGAATGTGGCCGCGGCAGCATCGAATCCGGGTTCGCGGACTCGTCGGGTAGCTCGATGCCGATGAAGGCGTCGCCGAGGATCTCCCGGAGATACGCGAATCGGGCTCCCGGCACCAGACGGTCGCCCTGGAAACGCAGACCCATCACCTCGAGGCCGCGTGCGCACCGCGCCTGCACCAGAGCGAGATCCGACTCGCTCACGTCGATGGCCCGCGCGCGTCCCGGCAACACCGCGAACGGCAGTGAGGGCTGGGACAGCACCGGGGCGAGCATCCGCTCGTCGGTGGCCATCGCGAGTGCGAACCCGCCGGTGAAACACATCCCGACGGCACCGACCCCGGGGCCGCCGCACCGGTCGTGTTCGCGGGCGGCCAACGCCCGCAGCCACGACGCGACCGGTGACGTCTTGCCGGTGGCCAGGATCGTGAACTCGCGGGTGATGCATGCCCGGGCGATGGTGCCGAGCATGTTCGTCGCCGAGCCGACCGCGCCGAGGTTGTCCGGGCGAGGATCACGGCCGTCGACGCCGAACAACGACGGCAGCACCGCGGTGGCGCCCGCCCCGGCCACCCGGCGCGCGACGTCGGCGACCTTGGGGCTGATCCCCGGCATCTCGGCGATGACGATGACGGCGGGACCACTGCCGAGGCGATGCACCCGGCGGGTGGTCCCGTACAGGGTCACGTCCTCGGCGTCGAAGTCGTCGAGCGGGTCGTCGGCCATCAGATCACGCCGCGTGCAGTGTGCCGAGGAGTGCGGAGTCGAAAAGTCGCGCCGGGATGCGGGCACCCCGGGCGATGTCCGGCGAGTCCGACGGCACCACCCGCGGACCGGTCACCCGGTAGTGCCGGTTCTTGCGGATCAAGCCGAAGGTCCCGGCGGCCTGCACGTTGCGGACCCAATCGGTGTGCCGCCCGTACGTGAGGATGATGGTGAGCCGATTGCCGTCGACCCACGCCATCACCGGGATGGAGTAGTGCTTGCCGGACTTACGTCCGACGTGCTCGACCATCGCGAACGGAGCCAGTCTGGGCGCCCATTGTCGCTGGATGGGGTTGGTCACTCGCTTGTTCAGCCGGGCCACCGCGCGGGGGATTCGCATGTCCCCACTGTGCCCGATCGGCGGCGTGCCCGCGGGGTTCACGACAGGATCAGGGTGGCCTTTTCCATCTCAGCGATGGCCGCGAGCCGTTCCGGTGAGGCCGCGGAGACGTGGACGAGGCTGCCGCCCGCCAGCAGAGGTGCCAGGAGGTGAGCGTTCACCCGGTCGCCGGAGTACCACGGCCGGGTGGACACCACGCGGGCGCCCGGTCCGATTCCCTCGCGCTCAGCCGTCGCCCGGGCGTCGTCGAGCACCTCGCCGATGGGGGCGCCCTCCAGGGTGGCCGATGCAGGGTACCGAGACGAGAACTGATCGCCGTGGACGCGGACCACGCTGCCGTAGTCGCCGACGCCGGGCGGCAGGTCGCGCAGCGGCAGCGCGAACGGATCGAGCGAGGCGACCACGACCTCGTCGACGTCGGGATGGCTGCCCAGGCGATCACGGCTGGTGAACACGATCATCGGGACTTCGGTGGAGTCGAAGTGCACCTCGGCGCCCGCCCAGAGCGCGCCCAGCAGGATGCCGGCCGTCTGCCAGTGCTCCGGGAGATCGACCGCGACGACATCGCCTTCGGCGACCCCGATCTCGTCGCGTAGGTAGTTCGCGGTCTTGGCCGCCCAGTTGCCGAGGGTCGCCGCCGAGAGCTCGGTGCGCTCACCGGTCGCGTCGTCGTAGTAGGTCAGCAGCGGACGCGAATGATCGGCGACCGCGGCGAAGATCGCGTCGGTGAGAGTGTTCGGAGTCAGTTCACGCACATGGGCCCCTCGTTGCCCGCGGTGATCGGCGGGCGCTTGTTGCCGACACGCTCGCTCGCCGGGGTGTTGTCGGTCTGGTCGCCGGTGTCGCTGATCGAGCCCGGACCGGCGTAGGTGTTGGTCAGCACCACCTTCAGCTGGTCGTCGGCGAGAGCGGGATCGGCGACGACCTGGGCGCCGCCGAGATCCTTGGCGAGGAGCCGAGCGGCGTCGCTCTCCTCCTTGGCGTACACGATCGAGTCCTTCGTGTCGGCCTTGCCGCTGGAGGTGGCTCCGACCCGGAAACCCTTGTTGGTCAGGATGTTCGCGACATTCGAGGCGAGCCCGTCGATGGTTCCTGCGTTGACCACGTCGACCGTGTAGTCGCCGCGCTGGATGCCCTGCGTCTGCTTCGGTGCCAGCAGGTCACCGGTGAAGGCCTGGACCTCGCGCGGGTCCACCTGGACGACGCTCTGCTGACCGTCCTCGCTCCAGCCCTGCTCCGTCACGATCGGGATGGTCGCGAACTTCACCCGGCCGCCGCTGAGATCCTTGAGCTGTTCGGCGAACCGGATGATGTCCCAGTCGTCGTCGATGACCACCGACCGCGACACCGCGTCCTGCAGCTCCGACAGCTTACCCGGATCGGTCAGGGTGTTCGCCGAGATGATCTTCTGCGTCAGCGACGCCATGAACGCCTGCTGGCGGGTGATGCGGTCGAGATCGCCGCGGGGGAGGCCGTGACGCTGGCGCACGAAGCTGAGCGCCTTGGGCCCGTCGAGAGTCTGACGGCCGGCGCGGAACCGCGCGCCCGTAAAGGGATCCCGGACCGCGTCGTTCAGGCAGACGTCGATGCCGCCGGCCGCGTTCGTCAGCAGCACGAAACCAAGCAGGCCCACCTCCGCGTAGTGGTCGACCTGCACGCCGGTCAGGTTGGCGACGGTGTCCACCAACGCCTTCCGGCCCGCCAGGGTGCCCTCGGACTCGGCCTCGCTCTCGGACTTGCCATCGGTGACCGCTTGCGCGCGAACGGTTTCGCGCGTCGTGCCGTAGGCGGCGTTGATCTTGCTCATCCCGACACCGGGTACGTCGACATACGAGTCGCGGGGGATCGAGATCGCGGTCGCCGACGAGCCGTCGTCGGGGATGCGGATCAGCAGGATGGTGTCGGTGTTGGTCGCGACCTCGTCGCCCGACCGCAGGAGTCGGAGTTCCTCCGGCGACAGCGGATTGCCCTTGGCGTCGGTCCGCGAATCGGTGCCCACGAGGAGGATGTCGACGGCCCCGTCTTCGGCGCCACCGCCGAGATCGAGTCCGCCGAGCTGGGTGATGCGGGTCTGCAGGTCCGACATGGTGTTCCAGGCGTATCCGGTGCACAACAGCACCGCCACCGAGGCGACCGCGATGAGCGCACGACCCCAGCCGGCCCCCGGGGTGCGGGCACCTTTGCGTCGGCTGTCGGCCGGCGGCTTCGACGGTGGTTCGGGTGCCGACGACGTCGCCGCCGTGCGCCGGTCGCCGGACTTCGGTCCGGCCGATTTCGGTCCGGTCTGTTTCGGTCCGGTCGGCTTCGGGTCGGTGGACTGACGTGCGGTCGGCTTCCGCGGGCTCGTCTTGGGGTCGCCTGGCTTCTGCTCGGACGTCCGCTTCGCGGCCGGGGCCGGGCGGGTGTGGATCTCGCCGGAGGTGCGTCGGACGGGCCGCGGCTCGCCGGGGCGGCGCTGCCGGGTCGGGGTGGGTTCCACGGCTTCTGGCGTGGCTCGTCGATCGCCGGGGTCGCGACGTTCGGAGTTACGGGGGTCGGCGGCCGGCCGACGCCGGGGGTCGCGGGGTTCGCGTGGATCGGCAGCGCGACGTCGCGGGTCCGGCGGGGGCTGGCGTCGCGCTCGGGGTGGGGGATTGCCCGGTTCACCGGGGAGCGGTGCCGCGCGGCGCGGGGATTCGCGCCCATCTGGTCCACCGTCGTACGGGGGCCGGGCCGGGCGCCTGCGCGCGCCGGGCTCCGGGGCGCGCCGATCGCCGGACATCGGCTGACGCCCGTCCGGACCCGGCCGTGCCGGACGGCGCGGCTGCGCGCGCCGACGCGGGCCGTCGGATGGTGAATCCACTGGTGAGCGGTCCCTTTCGAGGTCGGCACATCGGGTCCGGGGTCGACGCGGCGAGCGTTACGCCTGAGGATGTCGATGCTGATGTGCAAGGCGGGTCGGCTGTTGTGTGCTGTCGCCAGGCTACTGAAGTGATTCGCGAATTCGAGAACGCAACGCCGGTCGTGTGAGTAGCCGTCGTCACGTGTGCCGGCGAGCGCGTCGCCGCGTGGGTACCGCCGGACTCCGGCACGATGGTGCTCATGCGTGTGACGCCGAGCAACCCCACCGTGTACATCGTCGGCGCCGGCGGGCAGCTGGGAACTGCCCTGCAAGCACGGTCGACCGAGGTTCCCGACGTCGTCGTGCGGCCGCTCACCTCAGCCGACGTCGACATCGCCGACCCGACCTCGGTGGCCGCCGCGCTGGGCGACCTCGGCCCCGACGACATCGTGGTGAACTGCGCGGCCTACACCGACGTCGACGGAGCCGAGGCCGACTCGGAAGGCTCGCGGCGGGTCAACACCACCGGGCCCGAAGTGCTCGCGCGCCGGACCGCCGACGCCGGCGCGTGGTTCGTGCACGTGTCGACCGACTACGTGTTCCCCGGGGCCGCCGCGGAGGGTTCCCGGCCGGTCGAGCGGAACGGATACGAACCCGACGACGTGAGCGGAACGCCCGCGACCGTGTACGGCCGCACCAAGCTCGACGGCGAACGCGCCGCGCTGTCGGCGGACCCGCGGGCCACCGTCGTGCGGACGGCATGGGTCTACACCGGCGGACCCGACAGCCGCGACTTCGTCGGCACGATGCGGCGGCTCGAACAGTCACGGGAGACGGTGTCGGTCGTCGACGACCAACTCGGGTCCCCGACCTACTCGTACGACCTCGCCGACGGGCTCTGGGAACTCGTCGTCGCGGGCCCGCGCGAAGACGTGTGTGGCGCGGTTCTGCATGCGACGAACTCGGGCACCGCCACCTGGTTCGACGTCGCCCGCGGGGTCTTCGAAGAGGTCGGGGCGCAGCCCGACCGGGTCCTGCCCACGACGACCGCCGACTTCCCGCGCCCGGCCCCGCGGCCGGCGTTCTCGGTGCTCTCCGGCCACTCCTGGGAGGCCGCCGGCCTCACCCCGCTCCGGCCGTGGCGACCCGCGCTGCACGCGGCGATCGCCGCGTCGGACGCCGACCCCGGTTCGTTACCCTGAGCGGCGTGCCAGTTCAGCCAGCCGTGGTGACGGTGACCTATTTCTCCGGCGATCACCTCGTGACCTTCCTGCGCAGCCTCGACGCCGTCACCGACGTCATGCCGCAGGTCATCATCGCCGACAACGGGTCCGACGACGGCGCGCCCGAGCGGGCCGAGCAGGAGTACGACACGGTCACGCTGGTCCGCACCGGCGGCAACATCGGCTACGGCGGTGCGATGAACCGCGGTGTCGCCGAGCTCGACCCGGATGTCGAGTTCGTGCTCATCTCCAATCCGGATGTCGAATGGAAGCCCGGTGCCATCGACGAGCTGATGGCCGCCGCGCAGCGCTGGCCGCGAGCGGGTTCGCTCGGGCCGCTCATCCGCGAACCCGACGGCTCGATCTACCCCTCGGCGCGGCGCGTTCCCGACCTCGTGTCGGGCACCGGACACGCGATCCTCGGCACGGTGTGGAAGTCCAATCCGTGGACCGCGGCCTACCGCGCGGACGACGAGACACCGTCGGAACGTCCGGTGGGGTGGCTGTCGGGCTCCTGCCTGCTCGTGCGGCGCGAGGCCTTCGACGCCATCGGCGGCTTCGACGCCCGCTACTTCATGTACATGGAGGACGTCGATCTCGGCGACCGCCTCGGCAAGGCCGGGTGGCAGAACGTCTATGTGCCGAGCGCGGAGGTCGTGCACACCAAGGGGCACAGCGCCGGTCGGCATCCGGAGAGGATGCTGCCCGCCCACCACCGCAGTGCCTACCGGTTCCAGGCCGACCGCAATCCGGGACCGTGGCGGGCGCCGCTGCGCCTGGCGTTGCGCATCGGCCTGGAGGTCCGATCCCGGCTCGCCGTGCGCGCGGCGCGACGCGCGTCGGCGAGCGAGAACTCCCGATGAATGCTGAAGTGAACACCAGTCACCTCGAGGAAGGACCCGATCCAGTGGACAACTACACCGTGCGTGAGTCGGTGGAAAGACCGTCCGTGGGGGGATCGGACAACATCAGGGAGGACGTCGAGGCCGTCGTCCTCGTCGGCGGGAAGGGAACCCGCCTGCGCCCACTCACCCTGTCGGCGCCGAAACCGATGCTGCCCACCGCCGGGCTGCCGTTCCTGACCCATCTGCTGTCCCGCATCCGGGCGGCCGGTATCCGCGACATCGTGCTCAGCACCTCGTTCAAGGCCGAGGTCTTCAGCGAGTACTACGGCGACGGTTCGAAGCTGGGCCTGCGCATGCGCTACGTCACCGAAGACGAGCCGCTGGGCACCGGCGGCGGTATCCGCAACGTCCTCGACGAACTGACCGCGAGCACGATCGTGGTGTTCAACGGCGACGTCCTCGGTGGCACCGATGTCGGCGACGTCATCGACAGTCACCGCGCCGCCGACGCCGACGTCACCATCCACCTCGTGCGGGTCAGCGACCCCCGCGCGTTCGGCTGCGTCCCGACCGACGCCGACGGCCGGGTCACCGCGTTCCTGGAGAAGACCCAGGACCCGCCGACCGACCAGATCAATGCCGGCACCTATGTGTTCAAGCGCGAGGTCATCGAATCCATCCCGGCCGGCCTGCCGGTGTCGGTCGAGCGTGAGGTGTTCCCCCGGCTGCTCGTCGAGGGCAGTCACGTCCACGCACACGTCGATCACGCGTACTGGCGGGACATGGGTACGCCCGAGGACTTCGTCCGCGGCTCGGCCGACCTCGTCCGCGGGATCGCGCCGTCGCCCGCCCTGGGGGACCGTCGCGGCGAGTCCCTCGTGCACGAAGGCGCGGGAGTGGGCCCGGGTGCCCTTCTGATCGGCGGCACGGTGGTCGGCCGTGGCGCCGAGGTCGGCCCGCGCGCCCGTCTCGACGGCGCGGTCGTCTTCGACGGCGCCGTGATCGAGGCCGGCGCGGTCGTGGAACGGTCGATCATCGGCTTCGGTGCCCGCATCGGGCCGCGTGCGCTGGTCCGGGACACGGTCATCGGCGACGGTGCTGACATCGGCGCCCGTTGCGAGTTGCTGCGCGGCGCCCGGGTGTGGCCGGGAATCGAGATCCCCGACAACGGGATTCGATTCTCGACGGACGTCTAGTCCAGCAGGAGCGCGGCCGACTAGCGGATCTTCGCGGCGGCGAGCACGCCGGGCCCGAGCGGGATGACCACGGGAAGCAGCTGCTCGTCGTCGGCGATCAGCAGGGCCGCCTCGCGGGCCGCCGCCGTCGGCGGTTCGGTGCGGGCCGGGTCGCCGACCGTTCCGTGCGCGGTCGCGTTGTGGACGACCACGACACCTCCCGGTCGCAACATCCGGACGGCCTCACGCACGAACCGGGGCAGGTCCAGCAGTGGTCCGTCCACGAAGACCAGGTCATAGGACGCGTCGGACAACCGCGGCAGCACCTCGACCGGCGTGCCGTTGATCAGCCGGGTGCGGCCCGGGGCGATGTCGGCGCCGGCGAACGACGCCCGTGCGGCCCGGTGATGTTCGGGCTCGGGATCGATCGTGGTCAGCACGCCGTCGGCCGACATGCCGTTGAGCAGCCAGAGGCCGCTCACCCCGGTGCCGGTCCCGATCTCCACGACGGCCCGCGCATCGGCCGCGCGGGCCAGCAGAGCCAGTAGCGCGCCGACCGCCGGGCTGACCGGTGTCGCGCCGAGCTCCTCGGCGCGAGCGCGGGCGGCGATGACGGCGTCGTCCTCGACGATGGCCGACTCGGCGTAGGCGATCAGGTCGGGGCGTGTGGACGGCGTTGACTCGGTCACGCGTCGAGGTTAGTCCGGCCCCGCGGCGGAACCCGATCCGGCACGCCAGACCTGGGCGAATCCGCTCACGGCGAGACCGCCGACGCATCCTCAGGCAACACTCAGGCGCCTCATACGGCGGCCACACTCCGATAGGAGAGGGTGAGAGCTGTTCCGGTTGGGACAGGTCCCGGGAGGTCGGTGTGAACTCCCTGGCAGCTCGGGAATACCCAGCCGGAATCATCCGTTCGTCTTCGGTGAGTGCTTGGGTCACCGGGTGCGTGTTTCACGAGAGAGGAACCGACCACCGACCATGACCGATCCCCGCGATCCCGCCGACGCCGTGCCCGCCGTTCCGGCGGGCACCGCAGGTTTCGACGCCACCGGCGACGAACTGCTCATGCCGTCCTGGGACGACCTGGTCCGCGAACACGCTGACCGCGTCTACCGTCTGGCCTACCGTCTGTCGGGGAATCAGCACGACGCCGAGGACCTCACGCAGGAGACCTTCATCCGGGTCTTCCGCTCGTTGTCGAACTACCGTCCCGGCACCTTCGAGGGCTGGTTGCACCGCATCACCACCAACCTGTTCCTCGACATGGTCCGTCGCCGCAGCAAGATCCGGATGGAAGCCCTGCCCGAGGAGTACGACCGGGTGCCGGCCGACACCCCGGATCCGCAGCAGGTCTTCGACGCGACGAACCTCGACCCCGACCTGCAGCGCGCCCTGGACTCGCTGGCTCCCGACTTCCGCGCGGCCGTGGTGCTGTGTGACATCGAGGGCCTGTCCTACGAGGAGATCTCCGCCACCCTCGGTGTCAAGCTGGGTACCGTCCGCAGCCGCATCCATCGCGGTCGGCAGAGCATCCGCGACGCACTCGCGGCCCAAGGACACACCAGTAGCCGTTCGGTCGCGCTCGGCTCGCACGCCTGAGGTCGCTGCCGGGAACCCTGCTCCGCCGAGCATCGTTGAGAGTCTCGGATACGCTGAGACGTTGCCTGTGTCACGGGACACGATGCGATCGGAGGCCGCAGCCCGCGGACGCCCGCGCGTTCGGGGGACGGCATCGGATGCCGCCGGTCGGTACCGTGGCAGACAGCAGCAGAGCCCAGTGGCAACACAGGATTCATCGTGCGGCGGTTTCGTCGTGGAGAGGGGTGAACGACGATGATGGACGGCGATCGCGGGCGTCCGACCGGAAGTGGCGGTGTCGAACCGCCGACTCCCAACCTTCGTCGCCGGCGGTCCTCCTGGACCCCAGCCAGGTGGAATACGAACACCTGGAGTCCGGCTCCCTCGTCGTTCCTGCCCAACCGCGGCTACCGCGCGCCGGGTACGGCCGGCGGACGCGGCTTCGCACCCACCGAGCACCTGGCCCCCGAGGCGGTCGCCGCCTTCGTCGACGGCGAGCTCGGGATGTCCGCGCATGCGCGGGCCGCTCATCATCTGGCGCTGTGCCCCGAGTGCGTCACCGCGGTCGAGGCGCAGTCGTTGGCCCGCACCCGACTCCGCGAGTCCGGCCGCGTGTCGATCCCGGACTCCCTCCTCGGTCAGCTCTCCCAGATCCCCACGCGTGAGATCGATCTGAGCTCCGAGCCACCCCGCCCGGCAGGGTTCGGGCCGACCGTGTCGCCCGATGCGCCGACCGACGGCATCCCCGCGGCCCGCGGCCGCGCCTTCCGTCGCCGGGGCCGGTGACCGTGGCCCCCGACGCCGATTCTCCCGATACCGGTGACGCACAGTTCGCGCGGCGCGCCGAACCGCCCGAGTCGCAACGTCTGACGCCGTCGCGGACCCGGCACTCGCCCGTGTCGCCGTCCACCGCGCAGGTGTTCGGCCGCCCGTCGGGTGTGCGCGGCTCGTTCGCCACCTCAGACGGCGACAAGCGGCCGCCCGAGCCGCAGATCGCACCCCCGGACCCGGTGCTCGCCGAGGCCTTCAGCCGGCCGGCCGGATCGAGCGACACCCTGCAGCGGGATCCGCTCGCGACCTACGGCCACACCGAGCAGCCGCAGGCGCCGGACGACCCGTGGCGCGACCCGGAGAGCCCGGCGCGGCTGGACGCACCCGCGCTGGCGTCCGCATCGTCGGACATCCCGACCGAGACCGGCCCCAAGCTCGGTGTCCGCGACATCCTGCTCGGCAATCGCCTGAGCTGGGTCGCCCTGGCCACGCTCGCGGTGATCGCGTTGCTGATCGGGCTCGTCGGCGGGCTGATGGGCCGGTACACCGCCGAGGTGGCCGCGCCGCTCACCAGTGACACGGTCGAGTTGTCCACTGAGGACACCGGCGGCGACGCCGGACCGCGGTCGTCCGTGGCCGAGGTGGCCCGGGCGGTGGAGAAGTCGGTCGTCGCCATCGACGTCCGCGCGGCGGGCGCCTACGCCACCGGGTCGGGATTCGTCATCGACAAAGAGGGTTACATCCTCACCAACAACCACGTCATCTCGATGGCCGCGAACGACAAGAGCGCCAAACTGGAGGTCGTGTTCTTCGACCGTCAGCGGGTCCCGGCGCGCATCGTCGGTCGCGATCCCAAGACCGATCTCGCCGTGTTGAAGGTCAACAATGTCGAGAACCCGACGGTCTCGGTGCTCGGTCGCTCGGGCGACCTGCAGATCGGCGAAGAGGTGGTCGCCTTCGGATCTCCATTGGGGCTCAACCGAACCGTGACAAGCGGCATCGTCAGCGCGACCGACCGTGCCGTGGCGCTGACGCCCGACGCGGAGTCCGACACCGACGCGGTGATCGACGCGATCCAGACCGATGCCGCGATCAACCCGGGCAACTCGGGCGGTCCGCTGGTCAACGGCGAAGCCCAGGTGGTCGGCATCAACACCGCCGGGCGCCTCGGCGCCGGGGGCGGCAACATCGGGCTCGGATTCGCGATCCCCATCGACGAGGCCAAGCCCATCGCGGAGGCGCTGATCCGCGACGGCCGCGTGAACCACCCGCAGATCGGCGTCAACGCCAGTTCGGTGCGCAACGAGCGCGTGCTGGGCGCACAGGTCCGCAACGTCGTCGCCGGCAGCCCCGCCGAACGCGCGGGCATCCGGGAGAACGACGTGATCACCTCGTTCAACAATCGCCCGATCGAGAGCGCCGACGAGCTGAACGTCGCGATCCGAACCGCCAGCATCGGCGAGTCGGTCCCGTTCCAGTACTGGCGGGCGGGTCGCACGTTCAGCGGTACCATCACTCCGGCGAGCGACTAACCACACCACCGCACAGGTCAGGACGAGGCACATGTTCAGCAGCATCGGATGGGGCGAGATAGCGATCCTGGTGGTCGCGGCACTCGTCATCCTCGGCCCCGAACGTCTCCCCGGTGCCGTCTCCTGGACGATGCAGTCGGCCAAGAAGGTCCGTGATTACGCGACCGGTGCGAGCAATCAGCTGAAGGACGAGCTGGGTCCCGAATTCGACGACCTGCGCAAGCCGCTCGCCGACCTCAACGAACTGCGGGGTATGACGCCGCGGTCGATCGTCACGAAACACCTTCTCGACGGCGATGATTCACTGTTCCGGCTGAACGAGAGCGCCACCACGGTCGACCGGAAGACCACCCCGGCGGCGCCAGAGATCAAGCCCGTGTCGGCGCCCCTGTCGTTCGAGAAGCAGGAGAGCGGGAATCAGGACTCCGCCGGCCCGGCGGGATCCGCGGCGTCGGACCGCCGGTCGCGGTCGGGGTCGCGTCCCGCCGCGGCCGACTGGGACGCGACCTGACCGGTCAGGAATTCCGGATGGTGTCGAGTCCCAGACTCATACCCGCCAGGCCGCGCTTACGCGCCGCGAGCTTGCCCGCGATGGCGCGCAGGGCGGAACCGGACGCCGATTCGGGTGCCGACAGCACCACCGGGACACCGGCGTCGCCGCCTTCGCGTAAGGCCGTCTCGAGCGGTACCTGACCCAGCAGGTCGACCTGGGCGCCCACCGCGCGCGTGAGGCGTTGCGCCACCTGCTCGCCGCCGCCGGACCCGAACGGTTCCATGCGGCTGCCGTCGGGCAGTTCCAGCCACGACATGTTCTCGACGACGCCGAGGATCTTCTGCCGCGTCTGCAGCGCGATGGCCCCGGCGCGCTCGGCGACCTCGGCCGCGGCCTGCTGGGGTGTCGTCACCACCAGGATCTCCGCGCCCGGGATGAGCTGCGCGATCGAAATCGCGACGTCACCGGTGCCCGGCGGCAGGTCGAGGAGCAAGACGTCGAGATCGCCCCAGTAGACGTCCGCGAGGAACTGCTGCAGGGCTCGGTGCAGCATGGGACCGCGCCAGGTCACCGGCGTGTTGCCGTCGGTGAACTGTCCGATCGAGATGAAGCGGACGCCGTGGTTGCTGGGCGGCATGATCATGCGTTCGACCTGCGTGGGTTTGGCGTCGCTCCCGAGCATGCGGGGGACCGAGTGGCCGTAGATGTCGGCGTCGAGAACGCCGACGGTGAGCCCGCGTTCGGCGAGCGCCGTGGCGAGGTTGACGGTCACGCTCGACTTGCCGACGCCGCCCTTACCCGACGCGACGGCGTAGACACGGGTCAGTGAGCCGGGCTGGGCGAACGGGATGACCGGCTCGGCCTTGTCCCCGCGGAGCTTCTTGCGCAGCTCGGTGCGCTGCTCGTCGTCCATGACGTCGAGTTCGACGCGGATCGCGCCGACGCCCGGGACGTCGGCGACTGCTGTTTCCACGCGCTGCGAGATCTCGGTGCGCATCGGGCACCCCGATGTCGTGAGGTACACCCCGACGTCGACGCTCGCGTCGTCGTTGATCGTGACCGACTTGACCATCCCGATGTCGGTGATGGGCTTGCCGATCTCGGGATCCTTGACCTTGCCCAGAGCGGCGCGAACTGCCGATTCCGTGGGCGCGACTCCTGTTGTCATCTGGCCCAGACTACCGGCGGCGCCGACGGTTCCGGGCGCAGGTCCTCCGGTGGCGCCGTCAGCGGACGGGAACCGGGGTGCTCGCCCCTCCGGGCCTCTTCGGACCGGCGTTCCCCGCCGGTCCCTGTTGTACCGCCGGGGCCTCCCTCTTGGTGGGCGGGGGAGCGGGCTGGCCCGGGAACAGCGGCGGGATCGACGGCAGGCAGACGATGATGCACGGCGGCGGCGGAGGGCTCGGCCGCCGCGTGGTGGAGGACGACGACGACGACGAGGACGACCCGGACTCCGGCTGCCTGGGCTTGCTGGACGAGCTCGAGCTGCTCGACGGCTTGCGCTTCATCTCCGGGATGGGGTCGGTCGGCATCACGCCCGTCGCGTAGGCCCCGGCCCAGCCGAGGACGTTGGCGACATACTCCATCGAGCGGTTGTACCGCAGCACCGCCGACACGCGAGTGCGCTCGTTCATGATGTCGGTGACGCCGGCGCAGAGATACCGGCCGGCCGAGTACGTGGCGTCGAAGATGTTGTTGGGGTCGGGTTTTCCGTCGCCGTTGGCGTCGGAGCCCCACGCTGCCCACGTGCTCGGGATGAACTGCATCGGGCCCATCGCGCGGTCGTGTCCGGCGTCGCCGTCGATGCGTCCGCCGTCGGTGTCCTTGATGACCGCGTTGCCGGCCAGCGAGCCGTCGAGGACCGGCCCGGCGATCGGGTTGATCGTCGTGCCGTACTGATCGACCGAGCCGTTGCTCGCATGATTGGACTCGATGCGTCCGATGCCGGCCAGCAGGAACCACGGCAGTTTGCAGGCCGCGCTCTCGGCGGCGACGCGGTTGGCGGCCAGCTTGTAGGCCTGGAGTACGACGCCCGGGATCCCCAGCGGGCCCGAGGGGAGGTCGCTCGCGAGCCGGAACTGCGGCGCCGGCAGCGCGGTCGCGGGCTTCTCCGGCGGCGGCGCGAAGCCGAGGAGTGCGCCCGGCGAACCCGCGACGAGTTCGGCCACCATCACGGGGGCATCGGGCTCGACGACGGCCGACGCGACGTTGCCGCCGGAGGCGCTCGACGTCGCGGTCCCCAGGACCAGTGCACCGACCAGACCGCCGCCGACGACCAGCGTCGCGGCGCGTCGTGGGAACGAGGACGGACGGCGCGGACCACGGCGACGGCGGACGAGGTCGAGGGGCCTCACCGGAGGCCTCCTGCACATCGTGCGGCCCCGGGCCGCTGCCCGGTCCTGTTCACTCCGTTGTCAACACACACTTCTGCCCCCGAGAACGCGGCGATGCTCACCCGCGGCCCAGGTCCAGAGCCGCTCACATGGATGTGTCGGAGAATCTCGTCGCGCCGTGACAGACGCCGGGATCCGGTCCGAACTGTGACCCACCATACATATGGGTCTGACGTCCCAGACACGAACCCGGCTTTTGGTGTCAGTGATCCTTGGAACCGCGGCGGCCGGATTCGTCGCCGGCGGGGGCGCCGAGCCGTTCGGTGAGTTCGTCGAGCAGGTCGTCCAGTTCTTTGCGCAGGTAGTCGCGCGTGACGGTGTCGCCGACCGCGAGACGGACCGCGGCGAGCTCCCGGGCCAGGAACTCGGTGTCGGCCTTCGTCTGGGCGGACCGCATCCGGTCCTCTTCCAGCGACACCCGGTCGCGGTTCTCCTGCCGGTTCTGGGCCAGCAGGATCAGCGGCGCCGCGTACGCCGCCTGCGTGGAGAACGCGAGGTTCAGCAGGATGAACGGGTACGGGTCCCACTGGATCGACACCGCGACCAGGTTCAGCACGATCCAGACGATGACGATGACCGTCTGGATCGCCAGATATCGTCCGGTGCCCAGGAACCGGGCGATCCGCTCGCTGTACATCCCGACGACGTCGGAGTCGAGATTGAACGAGATCGTGCGGCGGGTGCTGGGGGTGTCGAGCTTGCGTCCCGGCTCGCTCATCGGATCCGCACCTGGGGGCCGCCCGATGCCGGTTCCGGGCCGCTCCCGACGCCGTACCCGTCGGCCTCGACGACGTCCTCGGGTTCGGTCTCACGCCAGTCGCGCGGCAGGATCTCGTCGAGCAGGTCGTCGACGCTCACCGCGCCGAGCAGGTGGCCGGCCTCGTCCACGACGGGGCCGCAGACCAGGTTGTAGGTCGCGAAATATCTCGTCATCGTCTCCAGGGAGTCCTCGGGATGGAGTTGGGCGAGGTCGGTGTCCAGGATGCCGCCGACCAGGTGCGCGGGCGGTTCCCGGAGCAGGGCCTGCAGATGCACGCATCCGAGATACTTGCCGGTCGGCGTCGAGGTGGGCGGGCGGACGACGAATACCAGACTCGCCGCGGCCGGCGTCAGGTCGGGGTTGCGGACCCGGGCGAGGGCCTCGGCGATGGTGGTCGATGCGGTGACCACGACCGGCTCCGAGGTCATCACGCCGCCCGCGGTGTCGGGGGAGTGCAGCAGGAGTCGGCGGAGGGGCTCGGACTCCACGGGGTCCATCTCCTCGAGGAAGGCCTCGGCCTCGGTGTCGGGCAGTTCGCCGAGGAGGTCGGCGGCGTCGTCGGGGTCCATCGCCTCGAGGATGTCGACGGCGCGGTCGCGTCCGAGCGCGGCCAGCACCTCTTTCTGGTCGTCGGGCGGCAACTCCTGCAGCACGTCGGCGAGCCGTTCGTCGTCCAGGGCCGCTGCGATCTCGTCGCGACGTTTCGCGGGCAGTTCGCGCAGGGCGTTGGCGACGTCGGCCGGGCGCATGCCCTCGAACTGCAGGAGGGCCTGCGCGACTCCTTGTCCGGGCAGGTTCAGCGAGCTCTGGGTGATGCCCTGCACGCTGGACCACTCCACGACCTGTGTCTCGTGGCGCCGGCGCAGGCCGCGACGTCCCGCCCGGATCGCGACGCGGGAGACGACCCAATCGCGGGTCCGGGTCTTCTCGATCCCGAGGTCGATCACCGTCACGTCGGCGTCGGCGAGCTCGGGGAGATCCGGATCGACGACCCGGACGTGGGTGTCGAGGACCTGTCCGATGGCGAGCGCCTCGCCGGGCCGCAGGTGGAGCCGGCGGAGGCTCACGGTGCCGGTGTTGAGGGCCACGGCCTGGGGCTCGATCGCGGTCACCCGCAGCATCGGCACGAAAATTCTACGCCGAGTGGTCAATTCGACCGCGAGACCGAGGACGCGCGGTTGCTGCCCGGACATGCGGATCGAGATCACCACGTCGCGGACGCGTCCGATGGACTCGCCGTCGGGACCAAGGACGGCCAACCCGACTAATCTGGCCACGAACACCTTGCTCACCGACGACATGGGAGTAAGGGTAGTGCCATCGGTGCAGCGGAGGCCGACGGCAGACACGAACGCCCACCGGTGGGAGACCAGTCCCACTGTCGGGTCTCACCGCGACGTTCAGCACTGGAGTCTGACAACAGGGAAGGCCCCGATATGACCAATCCCATGCGCCCGAGCCGCGAGACGCCGGGACTCCCCACCCCGCCCAAGGGCTGGCCGATCGGTTCGTACGGAACCTACGCCGAGGCCCAGCGCGCGGTGGACTTCCTCTCCGACGAGAACTTCACCGTCCAGGACGTCACCATCGTGGGCGTCGATCTGATGCAGGTCGAGCGGGTCATCGGCCGGCTGACGTGGGGCAAGGTGATCGGCGGCGGGTTGGTCTCGGGTGCCTGGCTCGGCTTCTTCTTCGGCTGTCTGGTGGCGCTCGTCTTCGCCGGCTCGCCCATTGCGCCCATCCTGGTGGGCATCGTCGGCGGCATGGTCTTCGGTGTGATCTCCGCGACCATTCCGTACGCGGCGACCCGGGGCCAGCGGGATTTCGCGTCGACCATGCAGCTGGTCGCCGGCCGCTATGACGTGCTGTGCGACCCGAAAAGCGCAGAGAAGGCGCGCGACATGCTCGCCCGTCTCACCTTCTGACGTCGCCTCCCGCGGTCGGACACGGAGCGATCACAATCGCCCGCGGAATGGCACGCCCATGCCGAATGTGTTGCATGTCACGAATCCTCACGTATAGCGTTGCTCTTCGGACGCTCACGGCGGAGCACCGCTGCGGCGCCGCGTACGACATCGAGGAGGCTGCGTGCGGAGCAGGGTCAGCACGGACGGATCCATCAGCACCGACGGATCTACCAGGCGCGTGAGACGAAAGGTCCTCGCCGCGGCGGTGGCAGCGGTGGCCATGCTGCCCGTGCTGTCCGCATGTGGCTCGGGATATGAAGCGGGCGTACTCAATTTCTATCCGCCGGCCGACGGCGCGGACACCTTCGCCGAGATCGGCGACAAGTGCTCGGCGGATTCCGGTGGTGCGTACAAGGTCGTGACCACCCCGTTGCCCAAGGGCGCCGACGATCAGCGTTTGCAGCTCGCGCGGCGCCTCGCGGGCAACGACAGCGGGCTGGACCTGATGGGCATGGACGTGGTGTGGACGGCCGAATTCGCCGACGCGGGTTGGATGGTGCCGGTGCCGGACGCCATGGCCGCCGAGGTGTCGGCGCGCACCCTGGGTGGTCCGCTCGACACCGCGGTCTGGAAGACCGACGACGACGAGCGGGAACGGCTCTACGCCATCCCGTTCTCCACGAACACCCAATTGCTCTGGTACCGACCGGATGTGCTCGTCGAGGACGTCGACCGCCGGCGCCCGGCATCGACGTGGAACGGCATGCTCGAGGACGCGCTCGTCAGCGGTCGCAACGGCGGACCGACCTACATCATGGTGCAGGGCAGGCAGTACGAAGGCCTGATGGTGTGGTTCAACTCGGTACTCGCCAGCGCCGGTGGGCAGATCGTCGACCCGGACGACCCCGACAAGGTCACCCTCAACGACACCCCCGAACACCGCGCCGCGACGGTCCGCGCACTGGAGACGCTGAAGCGGGTCGCCACCGCGCCCGGTGCCGATCCGTCGCTGACCAACTCCGACGAGGGCGCCGCGCGGCTCGGCATGGAGAGCGGTGAGGCCCTGTACCAGGTGAACTGGCCGTTCGTCTTCGCCGGGATGCGCGAGAACGCCGTGGCGGGCAGCGTCGCCTTCCTCGACCTCACCGAATACGCGAACCTGTACGCGGACACCGCGAATCCGCCGACCCCGGCGCAGGTGGTCCCGCTCAACCGCGAGATGCGGCAGGTCTTCGACTTCGCGCCCTATCCCGGCTTCGAGGGACTTCCCACCAAGACGACCCTGGGCGGCATCAACATCGCCGTCGCGAGCACCTCGCAACAGCAGGACCTCGCCTACCAGGCCGCCGAGTGCATCACCAGTGAGGCATCGCAGAAGGCGTTCTCGTTCAGTGCGGGTCCGCCGCCGGTCATCGAGTCCATCTACGACGACGCCGATTTCCGCCTCGCGTACCCGATGGCCGACGAGATCAAGCGGCAGCTCGAACCCGAGCACGCTGCTCTGCGGCCGAAATCGCCCGACTATCAAGCAATCTCGACGCTGCTGCAGGCCAAGTTGAGCCCGGTCGGCGCCTGGGAGCCGGAGGCCCTGGTCGACGAGCTCGCCGAAGCGGTCCAGAAGGCCATCGACGGGGAAGGGCTGGTCCCGTGAGCGACAACGACACTCCGCGCAACGACGCCGAGAACGCGGGCGGCAACCCCGACGACGCGGGGTTCCGCGCCGGGCGACACGCCCTCCCGGATGATGCGCCACCGCAAACGGGTCCGATCCCGATCGTCGGCGACACACCCCCGGTGCAGTCCGATCAGGTGTGGACCGCTCCGCCGGGAGGTCGGCACGAGGTGACCGCGGCGTCGTCGCACACCGACCGGCCCGCCCCGGATCCCGCGCCCGCCTCGCTGTCGAAGCCGGCGACCGGGACGGGCGGGGGTACCGCGGTGATCGATCGGCCCCGGGCCGACACGCCGCCGGCCGCCCCGCGCAAGCGCAGCGAGGGCAAAACCGCCGAGCGCCGGCTGGCCTTCTGGCTCGTGGCGCCGGCCGCACTGATGATGCTCTTGGTCACCGGATACCCGATCGTGTACGCGGTCTGGCTCTCGCTGAACAAGATGAGCCTCTCGGCGCCGGGGGAACGCGAGTTCGTCTGGTTCGCCAACTACGCCACCGTCCTCACCGACAACTACTGGTGGACGGCTTTTGCCGTCACGGTCGGCATCACGGTCGTCTCGGTACTCATCGAACTCGTGCTGGGCATGGCGATCGCGCTCGTCATGCACCGGACGATCTTCGGGCGGGGCACCATCCGCACCGTCGTCCTGATCCCGTACGGCATCGTGACCGTGGCGGCGGCGTTCTCCTGGTACTACGCGTGGACGCCGGGCACCGGATATCTCGCCAACCTGCTACCCGACGGCTCCGCACCGCTCACCGAGCAATGGCCGTCGCTGGCGATCATCGTCCTCGCCGAGGTCTGGAAGACGACGCCGTTCATGGCCCTGCTCCTGCTGGCCGGCCTCGCGCTCGTCCCGGACGATCTGCTCAAGGCGGCCCAGGTCGACGGTGCCGGGGCGTGGACGAGATTGTGGCGCATCATCCTTCCGCTGATGAAGCCGGCGATCCTGGTGGCGCTGCTGTTCCGCACACTCGACGCGTTCCGCGTGTTCGACAACATCTACGTCCTCACCAGCGGGTCCAACAACACCTACTCGGTGTCGATGCTGGGTTACGACAATTTGTTCGGCGCCTTCAATCTCGGCGTCGGCTCGGCGATCTCGATTCTGATCTTCATCTGTGTCGCGATCATCGCGTTCGTGTTCATCAAGGGGTTCGGCACCGCCGCACCGGGTTCCGACGACGAGGGGAGGTAAGCCGTTGAATGCGAGCGGAAAGTCCAAGGCCTGGTGGTCGATCGCCAACATCCTGGTGATCCTGTATGCACTCATCCCGCTGCTGTGGATCATCAGCCTGTCCTTCAAGCCGGCGAGCAGCGTGACCGACGGGAAGTTCTGGCCGAGTGAGTTCACCCTCGACAACTACAAGAGCATCTTCGAGACCAGCGCCTTCACCTCGGCGCTGATCAACTCGATCGGCGTGGGTCTGATCACCACGGTGATCGCGGTGCTGCTGGGGACGATGGCGGCCTATGCGGTGGCCCGCCTGGACTTCCCGGGCAAGAAGCTCCTGATCGGTGCCGCGCTGCTGATCGCGATGTTCCCCCAGATCTCGCTGGTGACACCGCTGTTCAACATCGAGCGGGCCATCGGGTTGTTCGACACCTGGCCCGGCCTGATCCTGCCCTACATCACCTTCGCGCTGCCGCTGGCGATCTACACCTTGTCCGCATTCTTCCGCGAGATCCCATGGGAGCTGGAGAAGGCCGCCAAGATGGACGGCGCCACCCCGTGGCAGGCCTTCCGCAAGGTCATCGCACCGCTCGCCGCCCCGGGCGTCGTGACGGCGGCGATCCTGGTGTTCATCTTCGCCTGGAACGACCTGCTCCTGGCCCTGTCGCTGACGTCGACCGAACGGGCGATCACCGCGCCGGTGGCGATCGCGAACTTCACCGGCAGTTCGCAGTTCGAGGAACCGACCGGGTCGATCTCGGCCGCCGCGGTGGTCATCACCATCCCCATCATCATCTTCGTGCTCTTCTTCCAACGTCGAATCGTGGCCGGCCTGACCTCCGGCGCCGTGAAGGGATAACCCATGGCAGACATCGTTCTGGACAACGTCTCCAAGCAGTATCCCGACGGCTCGACCGCCGTACACGGGGTCGACATCGAGATCGCCGACGGCGAGTTCGTGATCCTGGTGGGCCCGTCGGGATGCGGGAAGTCGACGACGCTCAACATGATCGCCGGACTCGAGGACATCTCCGGCGGCGAGCTGCGGATCGGCGGGGAGCGGGTCAACGAGCGCGCACCCAAGGACCGCGACATCGCGATGGTGTTCCAGAGTTACGCGCTCTACCCGCACATGTCGGTGCGCGAGAACATCGCCTTCCCACTGACTCTCGCGAAGATGCCGAAGGATCAGGTGGCCGCGAAGGTCGACGAGGCCGCGCGCATCCTCGACCTCGGGCAGTACCTCGACCGCAAGCCGGCCAATCTCTCCGGCGGTCAGCGGCAGCGCGTGGCGATGGGCCGGGCGATCGTGCGCTCCCCGAAGGCGTTCCTGATGGACGAGCCGCTGTCGAACCTCGATGCGAAGCTGCGCGTGCAGATGCGTACGGAGATCTCACAGCTGCAGCAGCGCCTGGGGACCACCACGGTCTACGTGACCCACGACCAGACCGAGGCGATGACTCTCGGTGACCGGGTCGTCGTGCTGCGCAACGGGTATGTGCAGCAGATCGGTACGCCGCAGGAGCTGTACAACAATCCGACCAACGTGTTCGTGGCCGGTTTCATCGGCTCCCCGGCGATGAACTTCCTATCCGGTCGCCTCGGCAGCGAGGGCATCGAGACCGCGATCGGCACGATCGTGCTCGACGACCACCGTGCGGTGGTCTCCCGCGCCGGCGACGTCGGCAGTGGCGGCGATGTGCTCATCGGCATCCGGCCCGAGCACCTCGAAGACGCGTCGCTCGTCGACTCGACGACCCGTGGGCACGGCGGGACCTTCACCGCGAACATCGACGTGCTCGAATCGATGGGGTCCGACATCTACGCCTACTTCGGCGTCGGGTCGAGCCGGGCGTCGAGCGACGCCCTCGCGGAGTTGTCCGCCGATTCCGGAACCGATCTCGGCGGCAACCAGTTCATCGCGCGACTGTCCCCGGACTCGAAGGTGAGCCGCGGCGGTTCGGCGGAGCTGTTCTACGACGCGTCTAAGATCGCGGTGTTCGACCAGAGCTCGGGGCAGTCCCTGCGCGTCCGCTAGTGTCCCGCCGGTCCCTGCAGGCGTCGGCTCAGCGCCGGCGCCTGCGGGAGTGGTCGAGCAGTTCGTCGAAGACGTGTTCGTCCCAGATGTGCCTGCGCACAAGCCGATACCGTTCGCAGGCCACCCACATGTACAGCTCGGCGTCGCTGTCGAGGTCGGGCCGGATGCCCGCCCGGCGCGCCATCCGCACGACCGGCAGGAACTCCTCACCGAACCAGCGCCGGGCGGTCTCGGTGCGGTTGAGGAACTCGCCGATCTCCTGGCTCAGGCGGAAGCCCCACGCCTCGACGTTCTCGGCGAGTTCGGCGTAGTCGAACGGGAAGCTGAGTCGGATGGCCTCGGCCTGGGAGCCCTCGAGCGGCACGCGTGACAGGAAGATCCGACGATGGTCCTTGAGGACCAGGTCGGAGGTCGCGGTGATGCCCTCGGGGGAGATGCGCGTGTGGATCAGGGTGACGTAGGCGTCGATCGTGACCCAGTTCCGCGCGATCGCGATGGACACGCGGTGATGGCCGTCGATGACGAAGTGCATCGATCCGATCCGGTACAGCTGTACCGGAGGGACGGATTCGCCGCGGCGTTGCGCGGCCGCCAGCCGCTGCCAGCGCTCCCGGCCGCGCGACGAGGTGGGCCGGAAGTAGCGGTCGAAATCCTTGGTGCGGTCGACACTTCCGACGATCGAGGACACCTCGACGACCTGCAGTCCGAGTGAGGTCTCCCCGGTCCGTCCGAGCGCGGCGACGACCTCGTCGAACGGGAGGATGGTGTTCACGTCGGCGGGCTGACGCATGAACCACTGCGCGAGCCGCGCGCGTTCGGCCTGGCGTCGCATCCGGGCGAAGTCGTTCTCCGCGTCGGCGTCGGGAAATCCGGTGTCACGCGCCATGTCTGCGCCTCACGATCTCTACCTCCCGGGTGGCGGGATCGAAGTCGAACTGGCAGTAGCCGACGACGTTCATCGAGGTCGTCGAGGAGCCGATGGGCAGGTCAGCGGGTTGTTCGCCGTACGGATGGACGTGGCCGTGAACCAGCAGCGCCGGTTGCAGCGACCGGACCAGCGGGTGGAAGCAGTCGAAACCCCGGTGGGGCAGATCGTCGCGGTCGCCGACGCCGCGAGCAGGGCTGTGCGTGAGCAGGATGTCGGCACCGCGGGGAGGTGACAGGGCGGTGGTGCATCGTAACCGGAGGGACCGCAACCGCTGCTGGGTGTCGGTGTACTGGTTGGTGCCGTTGTTGTAGCGGCGACTGCCGCCGAGGCCGCTGATACGGAGTCCGGCGACCGTCACGGTCCGGCCGTCGGCGTTGATTGCACCGCACGGTCCGGGGTCCTCGACGGGGAGTCCGGCGCGCGTCCAGCCGGTGCGGCCGCGGCGGTACCCGCGCAGGTCCCGGTCGTGATTGCCGGGCACGAACACGCACGGCGCGTCGCACAGGGACGACAGGATCTCGAGGTACTCGAACGGGAGGTCACCCGCACCGAGGATGAGGTCGGGCCGGGACTCGATCCCCACCCCGAAGGTGAGGGAGTCCACCACCTCGTCGGCGACCGCCAGAACCCGGACCATTGCTCCAGGCTAGAGGAGCACCCCGGGCCCGTGCGCCGGAGTCGGTAGCCTGTCGGATGTGAGCGAAGCCGTGACTGAGGTCGTCGGACGATTTCTCGAAGACCGGCTGGGGGCGACCCCCCAACGTGCGTCGGTGACGTTCCTCGGTGTCGAACCGATCGACGTCCTGCGGTTCGTGCCCGACGAGGCCGGCGATCGGGGCGAGGTGGTCTACGTGACGTCGGGGTGCGCACGGCACCCGATGTCCGATCCCACCGACCTGCACGCCGATCCGGTCCGCGGCCCCCGCGCCGAACTCGTCGTGCGCGTGTCGTCGGGAACGCCGCTGCCCGGTCTGCACAAGCGCATGGCGACGCTGGCGGCCGCGCCGGCGGTCGAGGGCCTCGTCATCGCCGCCGATGCGCTGGTCGACCTCGGCGAACCCCTGTGGGACGGTTCGCCGTTTACCGCGGTCCTGCTCGAGGCGGACGAACTCGGGATGGTCGAGCTGCCCACGCCCATGGACCCGGTCAGCATGCTCCGGGCGGTGCCGATCACCGCCAACGAGGCCGCGTGGGTCCGACTGAAGGGTGCCGACGCACTCCGCGAGGCCTGGCGTGAGGCGGGTATCGATGTGCGGCGGCCGGATCGGGCCTCGGCAACCCCGGCCTGACCGGCCGGCGGATTCCCGGCGGACTCATCCGCGTCGAGGTTTCGGAACGTATGACAGAGGGAACATCTGACCAACTGAGTACGGTCCGTCTGAGAAGTGAGGGTGCATGGAGTCACGGGGAGCAGGGACCATCGGCACGACGGACGGGCGGTGCCCGGCGTGACCATCACCTCATCGTCGCTTCCCACAACGACCGCAGCGCGACCCGAGCTCGATGTCTACCTGCCACAGCAGGACACCCAGTTGCTGATCGACACCCTTCGTTCCCGCGGCGTCTCGGGGGCCCGCGTGCTCGATCTCTGCACCGGCAGCGGGGCCATCGCGATAGCGGCCGCCCGGGCGGGTGCGTCGCACGTGACCGCGGTGGACGCATCGGCGGACGCGGTCGCCTATGCCCGGCGCGCGGCAGCCGACGCCGGCGTCCGGATCGAGGTGGCGCACGGTGATCTCCGGCGTCATCAGGGTCACTACGACGTCGTCACCTGCAACCCCCCGTATGTTCCGACCCCGCCGGAGTCCGAGTCGGAACTGCATCCGGCCGGCCCGTCGCACGCCTGGGACGCCGGACTCGACGGCCGGGCCGTCCTCGACCCGCTGTGCGCACGCGTTCCCGAATTGCTGGTGCCCGGCGGCGCTTTCGTGTTGGTCCACTCGGAATTCGCGGACGAGGAAGCCTCGCTGCGCGCCCTGCGCGCCGGGGGACTGACCGCAGAAGTGGTGGCCGAGCGGGTCATCCCGTTCGGTCCGGTCCTCACCGCACGCGCGGGCTGGATGGAAGAGTGCGGCATGCTCGAACGCAACCGTCGCATCGAGCGTCTCGTCGCGATCGTCGCTGTCGCCCCGGGTGGTCCCGCCCCGGCCGGAGCGTCGCGGTGAGCGGGGACAAGAAGCCGAATGCGGTGCGGGTGATCCGAGGCGGACCCGTCCTGGTGTCCGGTCCCGTCGACATCGAACTCCCCGACGGCGCCCGGGTGCAGTCGGATCGGTTCATGGTCGCGGTGTGTGCGTGCGGGCGGAGCAAGAACTACCCCCTGTGCGACACCAGCCACCGCAAGAAGCGCCGCCGCGCGACCTGACGGCTCACGAGCGCCCGCCCGAACGAGCGCCTTGCCCGGATCAGATACCCGGGAAGGCGCTCTTTCCGTCGTCCCACGCGGACAGCACATGCCGGTCGAGGGCGTCCTCGACGAACAGGAAGGCGCGGATCCCGAAGATCACATCGGCTTCGGTGTCCGGCTCGGTGCGGATGAGATCGCCGACGACATCGGTACGCAGGATCTGCTCGTGCACGGCGTCGGCCTCGACGTGTTCGCGATAGAACCGCCGGCACGCCTCCGGAGCGTCGAGCTGCTCCAAACCGGCCAGCAGGCGCTGCGAACCGGGCGGCGAGGTGATCTCGGTGGCCGCCAGATGCCCGACCGCCGCGCCCCGGTAGCGCCGGTGAAGCCCGAACAGCGACATCAGATTGACCGGCGTGAGGGCGACGCCGGGAACGGTGTCGAGGTAGCCGAGGTAGTCGGCGCTGAGATCGGCAGCGCGGAGCAGATCGGCGAACAACTCCTGATGTACGGCGTCGCCGCGCCCGCCGCCGAACTCGTCGAACTCGACAGCGACGTAGGCGGCCTTGGCGTGCCCGCGCAGACGTGGGATGGCGAAGGCGTGCGGATCGGCCTCCTTGAGGTGGTACAGCGAGCGCAGGGCGAAGAGCTGCCGGTACTGCTCCCACGTCCCGGCGTCGCGGAGCCGGTAGGAGGCGCCGTCACCGTCGGGGTTCTCGATGCACAGCTCGTCCATCTCGTGATCGGCGGAATCGTCGGCGGTCATCGCCGGGACGTCGCGATGTAAAGCGGCGAGGAACCGCTGCTCGAGGGTGGCCCGGACCGTGAGCAGGGCCGGACTCCATTCCCAACCGGCGTCGGCGTCGACGAACCCGACGTAGTGCATCTCGTAGCAGAGGTACAGCGCGAGCTGCAGATCGTCGCCGTAGGGGTCGGCATCGACGACCCTCGGGTCGTCGGCCGGCAGGTCGAGGACTGATGCGGACGTAGGGTCACCGCGGAGGAGATCGATCACGAGGGCCGAGAGCGGTCCGCGCGCACCAGGCAACAGGGGGCGTCGGAAGGCCGTGTCGTGCGCCGTCGGATCGTCGACCATCGGGTCAGCTGACACCTGGGAGTCCTCCTGTCGGGTACGGGCGTCGGGCACCGCGGTGCGCGGCGGACGCCGGCTCTCCTGGGTAACCGGATCGGGGACGGCACAAACCATCACCGGGTGGTTGTGACCGTCGTCCCAGCCTAGGCCCGGTTGTCGGATCCGGCGATCTCCGCGCGCAACTGCTCGTCGAGCGAGACACGCACCAGCGCCGCTGCCAGCACCTCGGGCCGGCCGTCGGCGAGATCGGCGAGCCGTGCCGGGTCCTCGGGTAGTCCGAGGTCGCGGGCGGCGGCGAGCGCGCGTCTGTCGAAACGCGGCGCGACCCACTCCCACACCGACTGCACCTCACGCAGGAAGATGTCGGCCCCGACCGGACCGATGCCGGTGAAATCCTGGAGCAGTTCTGCCGCCCGGGTGGGGTCGGAGTCGGCGTCGTCGGCGAGCCGACGGAGATCGCCGTGGTAGTCGTCGAGGACCTTCTGCGCCGCCTCGCCGAGGCGGGTGGCGGTGCTCTCGTCGTAGCGGACGTAGTGGCCGCGGCCGAGCGCGTCGACCAGCTTCTGCCAGTCGGCGCGGGCCATCTTCTCCGGGGTCCGGTAACCGGCGGTGAACAGTTCGCGCGCGGCGGCCACCGCGATGTCCGCGGAGATCCGCGTACTGAGGAGCAGGGCGAGCACCAACAGTTCGAAGAGCGGTGACGGCGTGTTCTTCAGCGTGATGCCGGCGTCCTGCGCGTAGGTGCGGCCGGCGCGGTCGATCAGTTGTCGCGCCGTGTCCTCGGCGTGGTCCGTGCGGGTCATCGAAGCCGGTTACCCACGCCGGTGCGTGGGCAATCCCAGTCGCGGGTCACAACCAGTGACTGCGGCGGAACACGACGAACAGCGTCGCGCAGAGGGCCACCAGACAGCCCAGCACGACGGGATAACCCCACTCCTGGTGCAGTTCGGGCATGTGGTCGAAGTTCATGCCGTAGATCCCGGCGACCATGGTCGGCACCGCGGCGATCGCGACCCATGCCGAGATCTTGCGCATGTCGGTCGACTGCTGGATGCCGACCTTCGCGGCCGCGGCCTGCAGGAGGGAGGTGAGCAGTTCGTCGTACTCGAGGACCCGGTCGATGACGGTGGTGAGATGGTCGGCGACGTCGCGGAACTGGCGCCGGATCTCCTTGGGCACCAGTGGATTACCGCTCGCCGTGAGACTCTGCAGCGGGGCCGCCAGCGGTGTCACCGCACGACGGAGTTCGAGCACCTCGCGCCGCAGGAGATAGACGGGATCGATGTCGAGTGCGTGACCCTGCCGACCGAACACGACCTCCTCGATCGCCGCGACATCGGCGTCCATCCGGTCGGTGACGGCGAGGTAGCTGTCGACGACCTTGTCGGCGACGGCGTGCAGCACCGCGGTCGGGCCGAGGGCCAGACGCTCGGGGTGCGTCTCCAGGCGACGGCGCAGTTCCGACAGTTCGGTGTGCTCACCGTGGCGCACGGTCAATACGAAGTCCGGCCCGGCGAAGACCATGATCTCGCCGGTCTCGACGACCTCACTCGCCTTGGCCATCGTCTCGTGCTCGATGTACTGCACGGTGCGCAGGACGAGGAACTGGGTGTCGTCGTAGACCTCGAGCTTCGGCCGCTGGTGCGCGTGTACCGCGTCTTCGACGACGAGTTCGTGAAGGCCGAACGTGGCGCCGACGTCGGCCATCTGAGCGTCGTCGGGGGCGTGGAGTCCGACCCATACGAAGCCCTCGCCGGCGGCCCGCACCCGGGCGAGACCCTCGGTGTAGCTCACCCGTCCCGGTTGCCGGTGGCCGTCGACGTACACCGCGCAATCGACGATCGCCCGCGCCACGGGGACGCGGATCTCGGGGAGCGGGCGGCGCTCGCGGCGCGGTGACAACCCGCGCGGACCAGGCCGGGGGATCGAGGGCACGAGTGCCGATGCTACCCGGCGGGCCCCGTACACTCTCCGAACGTGTCCTTCGACGTCACGGTGTACACGACGACGTTGATCACGCTGCTCGTCATCATGGACCCGCCTGGCCAGATCCCGCTGTTCCTCAGCCTGGTCGGTCAACGCTCGCCGGAGTACCGGCGGCGCGCGGCCTGGCAGGCGCCGCTCGTCAGCCTCCTGGTGATCAGTGTGTTCGCCGTCGCCGGCAAAGCCATCCTGAACTATCTCCACATCGGGATCCCGGCGCTGCAGGGCGCCGGCGGTTTGTTGTTGCTGCTCGTGGCGCTGCAATTGCTCACCGGCCTCGGCAACGCCGGTAAGCCCACGGCCGCCGACGACGTCAACGTCGCGCTCGTCCCGCTCGGCACCCCGCTGCTCGCCGGACCGGGTGCCATCGCCGCGGTCATCGTCGGTGTGAGCGGCGTCGACGCCGGATCGGGTGGTTATCTGGCCATCGCGGCAGCCATCGTCAGCGTTCACCTGGTGGTGATGTTGGTCCTGCGCTATTCGACGGCGCTCATCCGCCTCCTGGGCATCGGCGGCATCACGCTGCTCGCCAAGATCGCGGGCCTGCTCCTCGCCGCGATCGCCGTGCAGCTCATCGCCGACTCCGTCATGGGATTCATTGCCGAGGGAGCGTGAGCCGACCCGGGGACCCGCCTCGTTCGGACGTGGGACGTGCTGCGGATACGGTGGCGGGGTGACTGAACGTCGTGTCCGCAAACGTCTCATCACGGTGGCCGGTCTGATCGTCGTCCTGGCGGTGGTCATCGCCGGGTGCGCCGACGACTCGTCGTCTCCACCACGCGGGGTGGTGATCGGCTCGTCGGAGGATCCGGCGATGCGCGTGATGGCCGAGGTGTACGCGGGTGCGTTGCGCAATTCCGGATCGGTGGTGTCCGGTGACCAGCTCCGCGGCGACGCGCCGGCGCTGTTGGACGAGATGGACCGCGCTGCGCTCGATCTCTTCCCGGCTTTCACCGGGGAACTGCTGACGTTGTTGTCCCCGTCGTCTACCGCGATCGGCGCCGAGGACGTCTACAACGACCTGAACCGCTCACTCCCGCAGGGGGTTTCGGTCGGCGATGAGACGCCGGTGTCGGCGGCGCCGCAGATCTTCGTGTCGACGGCCCTCGCCGGGGACGTCGGGGCCACCGGACTCGAGGACTGCGGCCGACTGCCGGCGGGCCTGCCGGTCGTGGCCGTCGCCGAACCCGATGACTCGACGATGCGTGCCTTCGCCGACGCCGGTTGTGCCTTCGGTCCGGTCGAGGTCACCGCCACCGGAGAGGAGGTACTCCGACGTGCCGCCGACGGCGGCGCGGTCGGACTGCTGACCCCCCTCGAGATCGCCGGCGAGGACGCCGACGGGGCGTCGTCGGAGGTCCAGGCGCTCCGCACATCACCGGGTGGCGGCGACACCGCGGACGGTGCCGCGGCTGCCGAACCTGCGGACGAGACGGGTCCGCGGGCGGAGGTGCTGGTCCCGGTGTTCCGTTCCGCGGCGCTGAACCGCGATCAGGTGAAGGCCATGAACAAGGTGGCGGGCGAGATCACGACCGCCGATCTCGCCACCATGGCGGCCGAGGTCGACGGCGGTGCGGACCCGCGCGACGTCGCGCTGGCCTGGCTGGGCGAACACGGGCTGTAGGGACGACACGACAACGCCGTGCTCATTCGGCCCGCTCGCTTCGCTCCCGGCGCCGTGCTCATTCGGCCCGCTCGCTTCGCTCCCGGCGCCGTGCTCATTCGGCCCGCTCGCTTCGCTCCCGGCGCCGTGCTCATTCGGCCCGCTCGCTTCGCTCCCGGCGCCGTGCTCATTCGGCCCGCTCGCTTCGCTCCCGGCGCCGTGCTCATTCGGCCCGCTCGCTTCGCTCCCGGCGCCGTGACACCGACACGCCCCGACCGCGTGTCGGTGTCACGACCCGTGCGCGAACACGGACCTATTACGCCTTCGACAGCGCCCAGCCGGTGAGCTTCGCCGACACCCACTGGTACTTCGAGGCGACGAGGCGCACTGCGAGGTCGAGGATCTTGGCGTCGGTGCCGACCAGGATGCGTGCCTTGTTCTTCCGGACGCCCTCGATGATCACCTCGGCCGCATCCTCACTCGTCATCCGGGCGAGGTAGCGGTCGAAGAACGCGGCCGTGGCCTTCTGGTCGTGATCCCCGGACACGGTGGCGTTCCGGGCGATCGCGGTCTTGATCCCGCCGGGATGCACACACGACACCTCCACCGGGTGCTTGGCGATGATCATCTCCTGCCGCAGCGCCTCGGTGAATCCGCGCACCGCGAACTTGGCGGAGTTGTAGGCGGCCTGGCCCGGTTCGGCCAGCAAGCCGAACAACGACGAGGTGTTCACGATGTGCCCGTCCCCGGACGCGATCACGTGCGGCAGAAACGCCTTGGTGCCGTTGACGACTCCCCAGTAGTCGACGTCCATCACCCGTTCGATGTCCTTGAACTCGGTGCGCTCGATCTCACCGTGGTGGGCGATGCCGGCGTTGTTGAACACGACATTGACCACGCCGAAGTGCTCGGCGACGGTGTCGGCGTAGGTGAGTACCGCTTCGCGCTCGGCGACGTTCAGCAGCTGCGAATGCACCTCGGCGCCGGCCTCTGTCACCAGCTTCTCGGTGACGGCCAGGCCGTCGGGGGTGACGTCGGAGATGGCCAGCCGCGCACCGCGACGCGCGAGCTTGACGGCGATGTCACGGCCCATTCCCGAACCGGCGCCGGTGATCACGACGACCTTGCCGCGAAAGTCCTTCATGTCTTGTCTCCTGTGGGTGGGTTCGGTCAGGCGTTGGCGGTGGCGGGCGACGCGATGTCGTCGCCGGTGGCGGAAGCGGCCGGCACCGCGGGTGCGGCGGATCGCCGGGCACCGCGGGTCACATCGTAGGCGGCGACGTCGAAGGAACGGGTCGTCTGCCGGAACGCGAAGGTGAAGCCCGGCCACAGCGTGGTGATGTTGCCGTTGGCGTCCTTGTACCAGGAGGCACACCCGCCGTTCACCCACACGCTGTTGCGCAGCTTGTGCTGGATTCCGGCGTTGAACTCCTGCTGGGCGGACAGCTTCACCTCGGTCCGGGTGATCCCCAGCGCGCGAGAGGTTTTCAGGTAATCGACGAGGTAGTTCAGCTGCGACTCGATCATGTACACCATCGAGGTGTGGCCCAGCCCGGTCGACGGGCCCACCATCAGCATCATGTTCGGGAAGCCGTGGACGAACGAGCCCTTGTAGCCCTGCATACCGATCTCGTTCCACACCTGCGCGAGGCTGCGGCCGTCCTTGCCGATGATCTTCTCGAACACGGGGGAGTCGGTGACGTGGAATCCGGTGGCGACGACGATCACGTCCACCTCGCGGACGGTGCCGTCCTTCGACACGATCCCGGTCGGGGTGATGCGGTCGATGCCGTCGGTCACGAGATCGACGTTCGGGCGGGCGAGGGCCGGGTACCAGTCGTTGGACCGCAGGATGCGCTTGCAGCCCACCTGGAAGGTCGGGGTGGCCTTGCGCCGCAGCTCGGCGTCGCGGCCGATGCCGCGCAGGATGTTGGCGCGGCAGAGCAACTCGACCGGCTTGAGGGCCTTGGGGGAGTAGGTCAGACCGAACGCGACGACCTCGTTGGCGGCGTAGATGCCACCGCGGACCGCGGATTGGTACCCGGGGATGTTCTTGTAGGCCCAGTGCTCGACGGAGCTGTAGGCGCGCTCGGTGCGGGGGACGATCCACGGTGCGGTCCGCTGGTACACGTCGAGGCGCCCGGCGACCTTCGCGACCTCGGGAACGAGCTGGATCGCCGACGCACCGGTGCCGATCACCGCGACGCGCTGGCCGCCGAAGTCGTGGTCGTTGTCCCAGCGGGCGGAGTGCACGATCTTGCCCTCGAAGGACTCGATGCCCTCGATGTCGGGGAGGTTGGGCTCACAGAGCGGGCCGACACCGCCGACCAGGACTCGTGCCCGCACTTGATCGGTCTTGCCGTCCTGCAGGGTGTCGATGATCCACCGGCCCTCGTCCTCGTTCCATGCGGTCCGCGTCACCTCGGTGCCGAAGCGCGCCTTCGCGGGGATGCCGAACCGGTCGGCGACCCCGTTGATGTAGTCGTGGATCTCAGGCTGGTGAGAGTAGGACCGCGACCAGGTGGGGTTCTTCGCGAACGAGAAGGAGTAGAGCTGCGAGGGCACGTCGCACGCCGCGCCCGGGTAGGTGTTGTCGCGCCAGGTCCCGCCGAAGTCGCTACCGCGATCGAGGAGCACGAAGTCGTCGAAGCCGTTCTGCTTGAGACGGACCGCGGCGCCCAGACCCGAGAAGCCGGCACCGATGATGGCGATCTCTACATCGTTCGTTGTCATGGTGTCACCATAAGGTGGTACTGAACACGTGTCAATAGCTATTGAACAACACTCAATAGAGGGTAGGCTGGCGGCGTGCCCAGTAGACGAGGACGTGCGCGGTGTCGGTGACCAACGGCAAGGCGATCGGCGACGAGTCGATCGGCGACGACGGCGGTGACCGGCGCGTGCCGCACAAACGCACGCGCATGAGTCCCGAGTCACGTCGTGACCAGCTCATCGACTACGGGCTCGCGATGGTCAGGGAACGACCGCTGGAGGAGATCACGATCGACGCGATCGCCGAGGCCGCCGGGGTGTCGCGCGCCCTGCTGTTCCACTACTTCGCGTCGAAGCAGGAGTTCCACGTCGCGATCGCACAGGCCCAGGCCGACCGGATGCTCGCCCGCACCGAGCCGGACGAGTCCCTCGGCGACCCGATCGCGATCCTGACCGCGTCGATGGCGGCCTTCGTCGACTACGTGAGCGAGAACCGGACCGCCTACACCGCGCTGATCCGCGGCGCGTCGAGTTCGGACGCGGCGATGCGGGAGGTCGTCGACCGCACCCGCGAGGTGATGGTCGGCCGGGTTCTCGACCACGCGCCCGTGTTCGGGGTCGAGGTGACGCCGATCGTTGAGATGAGCGTGCACGGCTGGATCGCGTTCGTCGAGGAGACCACGATCCGCTGGCTCACCGCCGAACCGATCGACGCCGAAGCGCTCACCCGAGACGAACTGCTCGCCCTCATCACCGCCGCGCTGCCCGCCCTCGCGGCGGCGACGATCCAGTAGAGGCCGGCGACCGGGTTCAGATCCGCTGACCGCCGACCGGTCCCGTGCGGCGGGTGCCGGCCGGCACCGAACGACCGCGCAGGAGCAGGCCGAGACCGACCATCCCGACGCCGAGTACGAAGTGCAGCCAATTGTCGGCGGTGTTCACCGGGACGAAATTGGCGGCACTGTGCTGGTCGATCAGGAGTCCGTACACCCAGAGCACCAGGTACACCGCGCCGCCGGCCACGAGGTACAGAAACGACGACGACGCCGTCCGCGCCATCAGGATGCCCGCCACGCCGAAAAGCAGGTGGACGATGTTGTGCAAGATCGACACCTGGAAGATCCCCAGCAGGGCAGCCTCGGAATGGTGGCTCGCGAAGGTGAGGGTGTCGTAGCCGGTGGTGATGCCCGGGATGAAACCCAGGATGCCGACGAGAAGAAACACCGCACCGACAGCCAGTGCCGCGATCTGGATGGGTGACCGGGCGGTTCGCGCGTTCGCAGATGTCATGAGAGCCGACCTCCGGAAGAGACCTGGATCGTCGCGGCGGTTTCTTCACCACGGCAGGGGACGACTGGGGGATATCCACCTCGCGACCTCCCAAACCTGGTGGTCAGAGACCGACCACGTGCGCGGTGTCCGCGCCTCCGTCCAGCTCCTCGATGTCGGTGTCGCCGGCCGCCGCCAGTTCGACGCCCGCCCGCAGGGTGCGGATCAGCTCGTCGGTGAACCGGCGGATGGTGCGATGCGCGGTCAGCGTGTCGGGGTGCCGGGCGCGCAGCGCGAGTCCGTCGTCGGTGCGCGAGATCCAGAACTGCGCGTCGTCGGCGGTGGTCGCGTTCGAGATGTGGTGGGCGTCGATGGTCCGGTGCCGGTCGGCGCCGGGGAGCAGCCGGTAGTCGACATAGGACACCATGAAGATGTCCGAACGGGTGCGACGGAGTCCGCCCATCGCCTCGATCACCTGTGGGACGGGAACCTCGCCGAGCGCGACCGCGCGACGGAGCTCGGGCCCGGTACGCCGGATCGTCTTCAGCAGGTCGCCGGTGCCCACGACCCGCAGCGGGGCATTGGTGGTGAACCATCCGACCGCGTTGCGCCACCTCTCTTCCCGTCGCGTGTGCATCGGGAACAGAAGGGGCAGTTCGGGTCCGCCGCCGCAGCGGCGCACGGCGTCGGCCATCGCGGCCAGCGTCCCGCCGAACACGCTCGCGCCGCTGCGCCGGCACAACTCGGCGAACTGCTCCGTCGCCCGCCGGTCGAGGAGTGCGCGCACCTCGGTGGCCTGTGGCGCGGTGGCGCCGGGTTCGACCCCGAGATCCAGCGGGAAGGTGGGCAGTGTGCCGTCCCGGTCGTCGAAGAACCGAAGCCACCGGCGCATCCGCGGGTCGGACAGTGCGACCGGGGGCGCCTGTGACTCCGCGGCGCAGAAGTCGACGAAACTCCCGCTCATCGCCAGGGCGGTGGGATCGAAAAGCTCGCCGTGGCAACGGAATCCGTCGTACAACCGGTGCAGGTCGTCGATGACGATGGAGATCGAGTAGGCATCCACATGGGAGTGGTCGAATCCGCAGATGATCGTCGACGCGTCGTCGCGGTCGATCGCCGCGAACAGGAACGCGGGGTAACCGAAGGGGTGACACGCGTGATCGAGGGTGTCACGAAGCCGGTCGCGCAGGACGGTGTCGGCGGTCGTGTCGACCACGCTGCCGAGGTGCAGGACCAGGTCGTCCGGATCGTATGCGTGTCGCCGGATTCCCGCGGGGCCCGCCGAGAACGACGACCGCAGGGTGCCGTGCCGGGCGATGAGCGCCCGGTAGGCGGACCCGAGCGCCGCACGGTCCACGCGCCCGCGGACGGTGAACGCGGCGGCCAGCCACGTACTCGAGTCACCGGCCGTGGCCAGGTGCACGGTCTGGTTGAACGACGGTGGTACGTCGGACATCTCGGGCCGGGCGGCCGAGACGTCCACGGTCCAGGTCAACAGCTCGCCGGCGGGCGGGCAGTAGCGATCGATGGTGGTGACGTGCACGCCCGCTCACGCTCCTCTGCGTAGCGCCGTGTCGGTGGGCGGGGCAGATCGCCCGGAACCGGCCGCCGGCGCCTGGATCCGCCGGTCGCCGATGGCGGCGATGTCGGTCATGATGTCGCGTAGCCGCTCGTAGTAGGGGCGGGCCACCGACTCGGCGAAGCGCGTGCCCGGGATCTGGCTACCCAGGTAGAGCTCGTCGTGGTCGCGATTGATCCACGCCGACGCGTTGGCCGTGCGCCCCTCCCCGGTGAACAGCGCACCGCGCCGGAAGGCCTCGCGCGAGGTGCCGGGGAACCAGCGGAAGTCTATGTACGACAACAGGTTCGGTGCGGTGATGATCGCGTCCGGGGTGGCCCCGGCGGCGGCGATGGCGGCCAGTGCGGCGGCGACCGGGACGGCGGCCAGGTCACGAGCGCGGCGACGGGCCGCATGAGCCGCCGGGATGAGTTCGGAGAACGTCGACGCACCGGCGAGGGAGAACTCGACCGGGGCGAAGTTGCAGAACCATCCCTGCGACGTCGCGTACCCGTCGAGCGCGGCCCGGGTGTTGAACACCGTCATGCCGTAGTAGTCGTCGGCGCCGGCCAGTTCCCGGTCCGCGACGGCGATGGCGGCGTAGATGCCGTCGACGAACCGACCCCCCGCCGCCCGGCAGACGGCGTCGAAGGCGACGATGCCGGCACGATCGAGCAGTGAGACCTCGACCCCGGCCACCTGCGCTGTCTCTCCCGGCCCCAGGCCGAGGTCCAGTGGGAAACGCGGCATCTGGAGGTCGTGGCGTCGGAAGATGTCCTGCCATGCCCTGGTCTGGGGCGATCCGGCCAGATGCACGGCGGTCACCTCCGCTTCCGCGGCCGCATAGGCGAAGTAACTCCCGGCGGCGGGCGTCGCGGGGTCCGACTCGGGGTGGCCGTGCCCGTCCGGCCGGATCAGTTCGGCGTAGATCTGCGCGATCTCGTCGAGGGCGAGGGCCTGTGAGGCGCCGTCGGAGAGCGCGTGATCGCACGCCAGGAAGATGGCGAAGCCGCCCGGGCGGCGGATGGCTCCGAAGGAGAAACCGGGGAAGGAGTCGCTCGGGGTCTCGCGGTCGAATCGGTCGACGAGATAGGGGTGGATGTCCTCGGTGCTCGCCAGTTCGCCGTCGACGTGTGCCTCGAACTCGATGTCGGACGGCTCGACGACATGGGCGGTGACCTCTCCGTCGCGGCATTCGAACCAGGTGCGCAGCACCTCGTGTCGCCGGACGAAGAGCGTCAGGGCGGTCCCGAGTGCCACGGTGTCGAGGTCGCCGTCGATCTCCGTGCCCGATCCCAGGTACCCGCGATGAGTACGGCCCGCGGCCCGGGCCACCGCAGCACCGCGGACGTGGTTCTGGGCCAGGAAGGTCACCGGTGCGGTGTGGGCGGGAGTGGCCGCCGCGGCCTCGCGGCACGCCTCGGTCGGATCGAATCGCACGGCGGTCCCCGGTTGTGGGCGCCAGTTGCCCATGGCCGTGATTCTCATCGGGTCCTCTCGTCGGTCATGCGGGGCGGGCGCCGTCGATCGCGGTGGCGCCGGCGAAGTTCGCGTGGGTGTAGGAGGACAGGGCCAGTCCGGTGCCGGTGGTGGCGAGCACTCGCAGCACTGTCGCGTAGGTCGTGACGAGGTCGCGCATGCTCGCGTCGGCGGGGTCATGGCCGGGATGCCGGGCGGACAGGGTGATCCCGCCGGGTACACGCGCGATCCAGAGGTAGACCTCGCGGTCCGACCGTGAGCCGCCCCGCAGGATCTGCGCGCGGGCCGCCTCCCATTCGGCCGCCCCGGGGACGTGGCGGATGTCGAGATACGACACCACGAACTCGGGTTCGCCGCCGCTACCGAGCAGTTCGACGATGCGCTGATAGGGGAAGGACGGCAGATGGCGCACGGCGTCGATGGCGGCCGCGGTCGCGTCGAGCGCGTCGTCGAACGTGTGGGCGGCGGTGAGGTCGACCTCGAGCGGCGCCAGACCGACATACCAGCCGACCGACCCGGCATACCGTGCCTCGGATCGGGTGTGCATCGGCATCGTGAGCCGCAGCGTGGCCCGGCCGGTGAGTGCGCGGAGGGTGACCGCGAGGGCGGCGAACACCGCGGTCTGAGTACCGTGTCCGCGCGCACGCGCCGTCGAGGTCATGAAGGTCGCCTGGTTGTCGGTGGCGACATACTCGGAGATGCCGCGCTGGCGCGGGGTGCGCGCACGGTCCCGGGTCTGCAGGTGCGGACGGACCAGCGGGAGGTCGAAGCCCGGGGACTCGGCGGAGCTGTCCAGGAAGGCGCGCCATCGTGCGACGACGGGGTGATCGACGGTGAGTCCGAGTCCCACCGCCCGATCGTGGACGCTGAAGTCGAGGTGGCTGCCGACCTCCGCCATCTCGGTGGACGAGCCGTGCCGTGGGGAGAGGTAGAGCCGGCGGATCTCGCTCATGCTCAACAGGATCGAGTACGCATCCATCACCACGTGGTCGGCGGCGAAGGCGACGGTGAAGCCGCGCTCGGACTCGATCGTGGCCACGATGCAGTGCGGCCACCGCGTCGGCGCGAGCCTGGTGTCGAAGACCGCGGTGAGCAGCTCGCGGACGTCGTCTCCCGAGTCGAATCCGCCGACCGCCTCGGCGTCGACGCCGAGATGCGCACCGCGGTAGGTGCGGCGGCCGTCGTGCGGGTCGTCGGCTGTCGGGTCCGAGGTCGAGCGGAGGGCTTCGTGCCGGGTGATCCACCCCCGCAGGCAGGCATCGAAGTGCTCGTCGTCGAGATCATCGTCGATCTCGAAAATGGCCCCGAGCCAGGAGGTCTCGTCGGAGTCGTAGGCGGTCGACCGTCGTATCGAGGCGGACTGGTCGTAGGTGAACGGTCGCGGATCGGTGTGCCAGCCCGCGGAATCCGCGCGTGTGGTCGGTGTCCAGATCGTCACCGTCCCGGGCGGGACGGGATAGTCGGACAGTTCGGTGAACTTCATTCGCGGTCGTCCATGCGTCGGTCATCCGTTCTCGGGCCGCGACGCCATGCCATGCCTTCGCCGGCAAGGCCCCCCGGCCCATGAGTTCTGATCTGAGACAACAGGAATCGCCCGTACCCCGATGCACGCGCACGACCTTGTCCGACGACGTCCCGGAGGTCTCTCCGGTCGAACGGACCGCATCACGGCCGCCTGTGTCTGAACCGAGCCTAAGCGGTCACATCGGACATGTGCAGCGGCAGGAGTCCGTGAGCTTCATCACGGGGACGGTGTCCAGGTGTGCACGGACGCACCGCCGGTTTCGGAATCGCGCTGCGAGACAGAGGTTTTTAATCCGAATTGGGTGTTCGGACCTGCGGTCAAGGGCGTTTCGTTGCGTTCATGTAAAGAACTCATGACGAGCGGCTGCCGCACAGGGGTGGCATCGGAGGGAATGCGCGGTCAGGCCGGGTTGCGCCGAAATGCATTGCCGGGCAGCACGGTATGCCGGGACAGGTCACGTTGCGGCACCCGGAGAGCTCACCTACCGTGGGCCGAGAAGGGTGCCGGCAGCGGATCGAGCGGGCCCACTCGAAGTCGAATACACGCATCGGGGGTGCCATGTCCACGACCGTCCCGGCCATCGAGGCCCACGGTCTGACCAAGCAGTACGGCGGGACGCGTGCGGTCGACGCCGTCGACCTCCACGTACCCGCGGGCGGGGTGTTCGCTCTGCTCGGAACCAACGGTGCGGGCAAGACCACCACCGTGCGCATGCTCGCGACCTTGCTGCGCCCGGATGCCGGGGGCGCCCGGATCTTCGGGCACGACGTCGTCGCGGAGGCGACGGCGGTTCGATCGCTCATCGGGGTCACGGGGCAATATGCCTCGGTCGACGAGGATCTCACCGCTCGCGAGAACCTGATGATCTTCGGTCGTCTGATCGGGTCGTCGCGCCGCCGAGCCCGGGTGCGTGCCGACGAACTGCTCGAGGAATTCGGGCTGGGGGCGGTCGCCACCCGCCGGGTGGGGCACTTCTCCGGCGGGATGCGCCGGCGCCTCGATCTCGCGGCTTCGCTGATCACCCGGCCACGCCTGCTGTTCCTCGACGAGCCGACCACCGGACTCGACCCACGGACGCGGGCGCAGATGTGGCAGACGGTTCGTGAGATGGTGGCGCGCGGTTCGACCGTGCTGCTGACCACCCAATATCTCGACGAGGCCGATGAACTCGCCGATCACATCGCGGTCATGGATCGCGGCCGGGTGGTCGCCGACGGGACCGCCGACGAATTGAAAGCCGGAGTCGGCGACATGAGTGTGAAACTCGAATTGGCCGATGCGGACGATCTGATCGCCGCGGCAGAGGTGTGCGCGCCGTTCACCGCGAACGGCGAGGCGACGATCGCGCGCGGCGAGGGCATCCTCGTGCTGCCCATGTCCGACATCGACCCCCTCGCCGACATCCTCGGTGCGCTCCGCGCGCGCGGGCTCGGGCTGACGTCGGTCAACGTCGTGCGCCCGACCCTCGACGAGGTGTTCTTCGCGCTGACCGACGGGGGCGACCCCACGCGATCGGCACCGATGGCCGCACGGGCGGATTCGGCAGGAGCCCGCGCATGACCACCGGTTCCCTGCAGCCGAGCGCACTCGCCGCCGGCGACGCCCCGGCCGAACCCCACGACCGCGTTCGGCCGACCGCCGCGGTGATGCAGTCACTCACCATGACCCATCGTGGCCTGCTGAAGATCAAACACAACCCGCAGCAGCTGTTCGACGTCATCGTGCTGCCCATCGTGTTCACGGTCATGTTCTCCTCGATCTTCGGCGGCGCGATCGCCGGGAACGTGGTGGGCTATCTGCCGCTGCTCATTCCCGGCGTACTGGTCCAGGTGTGTGTCGCGGCGTCGGTGGTCACCGGCGTCCAGCTGCGCGAGGACCTCGATCGCGGGGTGTTCGACCGGTTCAAGTCGCTGCCGATCGCGCGCATCGCGCCGCTGGCCGGCGCCCTGGTGGCCAACACGTTGCGGTACGTGGTGGCCTCGGCCATCACGGTCTGCGTCGGGGTGATCATGGGGTACCGGCCGGCGAGCCCCGTGGGGGTCGCCATCGCCTGTGCCCTGATCGTGGTGGTGGCATTCTCGCTGAGCTGGATCTTCGCGCTGCTCGGCGTCCTGCTCGACAAGGCGTCGACCGTCCAGGGCGTCTCGATGCTCGTGCTGATGCCGATCACCTTCGTGTCGAACGCCCTCGTCCCGATCGACACCATGCCCGGATGGATGCAGGCCTGTGCGTCGGCGAATCCGGTGTCCCATCTCGTCACGGCAGCGCGCGGACTGGCCGCGGGCGAAGACGTGGGAACCGACATCGCCTACACGCTCGTGGGCGCGGCGGCCGTCCTCGCCGTCGTGGTGCCGGTGACCCTGCGGACCTACATGCGGCGGACCTGAGTGTCCGCACCGAACCGATCAGCGCAAGGAGTAGCCATCATGGGCACGCCGCTCACCTTCTCGGTGGTCGTCCCGGTCTTCGACGAGGAGGACACGATCGGCGACTGTTTGACCCGCCTGGCCGCACAGTTCGACCAGATCACCGAGATCGTGGTGGTGGACAACAACTCGACCGACGGCGGCCGGGCGGTGATCGATGCCTGGTGTTCGGCTGATCCCCGTGTCCGGGTGATCGACGAAGCACGACAGGGGTTGGTCTACGCGCGCAACGCCGGACTCGACGCCGCGACCGGTGATCTCATCGCCCGCATCGACGCCGACACCCGGGTGCCGCCGGACTGGGCGCGGACGATCGTGGAGTTCTTCACCGCGGATGTCCGCGGTGACTGGGCGGCCCTGTGCGGGCGCGGGGAGGCCTACGACGTGCCGCTCGCCGGCAGGTTCGACCGGTGGAAGACCCGGCTGCACCCGCTGAACAAGTTGCGGAGCGAGAAGTCCGTGTCCGAGGTGCCTGTCCTGTACGGCTCGAACATGGTGCTGCGCCGTGCGACCTGGGTGCGGATCCGGGACCGTGTCAGCATGCGACGCAACATCTTCGAAGACGTCGACATGGGACTGTGTGTCGGTGACGCCGGGGGCCGTAACGCGTTTCTCCGCTCGCTGACCGTCGGGGTGTCACCGCGCCGGATGGAGACCGGCATGGTGCCGTTCGTCCGCTACATGAGTTTCCTGCCGCGAACGTTCCTGCTGCACCGTCGCTTCGGGTTGGCAGCGGGTTCGGCGGCGGTGTACGTGCCCGCTATCACGGTCGCGCATGCGCTACGACTTGTCGTGTTGCGGTCCTACGACTCCCGGACCGGGCGCGTCGACCCGCGAAACCTGTTGCGGGGCGGTGGTTCCGATCGAGTCCTCCCGTAGGGTCGGGCGGTCGGTCGGCGTTCCGGGATCAGCCGGCGCCGCGCACCGTCGTGACGCGCACCGTGTCCTCGACGATGTCGGCCGCCGTGTGTACGGCCTCGTCGGGGGCGATGAGTCGACTGCGGAGCTCGGCGGACCGTCCCCGGACCTCGGTGTCCAGGATCGTGTCGAGGGCGCCGATCAGCGACTCCGCTGTCACCCGAGCCATCGGCAGCGTGGCCCCGACCGCGGCCTTGCTCACCGCCCGGCCCCAGATCGGCTGATCGGCGCCGACCCACGTGATCAGCGTCGGCAGGCCGGCACGCAACCCGGCGGCCACCGAACCCGCGCCGCCGTGGTGGACCGCGGCCCGACACCGCGGCAGCACGGTGTCGTGATCGACGTGTCCGACGACGCGGATCGCATCCGTGAGTCCCGATGCCTCGGATTCAGATGTGGCAGAGCCGGATTCGGTCGACATGAAACCGCTCCAGCCGCCCGACACCAGCAGGCGGATCCCGAGTCGCCGCGCTGCGGTCCGGAATGCATCGGCCAGACCGTCGGGGTCGGCGGGCAGCATGCTGCCGAAGCCGACGTACACCGGGGCGTCGCCGGCGTCGAGCCAGTCGGCCAGCGTCCCCGCTCCCGAGGCCCCGTCGAGTCCGGCGTCGCCCACCCCGGCGCGTTGCGCGGCCGCAAGGGTGAAGAACCCGACCAGCGGCCGGCGCCGGCCCCACTGGGTCGCGAGTCCGTCGAAGAGGGCCGGATCGTAGGCCTGGATCTCGGGAACGCCGGTACGGCCGATGAGTTCGGAATACGGGTGGTTCAGCGGCGACAGTCCGAGATCGGCCCGCAGCGTGGTCTCCGCCGAGCGGGTGGCGAGCCACAGGGCGCGTTCGGCGACGCGCCAGCTCAGGTCGTTGACGATCGCCGGGGCGTCGATGCCCAGGTGCGCGAGCAACGACACCGAGCTGTTGCGCCGGATGGGGCAGTAGTGCAACGGGATGTGGGGGATGCCGAGGACCGCCGAGACATTGTGGGCGCGTTCCTGACCGGCGCTGCTCGCGATGATCGCATCCGCGCCGTCGGCGAGTTCGAGCAACCGCTGCTGCATCGCCCGGCCGTCCCGCACCGACATCGCCGACACCGCACGCAACCGGGTCCGGGGGTTCTTCGACCGCATGTCCTCCCGGACCATCTCCGAGTCGAGCAGGGCACGGGTGCTCGACCCGTACGACTCGGTGGGAACCCCTGCGCCGCTGCCGAAGTCGACCAGGTCGGGTGGCAGCGCGAGAGTCGCCGTGTGGCCCCGGCCCACGAGCTCGGCGGCCAGGGCGACGGCCGGCTGGGCATCGCCGCGACTGCCGTTGACTGCGATCACGAACCTCAACGTCGAACCCCTCACGTCTGGGTGCGGTCGGATGGGCGACCCGTGCCCGGCGGTGGCGGATCGGGACCGATTCTAAACACGGTCGGCCACCGCGGCGCGCGGCCGGAGACCGGGATCACCACCCGGCCGGGAACCAGGATCACCGGGCGGTCGGCATGAGGATCTCGTTCGTGATCAACGGAACCCGCGGGGACGTCCAACCGGCGACGGTGCTGGCCTGCGCGCTCGCGCGGCGCGGACACGACGTCCGTCTCGGGGTGCCGCCCAACATGATCGGGCCGGCTCTCGATTGGGCAGACGGCATCACCGGGCTCGAGGTCGTGCGTCTCGGCTTGGACACCCGGGCCCACCTCGAGTCGGTGGCGCGAGCCCGGAAGCAGGCCGGCCGTCATCCGCTGCGACGGCTGCGCGTGCTGCTGTCGCTCCGGAACGCCGGGTGGGACCAGCTCGTCTCCGACATGGCCGAGGTCGTCGACGGTGCCGATGTCATCGTCACGGGATTGATCACCGAACAGCCCGCTCTCGCCTTCGCCGAGTCCGCCGGCGTCCCCCTGATCTCCCTTCATCACGCGCCGGTGCGGCGTAACAGTCGGGTCGCACCGGTGCCCGGTCACCTCCCGGGCGGACCGCGTGCCGTCCGGACGCAATGGGTCGCCTACGACGCCGCGTTCGCCGTCCTCACCCGACGGCGAGAGCGCCGGCTGCGCATGCACCTCGGGTCGCCCGGGTCGTCGGCGTCCTACGCCGCCCGACTGCGGGCAGCGCCCGGCCTCGAATTGCAGGCCTACGACCCGATGTTCGGCGTGGAGCACGAACGCAGGTGGACCGCCGACTCCGCGGTTCGTCGTCGTCCGACGGTCGGTTTCCTCGGATCGCCGGCAGACCAGCCCGTCGCCGGGTCCGACGCGCTCACGTCCTGGCTCGACGCCGCGGACGCCCCGATCTATGTCGGATTCGGGAGCATGCCGCTGCGGGGAGAGGCGGCCACCTTACGCGTCGTCACCGAACTCGGTCGGCGGCTCGGTCGACGAGTCCTGGTGTGCGCCGGCTGGACCGAAATGGACGCCGAGGTCCGGGCCGAGATCGCATCCGAGGCGGTGCGGATCGAGTCCCAGGTCGATCACCGCACGGTCTTCGGCCGATGCGCGGTGGTGGTCCACCACGGCGGCGCCGGAACCACGGCGGCCGTTCTGCGCGCGGGCCGGCCGTCGGTCGTCTGCTGGTACGGCGCGGATCAGCCGTTCTGGGGCGCCGAACTCGAACGCCTGGGGGTCGGCGTGGCGATGCCCATGGCCCGCGCGGGACGGGACCTGGACGTGGACCGGTTGACCGACGCCGTCGCGTCGATGCTCGATCCCGCAGCCGCCGAGCGGTCCGGACGGCTCCGCGACGCCCTGGTGGCCGAGGATGTGGCGCTCGGGGACGCCGTGCGCGAGATCGAGCGTTCGGTGACAAGCTCGAGCACGGGGCCACGGCTCCCACAGGGACCACACAGTCACAGCGCAACGAAGGTGGACGTATGACGACGACGAAGTCGCCCATGGCCGAACAACCCGACGCCGGGCGGGCACCGGGTCTGCGTGGCCTCGCAGCCCGGCTCCGCGACGAGCGGGCGGCGATCCGAGGCGAGCGCCTGACCTCCGAGGACGCCCCGTTCTGGTTCGTCACGCCGGCACTCGGCTGGTCGGTGGTGCTCCAGCTCGTGTGGGTGTTCGACGAGGAGGTCTCGATCGAGACGCTGACCGCGATGAACGCCGCGTTCGCGCGAGGGCGCCTCAACCGCATGCTCGTCGTACCGGATGTCGTCGGAGCCCGCCCGCGGTGGGTTGCCGCGCCCGACGCACCCGGGCTGGCCGCCGACAGCCGACCGGTGCCGGAGGCGGAGATCGACGACTGGGCGACCGCCGAGATGTCCTCGGTTCCCCTCGACGCCGAGGGCGGGCGGTGCTGGCGCCTGCGGTCGGCGCCCACCGCGTCGGGTGGAACGGTGGTGTCCCTCTGTGCCCTGCACGTCGTCACCGACGGTCGCGGCATGCTCGCGGCGGCCGCCGAGGCCGCCTCGGCGTCGGAGGTGCCACTGGCTCGCGACGCGGACCGGGCGTCCGGGGCCGATCCGGCGGCGACGACGCGTCCGCCGGTCTCGTGGCGGCGGCAGCGGATCGGCGACCTCGCCGACGCCGGGTCGCAGGCCGGCGCGGTCCTCGCCGGGCTCGTGCGGGCGGCACTCGAGCAGCGCAAGGCCGGTGGCCCCGAACCCGACCCGCGTCCGGTCCGCGCGCCGATAGCCGAACGGTCGCCGGCCGCCGACTTCACCTGGGCGACCGCGACGGTCCCCGCGACGGACTTCGACCGGGTCGCCGCCGAGCACGACGGCACCGCGAACACGCTGTTCATCGCGGTGGTCACCGGCTTGCTGCGCTCCAGTGGCCATGCGCCGCTGCCGAATCCGATCAAGGTCGGGGTCCCCGTCGACCGTCGTGAGAGCGAGGCGGACACCCGGTCCAACCCGATCGCCGGTGTGTCGGTGTACCTCACCGACGAGCCGGTCGCCGGTGGCGATCTCGGCGGCATCCGGGCGGCGTGCAAGGCGGCTTTCGTCCGGCTGTCGGAGGGTCGCCGGGCACCGCACATCCACCTGCGGCCGTTGGCCTGGTTCCTGCCGCCCGCGGTCATCGTGAAGCTGGTCAGCGCGGGCAACGGGATCCCCGACGCGGTGATCTCCAACCTCGGCGACATCCCCCCGGAGGCAACGGTGCTCGGCGGGCGGTCGGCGCGCAAGGTCGCATTCCGCGGCATGGCTCAGGGCGTCGACGCCTCGGTCGGCCAGCGCTTCGGTGACGGCGTCCAGTCGTGGCTGGTCCGCACCCGTGATCAGGTGACCTTCACCGTGCTCGGTTGCGACGAGACGAGTTTTCCCTCCGATGCCGTGGTCGCGGACCTGCTCGACCGGGAACTGACGGCCTGGGGTCTGCCCCATGAGATCTGGTGATCATGACACCTCGTGAAGCTGAGGAGCACACGTGACGGCAACGGCAACCGACACCCGTCCCGCCGAGGTACTCCGCGTGACCGGCCCCGACGAGTCGTACCTGCTCGTCGCGGAACTGTTCGGGATGGGTGCGCCCATCCAGATCACCTGGGTCTTCGACGACGACCCGGGGGACGCGGCGATCGAGTCGTTGTGCGCCGGACTCGCGGCCGGGCCGCTGCATCGTGCGGTGTCGCGCCGTCGGGTCCCGTTCGCCCGGCACCGCTGGGTGCGATCGACGATGCCGGTCCGACCCGGGCCGGTGGCGGTCGTCGAGGCCGACGCCGTCGGGGAGTGGGCCGACGCCGTCCTCCGCGCGAGCCGTCTCGATCCCGTGCGGGGAACCGGTTGGCAGCTCGACTCGGCTCGGATCCGCGGCGGCGGGCGCGCGGTGTCCCTGCTCGCCTCCCACATGATCACCGACGGTCACGGCCTCTACCGGCTGGTGGCCGACGCCGCGGCGGGCCGCACCGCCGGTCTGCCCGCTCCCGTCAGCGGACACTCTTGGGAGGCGGTCCGCGCCGACGCCGCCGACGCCGCCGAGTCGGTGCGCGCAGCCGCCCGATCAGCGCGAATCCTGATCCGCGAGGCCCGGGCGGCGCGAGGCACCGACACCGGGTCCGCCGACACCCGATCCGCGCCGGAATCGTCGCGTACCACGCGTCCGGCGAGACCACGGTCCGCGCCCGAGCCGGACACGACGCTGGCGACGGTCGACGTCTCGGCAACCGAATGGGCCGCGCGCGCCACCGAGCACGGCGGTACCGGCAACTCCCTGTTCACCGCCTTGCTCGCCGGTATCGTGCACCGTTCGGGTCGCCCGCTCGACGGTCCGATGAAGGTGTGCATAGCGGTCAGCAAGCGGGACGGCGACGACGACAACCGCGCCAATGCGTCGGGCGGGGTGTGGATCCGCCTTGCCGACCCCGTCGAACCGGACACCGACCTCACCGCCATCCGGTCATCGAGCAAACGGGCCTTCGTCGACTACGCCGAGTCCGGGGCCGATCAGGCCGCCGACAACCTGCAGCCGATCGTGCGCATCCTGCCGAGACGACTCATCGGTCGGTTGATGCGCGGAATCCCCGGACCCGACACCACCGTGTCGAATCTCGGGGCCACGCCCGACTCGGCGATGCGGATCGGCGGTCATACGGCGTCCCGGTTCGCCATCCGCGCGGTGATGCAGGGGATGCCCGCCCAGGAGCGGCGCGAACGCGGCCCGGCGGTCGCCGCCTGGGCGGTCACCTACGGCGACACCGTCACGCTCACGTTCTTCGGCATCGACCCCGACGATTTCGGCGATCCCGTCCGGCTGCGCACACTGATCGCCGACGAGTTGACCGCCTGGCGGATCGGACATCGATTCTGGTGACGCCGGCACACATCGCGATCATTCTGTACGGCAGCCGGGGCGACATCCAGCCCGGTATCTGCCTCGCCCTCGAACTCCAGGTGCGCGGCCACCGCGTGAGCGCCCTCGTCCCGCCGAACCTGGCCGGCCTCGCGCGGGCCACCGGCGTCCGCGACGTCCACGAGATCGGTCTGGACTCCGACACCGCGTGGTCGTCGGAGGACGCGCGGTCGGCGCGCAACAGTCGTAACCCATTGGCGCGGATGGCGTTTGCGTTGCGGACGGTCCGCGGCGGATTCGACGCCCTGGACGCCGCGCTCGAGCGACTCTTCATCGCGGGTACGGCGCCGCTGCACGACACCGACCTCCTCGTCGTCGCGCCGCTGTGCCAGGACCGCGGGCTGGCGGTCGCCGAACATCTGGGCATCCCGCTGACCGTGCTGAGATACGGCCCGATGTCGGAGAACGGACTCCTCGGCGCCGTACCGGGACTCACCGACAGATGGTCGCCGGAGTGGAAGCGGCGCTCCTGGCGCCTCGCCGACCGGTTGACCTGGGCCGCGACCGCATGGAACGAGAATCGGTTCCGGCGCCGACTCGGGCTCGACCGGGCTCGGCGACCGCTGCCGGTGCGGCTGAACGCCTCCGGGATCCCCCAGATCCAGGCCTACGATGCGGAGATGGTTCCGGGCCTCGCCGCGGAGTGGGACGATCGCAAACCCGTCGTCGGATTCTTCGACCTGCCCGCGGGAAGCCGGGCGGGTATCTCCGAGATCGACGCCGGGGCAACCGATCTCGGCCGATGGCTGGCCGCCGGCGAAGCTCCGCTGTTCGTGACGTTCGGCAGCATGCCGATCCTCGACCCGGAGGCTCTGATCGCCCGCTGGCGGACAGCCGCCCGTGCCCAGGGGGTGCGCTGCCTCATCGCCATGGGAGATCCGACCGGAGTCGATCCCGACGACCCGGACGTGTTCTACGTCGCGGGTGTGGACCACGCGTCGGTCCTGCCGCGATGCGCGGCCGCAGTCCATCACGGCGGCGCCGGCACCACCGCGGCGAGTCTGCGGGCCGGCCTCCCCACCCTGGTTTGCGCGGTCACCGCCGATCAGCCGTTCTGGGCTGAACGGGTCCGTGCCCTGGGCGTCGGGGCGGCCGTCCGGCTGTCGAGTTTCACCGACGACGACGCGCGCGCGGGTCTCGCGGTCCTGTTCGACGACGGAACCCGTTCGGCCGCTGCTGCTCTCGCCCGCCGGATGACGCCCGCCGACAAGGCCGCCGCGGCGGCCGCCGACATCTGCGAAGCCCGGCTGACCTAGAACCCACAGACGACTGCGGCCACCGACCCTCTCGGGTCGGTGGCCGCAGGCGTCGTCTGGCAGGTTACTCGCCGAAGGCCTCGTCGAGGATCTCCTGCTGCTCCACCGCGTGGACCTTGCTCGATCCCGACGACGGCGCGGACATCGCGCGGCGCGAGACCCGGCGCAGTCCGCCGAGCACATCCGGCAGCACCTCGGGCAGCCAGAGGCCGAGGAACGGCCACGGACCCTGATTCGCGGGCTCTTCCTGGACCCACCGGAACTCACTCGCGTTGCCGTACTGCTCGAGCGTCTTGCGCAGGCGGCGGTGCGGCACCGGGTAGAGCTGCTCGATCCGGACGACCGCGATGTCGTCGCGCTTCTCCTTGTCGCGGCGCGCGGCGAGTTCGTAGTAGAGCTTGCCGCTCACCAGCAACACCCGCTTGACCTTGCTGCGGTCCGCGCCGTCCTTGAGGAAGTGCGGGTCGTCGATCACCGAACGGAACTTGTCCTCGGTGAAGTCCTCCACCGGGCTCACCGCGGCCTTGTTGCGCAGCATCGACTTCGGGGTGAAGACGATGAGCGGACGGCTGATGCCGTCGAGCACGTGGCGGCGCAGCAGGTGGAAGTAGCTCGCCGGCGTCGACGGCAGCGCCACCGTCATCGAACCCTCGGCGCACAACTGCAGGAACCGCTCGATGCGGCCCGAGGTGTGGTCGGGTCCCTGTCCCTCGTGGCCGTGCGGCAGCAGCAGCACGACGTCGGAGAGCTGGCCCCACTTGGCCTCGCCCGAGGAGATGAACTCGTCGATGATCGACTGCGCGCCGTTGACGAAGTCACCGAACTGCGCTTCCCACACCACGAGGGCGTCCGGGTTGCCGACGGAGTAGCCGTACTCGAAGCCGACGACCGCGAACTCCGAGAGCGGGGAGTCGAAGACCATGAACCGGCCGCCGTTGCTCTCCTCGTCTGCGGGCTGCAGGTGGTTGAGGGGGGTGTACTCCGAGCCGGTGCTGCGGTCGATGAGCACCGAGTGGCGCTGGGTGAAGGTGCCACGGCGCGAATCCTGGCCGGACAGACGCACGGTGCGCCCCTCCATGACCAGCGACCCGAACGCCAGCAGTTCGGCGAACGCCCAGTCGATGTTGCCCTTGCGGGCGGCCTCGGCGCGGCGCTCCAGGACCGGCTTCACACGCGGGTGCGGGGTGAAGCCGTCGGGCACGTTGACGAACGCGTCGCCGATGAGCTCGAGCGTCTTGCTGTCGACCGCGGTCACCAGCTTCGTCGGCAGCGTCTGGTCGGCCTCGACCGAGGGCGACGGCTCGACACTGAACTTCTCGAGTTCCTTGACCTCGTTGAAGACGCGCTCGAGCTGTCCCTGGTAGTCGCGCAGAGCGTCCTCGGCCTCCTTGGTCGAGATGTCACCGCGGCCGATGAGGGCCTCGGTGTAGCTCTTGCGGACGCCGCGCTTGGTGTCGATCACCTCGTACATCGCCGGTTGCGTCATCGACGGGTCGTCGCCCTCGTTGTGTCCGCGACGGCGGAAGCACACGAGGTCGATGACGACGTCCTTGTGGAACGCCTGGCGGTAGTCGACGGCGAGCTTCGCGGCCCAGACGCAGGCCTCGGGGTCGTCGCTGTTGACGTGGAAGATCGGTGCGCCGATCATCTTCGCCACGTCGGTGCAGTACTCGGTCGAGCGCGAGTGTTCCGGTGCGGTGGTGAAGCCGACCTGGTTGTTCACCACGATGTGCACGGTGCCGCCGGTGCGGTAACCGGGCAGCATCGCCATGTTGAGCGTCTCGGCGACCACACCCTGACCGGCGAACGCCGCATCGCCGTGCAGCATGAGCGGGAGGATCGGGAACCGATCGTCCTCGTCCATGAGGTCCTGCTTGGCGCGCACCAGACCCTCCAGCACCGGGTCGACTGCCTCGAGGTGGCTGGGGTTGGCGGTCAGCGACACGTTGATCTCGTTGTCGCCGAACATCTGGTAGTACTTGCCCTCGGCGCCGAGGTGGTACTTCACGTCGCCCGATCCGTGCGCCTGCGACGGGTTCAGGTTGCCCTCGAACTCGGTGAAGATCTTCGAGTACGGCTTGCCGACGATGTTGGCGAGCACGTTCAGACGGCCGCGGTGCGGCATGCCGATGACCACCTCGGAGAGGCTGTGCTCGGCGCTCTGGTCGATGACCGCGTCCATCATCGGGATGACCGACTCGGCGCCCTCGAGCGAGAAGCGCTTCTGCCCGACGTACTTGGTCTGCAGGAACGTCTCGAACGCCTCGGCGGCGTTGAGCTTGCTCAGGATGTACTTCTGTTCACCGACCGGCGGCTTGACGTGCTTGATCTCGACGCGTTCCTGCAGCCACTTCTGCTGCTCGGGCTCGAGGATGTGGGTGTACTCGACACCGACGTGCCGGCAGTACGCGTCGCGCAGGATCGACAGCACGTCCCGCAGCTTCATCTTCTCCTGGCCGTGGAACCCGCCGACCTTGAAGCTGCGGTCGAGATCCCACAGCGTCAGCCCGTAGTTCTGGATGTCCAGATCCGGATGGCTGCTGCGCGCATCGCTGTCCATCATGAGGGGATCGATGTCGGCCATCAGGTGGCCGCGGCTGCGGTAGGCCGCGATCAGCTCGAGGACGCGGGTGCTCTTGTCGACGAGGCCTGCGGGCAGGTCGCGACGCCAGCGGATCGGCTCGTAGGGCACATGGAACGCGGTGAAGATCTCGTCGTAGAACGCGTCGTCGATCAGCAGCTCGTGGATGGTGCGGAGGAAATCGCCCGACTCCGCGCCCTGGATGATCCGGTGATCGTAGGTCGACGTCAGGGTCATCAGCTTGCCGACGCCGAGTTCGGCGATCTGCTCGTCGCTCGCGCCCTGGAACTCCGCCGGGTACTCCATCGCGCCGGCGCCGATGATGGCGCCCTGGCCCTTCATCAGGCGCGGCACCGAGTGCACGGTGCCGATCGTGCCCGGGTTGGTGAGCGAGATGGTGACGCCGGAGAAGTCGGCCGCGCCGAGCTTGCCGTCGCGGGCGCGACGGACGATGTCCTGGTACGCCGTGTAGAACTCGGCGAAGCCCATCGTCTCGCATTCCTTGATCGCGGCGACGACCAAGGTGCGGTTGCCATCCTTGCCGACCAGGTCGATGGCCAGGCCGAGGTTGGTGTGCGCGGGTGTGACGACGTTCGGCTTGCCGTCGATCTCGGCGAAGTGCCGGTTCATGTTCGGGAACGCCTTGATGGCCTGCACGATCGCGTAACCCAGGATGTGGGTGAAGCTGATCTTGCCGCCTCGGGTCCGCGCGAGGTGGTTGTTGACGACGATCCGGTTGTCGATCATCGCCTTGGCGGGCACCGCACGGACGCTGGTGGCCGTCGGGATCTCCAACGACAGCGCCATGTTCTTCGCGATGGCCGCGGCGGGACCGCGCAGGACCTTGTTGCCGTCGGCGCTCTCGGACTTCTGTGCGTCCGACTTCGCGGACCCGGACTTCTGGGCCTCGGGCGCGGCGGTCTTGCCCGCCTCGGGCTTGGGCTGCGAGCGGGCCGACCCGTCGCGGCTGGCGACGCTGTGCCCCGACGCCGCCTTCGTGGCGGTCGACTCCTTGGCGGGGGTGGGTTTGCGCGGTGCCGTGCGCGCCGGGGTCTGATCCAGGGTGACCTGCTTGCGCGGCGTGGTCTCGGTGGCCGGCGCGGAGGTGTTGCGTGCCGACCCGTTGGTCGACGCACTCGTGGTCGAGGAGGAGGACGAGGTGGCCGCTGTGGTGGCCGAAGTCTTTGCGGCAGTGGGCTTTGCGGAATTCGAGGGCGGAGCGGCGGCCGGGGCGGAGCCACCGTTGTCGCCGGGTTCGTAGTTCTTCAGTAGTTCGTGCCAACTCGGGTCGACCGAGTTCGGGTCTTCTTGGTATTGCTGGTACATTTCCTCGACCAGCCACGTGTTCTGTCCGAAGTCTGAAATCGAACTGCTGCTCACAGCGGTATCTCGCCTCAATTCCCTGAAGGTGCCGGGTTCTCTGCCACGCGTCGTCTCTTGTGGAGACTATCGGTGAACCACCTGACGATGCTACGCGTCGTCGACTCGCTCACACCTACCGACCTGTTACTACGGAGTCAGTTCCGAGGTGGCCCGCGTGACCGCCGTGGCGGCCCTCCGTGCGCTGGTCGGAGCGGGTGAGTCGGGGCGGGGCACCGCCGGCTCGTCGGGATCGACGCCGGCATCCCAGAAGCCGCGGTACCTCTGTCCCAACGCGAGCAGCTCCTCGTGTGTTCCGAGTTCGACGATCCGTCCGCCGTCCACCACCGCGATGGTGTCGGCGCGGGCGGCCGTGGCCAGTCGGTGGGCGACGATCACCGACGTGCGGTGCCGGGTCACCGCCCGTCCGGCGGCGAGGACCTGCGCCTCGGTGGCCTGGTCGAGGGTCGCGGTCGCCTCGTCGAGCAGCAGCAGATCGGGCTCGACGAGTTCGGCCCGGGCCAGTGCGATGAGTTGGCGCTGGCCCGAGCTCAGCCCCTGGCCGCGTTCCCCGATGGGATGGTTCATCCGGCCGGGCAGGGCGGTGATCATGCGCAGTGCGCCGACCGCGGAGGCGGCGTCGACGATCGCGGCCCGATCGGCGTCGGGCCGGCCGTAGGCGATGTTCTCGGCGACGGTGCCGGTGAACAGGTGCGGCTCCTGCGGGACGAGGCCGAGCCGCCGCCGATATCCGGCGAGTTCGTAGTCACCGATGTCGGTGCCGTCGACCAGGACCCGTCCGGTGGTCGGATCGTAGAAGCGCGCCAGCAGCTTGACGATCGTCGACTTGCCTGCGCCCGTCCGGCCGACGAGGGCGAGCGACGACCCGGCCGGGATGTGCAGGTCGACGGCGGACAGCGCATCCGTCGTCGAACCCTGGTAGCGGAACCCGACCCGGTCGAAGTCGACGACGCCGTCGAACCCGCCGTGTGGCGGGGACTCGGCTGTCGCCGAGGTGCGCAGCGAACTCGGCGTGCGCAGCAGGTCGCCGATCCGGCGGAGGCCCACGGCGGCCTGCTGATAGCCGTCGAAGACCTGCGAGAGTTGTTGCACCGGGCCGAACAGCATCGTCAGGTAGAGGACGAAGGCGACGAGTGTGCCCGCCGAGAGCGAACCCGACGCCACCTGCCCGGCGCCGACGCCCAGCGCGATCGCGGTCGCGATGTCGGACATGAGCTGGATGAGCGGGAAGTACGAGGCGATCGCCCGCTGCGAGACCATCCGGGCCTCGACCCATTCTCCGGAGCGACGCGCGAACCGGGCCTGGGCGTCGTCGGTGCGCAGGTAGGTCTGCGTGGTCTTGATGCCGGCGATGTTCTCCTGGAAGTCCGCATTGACGACGCTGATCAGTTCGCGCGAGCGCGTGTAGGCGCGGCTTGCGACGCGGCGGAAGACGACCGTCGCGGCGATCAGGAGGGGGAAGACGGGCAGCACCAGGAGTCCGAGCAGCGGGCCGGTGATCAGGAGCGCGACACCGACGCCGACGAGCGTCAGCACCGCCACGATCGCCGAGGTCAGTCCGGTCTGCAGGAACGTCGACAAGGCGTCGATGTCGGTCGTCATCCGGGTCATGATCCGGCCCGACAGCTCGCGCTCGTAGTAGTCGAGTCCGAGGCGCTGGATGTGGGCATAACTGCGGATCCGAAGTCCGAACAGCACCCGTTCGCCGGCCCTGGTCGAGGTGATCGCCATCGACGACGCGGCGACCCAGCCGACTCCGACCAGTACGACGCCGCCGACCGTGGCCCACATCAGGGTCGACCCCTCGGTGTGTCCGGTCGAGTCGATGACCGCCCGGGCGATGCTCGGGAAGGCCAGGCCGACGAGCGTGTCGACGGCGATGGCGAGCAGTGCGGCGGCGAGCAGCCACCGGACCGGCGCGAGGAGTCCGCGCAGGGTGAAGACCGGGTTCTCGCGTCGGGCGGCGGCGACGTCGACCTCTGGCTGCTCGACCGCAGGGGGGAGTGCGTCCACCGAGGCCTGGAGCTGGGGAGTGGCCGGCATCGAACCGAGCGCGCTGGCCACGCCGCCGCCGCGACCGGTCCGTGAGCCCGCCCCCATCGCCGGAGAGGTTCGGGCCGCGACGTCGATCGAGTCGGAAGCGATGCCGGGCCACAGGCTCTCGATCTCGGTCGGGCCCGGTCCGCGCAGCGGTGGCGCGGTGTCGGCGACCGCGGCCGCGCCGGGGATGTCGTCGTGGACGCCGTCGGGTGCCGGTTGCGTGGTGCTCGACATCAGCTCGCGGAAGCGCGGTGAGGTCGCCTCGAGTTCGGCGAGCGTCCCCAGCGCGGTGATCCGGCCGTCGTCGAGCACCGCGACGCGATCGGCGAGGACGAGCGTCGAACGTCGATGGGCGAGGACCAGCATCGTGGCGCGGCGGTCGCGGAGCCCGCCCAGGATGCGCGCCTCGGTGGTGGCGTCCACTGCGGACGTCGCGTCGTCGAGCACGAGGATGCGGGGGTCGGCGAACAGGGCGCGGGCCAGAGCGATGCGCTGACGCTGCCCGCCCGACAGAGTGAGCCCGCGTTCGCCGATGACGGTGTCGTATCCGTCGGGGAGCGCCTCGACGAATTCCGCGGCGTCGGCCGCGGCGGCTGCCGCCCGAACCCGGTCGGCGGCGTCGGCCCCGGCGGCTGCCGGGCCCATCGCGATGTTCGCGGTGATGGTGTCGGAGAACAGGAACGGCTCGTCGAACACGACGGCGACGGCACGGTGGAGCGCCTCGGGCGCGAGGTCGTCGATCCGGTATCGGGTCCGGGACGGCTCGTCACCGGTGCTCTCGCCGAGCAGCGAGATCGTTCCGGAGTCGGGTCGTTCGAACCGGCTGACCAGGTCGGCGATGGTCGACTTGCCGGAACCGGGCGGACCCACGATCGCCACACATTCGCCCGGCTCGATCCGCAGGTCGATACCGGACAACACGGCGGGCGGGTCGTCGGCGTCATGGGTGTGGTGGGCGAACCCCACAGCGTCCAGTTCGACGCCCAGGGGGCCGCCGGGCAGCGTGCCGGTCGCGGCGTCGCCCGGATCGTGGGGATGGTCGATGACGTCGTAGACGCGTTCGACGGCCGCCCGCGCCAGCTGGGCGTTGACGATCAGGTTCGTCAGGAGTCGGGCGATGCCGGTCATGGTGGCGACGTACGTGCTGAACGCGACGAAGGTGCCGGCCGTGATCGCGCCGGTCATCGTGAGGTAGCCGCCCACGACGATCACCCCGACCATGCCCAGCTGCGGGATGGCGGCCAGGGTCGGGGCGAATCGAGCATTGATCCGGGCGGCGCGGAGCCGGCGAGCGAACACCGTCCGGCACCGGGTGACGAGGTCGTCGACCGCGCGTTCCTCCTGGCCGAAACCCTTCACGACCCGCACGCCGGTGACGGTCTCCTCCACGTGCTGGGCGACGTCGGCGGCGGCCTGCTGCGCCGACCACGTCGCCGCGAACAGCCGACGCCGGGTACGCCACACCTCGAGGGCGATGAGCGGGGCGATCAGCAACGCCACCCCGGTCAGGAGCGGCGACAGGTACGCCATGATGGCCAGGGCCACGACCATCTGCACCGCGGCGCCCAACGACAGTGGCGCCATGGCCAGGAGACTCTGGACGACCTGGATGTCGGAGATCGAGCGGGACACGATCTGTCCGGTGCGGATCTGGTGCTGGCTGCGGCCGTCGAGGTGCAGCAGGGTGTCGAGGAGTCGGAGTCGCAGCGTGTTCTGCACGTTCACCGCGAGCCGTCCCGCGAACACCCGCCGGCCGAGATGGCAGGCGTAACGGACGACGGCGAAGACGACCAGCGCGACGATCACGGTCTGTAGCGAGAGGCCGTCGTCGACGACGCCGGTGGCGTGGTCGATCGCGGCCTTGGTCAGCAGCGGCATCAGCACGTCCACCCCGACGGCGACCAGGGTGAAGATCATCGTGACGACGGCGACGCGTCGGTATCGCCAGGACTCGCCGACGAGCCGGCGGATCCAGCCGGGCGTGGCTGCCGACTGTGGGGACGGTGCGGCCGCCGCGGTCACCACGAACCGGGTGGGAGCGGATCCGGGGTGGGTGCCTCACTGAAGTCGACGTCGATGACCCACGTCCGGGGTGCCGGCCCGAACGCCTCGCGCGCGTTGTGGACGACCTTCCGGCCGAGGGCGCGACTCCCCACACCACCGATGACCGCACCGATACCGGCGGGCATGAGCTTGCCGAAGATCAGCGGCGCCCGGCGGATCGCGTACTTCTTGACGAGTTTGTTCACCAGGGTCTTGTTCAGTTTGGTGATCGCACCGGATGGCAGGGCGGCTCCACCGAGTCGGCGCAGCGCACCGCCTCCGGTGCCGACCACGCGACCGAGGGCCAGCACACCCTCTTCGCCCAGCGCGACGGTCATGACCAGGGCCTTGCGACGCTCGGACTCGTGCACCGGGATGCCGTGCACCTCGGCGATCGACAGCGCGAGCAGGGCCGACGCCTCGAGGAAGAACGCCGTGTCCCCGGTCATCGCCCCGAACGCGGTCATCGTGCCGACACCGGGCACCGCGGCCGCCGCGCCGACGGCGCCGCCGGAACCGGTGACCGCGTTCAGGTAACGCTTCTCGAGCCGCTCGATGATCTGCGCGGGTGAGTCGTCGGGGTACTTCCGCCGCAGTGAATCGACGTACTTCTTCACCGCGGGTGCCTGCAGTCGCTGTGCCCGGTCCAGGATTCCGCCGGTCACCTCGACGGCCTTGCCGGGGGGCGTACGGCCGTGGTCTGCCGAAAGTCCCTGTGACGCCTTGTCTTTCATTCCGCCGCCGCTCGTTCCGTCGGTACCCAGTCCGCTGCGGGCACGACCTCGGCCGGTGGTGGGGGACCGGGGGGTGTGCCGTCACCGAACGGGCGACCGCCCAGGTCGTCGCGATGGTGTGCGGTGAGCCAGCCGCGGAGGTCCGGGCCCTTCGGCACGATCTGCGTGGGATTCACGTCGGTGTGGACGATGTAGTAGTGCTGTTTGATCTGGGTGAAGTCGGTGGTGTCGCCGAAGCCGGGCGTCTGGAACAGGTCCCGGGCATAGGCCCACAGCACCGGCATCTCGCTCAGCTTGCTCCGATTGCACTTGAAGTGGCCGTGATACACCGCGTCGAAGCGCGCCAGGGTGGTGAAGAGCCGGACGTCGGCCTCGGTGATGGTGTCGCCGACCAGGTAACGCTGCGTCGACAACCGCTCGGACAACTCGTCGAGTTTGGTGAACAACCGGTCGTACGCCGCGTCGTAGGCTTCCTGGCTGCCGGCGAATCCGCAGCGGTAGACGCCGTTGTTGACCTCCGTGTAGATGCCGTGGCTGACCTCGTCGATCTCGTCGCGCAGACGCTCCGGGTAGAGCTCCGGCGCGCCGTCGCGATGGAAGGCGGTCCATTCCAGCGAGAAGTCGATGGTGATCTGCGGGAAGTCGTTGGTGACGACCTCGCCGGTCGGCACGTCGACCATCGCCGGCACGGTGATCCCCTTCGGGTAGCCGGGGATCCGCTTCTCGTAGGCGTCCTTGAGTCGCGGGATCTGCAGGACCGGGTCCACCCCGCCGGGGTCGAGGTCGAAGGTCCACGAGTTCTTGTCGTGCGTGGGACCGCACAGCCCGAGCGAGATGGCGTCCTCGAGGCCGAGTAGCCGCCGCACGATGAGGGTCCGGTTGGCCCACGGGCAGGCCCTGGCTGCGACGAGCCGGTACCGGCCGGCCTCCACCGGATAGCCGTCCCGGCCGTCGGCGGTGATGCGGGTCTCGATGTACTTCGTGTCCCGGACGAACTCCTCGCCGGTCATCACGTACGAACCCTGTTCGCCCTCGGACGCGGTGCTCTGCTCGGACTCTGTGCTCATGGGCTCCACAGTAATGATCCGGAGCGACATCCCGCCCCGAGCTGCCGCGAAACCCGTGATCGCGCGGGCCGTTCACGAATCGGACAGGGTGAGTGGTGTGTCTCGGAAACAGGCGACTGGTCTCCGGCGTTCGATCGGCGCCTGGCTGCGTTGTCGTCGGTCGAGATAGCTCCGCTATCGCTCCCTCCTCCGCCTTGCCAGCTCACCGATCGCTCCACCGGAGACCGGCCACCTCTTTCCGAGACACACCACTAGCATCGAGGAAATGCAGTCGAGCGACGCCGCCCGCGGCCAGAACGCGGGCACCGACGAGATGGTCACCGGCCGCCCGTGGGCCGCGATGCTGGCGCTCTGCGTGGGCTTCTTCATGATCCTCGTCGACATGACGATCGTGGCCGTGGCCCAGCCGCGTATCCAGGCCGACCTCGACACGAACGTCAACGGCGTCGTCTGGGTCACCAGTGCGTACCTGCTCACCTACGCGGTGCCGCTGCTGATCACCGGTCGCCTGGGCGACAAGTTCGGCCCCAAGACGATGTACCAGCTCGGTCTCGCGGTCTTCACCGCGGCCAGCCTCTGGTGCGGCCTGTCGTCGTCGATCGGTGAGCTGATCGCGGCCCGCGGTCTGCAGGGTGTCGGCGCCGCCCTCATCACCCCGCAGACGATGGCGCTGATCACTCGCATCTTCCCGGCCGAGAAGCGCGGCGCCGCAATGGGCGTGTGGGGCACGGTCGCCGGGGTGGCGACCCTCGTCGGTCCGCTGCTCGGCGGCGTGCTGACCGACGCGTTCGGCTGGGAGTGGATCTTCTTCATCAACCTGCCCGTCGGCCTCGCCGGTCTCGTCCTCGCGGCCGTTCTCGTCCCGCGGGTCAGCACCAACGACCACCAGTTCGACTGGATCGGTGTCGGTCTCTCCGCGGTGGGTCTGTCCGCGTTGGTCTTCGGCATCCAGGAGGGGGAGACCTTCGACTGGGACACCTGGATCTGGCTGCTCATCGTCGGCGGGGTCGCCGTCCTGGGGGTCTTCGTCTACTGGCAGTCCCGCATCCGCACCGAGCCCCTGGTCCCGTTGTCGTTGTTCCGCGACCGCAACTTCTCGCTGTCGACCATCGGCATCGCGTCGATGGGCTTCGCGGTGTCGGCGATGATGATCCCCCTGACGTTCTTCCTCCAGCTCGTCGGTGGGATGTCGCCGACGGAGTCGGCGGTCGTCCTGGTGCCGATGGCGGTGCTGACCGGTGTCCTGGCTCCGATCGTGGGCCGGGTGGTCGATCGCGTCCACCCACGCACGATCGTGTCCTCGGCACTGCTGCTGAACGCGATCGCCATCGCGTGGCTGGGCTTCGTCGCCCGCCCGGAGACCCCGGTCTGGTTGATCGTGATTCCGTTGTGCCTGATGGGCGTGGCCTCGGCCGGTATCTGGGCGCCGCTGGCCGCGACCGCCACCCGCAATCTGCCGTGGCATCAGGCCGGGGCCGGGGCCGGCGTCTACAACACCCTGCGGGTCATCGGTTCGGTCCTCGGCTCCGCCATGATCGGAGCGCTCCTGCAGACCCGGCTGGCGGCCGAGCTGCCCGGCGTCGACGCCGAGAACGCCCAGGACGGTGCGGCCGGGCAACTGCCGGAGTTCCTGCGCGAGGGGTTCGCGACCGCCATGGGGCAGTCTCTCTACCTGCCCGCGGCCGCGCTGCTGATCGGCGTCGTGGCGACCTTCTTCTTCGTCCGGCCCGCGCATCAGACGGTCCCACCGCAGGTCGTCGACCCGCACGCGGTGGGCGCCGACGCCGGTCGGTCCGACTCGGTGCCGGGGTCGACGGCGTAGGCGAGCGCGCGTCCCACGATCTGTCGGCACCCGACCGTAAGGTTGCGCCCATGCGGATCGTGCACACCTCCGACTGGCACCTGGGCCGGACGTTCCACGGGGTCGAGCTGCTCGCCGACCAGCGTCGCGCACTGTCGCATCTGGCCGCACTGGTCGACGCGGAGTCGGCCGACGCCGTCATCGTCGCCGGTGACGTGTACGACCGGTCCGTCCCGTCCGCCGACGCGGTCCGCGTGTACGACGAGGGCCTGGCCGAGATCGCCGCTGCGGGAGCACAGATCGTCGTCACCTCGGGCAATCACGACTCGCCCACTCGCCTCGGTGCGGGGTCGGGATTCGCCGCCGCCGGTGGCCTGCATCTGCGGACCTCGATCGCCGACATCGACCGTCCGGTCATCCTGTCGGACGCCCACGGAGACGTCGCGTTCTACGGCATTCCCTATCTCGAACCCGACACCGCGCGACGCCACCTCGGCGTCGAGTCGATCGGCGGGCACACCGCTGTCCTCGACGCCGCCATGACTCGCGTCCGCACCGATCTGGCTGCGCGCCGGGTTCGGTCCGTGGTCGTCGCCCACGCCTTCGTCAGCGGGGCCGCGGCCTCCGGTTCGGAGCGCTCGATCAGTGTCGGCGGGGTGGAAACGGTTCCCGCCGAGACGTTCTCGGGCGCCGACTACGTCGCCCTCGGGCATCTGCACTCGCCGCAACGTGTCACCGACACGGTCCGGTACAGCGGTTCGCTGCTGCCGTACTCCTTCGGTGAGCGAACCCACCGGAAGGCGGCGCTGGTGGTGGAGCTCGACGCCGACGGCGTCGCCGAGGTCCGCGCACACGAGCTGCCCGTCGTCCGCGAACTGAGCTCTCTCACCGGCGTTCTCGGCGACCTGCTGACCGACGAACGGTACGCCGCGGCGCAGGACCACTACGTCGAGGTGACGCTGACCGACCCGGTCCGCCCGACTGACGCGATGCGTCGGCTGCGCGAGCGGTTCCCGTTCGCGGTCCATGTGCAGTGGGAGCGGCCGCATTCCGGCTCCGGCGTCGACTACCGTTCCCGCGTGCGCGGCCGGACCGACGCCGAGATCATCGCGTCGTTCATCTCCGACGTGCGCGACGAGCCGACCAAGGGGGAGCGGGTGCTCCTCGAACGCGCACTCCGCGCCGTGGTCGGTGAACCCGAGTCCGACGCGGCCGAACTGACCCTGTTCGACATCGAGGCGATCGTCGCGGAGTCCGCATGAGGCTGCACCGTCTGCGCGTCCGGGCCTTCGGTCCGTTCGCCGACGAGATCACGGTCGACTTCGACGACCTCGGCGGTGACGGACTGTTCCTGCTGCACGGCCAGACCGGCGCCGGCAAGACCACGGTCCTCGACGCGGTCGCCTTCGCGCTGTTCGGCCGGGTACCGGGCGTGCGCGACACCAACCGGCGCCTGCACTCGGATCACGCTGCGGCCGAGGATGTCCCGGAGGTCGAACTCGAGGCGACGATCGCGTCCCGCCGACTCCGGATCACGCGGTCGCCCGAGCACGAACGACCCAAGAAGCGCGGCGACGGCACCCGCAAGGTGAATGCCCGGGCGACTCTCGTGTGGGTCGACGGATCCGGGCCCGACCTGACCCGCATCCCCGAGATCGGCGACGCCGTGGTCCGGCTGCTCGGGATGAGTGCCGATCAGTTCTTCCAGGTGGTCCTGCTGCCGCAGGGCGACTTCGCCCGATTCCTGCGCGCGCACTCCGATGAGCGGGAAGCGTTGCTGGAGCGGTTGTTCGACACTGAGCGGTTCGGTGACCTCGAGGAGTGGTTGCGTGACCGGGCGCGGGAGAGCGCGGCGAAGCTGACCGAACAGACCGCCGTGCTCGAGCGGGTCGCCGGTCAGATCGTGGCGGTGGGCGGGGTCGAACCGACCGCCGAACCCGACTTCGACTGGGCGCAGGAATGTCTCGAGCGTGCGCGCACCGCCGCGGAGCGCACGCGCCTCGAGTCAGGTGCGGCGCAGGCCGCGGCCGACCAGACGCAGGCCGCGTACGAGAGCGGGAGCCGGCTCGCCGAGCTGCGTCGCCGGGGGCGTGCGGCCACCGAGCGACTCGCACGGCTCGCGGACGGCGAAGCCGCTCTGAGCGCGGCGGCGCAGGCTCGTCGGCAGGCCCTGCAGGCGGCGCCCATCGTGCCGCTCGCCGACGACGCCGACCGTGTCACCCGCGAACTCACGGTCGCCGAGCAGGCCGTTACGCGTGCGCACGCAGAGCTGTGCGCGCTGCCGGAGGGTGAGTCGCTGTGCGCCGGCGGGTCAGACGAGGATCTCGACGCACGCCTGGATGCGGCGATCGACCGCTGGACCGAGGAGTCGGGGCGGTGGGAGCCCCTCGCCGAACGCGTCGCGCAGCGGCCGGCTCTGGTCGCCGAGATCCAGACCCTGGACTCGGCCATCGTCGAGGCGGACCGCCGCACTGCCCAGACCCGGACCCTGCTCGACGCCGCGCCGGGCCGTCGCGCCGAGGCCGTCGCCGCACTGGCGGAAGCGGGGGAGTTGCGGATGCAGGGCCCGAAACTCCGGGCCGAGCGCGACGCACTCCGCCGCGTACGCGACGCACTCACCGACCGGGACGAGGTGCTGGTCCGGCTCGCGACCGCGGAGAAGGAGTTGCTCGACGCCCGCGACGCCCATGCCGCTGCGCGGGAGCGCGTGCTCGACGCCCGCGAGCGTCGCCTCGCCGGGATGGCAGTGGAACTGGCGGGCGGGCTCGTCGAGGGTGAACCCTGCGTCGTGTGTGGTTCAGAGACGCACCCTCGACCGGCCACCGACGACGGCGACGCCCCGGCGTCCGAGGTCACAGCCTACGAAGACGCGGCAGCGGCCGCCGAGGAGCGGGCGAGCGCGATCAAGGCCATCGCGCAATCCGCGGTGGCGGCTCTCGTCGAACGCCGTACGCATCTCGACGCCGTGATCGGTGGTGCTCGTTCCGACGCCGTCGACGCCGACCTCGCCCGGGTGGGCGCCGAACTGGCTGCCGCGGAACGTGCCGCGTCGCGACTACCCGCGCTGCAGACGGCGGTCGATCGGATCGACGCCGAGGTCGATGGGTGGCGCACCACCCTCGCCGACGACGAGTCGGCCCAGTCCGCCCGTCGCGAGCGGGTGACCGCGTTGCGGCAGAACCTCACCGAGCTCGATGAGGCCGTCCGGGAGGCAACCGGCGGACGCGGCGGGGTCGCCGAGCGGCGCCGTGAACTCGCCGAGCTGGTCCGTCGCACACGTCGTCACCGGAACGCCCGGCAAGAAGCTGCGCGAGCGCGGGACCGGGTCGCCGAGGCGACCGATCGATTGTCCGCGGCGTGTGCCGACGCCGGGTTCGACGATGTCGCCGCCGTCCGAGCGGCATTCGCCCCGGACAAGCAGATCGCGGCGTGGGACACGTTGCTGCAGGAGGCCGCCAGTCTGCGCGCCGCTGCCGAGGAGACCCTCGCCGACGAGGATGTGCGCGCCGCGATGTCGGCTCCGGAGCCGGATGTCGAACAGCTCACCGCAGACCGTGATGCCGCCCGCCGCCGCCTGGACACCGCCGCGAAGGAACACGCCGTGGCCGGCCGGCAGGCGGCCGACCTCCAGGAGTACGTCACCCACTTCTGGGAGGCCATCGACGCCCTGGCGCCTCTGCAGGCACGCCACGCCGAACTCCAGGGACTCGCCGAATTGGTCAGCGGGCGCGGACAGAACGCGCGCCGGATGTCGCTGCGGTCCTACGTGCTGGCCGCGCGTCTCGACGAGGTCCTCGTCGCCGCGTCGGGGCGTCTCCGCGAGATGTCCTCGGGGCGTTATGAGTTCGTCCACACCGACGCCGCGGGTGTGCGGGGCCGGCGTGGCGGCCTCGGTATCGAGGTCCGCGACGAGTACACCGGCGCGCTCCGCCCGACGACGACGCTGTCCGGCGGCGAGACCTTCTTCGCATCGCTTGCCCTCGCACTCGGACTCGCCGATGTCGTCTCCGCGGAGTCGGGCGGCCGCGTGCTCGACACCATCTTCATCGACGAGGGATTCGGCACCCTCGATCCCGAGGCGCTCGACCTCGTCATGGGGGTCCTGGATGACTTGCGGGCCGGCGGGCGTGTCGTCGGCGTGGTGAGTCACGTTGACGAACTCCGGGCCCGAATCCCTGCCCAGCTGCACGTCCTCCGCGGCGAGCACGGGTCGTCGGTCCGAGTGCAGAGCCCGCTCGGCGTGTCCTGAGCTGCCGATTGGGATGTCGACGGATCGGTGCGCTAGGCTGAGTCCCGCCCGATGAGCCCCCGTAGCTCAGGGGATAGAGCGTCTGCCTCCGGAGCAGAAGGCCATAGGTTCGAATCCTATCGGGGGCACTGTGACATCCATGCCAGCCTCCGCCTGGTGTGCGCCCACTGTGTAGTTGGAAAGAGATTCGCGCGGGCGCACCATTGCCGCAGAAGCGCCACTCGCGATCAGAAGTGCCGGTGACAACCGGCGCAGAGGTCCTCGTGTGGCGTTCTTGCGTTGGCGTCACACGTACGGCTCGGTGAGCATTTCGAGCAACTGGCCCGACGGGTCCTTGAAGTACACCCGCCGGCCCTCCTCGGTCGAGATCTCGTTCGGGCGACGCATCTGCGGATCGGCCCAGTGGTCGACGCCCCTACGACGAAGTGCGTCGTAACCGCGGTCGAACTCGATGTCGTCCATCAGGAACGCCATGTGGATGGGCTCGGCGACCGGCGCCGGTGCGAGCTGCAGCAGCGTGTCGTCGTCGAGGAGGATGTTGACGAACGGGCCCCAGCCGGGGGCGGGCCGAGCCCCGAGTACGTCGAGGTAGAAGTCGGCGGATTCCTGCGGATCGTGCGCACCGATGATGATGTGATTGAAACTGACTGGCATGACGAAACTTTCGTCCTGGCGCCTCCATGCCGGACGCGGTCCGCCACCGGCACGCGACGCTGGGCAGCAGCATGCCACAGTCGTGAGCAAATCGCGACAATCCCGCGCGTGGGTGACATCGGGCGAATAGTCTCCACCTGTGCTGAACCGCTGGAGAATCCGGAACGACTTTGCGCCCGACCTGCGCCGGGTGGCGCTGATCGCGCCCGCACAACTCGTGTCCCGGCGCACGCTCCCCGTCGTCCGTCGGCTCTACCGGGTACGCAACGGACGGGCGCCGGTCACCACCGCGACGACACCCAGCGGCGTCGAGGTTCGGGTGTTCCGTCCGGCGCACTCCTCAGGTCGCCTGCCCGCGCTGCTGTGGATCCATGGGGGCGGTTACATCACGGGCAGTGCCGCCCAGGACGATCGCTGGGCGCGGGCGATGGCCGAACGTGTCGGCATCGAGGTGGTCTCCGTGGACTACCGCCTGGCCCCGGAACATCCGTACCCGGCGGCCATCGAGGACTGTTTCGACGCGCTGCGGTGGATGACCGGCCAGCCGGACATCGACACGACCCGCATCGCGATCGGCGGCAACAGCGCCGGTGGGGGACTCGCTGCGGCACTTGCCTTTCGCGCACGCGATGAAGGGGTGGGGTTGCGATTGCAGCTGTTGACCTACCCGATGCTCGACGACCGCACGCGCGAGCCCGATCCGCACCACCGCCTCTGGAACGCCTCGGCCAACGCCTTCGGGTGGTCCAGTTATCTCGGTGGTGCGGACACACAGGAGGCCGTCCCGGCGCGGCGTACCGACCTCGCGGGATTGCCGGCCGCGTGGATCGGGGTCGGCACCCTGGACCTGTTCGCCACCGAAGACCGCGACTACGCCGAGCGGCTGCGCGCGGCAGGGGTCGACTGCCAGGTGGACGTGGTGCCCGGCGCTTTTCACGGTTTCGACATCGTCGCGCCCCGAACGTCGATCGCGCAGGATTTCTTCGGCCGTCAGTGTGAGGCCGTCAGACGCGCTCTCGCGCACGACTGAGCCGACCGGTCACCTCAACCCATTGGCAACTCGATGCGCCGCAACGGATCACCGCCGTCGACAAGCAGCACTCCGCCCGGACGCAGCGCCCGGGCCACGGCCCCCACGGCCGCGTCGTAGAGATCGGGGTGTCGCCCGTCGAGTGCGCCGACGCGCAGAGCGAACGCCACGTCGAACGGGATGCGCGTGCCGAGATCGAAGTCCTCGATGGCGCTGCAGTCGAAGTCGAGTCGGTCCGGACCGAAGCCGCCGGCGATCGCGGCCCGGCGGGCGGCGTTCACGGCCTGAGGCGACCGATCGATGCCGAGTACGAAGCCGTCGGGTCCCACCCGCTGCGCCACCTCGCGTGCTGCCGGCCCGGGCCCGCAGCCGATCTCGAGGACTCGCAGACCAGGGGCCAGTGGCAACGCGGCGACCGCGGCAGCGAGGCGTGGTGAGAGCATGCCGCCATCATCGCCGTTTGGAGAGCCGCGTGGCCCGACCGAACTTGCTCACCTCACCGGCGTGCCCGCCGTGCGGGGCGCTCAGTTCAGCGGAAGTGGTTGTGCGCCACGCAGGGCCAGCATCTGGGTGATGATGGCGATCTCCTTGTCCTGGGTCCGTTTCATGCTCGACGCCAGGTCGCGGACATAGGCCTGCTCGACGTTCGCCGGGTCGGCGGCGTACTCCATCATGTGCAGACCGCCCTCGTGGTGACGCAGCATCAGCTGGAGGAACCGGATGTCGACCTCGGGACCCCGCATCGCACGGAACTGTTGCATCTCCGCCGACGTCGCCATCCCGGGCATCGGCGGCTGTTCGGCGTCGGATTCCGCGGCACCCGCCGCTGGTGCGCCGGAGGCGGGTGCGGACATGTCCCCGTGGTCCATGTCTCCGTGGTCCATGTCCCCGTGGTCCGAACTGCCGTCGCCACCGTGGCCGTGATCGTGACCGCCGGCTGTGTGATCCGCGGGATCGGAGTGGTCGTGCCCGTTAGTCTCGGAACCGCCGTGGCCCATCCACGCCATGGTCGCGCCGGGGTTGGTGACGGGCTGACCCCACCGCGTCAGCCACGACTGCATCTGGCCGATCTCATTGCTCTGGGCGGTGAGGATGTCGAACGCCATGCTCCGCACCTCGGGGTCGGTGCCGTGTTCGAGTTCGATGGCGGCCAGTTCCACACCCTGCTCGTGGTGGCGGGTCATGTCCTGCGCAAAGCCGACGGCCGCCGAGTTCGCAGCCGGGGAATCGTCGCCGGTGGAGTCGTCGGCGAGGCTCGCCTGGATCAGCAGTCCCAGGCCGAGACCGAACAGGAGGAGTGCGGCGCCGCCCAGGGCGAGCAGGATCCGTGGGCGCGACGACGGCTCGGCCGTGTCGTCCGGACCCTCGGGAGTCGTTGTCCCGTCCCGCGATTCGGGCCGGTCGCTGTTGTCGGTCATCGCTGGTCCTCGCCGATCTCGTCGGGGCGTGCGGCCCGGTCCGTTACCTGGTCTGCTGGTCGGGTGGGAACCCGCGTCAGCCCGCGGGCTGCTGGTTGCCGCCATCCATCGGGACGGCGTCGGGGCCGGGCTCACCCTCGTCGGCCGGCGGGGGGTTCGACGGATCGAACCCGGGGATGGCGGTACAGGTGGCCTGGGTCTCGGGGTACGCGGCGGTCTGCGGGTTCTCCGGGTAGACCCCGGGCATCATGTTGCGGCGTAGCGCGGTGATGAACTGGTTGACGCGCGGATCGCGGGCGGATTCGAGCTTGAGCTGGTGTCCCCAGCTCTGCAGCGACACCGGCTGGTCGAGTCCGGGGTAGGGCGAGAGGAACAGGTACTGCTCACCGCGGACGAGCTGCTTGAGGTAGTCGAGGTCCTCCGGTGAGATCGTGTCCGGGTTGTAGGTGATCCAGACCGCGCCGTGTTCGAGGGCGTGGACGGCGTTCTCCGACCGCAGCGGGTTCGGGTAGACGACGCCGGTGCAGGTCGCCCAGATCTCGTCGTGCGGTCCGCCGAACGGAGGCGACTGGTCGTAGGCGACACGCTGGGTCGCGGTGACGTGCCGCGCGGCCTCGTAGTAGCGCTTCGTGACACCCGGGATGTTCGCCGACGGATCGGGATTCTGCGGTGAGGGCACGAACTCGGACACCGTTTCCACGGCGAAGTCGTCCTTCTGTTCGGCCCGCCGCTCGTTGAACTTGGGGACGAGGTAGATCGCGAGTCCGGCGATGAGGCCGATGACCACCACGACGGCGCCGATCAGCATCCAGTCGACCTGACGTCCCGTCGCCGAGGGAACGGATCCTGCTCGCTTGCGGGACTTGGGGACGTTGGCCCCTGGTTTGCGCGCCATTGACTTCTTTCCTCATCCGACTGCGGTGGCCGAGCGGACCCGCGGGAGACCCGGCCCGCGCTCGGCGCACACGAGTGTACTGGTGGGCCCGATGGGTGGAGCAGGGTGCGATTGTCGGTGTAGTGGCCGCGGCCAATAGGATGGTGTCCTGTGACTCCCGCCGACCTGGCCGCGCTGCTGCGCGACGTGACCCTGACCGTGGTCCGCGACCGCGGACTGGACGAGAACCTGGTGCCCGACTCCATCGTCGTCGAGCGCCCCCGTCACGCTGACCACGGCGACTATTCCACCAACGTCGCCCTGCAGATGGGCAAGCGGCTCGGCGTGAACCCGCGGGAACTCGCCGGCTGGCTCGCGGAGGCGTTCGCCGCGGCCGAGGGTGTCGCGAAGGCCGAGATCGCCGGTCCCGGGTTCGTGAACCTCTGGCTCGGGGCCGCCGCGCAGAACACCGTCGTCGCGGCGGTGCTGGCCCGGGGTGCGGACTACGGCCGCGGAAACGAACTCGCCGGCTCGGTCATCAACCTCGAATTCGTGTCGGCCAATCCGACCGGGCCGATCCACCTGGGCGGTACCCGCTGGGCGGCCGTCGGCGACGCGCTCGGCCGCGTGCTGGCCGCTCGCGGTGGTGCGGTCACGCGCGAGTACTACTTCAACGACCACGGTGCCCAGATCGACCGGTTCGCCCGGTCGCTGGAGGCCGCGGCACTGGGCAACCCGACCCCGGAGGACGGCTACGCGGGCGATTACATCGCCGACATCGCCGCGAAGGTCGTCGAGACGGTCCCCGAGGTGCTGTCGCAGCCCGACGCCGACCGCCTCGAGACGTTCCGTTCGGTCGGGGTGGACCTGATGTTCACCCACATCAAGCAGAGCCTCCACGACTTCGGCACCGACTTCGACGTCTTCACCCATGAGGACAAGATGTTCGCCACCGGCCTCGTCGACGAGTGCATCGGCGAGCTCAAGGCCAACGGCAACCTGTACGAGAAGGACGGCGCGTGGTGGCTGCGGTCCACCGAGTTCGGTGACGACAAGGACCGTGTGGTCCTCAAGAGCGACGGCAACGCCGCCTACATCGCGGGCGACATCGCCTACTACCGTGACAAGCGCAACCGCGGCTTCAACCTCTGCATCTACATGCTCGGCGCCGATCACCACGGGTACATCAGCCGGCTCAAGGCCGCGGCGGCGGCGCTCGGCGACGACCCGGCCACCGTCGAGGTGCTGATCGGCCAGATGGTCAACCTCGTGCGCGACGGCACGCCGGTCCGTATGAGCAAGCGTGCCGGCACGGTCATCACGCTCGACGACCTCGTCGACGCGGTCGGCGTCGACGGCGCGCGCTATTCGCTGATCCGCTCGTCGGTCGACGTCAACATCGACATCGATCTCGACCTGCTCACCAAACAGTCCAACGACAACCCGGTGTACTACGTGCAGTACGCCCACGCGCGGATGTCCGCACTGGCCCGCAACGCCGCTGACCTCGGGGTCGTGTCGTCGCTGGACCATCTCGACCTGCTCGACGATCCCGCCGAGGGCGAATTGATCCGCACCATCGGCGATTTCGACGATGTCGTCGCGACCGCCGCCACGTTGCGCGAGCCGCACCGGGTCTGTCGCTACCTCGAGGTCCTCGCCGGCACCTACCACCGGTTCTATGCCAAGTGCCGTGTCCTGCCGCAGGGTGACGAAAAACCGGCGGACATCCACCGGGCCCGGCTCGCCCTGTGCGAGGCCACCCGTCAGGTCCTGGCCAATGGGCTGGGTCTCGTCGGCGTCACCGCGCCGGAGCAGATGTGAACGCCCACCCCGCCGGCCCCCGGCACGCCGAACTGCTGGCCGCGCCCCATCTCGCCGAGCGTCCGAACGACCCGGCCGTGCTCGCCGCCATCCCCGCACAGGTGTGGCCACGCAACGCATCCCGCGACGAATCGGGCGAGCTGCGGTTGGCCGGCGTGCCGGTGAGTCAGCTCGCCGAAGAGTTCGGGACGCCGGCGTTCGTCGTGGACGAGGCCGACTTCCGGTCGCGCTGCCGGGACATGATGGCGGCGTTCGGCCCGTACGGGCGAGTGCACTATGCGTCGAAGGCGTTCCTGAGCACCGAGATCGCGCGCTGGGTCGACGACGAGGGGCTGTCCCTGGACGTCTGCAGCGGTGGTGAACTCGCCATCGCACTGCGCGCCGGTTTCCCGCCGGAGCGAATCGCATTGCACGGCAACAACAAGAGCGTCGACGAGCTGCGCGCTGCGGTCGATGCCGGAATCGGGCACGTCGTCCTCGACTCGATGATCGAGATCGATCGGCTCGACGCGATCGCCGGCGAACGCGGTGTCGTCGCCGACGTGCTGGTGCGCGTGACCGTCGGTGTCGAAGCGCACACCCACGAGTTCATCTCGACCGCACACGAGGACCAGAAGTTCGGATTCTCGCTCGCCGGTGGGATCGCGATGGAAGCCATCCGGCGGGTCTTCGCGACCGACAACCTCAGGCTTGTGGGTCTGCACAGCCACATCGGGTCGCAGATCTTCGACATGGACGGATTCGAGCTGGCCGCCCACCGGGTGCTCGGACTGCTCCGCGACGTCGTCGGCGAGTTCGGTGTCGAGAAGACCGCGCAGATGTCGGTCGTCGATCTCGGTGGCGGACTGGGGATCTCGTACCTCCCCGACGAGCGTCCGCTGCCGGTGCAGAAGGTGGCGGAGACGCTCGCGGCGATCGTCGAGCGGGAGTCGGCAGCACTCGGGCTGCCCATGCCGACCATCGCCGTCGAACCGGGCCGCGCCATCGCCGGTCCCGGCACGATCACGCTGTATCGCGTCGGCACCGTGAAGGACGTCGCACTCGGCGGCGGCGCCGTACGACGCTACGTCTCCGTCGACGGCGGCATGAGCGACAACATCCGCACCGTTCTCTACGACGCCGAATACGACGTGCGGCTCGTGTCCCGGGTGTCGGAGGCCCGTGCGGTGGTGTGCCGGGTCGTGGGAAAGCATTGCGAGAGCGGCGACATCGTGATCAAGGACTGTTGGCTGCCGGAGGATCTCGGCCCCGGCGACCTGATCGCGGTGGCGGCGACCGGTGCCTACTGCTACTCGATGTCGAGCCGATACAACATGACCATGAGACCGCCCGTGGTGGCGGTGGCCGACGGGAACGCCCGGCTACTGCTGCGCCGGGAGACCATCGACGACTTCCTCAGCCTGGAGGTGGGCCTGTGACCGAATCCGTGCAGAACACAAGTGGCGCAACCGATGCGGACTCGCGCACCATCGGTGTCGCGGTGCTCGGCATGGGCAATGTCGGTGCCGAGGTGGTGCGCATCATCACCGACAACGCCGACGACCTCCGGGCGCGCGTCGGGGCTCCCGTGGAGATCCGCGGCGTCGCGGTGCGGGATCTCGGCCGTCCCCGCAAGATCGCGCAGGATCTCCTGACCGACGACCCGGCGGCACTCGTCGCGCGCGACGACGTCGACATCGTCGTGGAGTTGATGGGCGGCATCGACCCGGCCCGCGGTCTGATCCGGTCGGCGCTCGAGAGCGGCAAGTCGGTGGTGACGGCGAACAAGGCGCTCCTCGCCGAATACACCGGCGAACTCGCGACCGCCGCGGCAGATGCCAAGGTGGACCTCTACTTCGAGGCCGCGGTCGCCGGCGCCATCCCGGTCATCCGTCCGCTGATGCAGTCGCTGGCCGGCGACACCGTCGAGCGGGTCAACGGCATCGTCAACGGCACCACCAACTTCATCCTCTCCGCGATGGACGAGACGGGCGCCGACTACGCCGACACCCTCGCCGAGGCCGGCCGCCTCGGATATGCCGAAGCCGATCCGACGGCCGACGTCGAGGGCTACGACGCCGCGGCCAAGGCGGCGATCCTCGCCTCGATCGCCTTCCACACGCGGGTCACGGCGGCCGATGTGCACCGCGAGGGCATCTCCTCGGTCACGTCCGCGGACCTGGTCGCGGCCAAGAAGTTCGACTGCACGATCAAACTGCTCTCGATCTGCGAGCGCGTCCGCGACGCCAATGGCGCGCAACGGATCTCGGCGCGCGTGTACCCCGCGCTGATTCCGCTGACCCACCCGCTGGCGACCGTGAACGGCGCGTTCAACGCCGTCGTCGTGGAAGCCGAGAACGCCGGGCGGCTGATGTTCTACGGGCAGGGTGCCGGGGGATCACCGACGGCATCCGCGGTTCTCGGCGACATGGTCATGGCCGCCCGCAACCGCGTGCACGGCGGGCGCGGACCGCTCGAGTCGACCTACGCCTCCCTGCCCGTCGCCCCGATCGACGACGTGTTCACGCGGTATTACGTCTCGATGCGGGTGGCCGACAAGCCCGGCGTGCTGGCGCAGGTCGCGGGGGAGTTCTCGAAGCGGTCGGTCAGCATCGCCGCGGTGCGCCAGGAGGGTGCGGGCGACGACGCCCGCCTGATCCTGGTCACCCACCGCGCCCCCGACCGAGCTCAATCGGATTGTGTTGCGGCGCTTGAAGACATGGACGCCGTCATCAAGGTGTCGAGTGTGTTGCGATTGGAAGGTACCGATGACTGAAGCGACTTCTACGCCTGTGCACCGCGCGTGGCCGGGCCTCATCGAGGCCTACCGGTCGCGGTTGCCCGTCGCCGACGACTGGAAGGTCGTCACGCTGCTCGAGGGTGGCACCCCGCTGATCAGTGCGCCGCATCTGTCGTCGCTGACCGGCTGCGAGGTCTACCTCAAGGTGGAGGGCCTCAACCCCACCGGTTCGTTCAAGGACCGCGGCATGACGATGGCCGTCAGCAACGCGGTCAACAACGGCAAGACCGCGGTCCTGTGCGCATCCACGGGCAACACCTCGGCATCAGCCGCCGCATACGCCACCCGGGCCGGGATCACCTGCGCCGTCCTGATCCCGCAGGGCAAGATCGCGATGGGCAAGCTCGCTCAGGCGGTCATGCACGGCGCCAAGATCATCCAGGTCGAGGGCAACTTCGACGACTGTCTCGAACTCGCGCGCAAGGCGACCGCCGAGTTCACCGAGATCGAACTCGTGAACTCGGTCAACCCGGCGCGGATCGAGGGTCAGAAGACCGCCGCCTTCGAGATCGTCGACGTGCTGGGCCGTGCCCCCGACGTCCACGCTCTGCCGGTCGGCAACGCGGGCAACATCACCGCGTACTGGAAGGGCTACAAGGAGTATCACGCCGACGGCGTCTCGTCGTCGGTGCCGCGCATGCTCGGTGTCCAGGCCGCCGGCGCCGCGCCGCTGGTGAACGGTGCGCCGGTGAAAGACCCGGAGACCGTCGCCACCGCCATCCGCATCGGCTCCCCGGCCAGCTGGAACCAGGCCGTCGCCGCGAAGCACGAGTCGAACGGGCAGTTCCTGGCGGCCACCGACGAGAAGCTGCTCGAGGCCTACCGCCTCGTCGCCGGCAAGGAGGGCGTGTTCGTCGAGCCGGCGTCGGCGGCCAGCGTCGCGGGTCTGCTCGCCGCGAGTGCCGACGGCTGGATCGAGCGGGGCTCGACCGTGGTGTGCACGGTCACCGGCAACGGTCTGAAGGACCCCGACACCGCGCTGGCGGGCATCCCGGCGGTCGAGGCCATTCCGGTGGACCCGGTGGCGGTCGCGAATGCTCTCGGTGTCGGCTGACGGGGCCGGGTCCGCGGCGGCTGCCGCGGGAACGGTGCCGGTAGGGCTCTCGACGAGGGTCCGCGTGCCCGCCTCCAGTGCCAATCTGGGGCCCGGATTCGACTGTCTCGGAATAGCTCTCGGAATCTACGACGAGGTGATCGTCGAGACGGTCCCGGATGGCGTCACCCTCGAGGTCGAGGGTGAGGGCGCCGACGCCGTGCCCCGCGACGACTCGCACCTCGTGGTGCGGGCGCTCACCCGCGGACTGGCACACGCCGGGCTGCGGGCCCCCGGTCTGACATTGCGCTGCGTCAACCGGATCCCGCATTCGCGGGGTCTGGGTTCGTCCGCCGCCGCCGCGGTGTCGGGTCTCGCCGCCGCGTCGGGCCTGATCTCGGCCGCCGGCCTCGGTCCGGGGCTCTCGGCCGACGAACTGGTACAACTGTCCAGCGAATTCGAGGGCCACCCCGACAACGCGGCCGCGAGCGTGCTCGGCTCGGCGGTCGTCACGTGGACCGAATCGGCCGACGGCGTCGCCTCGTATCACGCGCACCGCCTCCCGGTGCACCCCGACATCTACGCAACGGTCTTCGTGCCCGACACCGAGTCGTCGACGTCGTTCACCCGCGGACTGCTCCCGGATTCGGTCCCGCGCGCCGACGCCGTGTTCAACCTGAGCCGGTCGGCCCTCGCCGTCGTCGCGCTGACCACCGATCCGCGCAACCTCATGGCCGCGTCCCAGGATCGGCTGCACCAGCCGTACCGGGCGTCGGCGATGGCGCCGACGCACGATCTGGTCAGCGCGCTGCGTGCGCGTGGACATGCCGCGACCGTGTCCGGAGCGGGACCGACCGTCCTGGTGCTCGGTACGGCGCCGGTGCCCGCCGAGATCCGTCAGCTGGCGCAGGGCCTCGGATTCGACGCCCGGTCGGTCGCCGTCGCCGGCGGCGTCGAGATCACCGTCGGCTGATCGGCGTCGTCCGCACGACCGCCGGAGTGAATGCGCATTCATTTGGCGCTTCCGGCGTGTTGCCCCTATCATGCGAACGGGGTTACCATATTCTGGTCTAGCCGCGCAGGCTTGTCCTGCCGCTTCTCATCCTTCACCGATCGGAGATGACCGGCTGTGTATCCGGGCCGGGGTCATGGATCTCTGTCGACGGTGCCGAAGCGCAGGTGTTTCCGGGCACGCTCGCAGCGGACCACACATTCTCACCGTCCACCGCGGACGGACTCCCTAGCGCACAGAAGCAGGGAAACGTAGACCTCACGCAGTTCTCGTCTGCGGGAGGAACGAAAGGACTTCCGTGACCGATACGGACCTGATCACCGCACCTGCCGAGCAGGAATCCGCGGGTTCGGCCGGCCCCGACTCGGGACGACCGGCCACCAAGACACGTGCACGAACCGGCCTGTCCGGCATGGTGCTCAGCGAACTGCGGACGGTCGCCGGTGAACTCGGCATCAAGGGCACCTCCGGGATGCGCAAGGGCGATCTGATCGCCGCGATCAAGGAGCGCCAGGCGGGTGGCGACGCCCCGGCCGCGAAGAGCGCTCCCGCCCGGTCGAAGGCCGGCACGTCGAAGCCGGCGACGAACGACGACCAACTGACCATCGGCGACTCCCCGGCAACGGCCGGGGCGGACTCGACCGAGAAGAACGACGCCCCCCGGAGCGGCGCGCGCACCCAGCGCGGCGCCGGCCGCAAGGCCGCTGCCGCCGACGCACCGGCCGAGGCGTCGTCCACCGAGACCGCGAACGCCGACGCTTCGGGACCAACGAACAACCCGGCTGCCACCCAGGCCGACGGCTCGAGGAACGGCGCCGACGCGGTGAAGTCCGAGGCCCAGGCCGGGGATGCACCCAAGGGTGGCAGCGCTTCCGAGACCGACTCGTCGGAGACCGGTGCGGGACGCGAGCGACGCCGCGGCCGTGACGGCTCGGGCGAGGCCGCGGGTGACTCCGACGGCAACGACCAGCGCACTCGCCGCAACCGCAACCAGAACCGCGACAACCAGAATCGCGACGGGGGCCAGAACCGCGACAAGCAGAACCGCGACGGCAACCAGAACCGCGACGGAAATCAGAACCGTGACGGGGGCCAGAACCGCGACGGTGGTCAGGACGACGACGGCGAGGGCGGCGGTCGCCGTCGGGGTCGCCGGTTCCGTGAGCGTCGTCGCGGCCAGAATCGCGACACCCCGAACGAGCCGCAGGTGTCCGACGATGACGTGTTGCAGCCCGTCGCCGGCATCCTCGACGTGCTCGACAACTACGCCTTCGTGCGCACCTCGGGGTACCTCGCCGGTCCGAACGACGTCTACGTCTCGATGAACCTGGTCCGCAAGAACGGACTTCGACGCGGCGACGCGATCACCGGTGCGGTCAAGGTGCCGCGCGAGGGCGACCAGCAGAACCAGCGCCAGAAGTTCAACCCGCTGGTGCGGCTGGACACCGTCAACGGCGGAGACGTCGAGACGGCCAAGCGTCGCCCCGAGTTCAACAAGCTCACGCCGCTGTACCCGAACCAGCGCCTGCGGCTGGAGACCACCCCCGAACGACTCGACACCCGTGTGATCGATCTGATCATGCCGATCGGCAAGGGGCAGCGGGCCCTGATCGTGTCGCCGCCGAAGGCCGGTAAGACGACGATCCTGCAGGACATCGCCAACGCGATCGCGACCAACAATCCCGAATGCCACCTCATGGTCGTCCTCGTCGACGAGCGTCCCGAGGAGGTCACGGACATGCAGCGTTCGGTGCGGGGTGAGGTCATCGCCTCGACCTTCGATCGGCCGCCGTCAGACCACACCTCGGTGTCCGAGCTCGCGATCGAGCGCGCCAAGCGACTCGTCGAGAGCGGGAAAGACGTTGTGGTGCTGCTGGACTCGATCACCCGTCTGGGTCGTGCGTACAACAACGCGTCGCCCGCGTCGGGTCGGATCCTGTCCGGTGGTGTCGATTCGACCGCGCTGTACCCGCCGAAGCGGTTCCTGGGTGCGGCGCGCAACATCGAGAACGGCGGATCGCTGACGATCATCGCCTCGGCGCTCGTCGAGACCGGCTCCACCGGCGACACGGTGATCTTCGAGGAGTTCAAGGGCACCGGCAACGCCGAGCTCAAGCTCGACCGCAAGATCTCCGAGCGCCGGGTGTTCCCGGCGGTGGACGTCAACCTGTCGAGTACTCGTAAGGACGAGCTGCTGCTGTCGCCGGAGGAATTCTCCATCGTGCACAAGCTGCGTCGCGTGCTCTCGGGTCTCGACTCGCAGCAGGCCATCGACCTGCTGATCAGTCAGCTCAAGAAGACCAAGACGAACATCGAGTTCCTGATGACCGTGCAGAAGACCGCACCGGGCGGGAACAACGACGACTGAGTTCGTCCGGCATATCCCCGCTCCCTGAGGAGCGAGCTCGCGAGCGTCATATCCCCGCTCCCTGAGGAGCGAGCTTGCGAGCGTCACGAAGGGTCCTGGTGAGACGACGGGTTGCGAAGACCCTTCGTGACGCGCCCTCCGCAAGCTCCGGGCGCTCCTCAGGGAGCGGGGTTGGACGCGCCCTCCGCAAGCTCCGGGCGCTCCTCAGGGAGCGGGGTTGGACGCGCCCTCCGCACGCTTCGGGTGCTCCTCAGGAGCAGGGGGCAGGTCGTTCTCTCGGCTTGGAGAAGCAGTGGGACGGTACGGGTGCGCGACTCGCGCGGTACCCTCTCAGCCGGCGAGGTCGGCCGCCAGGTGTTGCCACGCCTGCGCACTCGGCGGTGCGACGGCCCCGGTCTGGGTCACGATCAGCGCGCACTCGCCTCCGCGGCTGTAGATCTCGAGTGATCCCGAGCGGTCCCACACCCCGCGGGGCCACGTCACCCAGCACTCGCCGACGAGATCGAAGTTGATCATCACGCGGGTGCTGCCGGATGCCAGCACCATCTGGCCCCGATGCTCGCGGGCTCCGTCGAGACGGTCCTGGCGCATCTGGATGCATCCCGGCGCCGCCGTCGCGAAGGTCACGGTCATCCCCAGTCCCGCTGCGTGCTCGAGTGCGGCGATCACCGCACGTGTCTCGACGCGGACGGTACGCGCGCAGTCGAGATGGGGGAGGGCCGCCAGGCGGGCGACACCTCCGTCGGTGAGTACCGCGTCGAATTGTGCGACCTGATCGTCGTCGATCGAGGCGGACGGCTCCACGCACTGTGGCGCAGGCGAATCCACGAAGGGCCCATCGAGGACCGCGGCCGCGCCGGTGCAGGTCATCGCCTCGAACGCCAGCCGGTCGGAGTTCTCCGTCAGGTAGGTGGCGTGAGCGGTGTTGCCGCGGTGGTCGAACAGTCGCAGGGTCGGCGGAACGTGGGCGGCGGGATCGCTGAGCAACGCCGACGACAAGCGAGAGGGGTTGAGCCGCAGTGCGATCTGCTGCGAGTCGACACGTAGCGGACCGCCCACGGCCGTCGGGAGGTCATGGACTCCGACCGCGTTCATGATCACCGGACCGGCAACGGTGACGCCGACGACCTGGGCCAGACCGGGCAGGCGCGCGGCGACCGCGGGGACGTCGTGATTCACCGAGGATTCCGCGAATCCGGCTGTCCGCAGCAGGATCTCGAGATCGCTGCGGGCGTGCGGATGGTCCCCGGCGGAGTGGGTCATCTCAGTAGACGTCGCGAGAGTAGCGATTCTCCGCGCGCAGGCGATCGACGTACGCCACGGCCTGGTCGGGCTCGAGACCACCGTGTTCGGCGACGATCTCGTGCAGCGCCGCGTCGACGTCGTCGGCCATCGTCGTGGCGTCGCCGCACACGTACAGATGCGCGCCGGCCTCGAGCCACGCGAACAGCTCACCGCCGTGTTCGCACATCCGGTCCTGGACGTAGATCTTGTGTTCCTGATCGCGGGAGAAGGCGAGGTCGAGCCGGTCGAGAAGCCCGTCGGTGACGAACCGGTCGAGCTCCTCGGCATAGAGGTAGTCGTGGCCGCGATGCTGGTCACCGAAGAACAGCCAGTTGCCGCCGGGTGCGCCGGCCGCGGCCCGCTCATGCAGGAAACCGCGGAACGGGGCGATGCCGGTGCCCGGGCCGATCATGATGGCCGAGACGTCGTCGGCGGGCAGCCGGAACTTCTTGTTGGGGGAGATGAAGACGGGCACGGTGTCGCCGGGCGCGCAGCGGTCGGCCAGGTGGGTGGAGCACACACCTCCGCGATCCCGGTCGGCGACGCGGTAGCGCACCGTGGCCATCGTGATGTGGACGGTGTCGCCGTGGACCCGCGGGCTCGACGACATCGAGTACTCGCGGTGCGCGAGGGGACTCAACTCCTCGAGCAGTTCCTCGGGAGTCGGGGTGAAGGTCGGGTCCAGATCCAGCAGATCGAGGACGTCGAGGCCGTGGAGCCACGCGTCGAGTGCCTGCGGGTCACCGGCGTCGAGAAGTCGGGCGAGTTCGGGGTGTCCGGTGCGTTCGGCGACGACCCGGACGAGGTACTTCGACGGCGCGCCGATCTCGTACCTGCTGGTCAGTGCCTCGCGCAGGGTATAGGTCGCCTTGCGGTCGGCGATGATCTCGTCGCCCACCGCGCGCAGCCGGGCGAGCAGGAGATCGACCAGCGCGGGATCGTTCGTCGGAGCGATGCCGATGCCGTCGCCGGGCTCGTAGGTGATGCCGCTGTCGCCGAGATCGAGTTCGAGATGCCGGACCTCCTTGGCCGATCCGGGACCGGAGAGGAGTTCGTTCCGCACGACCGTCGCCGGGTAGGGATTGCGCCGGTTCCACGGCGATCGGGCCGTCTTGCCGGTACGACGGGCGGGGGAGGTCCGTGCGGTGTCGACTGCGAGGCTGCTGCCGGTGGAGGCGGCGTCGTACATCGAGGATTCCTTCGGGGACGGGGTGCGGGGGAGCGTGTGCCGCCGACAGGGCGGGCGACGCCACGGTACTACACTTAGGCAACCCTTACGAGGATCGCGATCTGCGTCACGTGCAGTGGAGTGCGGGTGGCCGTGCCGGGAATGGATCCGAGCGGCCTGCCGTTGAGGCACCTGCGACCGCGGTGACCGGGATTTTTCCCGGGTGATGCCCCCGTGGCATACTGATCGGTCGAGTCCGGTTCCGGTTCACACCGTCGACAAGCGACGGTGACCCGGCGACCTCAGAAAGGGACAGTCAGACATGAAGCAGGGAATCCACCCCGAGTACGCGACGACCACCGTCGTCTGCGGCTGCGGCAACACCTTCGAGACCCGCAGCACCGCTGCCAACGGTCGGATCAACGTCGAGGTCTGCTCGCAGTGCCACCCGTTCTACACGGGCAAGCAGAAGATCCTCGACACCGGCGGCCGCGTTGCCCGGTTCGAGAAGCGCTACGGCAAGCGCGCCAAGTAGACCACGCTGCGACGCCCGCCCGACGATGTCGGGACGGGCGTCGCTGTGTTTTCCGGTCAGAGTTCTTCCCGGTGTCGCCGATCATCCGGCGTGCGCCGGTCGACAAGTGAGGTCGCCTTCATGAGTACGCAGAGTCCCTCGGCCATCGACGACATCCTGGCCGAGCACTCGGGTCTCGAACGCCAGCTGGCCGATCCCGCCCTGCACGACGATCCCGCCGCGGCCCGTCGCGTCGGCAAGCGATTCGCCGAGCTCGCGCCCGTCATGGCGACCTACACCCGGTTGAAGGCGGCACGCGAGGATCTCGAGGCCGCACGGGAACTGGCCGCCGATGACGCGTCGTTCGCCGCCGAGATCCCCTCTCTCGAAGAGGCCGTCGAGGAACTCGACGCGACGTTGACCGACCTGCTCGCCCCGCGCGACCCCCACGACGCCGACGACGTGGTCTTGGAGATCAAATCCGGTGCGGGCGGCGAGGAATCGGCACTGTTCGCGGCGGACCTGGCCCGGATGTACCTCAAGTACTGCGAGCGTCACGGCTGGAAGGCGCAGGTGCTCGGCGTGACCGAGTCCGATCTCGGCGGCTACAAAGAGGCCACCTTCTCGATCAAGTCGAAAGAGGCCGTGCGCGACGGGGTCTGGTCGCGACTGAAGTTCGAGGGCGGTGTGCACCGCGTCCAGCGGGTGCCGGTCACCGAGTCGCAGGGCCGCATCCACACGTCGGCGGCCGGGGTGCTGATCTACCCCGAGCCCGAAGAGGTGGCCGAGGTGACGATCGACGAATCGGAACTGCGCATCGACGTCTACCGCTCGTCCGGCAAGGGCGGCCAGGGCGTGAACACCACCGATTCGGCGGTCCGGATCACCCACCTGCCCACCGGAATCGTCGTCACATGCCAGAACGAACGTTCGCAGTTGCAGAACAAGGCGCGCGCGATGCAGGTCCTCGCCGCCCGGCTGCAGTCCGCAGCCGAGGAAGAAGCGGAGGCCGCCGCCGCGCAGGGTCGTGCGGCCCAGATCCGCACCGTGGACCGGTCCGAGCGGATCCGGACCTACAACTTCCCCGAGAACCGCATCACCGATCACCGCATCGGTTACAAGGCCAGCAATCTCGACGCGGTGCTCGCCGGTGACATGGACAACCTGCTCGACGCGCTCGTCGCCGCGGACCGGCAGGCCCGCATGGAAGCGGAATAGGTGTTGTGACCGGCAGGCCGACCCCGGTGCTGGACGAACTGCGTGCCGCAACCGCCCGTCTCGCCGCGTCCGGGATCGACTCCGCCCGCCGTGACGCCGAATGGCTGATGGCGCACGTGCTCGGGATCGATGCGGGCCGTCTCGTGCTGGTGGACGCGATCGACGACGCGCCGGCCCGCGCGTTCCGGTCCGCGATCGACCTGCGGTCGCAGCGAATTCCGTTGCAGCACATCATCGGGACCGCCGCGTTCGGCCCGGTCGAGCTGGCCGTCGGCCCCGGAGTGTTCATCCCCCGGCCGGAGACCGAGTACCTCCTCGAATGGGCGGTCGACCGACTCCGCGCCACCCCCGGGCCGCATTCCGCGGCTGATTTCTGCAGCGGCAGTGGGGCACTGGCGATCGGCATCGCCGCGATGAGTCCGGCGACCCGGGTCGTGGCGGTCGAGGCCGACGAGGATGCGCTGGTGTGGTTGCGTCGCAACGTCGCCGCCGCGACACCGGCCGGCGGGTCACGGGTCGACGTGGTCGCCGCGGACGTCACCGATCCGGATCAGGTCGCGGGAGCCATCCCGGCCGGCAGCGTGTCGGTCCTGGTCACGAACCCGCCCTACGTGCCGCTCGACGCCGTGGTCGGACCCGAGGTCGCCCACGACCCGGCTCGCGCCGTCTTCGGCGGCGCGGACGGGATGTCGGTCATCGTGCCGATGGTGCCGGTCATCGCCCGCACGCTGACGCCGGGTGGCGTCGTCGGGATCGAACACGACGACACGACCGCCGACGCCGTCGTGTCGTGCCTGCACGCGCACGGCGACTTCGAGGAAGTCACCCGGCACACGGATCTGACGGGCCGGCCGAGGTTCGTGACGGCGCGCCGACGGCAGGCCGGGTCCGTCGGACGCGGCATGGCAGGATGATCGCGTGAGCACTGTTTTCGACTGCAACGATCCACAGAACCGCTCGTCGGGGATTCGGGCGGCGGTCGGGGCGGCGAAGGCCGGACGGCTGATCGTGATGCCCACCGACACGCTCTACGGCGTCGGATGCGACGCGTTCGATTCCGACGCCGTCGGTGCGCTGCTGGCGGCCAAGCACCGCGGCCGGGACATGCCGGTGCCGGTCCTGGTCGGCTCTTGGCACTCGATCGACGGACTGGTCCTCTCGGTGCCGCAGCCTGCCCGCGACCTGATCGAGGCCTTCTGGCCGGGCGGCCTGAGTCTGGTTGTCCGACAAGCACCCTCGCTGGCGTGGGACCTCGGCGACACCGACGGCACCGTCATGCTGCGGATGCCGCTGCACCCGGTCGCGATCGACGTTCTGCGCGAGGTGGGGCCGATGGCGGTCTCGAGCGCGAACGTCTCGGGGCGTCCGCCGGCGACCACCGCCGACGAGGCGCGCGAACAACTCGGTGACGAGATCGCGGTGTATCTCGACGGTGGCCCGGCGCCGGCCGCGCAGGCGTCGACGATCGTCGATGTCTCCGGGCCGAGTCCGCGCATCCTGCGCGAGGGTGCGGTCTCGACGGACGCCGTCGCCGACGTACTCGACACGGACCCGGCCGCGCTGCTCGCGGAGCGATGAGCCCCGACGCGCCGAGGTTCGGACCACACGGCGTCGAGGCGGGCAGCGCCCCGACCGGTGACGCCGCGGTCGACGCCCTGGTGAGCCGCGAGGTCGGCCGGCGCCGCGACACCTTGCAGCTGCTCGCCAGCGAGACCGAGCCGACGCCCGGGGTGCGTGCCGCGATGGCGTCGGTCTTCGACGCGAAGTATGCGGAAGGGTATCCCGGGGCGCGCTACCACGGCGGTTGTGAGGTGGCCGACGAGCTCGAGGAGCTCGCCGTCGGACGGGCCCGCGCGCTGTTCGGCGCCGAGTACGTCAATGTCCAGCCGCTGTCGGGGAGTGCGGCGAACCTCGCCGTCTATGCCGCCTTCGCCCAGCCCGGAGACCCGGTGCTCGCGCTGCGCCTCGAACACGGCGGCCACCAGACGCATGGTTCTCGGGCGAACTTCTCCGGCCGGTGGTTCTCGCCATTGCACTACGAGGTCCGCCGCGACGACGAACTCGTCGACTACGACCAGGTCCGGGATCTCGCGCTGGTGCACCGCCCCCGCATCCTCGTCGCCGGCGCCGCGTCCTACTCGCGGACGTTCGACTTTGCGTCCCTGCGCCGGATCGCCGACGAGGCCGAATGCATCCTCTGGGTCGACGCCGCACATCTCGCCGGGCACATCGCGGCCGGCCTGCTGCCCTCGCCGGTGCCGCACGCCGACATCGTCACCCTGTCCACCAACAAGGTGATCCGCGGTCCGCGCGGCGGGGTCATCCTCGCGCGGGCCGAACACGGCGAGGCCCTGCGCAAGGCGGTCTTCCCGTTCGTGCAGGGCGGTCCCGCGATGCACGCCGTCGCCGCGAAGGCGGTCGCCTGCGCGGAATCCGGTACCGACGAGTTCGCCGGCTACGTCCGTCGTGCGGTGGACAACGCCCGCGGTCTCGCCGCGGAACTGGCGTCTCGGGGCGCCCGGGTGGTGTCCGGCGGCACCGACATCCACCTCGCGGTCGTCGACGTCAGCGGCTTCGGCATCTCCGGGATGGAGGCGCAGCACCGGCTCGGCGCGGCCGGGATCGTCGTCGACAAGGCGGTCCTCCCGTTCGACACCCGCCCCGTCTCCGAGGGATCGGCGATCCGGATCGGTACGCCGGTGGCCACCGAGCGCGGCATGACCGCCGCGATGCATCCGGTCGTCGCCGACGCGATGGCCGCGGCGATGTCGACGCGCGACCGTGAGACACACGAGCGGATCCGTCGCGAGATCGCCGCGCTGGCCTACGGGTAGCGTGGTCGCAATGTCAGAGACCCTTGCCCGTCTGACACCGGTGGTGGCGCGATGACCGGTGCCGCACCGGTGTTGCTCGCCGCCGCCGCGGACGGGGGAGGGACGGGGGTCCCCCTGCGCGAGCTCCTGCTCGTGGGGCTCACGGCCGCGGCCATGACCTACCTCCTGACCTCGGCGGTCCGCGTCTTCGCGATCCGCGCCGGCGCGGTCGCCGTGCCGCGGGTCCGCGACGTGCACGTGATCCCGACACCTCGCCTCGGCGGGCTCGGGATGTTCGGTGGAGTGGTCGCCGGCATCGCGCTCGCCGCGAACCTCCCCGCGCTCAATCGCGGATTCGCCTACACCACGGACATGACGGCGGTGATCGCCGCCGGCACGGTGATCGTCCTCGTCGGCGTCGTCGACGACCGGTGGGGCCTGGACGCGCTGACCAAATTCGTCGGTCAGCTCACCGCCGCCGGCGTCCTGGTGCTGCTCGGCATCAGCTGGCTGCAGCTCTACATCCCGTTCGCCGACATCGGCACGCTGGTGCTCGACCCGCTGCAGGCCGGTCTCCTCACGGTCGCGATCACGGTCGCGACGATCAACGCGATCAACTTCGTCGACGGCCTCGACGGTCTGGCCGCGGGATTGGGACTCATCGCCGCGGCGGCGATCTGCATGTTCTCGCTCGGTCTGCTGCGCGACCAGGGCGGCGACGTCAGCTACTACCCCCCGGCCCTCATCTCGGTGGCACTGGCCGGCGCGTGCCTCGGATTCCTGCCGCACAACTTCTCGCCCGCACGGATCTTCATGGGTGACTCGGGTGCAATGCTGATCGGTCTGCTGCTCGCCGCGGCCTCCACGAGCGCCTCGGGCCGTATCGCCGTGAACGCCTACGGACCGGCCGATATCTTCACGCTGCTGTCCCCGCTGATCCTGGTCGCCGCCGTCGTCTTCATCCCGATGCTCGACATGCTGCTGGCGGTGATCCGGCGGACCCGGGCCGGCGTCGGTTTCTACACCCCGGACAAGATGCACCTGCACCACCGGCTGCTCGAACTCGGGCACTCGCAGCGCCGGGTCGCGCTGATCATCTATCTGTGGGTCGGGGTTCTCGCGTTCTCGGCGGCGGCCAGCACGCTGTTCCCGCTGTCGGTCGTCGCGCCGGCCTTCGGTGCGGGCCTCGTCGTCGCGATGCTGGTGACGATGGCGCCGCGCCTGCATCGACGCCTCGCCGAACTGCGAACGTCGACGAAGGCGTACCGCTGACCGGTGTCCGGCGACCCTGTGGTTACCGTGATGGCGGTACCTCGGCCTAAGGTAAGGAAACCGTAAATTTTCGTGTACTATCGCCCGTAGTAGTCAACATGTGCGCAGGCCCGGACACAAAGCCCCGGTTCTGTCTCACACGACGCAATACCCCCCGGTGAGACACCAAGAATGGTGTTGGTAGGGTCACAACGAAACGCGAGCTGACGCCCAGCGGCCATGTGTTGCTGCACGTACGCGGGTGATCCGTGCCATCGGTATGGAGTAGGAGAGCTGAGGAGGGACATGACCGCATCTGCCCCTGATTCGGCCCCCGTCTATCCCCAGGCGCCGACCGGACTGCGCCGCCCCGCGCTCATCGCGGGCGGGTTCATCGTGGTGGTGGCTGCCGTCTCGCTCGCCGTCGGACATCCGCTCTTCGCGGTGTTCTTCCTTCTCGGTGTCGCCGGGATCTTCGTCAACGCGATCCTCGTCCGACGTGCCGTCGACGTCGTGGTCGCCGACGAGAACCCGCGCAAGACCGCCCTTGCACTCAACTCCGCCATGCGACTCGGTGCCATCACGGCGCTCGCGCTGCTGGCGGCTTTCCTGGTCCAACCCGACGGGTTGGGCGCGATGTTCGGACTCGCCATCGGCCAAGTGGTCTTGGTGCTGAACACGGTCATTCCGGTGATGAAAGGACTTCGTAGCCAACCATGACGACCGCCTTCAACCTTGCCGCAGAGGATGGCGAACCGGCCATCCAGGTGGGTCATTACACCAAATTCGAGCTGTTCGGACTGACCTTCAACCTGGAGACCATCATCGCGACGGCGCTGGCCGCGGCGATCATGCTCGCGCTGGCGTTCTACCTGAAGTCGAAGGTCACCTCGACCGGCGTGCCGTCGGGTGTGCAGCTGTTCTGGGAGGCCATCACCATCCAGATGCGTGGTCAGGTCGAGAGTGCCATCGGCATGAAGATCGCCCCCTACGTTCTCCCGCTCGCGGTCTCGCTCTTCACCTTCATCCTGATCTCCAACTGGCTGTCCATCCTGCCGGTCCAGGTCGGTCACCACGAGATCCTCAAGCCGCCGGCCGCGGACGTGAACTTCGCCTACGCCCTCGCGCTCTTCGTCTTCGTCTGGTACCAGATCGCCGGCTTCCGGAAGCGCGGCCTGCTGGGTCACCCGAAGCGGATCATCAAGGGCCACGTCGCATTCCTCGCGCCGATCAACGTCATCGAGGAGTTCACCAAGCCGATCTCGCTCTCGCTGCGACTCTTCGGCAACGTCTTCGCCGGCAGCATGATGGTCGCCCTGATCGCACTCTTCCCGCCGTACATCATGTGGGCGCCCAACGCGATCTGGAAGTCCTTCGAGCTCTTCGTCGGTCTGATCCAGGCGTTCATCTTCGCGCTGCTGACGATCCTCTACTTCTCGCAGTCGATGGAGACCGAGGATCACTGACCCGCCCGAACCCGGGCACCGCGCGGAGACGGACACGGCCGCGCCCACAACCGAACATGACGACCTGCTCCGGCACCTGTCGGCGCAACTCCAGACCTGACACACCAGATGTCAGCAACGAAAGGGAAATATCACAATGGATCCAATGATTGGCCTCGGCGCACTCATCGGTGGCGGCCTGATCATGGCCGGTGGCGCCGTCGGTGCCGGTATCGGTAACGGTCTGGCCGGTAGCCAGCTGATCGCCGGTATCGCTCGCCAGCCCGAGGCACAGGGTCGCCTGTTCACCCCGTTCTTCATCACCGTCGGTCTGGTCGAGGCGGCCTACTTCATCAACCTGGCCTTCATGGCGCTCTTCGTGTTCGCCACCCCGATCAGCGCCGGCTGATCGTCGCTCTCCCTTTTGTCGCCGAGTAGAAACGACACCTCACCACAATGACGCTTGCTGCAGAGAACTTCCTGCTCCCGAATGGAACGTTCTTCGTTGTCCTGCTCATCTTCGTGATTTTGCTGCTGGTCATCCGCAAGTTCGTGGTTCCGCCGATCCAGCAGGTCCTCGAGGAGCGGGACGCGATGATCCACCGCACCGTGGAGGACAACCGGACCGCCGCCGCCGAATTCGAGGATGCGGACGTCCAGTTCCGTTCGCTCCTCAAGGAAGCGCGCGGTGAGGCCACCGCCAAGCGCGACGATGCTCGCGCCCAGGGGCGGGAACAGCTGAACGAGATGAAGCAGCGAGCGACCGCCGAGGCCGACGCCGCCCTGCAGTCGACCAGCTCCGAGCTGGCGACGCAGGGTGAGCAGGCCGCTTCGACGGCTGCAGCTGATGTGGACGCACTCGCCAAGACGCTTGCGGCGCGTGTGCTCGGTGTCGACTCGGCAACTCTTTCCGATACCCGATCGACGAGCGGAGCGGTGAACTGATCATGGCTGCCAACACTGAGACCGAATCCGACCAGGGCCCCATCGGCACCTGGCTGCACGACATCGGTGCTGCGTTCGACCCCGCGATCTTCATCGCTCAGCTCTTCGGCTTCGCGGTCATCCTCTTCCTCCTGTGGAAGTACGTCCGGCCGCCGGTGGCGAAGATGATGCGGGATCGACAGGAGACCGTGCGTCAGCAGCTCGCCGAGAGCGAGGCCGCTGCCAAGCGCGTCGCCGACGGCACGCAGGCCCGCGAGAAGGCGGTCGCCGAGGCCAAGGCCGAGGCGGAACAGATGCAGAAGGACGCCGCGGCCGACGCCGAGGCGATCACCTCCGACATCCGCGCACAGGCCGACCACGAGGTCAAGCGCATCTCCGAGCACGGCCGCAACCAGGTCGCCCTGGTGCGCGCCAACCTCGTTCGTCAGCTGCGCACCGATCTCGGACTCACCGCGGTCGACAAGGCCGGCGAACTGGTGCGCAACCATCTCGCCGACGACTCGGCCCAGGCGGCGAGCGTCGACCGGGTCATCGACGAACTCCAGGAGATGTCGTCGGGTTCGGCGAACGCGGTTCCCTCGAGCGCCTCGCTCGTCGGTCTGCACGCGATGCGTGCCGCCAGCCGCGACGCCGCTCTCGCCGTGTCGGAGCACTTCGATTCGGCGGCAATCGATCTCGACGGTTCGGCACTTGCCGACGCCTCGGGTGACCTCACCGCGGCCATCAACTTCCTCGGCGAGAACCCGGTCCTGCGCAAGCGCCTGGTCGAGGACGACGAGAACCCCGAGGGCAAGAAGGCCATGGTGCACCGTCTGTTCGACGGCAAGCTCGCCCCGGTCGTCGTCGAGGTGCTCGCGACCGCGTCGAGTCAGCGGTGGTCGTCGTCGAGCGACTTCGTCGTCGGTCTGCGTCGTCAGAACTCCCTGATCGTCCTCACCGCCGCCGAACGCGACGGGGTCATCGAGCAGGTCGAGGACGAGCTCTTCCGGGTGAGCCGAGTCCTCGAGGCCAACCCGCAGCTGTCCTCGCTGCTGTCCGACCACGGCAAGGACGCCGACAAGCGCGTCGACCTGCTGAAGAAGCTGGTCGGCGACAAGGTCGGCACCCACACCTGGACGCTGCTGTCCTCGACCGTGCGCCTGCTGCACGGCCAGGCCGCCGACGTCGCGGTCGATCAGCTCGCCGAGCTGGCCGCCGCCCGTCGCGGCGAGTCGGTCGCCCACGTGGTGTCCGCCTCACCGCTGTCCGATGCCCAGATCGATCGACTGTCGGGCGTGCTCGGCGGAATCTACGGTCGGACCATCTCGGTGCAGACCGAGATCGCCCCGGAACTGCTCGGCGGTCTCCGGATCAGTGTCGGCGACGAGGTCATCGACGCCGATGTCGCGACACGGCTGGCCAAGGCCGCCGAGACGCTGCCGCGCTGACGACCACCCCGACACACCCGAACCCACGAAGCCCAGAGCTCAGAGCCTTCGAGACTCCGAGCCACATCAAGGAAAGACGAGAACCCATGGCGGAGTTGACGATCTCACCAGACGAGATCAAGGGAGCGATCGAGCAGTACGTCTCGTCGTTCGAAGCCGAAGCGTCGCGTGACGAGGTCGGCATCATCACCGATACCTCGGACGGCATCGCCCACGTCAGCGGCCTTCCGAGCGCAATGGCCAACGAGCTCCTCGAGTTCCCCGGCGGCGTCCTCGGCGTCGCACTGAACCTCGACGAGGACGAGATCGGCGCCGTGATCCTGGGTGACTACGAGTCCCTGGAAGAAGGCCAGCAGGTCAGCCGCACCGGCGACGTGCTCTCCGTCCCCGTCGGTGATGCGTTCCTGGGACGCGTCATCAACCCGCTGGGTGCCCCGATCGACGGCCAGGGCGACATCGAAGCCGACGAGCAGCGCGTCCTCGAGTTGCAGGCCGCCACCGTGCTCGAGCGCCAGCCGGTCGAGGAGTCCCTCGCCACCGGCATCAAGGCCATCGACGCCATGACCGCCATCGGCCGCGGACAGCGTCAGCTCGTCATCGGCGACCGCAAGACCGGCAAGACCGCGGTCTGCATCGACGCCATCCTGAACCAGAAGGCCAACTGGGAGACCGGCGACCCCACCAAGCAGGTTCGCTGCATCTACGTCGCGATCGGTCAGAAGGGTTCGACCATCGCCGGCGTCAAGTCCGCCCTCGAAGAGGCGGGCGCGATGGAGTACACCACCATCGTCGCGGCTCCCGCCTCGGACTCGGCCGGCTTCAAGTGGCTGGCCCCGTACACCGGCTCGGCCATCGGCCAGCACTGGATGTACCAGGGCAAGCACGTCCTCATCGTGTTCGACGACCTGACCAAGCAGGCCGAGGCCTACCGCGCCATCTCGCTGCTGCTGCGTCGTCCGCCGGGCCGCGAGGCATACCCCGGTGACGTCTTCTACTTGCACTCCCGTCTGCTGGAGCGTTGTGCGAAGCTGTCCGACGAGCTCGGCGGTGGCTCGATGACCGGTCTGCCGATCATCGAGACCAAGGCCAACGACGTCTCGGCGTTCATCCCGACCAACGTCATCTCGATCACCGACGGCCAGGTCTTCCTGGAGTCGGACCTCTTCAACAAGGGTGTTCGACCGGCCATCAACGTCGGTACCTCGGTGTCGCGCGTCGGTGGCGCCGCCCAGACCAAGGGCCTCAAGAAGGTCTCGGGATCGCTGCGTCTGGAGCTGGCCCAGTTCCGTGAGCTGGAGGCCTTCTCGGCCTTCGCCTCCGACCTCGACGACGCCTCGAAGGCACAGCTCGAGCGCGGTGCCCGCTGGGTCGAGATGCTGAAGCAGGACCAGTACAGCCCCTTCTCGGTCGAGGATCAGATCGTCTCGATCTATCTCTGCGGTGAGGGCCACTACGACTCGGTCCCGGTCGACGACGTGCGCAACTTCGAGACCCAGCTGCTGAGCCACCTGCACCACAACGCGACCGGTGTCTACGACTCGATCGCCGGCGGCAAGGTGCTCAGCGACGACCAGGCCGAGGCCCTGATCGCCGAGACCAACAAGTTCAAGAACGGCTACCTCACCCACGACGGCCGTCGCGTCGTCAACGAGGCCGAGGCCGAGGCGATGGATGCCGACAACGTCGAGAACGAAGAGATCAAGATCCGCAAGTGATCTCAGACGTCAACGGACATCGCGAAAAGGAAGGGGTGAGGGCTCATGGCCAGCATTCGTGAGCTGCGCTCACGCATCCGGTCGGTCCAGTCGACCAAGAAGATCACCAAGGCTCAGGAACTGATCGCGACCTCGCGTATCACCAAGGCACAGGGACGGGTGGCGGCGGCCAAGCCGTACTCGCAGGAGATGACCGCCGTGCTCTCGGAGCTGGCGAGCAACTCGGGATCGCTGGACAACCCGCTGCTCAACGAGCGGGAGAACCCGAAGCGCGCGGCGATCCTGGTCGTGACCAGCGACCGCGGTATGTGCGGTGGTTACAACGCGAACGTGCTCAAGGCGACCCGCGAACTCATCGCGCTCCTGCGCGACGAAGGCAAGGAAGCGGTCCTGTTCGTCATGGGTCGCAAGGGTGTCGGGTTCTTCAGCTTCCGGGGTCTGGAGATCTCGGACTCGTGGACGGGCTTCTCGGAGTCACCGCAGTACTCGGACGCGGCGACGGCGACCAGCTTCCTGGTGGACCTCTTCCAGGCAGGATCGGGCACCGAGGTCGAGCGCCCAGAAGGAGACGGCACCCTCGAGGGTGTCGACGAGCTGCACCTGGTCTACACGCGGTTCCAGTCGATGCTGGCGCAGGTGCCCGAGGTCCGGCGGATCGCCCCGCTGGTCGTGTCGCACGACGAGGATTCGTCCGACGACACGCCGTCGCGCAACTACACCTTCGAACCCGGGGCCGACGCCCTGCTCGACGCGCTGCTGCCGAAGTACGTGGCGACGCGGGTCTACGCGGCGCTGCTGGATTCGTCGGCATCGGAGTCGGCCGCGCGCCGCACCGCGATGAAGGCCGCGACGGACAACGCCGAAGAACTGTCCAAGTCGTTGTCGCGCGAGGCCAACCAGCTCCGCCAGGCCCAGATCACCCAGGAAATCAGCGAGATCGTCGGCGGCTCGAGCGCACTGGCGAATTAGCGTGCGCGCCAGCCGAGTCCGGATCGACGAGAACCCATACTTCGATAAAGAGGAAGTGACCCAAGCACCATGACCGCAGCAGTAGAAACCCCCTCCGCGCAGTCGGCGGGTTCCGCCGACGGGCGGGTCGTCCGCATCATCGGCCCCGTGGTCGACGTCGAGTTCCCGCGGGGCTCGATTCCTGAACTGTTCAACGCCCTGCACGCCGAGGTCGCTCTCTCCTCGGTCGCCAAGACCCTGACCCTCGAGGTCGCGCAGCACCTCGGTGACAACCTGGTGCGCACGATCTCGATGCAGCCGACCGACGGCCTGGTCCGCGGCGCGGCCGTGTCCGACACCGGCAAGTCGATCGTCGTGCCGGTCGGCGACGTCGTCAAGGGCCACGTGTTCAACGCCCTCGGTGACTGCCTCGACAGCCCGGGCCTGGGTCGCGACGGCGAGCAGTGGAGCATCCACCGCAAGCCGCCGGCCTTCGACGAACTCGAGGGCAAGACCGAGATCCTCGAGACCGGCATCAAGGTCATCGACCTGCTGACCCCGTACGTCAAGGGCGGCAAGATCGGTCTGTTCGGTGGTGCGGGCGTCGGCAAGACCGTCCTCATCCAGGAGATGATCACGCGTATCGCGCGTGAGTTCTCCGGCACCTCGGTGTTCGCCGGCGTCGGTGAGCGCACCCGTGAGGGCACCGACCTCCACCTCGAGATGGAGGAGATGGGCGTTCTCCAGGACACCGCGTTGGTGTTCGGTCAGATGGACGAGCCGCCGGGCACGCGTATGCGCGTGGCGCTGTCGGCGCTGACCATGGCGGAGTACTTCCGCGATGTGAAGCACCAGGACGTGCTGCTCTTCATCGACAACATCTTCCGCTTCACGCAGGCGGGCTCGGAGGTCTCGACCCTCCTCGGCCGTATGCCGTCCGCGGTGGGTTACCAGCCGACCCTGGCCGACGAGATGGGTGAGCTCCAGGAGCGCATCACCTCGACCAAGGGTCGTTCGATCACCTCGCTGCAGGCGATCTACGTCCCCGCCGACGACTACACCGACCCGGCACCGGCCACGACCTTCGCGCACCTCGACGCGACCACCGAGCTCTCGCGTCCGATCTCGCAGCTGGGTATCTACCCCGCCGTGGACCCGCTGACCTCGACCTCGCGCATCCTCGAGGCGTCGATCGTCGGCGACGAGCACTTCCGCGTCGCCAACGAGGTCAAGCGCATCCTGCAGAAGTACAAGGAACTGCAGGACATCATCGCCATCCTCGGTATGGACGAGCTCTCCGAAGAGGACAAGGTCACGGTGCAGCGTGCGCGCCGTATCCAGAAGTTCCTCGGCCAGAACTTCCTCGTCGCCGAGAAGTTCACCGGCCAGAAGGGCTCGGTCGTCCCGCTCGCCGACACCATCGAGGCCTTCGACCGTGTCGCCAAGGGCGAGTTCGACCACCTGCCCGAGCAGGCGTTCAACAGCTGCGGTGGACTCGACGACGTGGAGGCCGCCGCCGCCAAGATCAGCGGAAAGTAGCGGTTCGCCATGGCTGAGAAGTCCTTCCACGTCGAGGTTGTCTCCGCGGATTCGAGCCTGTACTCGGGAGAGGCCACGTTCGTGATCGCGCAGACCACCGTCGGTGAGCTGGGTGTCCTGGCCAACCACGAGCCGCTCCTGGGCCAGCTGGTCCCGGGTGGCTTCGTGGTCATCGTCGAGGAGAACGGCAACCGTCGTGCGGCAGCGGTCGAGGGCGGGTTCCTCTCCGTCACCGGCGAGGCCGTCACGGTGCTGGCGGAGTCGGCCGACTGGGCCGACGACGTCGACGTCAACGCGGAGAAGACCGCGCTCGACGAGGCGGAGCCGGATTCGCCCGAGTACCACCGTGCTCACGCGCGTCTGACTGCGGCACAACACCTTTCCCGGTAGAGCGAGCCGCGCGAGCGGTTAGGGTCAACGACCGACCTCGGCCGGCCATCGGAATTCTCCGATGGCCGGCCGAGGTCGTTTGGCGTCTCATGTGCACGTTCTGGCATGCTTGTTCCACAGCCCCCCTGTCCCGCGTGTATGCAGCCCAAGCCGTCTGGAGCCCTACCGGGTTCGACGCTTCGCCTATCCGCGGTGACTGCACGAAGGAGTAGGTGATGTCGCTGGCGGTCGTGATGCTCAGTGTGCTGCTGGCGGTGGCGCTCCTGTTGTGTGGCTTCCTGGCGCTGCGTCTGGCGCAACTCCGTCGCGCGGGCACTCCGGTCCTGCTGCGCACGGTGCCGGCCGGCGTCGACCAGGGATGGCGTCACGGCACCGTGCACTACAGCGACGACTCTCTGCGCTACTACCGGCTCACGTCGCTGAAACCGGGGCCGAACGTGACGTTCGCACGACAGGGCATGGAGATCTCCGGTCGTCGCGCCCCCGAGGGCACCGAGACGGAGATCCTCGACGGCATGCTCATCCTCCAGGTGCAGACCGCCGGCCGCGCCGAGGACGACTACGAACTGGCGATGGGCCCGGGTGCGGTGACCGCGTTCCAGTCCTGGCTCGAATCCCGGCAGTCCGCGAGATCGCAGCGGCGCCGCAGCGCCTAGGATTCCGGCCGCGCCGGGGGACGTTGCCGGTTGCCGCCCGGAACCCACTTGACGTCGCCGGGCGAGTTCGCGCCCTGCTGGCCGCCTCCCGCGGCGGGGCGAGTGCGGTTCGCCACCCGCGACAGGATGAACAGCAGATCCGACAACCGGTTCAGGTATTTCGCGGGCAGCACGCTGGTGTCGTCGGGGTGGGCGGCGACCGCTGCCCACGCCGAGCGCTCGGCCCGTCTGGTCACCGTACGTGCCTGATGCAGCAGGGCAGCCAGCGGTGTGCCGCCCGGCAGGATGAACGAGTCCAGTGCGGGCAGATCGGCACCGAAGGAGTCGCACCAGCGCTCGAGGGCATCGATGTAATCCTGCGCGATGCGCAGCGGTGGGTACTCGGGGTCGTCGACGACCGGCGTGGAGAGGTCGGCGCCGGCGTCGAAGAGGTCGTTCTGGACGGTCGTGAGCACTTCCCGGAGGTCGTCGGGGACGTCACCCCCGAGTGCCAGGGCGAGACCGATGACGGCGTTCGCCTCGTCACAGTCGGCGTAGGCGACGACACGCGGATCGGTTTTGGGCACCCGGGAGAAGTCGCTCAGCCCGGTGGAGCCGTCGTCGCCCGTTCGGGTGTAGATCCTCGTCAGGTGTACCGCCATGCGTCGAATGTACTGCGCCGACCCACGGGATCGGACGCACGGTCGGAGGACGTACTGGCCGGTGGGCCGGTGACCCCGGACGGTTAAGGTGGCAGTCGTGAGCGATCGGTTTCTGGTGTCCGGGGGAGCGCGTCTGTCCGGCGAGGTGGCAGTGGGGGGCGCGAAGAACAGCGTCCTGAAACTCATGGCCGCGGCCCTCCTCGCCGAGGGGACGACCGTGCTGACCAACGCACCCGAGATCGCCGATGTCCCGCTGATGGCGGACGTTCTCCGCGGTCTCGGTGCGGTCGTCGACATGGACGGCGAGACGGTCACCATCACGGCGCCGGCGGAGCCGAAGTTCCACGCCGACTTCGCGGCGGTCCGGCAGTTCCGCGCCTCGGTCTGTGTCCTCGGCCCGCTGATGGCGCGTTGTCACCGAGCCGTCGTGGCGCTGCCCGGCGGAGACGCGATCGGGTCGCGGCCGCTCGACATGCACCAGGCGGGTCTGCGTGCCCTCGGCGCCACCAGCTCGATCGAGCACGGCTGCGTGGTGGCCGAGGCCGACACGTTGGTCGGCGCACCGATCGCGCTGGAGTTCCCGTCGGTGGGGGCGACCGAGAACATCCTCATGGCCGCCGTGCTCGCCGAGGGACAGACCACCATCGACAACGCCGCCCGCGAGCCGGAGATCGTCGACCTGTGCGTGATGCTGCAGCAGATGGGCGCACAGATCGACGGCGCCGGCACCTCGACGCTGACCGTCGTCGGTGTGGACCGGCTGCATCCGACGACACACCGGGTGGTCGGAGACCGCATCGTCGGTGCCACCTGGGGGATTGCGGCCGCCATGACGCGCGGTGACGTGACCGTGCGCGGCGTGAAACCCGAGCACCTGCAGCTGGTTCTGAACAAACTGGGCGACACCGGCGCGGTGGTCGACACCTTCGACGACGGCTTCCGGGTCCGGCACGACCGCCGGCCCACCGCCGTCAACGTCTCGACGCTGCCGTTTCCCGGATTCCCCACCGATCTGCAGCCGATGGCGATCGGCCTCGCCGCCATCTCCGACGGCATGTCGGTGATCACGGAGAACGTCTTCGAGGCCCGGTTCCGCTTCGTCGAGGAGATGGTCCGTCTCGGTGCGGATGCGCGGACCGACGGCCACCACGCCGTCATCCGCGGGATCGACCGCCTGTCAAGTGCGCCGGTCTGGTGTTCGGACATCCGGGCGGGCGCCGGCCTCGTGCTGGCCGGGCTCGTCGCCGACGGCGTGACCGAAGTACACGACGTCGAGCACATCGACCGCGGGTACCCGCACTTCGTGGAGATCCTGCGCAGTCTCGGCGGTGAGATCGAGCGCGTGCGCGACTGAACCCTGTCCGATCGGACAGGTACCGGCCCGTCCGGCCGGGTGCACTGTGGTCGAGGACGGGCAGGACCCCTTGTCCCGGTTGTGATCTGGACGACATTCTCGTTGTGACAGACCAACCGTCACAAGGAGTTCACCACCATGGCCATTGAGCTGAACCAGATCTGGGACTTCCCGATCAAGGAGTTCCACCCGTTCCCGAAGGCGAAGCTGGGTGTCGGCGCGCACGACATGCTCGGTGTCGAGGCCAAGGACCTGGGCATGACCCGTGCGCTCCTGATGACGACGGGTCTACGCGGCTCCGGGATCATCGAGGAGCTGATCGGCAAGATCGAGTACCAGGGCGTCGACGTGGTGCTCTACGACCAGGTGGAGTCCAACCCCAAGGACTACAACTGCATGGACGCCGCGGCCCTCTACCAGTCGGAGAAGTGCGACGGCATCATCTCGGTCGGTGGCGGCTCCAGCCACGACGCCGCCAAGGGTGCACGTATGGTCATCGCCCACGACGGCCGCAACATCAACGAGTTCGAGGGCTTCTCCAAGGCCACCAACAAGGAGAATCCGAAGCACATCGCGGTCTCGACGACGGCCGGCACCGGCTCGGAGACCTCCTGGGCCTACGTCATCACCGATACCTCGGACATGAACAAGCCGCACAAATGGGTGGCCTTCGACGACACCTGCCTCGTCGACCTGGCGATGGACGACCCGCTGCTCTACTACACGTGCCCCGAGCACTTCACCGCCTTCTGCGGTTTCGACGTGCTCGCGCACGCGAGCGAGCCCTACGTGTCGCGTCTGGACTTCGCACCCTCGCTGGGCAATGCCAAGTACTCGATCGAGCTGATCCGCGACCATCTGCGCACCGCCGTGTACGACCCGCGAAACCTGGCGGCCCGCACCGGGATGATGTACGCGCAGTACATCTCCGCGCAGGCGTTCAACTCCGGCGGCCTCGGTCTCGTGCACTCGCTGTCGCATGCGGTGAGCGCGTTCTATGACAGCCATCACGGGCTGAACAACGCCATCGCCCTTCCCCGCGTCTGGGAGTACAACCTGCCGTCTCGCTACGAGCGTTACGCCGAGATCGCCGCGCTGCTCGGTGTCGACACATCGAAGATGACGACGGTCCAGGCCGCCGACGCCGCCGTCGAGGAGGCCATCCGGCTGGGCAAAGACCTTGGTATCCCGGACAACTTCGGTCAGCTGTCGACGAGCAGTTACGACAAGAACCGGATGAACACCGGCAAGTACGAGGGTCGTGGCGAGACCATGGATACCTCCGACAAGCAGATCCGCGCCATCGCCGAGCACATGATGGACGACTGGTGCACGCCGGGCAACCCGCGTGAGAGCACCGTCGAATCGCTGATTCCGATGGTGGCGCACGCATTCACGGGCAGCTACTGATCCGCCCGCTCGCCCGCCTGATCCGAGATCCCGACTGTTCCGAGAACCGCAGGCCGACAAGGAGTCCGACATCCGATGACGCACGTGTGCGCACCTCGGGAAACCGCCGAGGACATCACCCGGGACATCACCCCGGACAGCCGTTCCTTCCCGTCCGTGGAGGAGCTGACCGACGCGTTGGGTGAGCAGGGCTACCTGATCGGTCCGGAACTCGCGGTCGTCGTCCATCTCGCGACGCTCCTCGACCGGCCCCTCCTGCTGGAGGGGCCGGCCGGGGTCGGCAAGACGGAGCTGGCGAAGGCGTTGGCGGCGGCTTCGGGGCGCGAGCTGGTACGGCTGCAGTGCTACGAGGGTCTCGACGAGTCGCGTGCCCTCTACGAATGGGATTACGCACGACAGCTTCTCCATGTGCAGATGCTGCGCGATCGCATCAGTGCGGAACTCGCCGCCGAGACGACCCTCTCGGCCGCGAGTTCGGCGCTGGCGCGCGCCGAGGTCGGCGTCTACACCGAAGACTTCCTGGTGGCCCGGCCACTGATGGCGGCCATCACGTCGCCCTCGCCGACGGTCCTGCTCGTCGACGAGATCGACCGCACCGACGAGGCGATGGAAGCGGTGATGCTCGAGGTCCTCGCCGAGCGCCAGGTGACGGTCCCCGAACTCGGGACGTTCACGGCACGGTCGTCGCCGTGGGTCATCCTGACCTCCAACGACACCCGCGAACTCTCGCCCGCGCTCAAACGTCGCTGCCTGCACTTCCAGGTCGACTACCCGGATCCGCAGACCGAGCGGGACATCGTCGCGGTCCGCGCCCCCGACGTCGAGGAGACGATCATCGGCGAGGTCGTCGACCTCGCCCGGCGGCTTCGCGATCTCCCGTTGCGCAAGAGTCCGTCCATCGCGGAGGTCATAGACGCCGCGCGGGCCGCCTCGTACCTCGGAGCACGGGACGGACAGGTGGGCACGCCGATCGACGCCGAGCATCGCAGCGCTCTGCTGGCGTTGCTCGTGAAGTTCGGTTCGGACGGCGAGATCGCCCGTCGCGCTCTGTCTTCCGAACACGGAGGGTCGCCGCCGGCAGGCTCGCCGGTCGGCGTGGACGGGACCACGCCCGGAGGGTCGGTGACCGCGCGCGCCTTCGGAGCGGGGCGCGCCCGCAGTGCGGGTGTCCGACCGGGACGATGACGCCGATGACTGCGGCGTCGGCCACCCCGGTACCCGTCGCGAAGGCGAGGCGGGCGGACCCGCTCGACCTGCTCGCGGTCGCGTTCGGAAGGGTCCTGCGGAGCTCCGGGATCGCGGCCTCGCCCGCCGAGGTCATCGAGATCCGGCGGACCCTGTCGATGGTCGGCTGTGCCGAGCCGGCGGTCCTGCGTGCGGCGCTACAGAGCGTGTGCGTCAAATACGGCTACGAGACAGCGGGTTTCGAGCGGGCCTTCGAGCTTTTCTTCCTCGGCGCCGAACCCGATAGCGCCGACGAGGACGACCTTCCCCGGGCCCGCGGCGTCGCGGCCGATCTGCCCGATGACGTGGTCTGGGACGAGGAATTCGAGGGCGCTGCCCGCCAGATCGGCGCCGACGAACACACCGACGAGATCGGCCACCTGATGGCCGACGATCCCGACGCCGCGCACCGGAACGCCGAGAGCGCTCACCGGGAGGAGAACGACTTCAGCGTCTCGGCCGGCGCCGAGCAGCTCGGCGTCGACCCGGACGGCGGCACGACCGGTGGGGGAGTGACCTACACGGTCGAGGTCGACTCCGCCGACTCGTCGACCGTCGGCGAACTGACCGGATCGGCGGCCCGGGTCTCGAGTCGGCCGCTCGGGCTGACCGGCGCCCACGCCATCCTCGCCGCACTCGACGCCTACGATCCGCGCAAGGCATACGGCACCGACGGCAACGACGACCTCGGCGATGCGCGGAGAGCCGAACTCGAACGCGCACTGGGTGCTTTCGTCGACGCACTGGTCGCCCGACTGGACGCCGACGGAGTCGTCGAGGCAGTGTCCGGCGCGGACCGGCGGGCCGAGGGGTACGTCGACCAGGCGGAGATCGATCGCGCGTGCCACCGGCTGATCCAGCGCATGCGCGGCGCGCCGCGACGGGTGGTCCGTCCGGTCGACCGTGGTGCGCTGGACATCAGGGCAACGATGCGAGCGGCGGCCGCGACCGACGGTGTGCCCGCCGAACTGTGGCGACGCCGCCGGCGCCCCGGTCCGGTCCGGATGCTCGTCCTCGTGGACGTCTCGCTCTCGGTCCGGCCGGTCACGGGGTTCATCCTGCGTCTGGCACAGACACTGCACCGCTTCGGTGACCGTTGCGAGGTCATCGCGTTCGTGGATAGGCCGGTGCGCGTCACGACCGCATTGCGGACCGCGGCCGCCGACTCGGCCCTCGCAGCGGTGCTGGCCGCCGACGGTCTCGATCTCGCCGCGACGAGCGATTACGGGCGCATGTTCGGCGAACTGCTGGGCGAGTTCGGAGACCTGATCAGCAGACGGACCTCGGTACTGGTCGTCGGGGACGCGCGCAGCAACGGACTCGACCCGCGCGTCGACCTCGTCGCCGAGGTGGGCCGGCGATCGCATCGGATCGCCTGGATCACACCGGAACCCGAACGCTACTGGCAGCAGTCCGGGTGCGCGATGGCCGACTACGCCGACCACTGCAGCGGCGTCGTCAGCGTGCGCGACGGTGCCGAGATGCTCGCGCGCTGCGACGAGTTGGGTGCGGCGCTCCGATGAGGTGGGTAGCGTCGGGGTACCGGTGAGACGACCGGCCGGTGTGGTCGAGCGGAGTGGTCGGGACGGATGGATCGGAGGCAGGTCGGATGCTGGGTGACGCGCGCCGCCGGACCTCGGGCCAGGTCGCCAAGTTCCACACCCCGGAGATCGTCCTCGGACCGGGAGCCTTCGGAGAGGTGCCGGTGGCGACGGCGGGACTCGGGATGCGCAGACCGTTCGTCGTCAGCGACCGTTGTCTCGAGCGCACGCCCTGGTACGCCCAGCTGATCGCCGGGCTGCGCGCCGGTGGACTCGACGCGGCGTCGTACCTGGATGTGTCGCCGAACCCGCGGTCAGGCGAGGTCGCGGCCGCGTTCCTCGCCTACAAGGCGCACGACGCCGACGGACTCGTCGCACTGGGTGGCGGCTCGGTGATCGACGCCGCGAAAGGGGTCGCCGTGCTGGCTGCAAACGGCGGCCACATCCTCGAGTACGAGGGGATCGACCGCGCGCGGCGACCGCTCCCACCGCTCATCGCGGTGCCGACGACGGCAGGTAGCGGCGCGGACGTCTCCCAGTTCTGCATCATCAACGACGCCGAGCGGCGCACCAAGGTGACCATCATCGGGCGGTCGCTGGTGCCGGATGTGACGGTGAGCGACCCGACCCTGCTGATGACCGCGCCCGCCGAGGTCACCGCGCAGGTCGGCATGGACGTGCTGACCCACTGCGTCGAGGCCTATGTCTCGCTCGCGCACGGGCGGCTCACGGATTCGCTTGCGCTGGAATCGATTCGCGGTGTGTGGACGCATCTCGAACGGCTCGTCGACGATCCGCGTGACCGGGTGGCGGCCGAGGAGATGTCGCTCGCGGCGCTACGGGCGGGGATGGCGTTCACCAACGCGATACTCGGCGCCACGCACGCGATGAGTCACCCGGTCGGCGGGCACTGCGACGCCCCGCACGGCGCGATCAACGCCGTCCTGCTGCCGCACGTGATCCGCTACAACGCCCATGTGTGTGCCGACGGCTTCGTCGACCTGGCCGACGCCATCGGGGTCGAGACATCCGGTGACGCCCGGACCGTCGCCGACCGACTGGCCGATGCGATCGCCGCGCTCGGCGCCCGGGTCGGCATGCCGGCGTCGCTCGAACCGCTGGGCGTGCGCAGCGCCGACCTCGACCGCCTCACCGCCCACGCGCTGGCCGATTCGTGCATGACCACCAACCCGCGGCGTCCGCAGGCCGCAGGCATCCGGGACCTCTACGCCGAAGCGCTGTGATGACCGGTCCGTCGCCCGAGCGAAGCGCTCTCCCCGAACAGGCCGACCTCGAGAGCCTGGTCGGACTCCGCAGCGTCAAGGGCAGCCATTACGCGGCGCTGCGCGGTGTCGAGGCGCGACTGAGTCGCGTCGTCGATGCGCTGGAACGGATTTCGCGCGCGCTCGTCCGTACGGCTGAGGGGCCCGAGGCCCTGGTCATCGCGGTCGTCGAGGCGGCACGGGACCATCTGGGCGCGGACTGGGTCGTCTTCGCGCTCGCGGACGGCCGACTCGAGCAGTCGGCCCCGCGCCACCTGATCAGCGCGAGCGGTGGTCGGCTCTACGCCTTCGAAGGGTCCGAGCGGGCCGCCACACCCGACGACCTGCCCGACGAGGTGCTCAACCGGCTCAACGACATCCTCCGCGGACACGAGACCGTCCTGCACGGCGCGATCCTCCAGGAGGACCACGTCCACGTCCCCGTCGAACTCGACGGCAACGTCGTCGGGGGACTGTCGGCCTGGACACCGGTCGGTCGCATGGTCGATCCCACCGATCTCGTCGTGCTGCGCATCCTGGCCAGCCAGGCGATCGTCGCACTGCTCAACGCCGAGCTGTTCTCCGAGACCGACCGCCACGCAATGGAACTCGCCGAGCGCAACACCGAACTGGAACGTACCCAGCGCGAACTGTCGGCGGCGATGCGGGCGACCGTGCTCAACGAGGAGCGCGGACGGATCGCCCGCGAGCTCCACGACTCGGTCACCCAGTCGGTGCTGTCGGCGGGGGTGCAGATCGAACTGTGTCGCGGCATCGTCGAAGGTCCCGCACTCGATCGCCTGGAGATGGCGGGCCGGCTGACCAAGGAGGCCGTGGAGCAGTTGCGGTCGTTCATCTACGCGCTCAACAACGCCACGAACGCGCCGTCGCCGAGTGTGCGCGACGTCCTGACCGAGCTGTGCTCGTTGCACATGCCGCCGGACCTGCGCACGGCGGTCCACATGCGCGGCCGGGAGCGCGATCTTGCCGATGAGGTCCAGCACGCCCTGCTGCGGATCGCCGGCGAGGCCCTCTTCAACACCGCCGTACACTCGCGTGCCCACCAGGTCACGGTGACCCTCACCTACGCCATGGACACCGTCGCACTGTCGGTCGACGACGACGGCGTCGGTGATCCCGAACATCTGCGCCGGGTGATGCGCACTGCGTCGCTCGGCGATCTCACGGCCGGACGGCACCGCGGCCTGGCCAACATGTCCTCGCGCGCCGCCGAGCTCGGAGGCGAACTGCGGATCCGCCGGTCGCGCATCGGCGGTATCCGCGTCGCGGTGGTGCTGCCGATCGGCACGGCCGGCACCGCGACGCCCGACGACCCGCTCAGAACGAAGGAGTTCGGTTGAGTGACAACGACATCAGGCGCCCCATCCGGACCCTTCTCGTCGACGACCACGCCCTCCTGCGCCAGGGGATGCGGTCGCTGCTGGAGCGCGAGGACGTCGTGGACGTGGTCGGCGAGGCGGGATCGGCCGACGCCGCGCTGGCCGAGGTGAACGCCCGACACCCCGATGTCGTCGTGGTCGACCTCAAGCTGTCGGCGGGCACCGAGTACGAGGGGCTGCGGCTCATCGAGCAGATCGCGCAGCGCCACCCGGAGGTCGCCGCGCTGGTGCTGACCACGTTCCTCGACGACGATCTGGTCGTGCGCGCCGTGCGGGCGGGAGCCCGGGGGTACGTGGTCAAGGATGTCGACACGACCGAACTCGTGCGCGCGATCCAGGCGGTGTCCGGCGGCGGCAGCGCCTTCGACCCGCGCAGCGCGGCCGTCGTCCTCCGCGCGGTGTCCGGCGAGAACGAGAAGTCCGAGGCACTCAGCGACCGGGAGCGCGAGGTCTTGCGGCTCCTCGCCGACGGGCTGTCGAACAAGCGGATCGGCGAGACGCTCTACATCTCGGAGTCAACCGTGAAGTTCCACATTCGCAACATCATTCGCAAGCTCGGGGTGTCCAAGCGGACCGACGCGGTGTACATCGCCAGCAAACGCGGGCTGATATGACGCGGTCGCTCGGTACCGCGGCCGGACTCGAGGAATCAGGACCCGGGGGTGAGGACGAGCCATCCGCCGTGATCGACGAGGACCTCGGCGCCGGCATGCGGGACGGCTCGAGCCCAGCCGCACAGGTCGTTCTCGGTGAGCCGGACGAGGTGGCCGAAGTGCGGGCTCGGCTCGTCTTCGAACGGCACGCCGATGACCACGCGCTGCCGGGCGACCCGGAGGGCCTCGCCGATCGCGGCGTGCGCCCCCGCGGGATCGAGGTGTTCGAGGAGATGGATGAGCGTGACGGTGTCGGCCGAGTCGTCGGCGTAGGGGAGAGCGATCGCGTTCCCGACGGTTGCGACGACGGGCAGTCGGAGTCGGTGAGCGGCGTCGGAGAGCAACGACACCGCTCCGGGCGAGATGTCGCAGGCCGCGACCTGGAGACCGTCCAGGGCGCAGGCGAGAGCGAAGAAGCCGAAGCACGATCCCACCTCGAGGACGGCCCCGCCCGAGACGAGTCTCCGCGCGCGTTTGTGGACGGGCGCGAATGCCGATGCGCCCGTGCGTAGTTCGCGAAGCGAGTTGTCGTAGAAAGCCGCCCACGCGTCGGTGGACCTACTCGCCGAGGTGCGGATGATCCCCATCGCGGCGGATTCGAACTGCGACTGCCCGGCCAACACGCCGGCCTCGACGAGAGCGACGAGTCCGTCGACGACCACGGCGTCGGAGATGCTGTGCTCGTCGAAGGGATGGGCGATGTGCAGGACGCCCGCCTGTCGGCGCCAGGAGAGGAGACCGCAACGCGTGAACCCCTCGGGGACAAGCGCGGACGAGACAACCCGCGGTGGGAGTCCGGGTACCGGCGATGCGCCGATGGGCGCGGTCGTCGGGGTCGTGGCCAGTTCGGTCGCGGTCATGTTTCGACCGTATGAACCCTCTGACCTGCGCATAACTGACCGACCGGGGGTGATGACCTGTCCGAAAGGACGGTCTGCGACGCACGTCACATCGATGTGATTCACCGAAATCCGCGCGCAGCAGCGGGATTCGACTCCGATGGGAAAGCGATGACCTGCGACGATGGCTGTACTGGCGGGCGGCGAGCAGGCGATTTGACCCCAGCGATCCGCTTGCGTAACTTTCTTCAAGTCAGCGAGCCACGGCGCCGCCCCGGAAGGGCCTGGAAGGGTCTGAGGTGGGGAGTGGAGACCGGGTTTCTTGGCTGGCCGCCCCTGAGTGTTTTGGCTTGAGTCGTTGTGGCTCGGGTAGAGTGTTTGGGGTTGCTGGGTCTTTCAGTGGTTCGGAATTCTTCGGGGTTGCGGGCTGCGGGTGGGGTCTGGTAGGCTGGAAGAGTTGCCCCGGAGACGGGGTGGCTGGCAAGGTTGAATGCGAAGTCTGCTGGTGAGAGCCCTGATGTGGGGTGGGTAGCTGGTGGGTGTGTGTTCTTTGAGAACTCGATAGTGTGATGATGAATTGTCTGATGCCAATGTGGCATCGTGCATCTTTGTGGATGTAGATGTTTGTTTTTTGTGTGGCGTTCGGGCCCCGTCCTGGGTGTCACATTTTGCTAGGTTTATTTTGGTCAGGTTGTGCTTTCCTGATTGTGTTGAAACGCCGGCCCTTGTGGGGTTGGTTTTGTTTCACGGTTTTTTCATGGAGAGTTTGATCCTGGCTCAGGACGAACGCTGGCGGCGTGCTTAACACATGCAAGTCGAACGGAAAG